>NZ_SMDN01000010.1 GCF_006546935.1 Mycoplasmopsis mucosicanis
TCGCTATGCCTTGTAATTTGTCTGAAAATTAAATCATTTTTTGCTGCATATCTCTGATTTTCCATAACAAAATTGTATTCCTTAGTTGAATTCTAACTAAGAGGTTCATTCTGTTTGGTATTTGAAAAATAACTGATGGAGTGCTTCGAAACTCTCATAAAATTACTGAAGATCCGTTTAATTTGTTGAACTCTGATTATGAATTATTAATCAAAATTAAAGAAGATGTATACAAAGAAATTGAAACAGAACAGCTCATTGGTGGCAAAAAAATCAATTCTTTAAAAGAAGAAATTGAAGAAGCGAAAAAACAAATTCAAACAACAAATGTTACATTAGATACTTTATGAAAAACACGATTGAATCTCCTTGATAGATCATCTTTACAACAAAATGCCAATAATATAAGTGTTCAAGAAAAAAACCTAAATCGTTTAATGGACACTGTTCGTACCAAACAGAATGTAATTCGTAGAAAAATGGAGAGAGTAATTTCTGATTTTAACAAACATCAGAATCTTTTTGCCAAAATCAAAGAAGTTGCAATCAAACTTTCAGAAGTTGATCAAAAAACCAACCCAGAGTTATACAAAAATATCATTGAAGTGTTAAGAGTTAATAGATATACTGGTAGTGATGATACTCCTGAAATTAACAAAAAAATTGAAAATCTTAGCAAAATTATTAATAACATTGAATCATCAAAACAAGCAAAAGCTGCACTAAATAAACTTATTGAACTTAAACAAAATCAATTTAAACAAGACAACAACGATCACGCACCACGTACTATTCTAGCTCAAGTAGATATACAAATTCAAGAAGTTATTGATGCAAATACAAAAATCCTTAATGATGAAAATTCAACTGAAGCCGATCTTAAACGTGCAAAAAATGCTCTTGAAATTGCATATACTCGTTTTCATGACCAAAAACAAACTATCGTCAACAAATTTAATGAAGTAAAAACCAATTTTGAAACAGAAATTAACAAGCTTCTTGAGATTCAAAAATCTCAAAAATTTAGTACTTTTAAAGAAGACGATGCTACTAATGGTTCTCATTTGCAAAAATTAAAATTACATTATGATGCATTAGCTTCAACTACAAAAAATGGAGCTCAATCCTCAGCATTTGATAAACTTACTGTTGAACAAATTGAAGAATTACAAAAAACTCTTACTTTAACTCATAATAAAGATGCTTTTAACGATAAAAAAGCAAAACTTGAAGAAAAACATAAACAAATTAGCAATAAGATTGCAAATGATTCAACGTTTGCTATTCAAGGTTCAGATGGTCAAAGTCCTTTTGACAAAATCAAGACTTTAATTGATTCAATTAGTGAAGATGTTAATTCAAAAACTAAAGCTAGTCAAAACTCTGAAGTTATCCGCCAAACTGATAAGCTTCAAGCAATTGATAGTTTACTTTCTAAACAAGAAGAAATCATTGATAAGGCTAAAAAACCAGAGACAAACCAAGAAACGAAAGATGTTTTAGTTAATATCCTTAAAGAATCTTCACCAGTTGCTGATAATGTTACACCTAATTCAGTTAATCCAACCTCAACCAATATTCAAAGCAAACTTGATGAAATTAGTGAAAAATTTAATAACTCACTTTCATTTAGTGAAGTTAAAGAAAATAGCAAAAAATCAGCTAAAAATATTAAAGAACAATTTAATTCTTCATTCAATATCGGTGGTGATGAAGTTGATGCTAAATCTAAAGAGCACATTGATAATCTAATTAAACATTATGAAGATGAAATTGAAAAAATAGTACCAAAAGATACTAATGATTCAAATGTTGCTAAAGCAAAAGTTAATGAAGTTGAGCGTAAACTTCAAACTATTAAAAACAACATTACTAACATAATTGAATACTCTAAAGAAATTAAAAAGGCTGATGTTGCTGCTTCAAAAGCTGTAACTGAGGGTCCTATTAAATCTGTGCTTGAAACATTAAAAAACGAGTTAAATGCACAAATAACCGCTTCTCAAAACTCATACACTGAATTTAACAAATACGAAGATCACAAAGAAAAAATTAATCAAATCATTGCACGTATTGATGAAATAAAATCGCTTAATATTTCAATGACTACACTCACTGAAGCACTAAAAACACTACAATACAAACCGGGTACAGCTCAAAATGATGAATCAGCAAGCAAAAAAACTCAATTTGAAAACTTTGATAATAAACTTATTGAATTTGTTGCTCAACCAAATATAAATGGTGATATTTTACAAATCAAACTCCTTTCACAAGTTGTAACTCTTGGTGTTAAACTAATTGACAAACATAAAGAAATTCTTAAAGGCTATGATCTTGGTAGTTTTATGTTTGATAATCAAAAATTTGGTTATGAATTAGATCAAAAAATATTGGCTCAATCAACATTAGATACTGTACCAACACTTCCTAGCCAATTTGATGGAAATGAATTAAGTTCAAAACTTAATGCATTAATTACTCAAGCAAGTACTTTATCTAAAGCAGCTCATGCACTACACGATAAACGTAAAGAAGCTTTTGAAACCATTAATAATGAATACACTACTCAAACTACTAAGCTTCAAGCTAAACAAGCTGTTAAAGCAATATATGATGAACTAATCAAAGACAAAAACACATACTTTAAAGAAAAAATAGATGCTGTGTCTAAATTTGCTTCAAATAATGACCTTGACAAAATTGATGAAATAAGTGCAGAAATAGGTGTAGTTTCAGGTCTTTTTGATGAATATGTTAAACTAACTGAAAAAATTGCAGAAGCTAAAACTGTTAAAACAGACACAGAAAAATTACAAAATAGAACTCAAAATCTTAATGATACATTATCTAACATCCAAAGCACAATTGATTCAATTGAAAAAACAAACGCAGCCACAACTGCTGATAATTTTTTCTACAATGAGAAAAATGCAAGCACCATAATAAATAAAGTTACAGATTTAGCTACTTCTATTGCAAAAGTAGGACTTTTAGTTCAACACGCCGAAAAAACTACAAAATTAAATAATTCACAAACCATCACAGGTGATGCGCGCAAAATTCTTCAAAAAATACTTGATGAATTGGTTAAAGAAATTAATGGTTTAGGTAAAGCCAGTGAAGACAAAATTGATACAATAAAAAACAAATTTATTCAAGGTGGTAAATTATCATTTGAATCACTTTATGCTTCTTCTGAAAAACTAATTGATGTAATTAATTTAGCCGAACAATTTGTACCTAATGATTCACACAGCGATTATCTAAGTAAAGAAAGTCCTGAAATGCAAGCATTCTACAAAGACTTGCAAGAGAAAATTAAGTTGGCCAAAGATCTTCTCAATAATGAAGCTAATGCATTAAGACCTGATTTAAAAAATCAACGTGATGCTGTATTACAAGCAATTAATAACTCAACATCTGGACTTATTGTTAAACTTAAATCAAACACCGCAAGAGATGTAGTTGCATTGCAAAGTGAAATTGATTCAATTGATACTTTCATTAATGAAAACTTTAATGAAACCAAAAAACCAACAAAAGGTGAGTTTACTAATCTAGAATTAAGAAAACTTAAAGATCTAAATTTTGCTAATATTAATGCAATTAAAGACGCTCATGAAAAAGTGCTTAAAGCAAAAGAACAAATACAAGCACAAAAACAAGCTATTGTTGAGTTTGCTAAACGTCGCCTAAAAGTAATGAAACAAAGACTTGAAAGCTTTGTTAAATTAGCAAAAGGTGAGCAAATTAGTATAGATAACAAAAATATTAAACTTACTGATGAACAATCTAAAAAACTTCAAGCTTTTTCTGGTATCGATAAAACCAAATTAGATGCTTATGATGCATCATTAGCAAGCGTAGATGCTTTAACTGACAAATCATTTGACATTAACACCTATATTGATGATTCACGTGCTTTAAGAAACAAATATAATCAACTTCATACTCAATATGCTGAATTTAAAGATATCGCAAAAACTAATATTATTTTATTAAACGATCAAGTAAGTGATTTTGTAACTCAATTACAAAGCAATAATAGTGGTTCACCACTTAATTTATTTAGTTATATTGATGCTATTGATAAGAAAAACAATAATAATGCACAAAATCTTTCAACCAATTTACAAACAAAAGTAACTGAAATTAATAGCAATAAGATGAAAATCGGTGCTGATGTATCTACAAAACTAAACAAAAAAGAGCTTACAAATGCTGATTACACAATAGATACTGATACTCCAACTCAAAGCGATATTTATAATGAGTTAAATGACTTTGCCTCAACATCAAATTCAATTTTAGATACACTTATTAGCATTGATAAATTGATTTATGGTTCAACAGGTTCAGATAATGATAACTTACAAAAAACAATGGAAAAATTCATTGATAATCGTACAATTGAAAATATGCTTAAATTGATTGCATCTACTCAATTCCAAAACACTGATTCATCTAACACAGCATTTCAAACTATAATCAATAGTTATAATGTTATTTATAACTCATTAAAATCATCATCATGAGTTAACTCAAAAGACATTCTTAATAATAAAGATGCACAATTAGAACTCAAACTAAAAGCATTACAAAACGCATATCGTCCAGCATATGAATTATTAAAATGAATGCAAGACAAAGGTAATCAAGCATTTCTATTTAACTATTTAACTGATAATAACGAAGCTAATGCAAGAGAAATTAAACCTAAAGCCGCCACTCTTTATGAGGATGTTCTTGAAGAGATTAATAAGTTGGAACAATCGTCAAATGCTTCAGGTAAAACTGAGCTTGATATAACAGAAGCTACTGAATTACTTAATAAATTTGAAGTATTTAATATTCTTCAAAATGGTGATACTAACAAAAAACCTTATGTCACTTCAAAAGTTCATGTCTATATAACACGTACTAATGCTTCTTTACCTTGATTCCCTCAATTTTTACAAGCTGATACATCTATTAAAAAATCAAAAATTAATCTTAAATTTGTATATCAAAAACCAACAAATGGTATGGATTTCTTCAATGACGTAGAAAACTTTGATGTCGAAGTAAAAAACGTCTGAATGACGTTTAATACTTTATCGGTATTGCATATTTCAAAAGATGATTTGTATAAAGAGGGAAATGATACAGAGAAAAACAAAAAACTTTGAAATGAACAAATTCTTTTTGACGCTTCTAAAGGTGGATGAAATGCCAAAACATTCAATGCTAATTTAGCAGAGATTTATTCTCGTGCTTCTAAATTTGCTGCTGACAATAATTCATTACAATTCTTCTTTGAAGATGTTTCATTTACAGATGAGAATCAATATGCAAAATCTTTAAGAGGTGAAATACCTACTGGTTTTAATGGTTTTAATCATAAGAAAAATTGATTACAACTATATAAAGATATTAATAAAAATAATATTGCGAAAAATAACAATATCGATTATTCTGCATCCCCTTCATATCTTAAATTTAAAGTAAGAATAAAAGATGAGGGAATAGAATTAGATGGAAAAAAATGAAAACAAGGTACATTTAATGGTAAAAAACTTAATTTCTGGCTACAAAAAGACACTGAAGTTAAAATTGATGGTGATAAAGTAAAAACCTTAATTCCTTTCCATATAGCAATACCTTTAATATCTGATAATGGTGACCCAGCTCTTTTATTTGCTTATTATGTTAACTATATTGAAACTGATTTAAATGGTAAACCGACATTCAGAAATGCTTATGATACAAATCAAAGCGAAACAAAATGATATCTTCTTAAACCAAATCAATCAATAATAAATAAGATATCAGGTTATGGAGTAATGAAAAACGCTGAAGGTCTTGCTAATAAAAGTGAACAAGAAAAAAAACAAGCTATTCCTCTTTTGATGCTAGATGACTTATTCCTTGGACATAACTCAAAAGACAACATTATTCCAAAAGACAATAGATTTGAAACTAGAAAAGTTACTAAAGAACTTACCGATCCTGACATATTTAAAGCATTTGACAAATTTGATATCTACATAAAACTAAGAGAAAGTGAGAAAAAATAATGTCTAATACTAAAAAACTTAAACAAGCAATAATTGGTATTACATCTGTTGCAGCAACGCTAGGTGCAGTAGCTGCAACACTAGGTGTGTTATTTTTAAGTACAAATAAACGTAATTTAAACTCTGCTCAAGAATTATTCCAAAAATATAATCCAAGTTTTGCTAAACACATTGAAACCTTTTTACCTGATGAAGAAGAAAGAAACAAATATACCAATAAACTTAAAAACATCGAACAATTACTTGCAAATCCAGCAATAACTCCTTTAGAGAAATATAAAAAACTTTATGAATTGTTTAATGAACAAGTTGGTATTGTTTTTTCATGAGCAGAAAGACAAGTATCAAAAGGTTTTAGCGACAACGATTTAAGAATATTTAAAAGTATTTTATTAGTACAACAAGACAGACTCCAAGAAGTAGATATCAAAAATCAATTTAATTCTCTAGAAAACACAAATCTTAGTCTCTCACTTAATGGTTTTACCAAGTTAAACCAGCAAAAACAACACGACTGAATAGCACAATATCAAAATGATTTTAATTCTAAATTAGATGAACAATATTCTCTAATGGAACAAAATCTAATGCAACATAACAATAGTTTAGATGATAATAAAGCTGAGTTAAACAAACTTTTACCTACTGCTGCATTACGTTATGGTGTTCAAACAAATATAAACAATATCGAAAATGCGTTATTTGCGCCTTTTAACCGTATTAATGACATTAATTTAAATAAAAAAGCAATTGAACAACGTATCAAAGATGCTCGAACACCTAAATATGATGCATTCCGTGCTTCATATGCAAAAATAACTAAAGAACTTAATTCTTTGGTTGTTGCTAATGCTTCAAATGTAGCAAATTCATTTATTAATTCACTGAAATCATACAATCAAGAATTGAGCGAAGAAGCAACTAATAATTTAAATGAGATTGCAAAAGAAATTTCTGACACTAAAACAGCACAGTTTAATTTTGATGCATTCAATAAAATTGTTGAATATGTTAAAGTAAATAAACTTGTTAGTTCTAAGGATTTAAACACAATCTTACACCAACCATCTATTTACAAATTTACTTCATTAAGTAGTTTTTATCTATCTAATACACTAAGCAAACTAGATGCTTCAATAGATGTAAGAGACCTAGATGATGTTAGAGCTCAATTAAAAACATATAATCAATCTTTAGATGATTTTGATGGTAAGCAAAATAACCAAATCATTAATGATTTCAAAGCTTTTGTTGCTTCTATACAAAGCAAACTTAATCGTTTTAAACCTATATTTACTCAATTAAGTTTAGAAAAAAACTTTCTCAAACTTGATGAAGCTAATGCACAAAATCTTGACAAAAATTTCATTTTTGATAATGTAACTAAATATAGAAATGAGATTAACTTACTTTTAAATCTTGAATCAAAAGTTAATGATACATTTGAAGCACTTGAAGACGCTTCAAAATTACCACTTCCACTAGTTTATAACACTGAAATTAATACATACGAAGAAAAAATCAAACAAAGCATCAGAAATTCGCGTGGTCTTGCTGATTTAACAAACAAAATTGCTAATGATGTAAATTCAGCACACGTTTTAGTTGAAACACGTGCAGAACTAAATAAAATTCGACTTGATATTGAAACAAAGGTACTTAAGTTGAATGATTTTAGTCAAGAAATTTTAGATATTTATCTTTCTGACAATGCTAAACAATTGGCTACATCGCTTTCTTCAGAAATATTAAGATTTAACTCTCAAAGTGTTTATGATGTTAAAACATTAACGCAACGTCTTCATGATTCGCGTGAACGCTATAGAGCCATTGAAAAAATAATTCTAGTTCAACTTGAACAAATTAGTGCTCAACGTCTTGAAGAGTTAGTTAAATTCAACAATGATCAATTTTTAACATTGGACAATGAACGTCAAGACGACTTATCTAGAACTTACATCAATGTTAGCAACATTGAAAAATATGTTTCACAAACTAATGCACTTTCAAATGTAATTACAAGTAAAAAATTCAATCCTATAATTACTAATGAAATCAGCACTCAAATTGAAAAATATCGTGCTTTAGTTAATATTATTGAGACTGCATATACACAAAATAAAGCAATTATTGAAATTGGTGAAGCTCATGAATATGCACGACGTTCATTCAATCCTACTAATCAAGTTCCTCCACAATTCACTAAAGCACAACAAGGTTATTTAGATAAACTACAACGTTCACAAGAAACATTACATGAACGAACTGATAAAATTAATAAATTGGTTCAATCACTCAATGACGACTTTTTCAGTGAAGAATCTCAAAAAGACTTGGAGAATGTTGGTGAACTTAATTCAAAACAGCAAATTCAAACAATCAACAAACTTAACGAAGTAGTTAAAACTAACCAAGAAGTTGTCAAAGATATACAATCTGCTTCTCAAAGTCTTGAAAAAATTAAAGAAATCAAAAAAGAAATAGAAGCTGAAGGTTTTGGAGTTGAGGTTTATGATCAAGACTTCAAAAAACTTGCTCAAATTGAAAAAACATTAAGCGAAGAAGCAAATAAAGATGTTTCTGATTTCAAAAAAATCAAAGATTTAAAAGAACAAGCAGCTCAACTCAATAAAGACATCGTTACTAAGCGTAAAGATGGTTCTTTAAATGTAAAAATAGCACAAGTAAAAGCATTAGTTGATAAAGTATTTGGTAAAGATAAACCTGAAGAGCAACAAAGCGAAGGTGAAAAAAGTCTTCGAGCTCGTCTTTTATC
Source organism: Mycoplasmopsis mucosicanis (assembly GCF_006546935.1). Lineage (GTDB taxonomy): Bacteria > Bacillota_I > Bacilli_A > Mycoplasmatales > Metamycoplasmataceae > Mycoplasmopsis > Mycoplasmopsis mucosicanis. The sequence goes on from NZ_SMDN01000010.1 coordinate 8,836, forward strand.
AATTGAAAACAAATCTGATGCAGCATTAACCAATAAAGAACTTAGATCACAATATAATGATGAAGTTAGTGCGCTTGAGCTTCTTATACCTGAAATCAAAAAAATAGAAGAAAAAACTGCAGAGTATAACGCAAAAGCTAATAAGTATAAAAATGATCGTCGTGCTCAAAAAAGAGTAAATGAACAAATTAGTGAATCTAAAAAAGTGATGGACAAAATTGGCGTTATCAACAGTGATATTGTTCAAAATGATTCTATCCCTACAACCGATAAAATCCGTGATACTTTCAATGAATTAGAACAAGCAGAAGTCCAACTTGATCTAGCGTTTAATAAAGACGTTATTCAAAGTTCAGTTGATACACTTAAAACCAAAAAATACCCTCAATCTGCTGGTTTTTCACAATCAAAAAGAGATTTTGATGCAAAAATTGATGAAATTTCAAAATTCGCTCTAGATAAATTAGATTCAACTTCTCCAAACGAAATTAAAAGCATTAGAGAAATTGTTGAAGCTCAAAATAAACTTGCAGACTGAATTAAAATAGCTATTGCAGAAGAAGACTCAATTGGCGCTGATTCAGATTTAAGTGCTGAAAACAACAAATTAGACCAAGACCAAATTGCTAGTGTTATTAAACAAAACTTACCTAGTGCATCAGCTGGTGCAATCGATAGTGTTGACATTATTAATAGTAAGATAGAAAAAGTTAAATCAATTATTAATGAAACTGATAGAAAACACCAAATTCGAAGCATACTTCATAACCAATTAGAAAAAATTCTTTCACCTGCCGAAACATCTAATAGAGTTTTGGAAAAAATTAAAAATGAAATCGAAGCAGATAAGAAAAAATATCTAGAAATTTTAGCCTCAAATCCACAAACATATACTATTGATCAACTTGATGATTTTATTAAAGAATTAAATGAAAACATCCAAAAATATAAAGACGAAAAAGAAAAATCTCTTGGTGTTTATGAAAAGGCAAAAGAAGAAGCAATTAATGGCAAGACTGATTTAGATAGAAAAATTGCAGCTATCAAAAAACAAAATCCAACCTTCAAATTTGACAACTATGATAAAGCAGTTAAAGAACTTGAAGCGGATTTCAAAGATACAACTAACTCAACTGCTAATACTATTCAACAAAAACATGCTGCCCTTTTATTTGCTTTCACTAAAGATAGAGTAAAAAATCAATATGATGTTTATACAAAATTTGTTAATACTGAAATAGAAAATCAATCAAATGAAAGTTTTAAAGCAGCAAAAAATTATATTGATGACTTCAAAAAATATATTGATGCTGAAAATAATAAAAACCTTAGTGAGCAAAAAGCAATTGAATTGATTGAACTTATGCAAGAAATGCAAAATTTCAATGATTCGCAGTCGTCAGCGCTTAAACAACTAACTGAATGAGAAGCTGATAAAAGCCCTAATTCTGATGTACAAAAAGGTATTAGAGAAATTAAAGCTCTCCTATTAGAATTACCTTCTCGAAGTCCTTTTACAAAAGAAAATATTCATCATAAACACAATGAATTCCTTGAAAAACTAACAGCAATTAAAGAAGAAGTAGGTCTACGAACTGAAAATAAAGCAAAAATCAACTCGTTAAACGATTATTTTGCCAACTTTTTTGCTAAACCAGAAAAAACAAATGATGGTGATCGCGGTCAAAAAGTACCTAACCCTTTACGTCAAAGAGCAGATGATGCATTACGTGAAGCAATTGGTAAAGATGCTGATTTAGCTGACAATGTTGATGATAATTTTACAATCATTACAAAAGGTATTCTTGACAAACTTAAAGATGATAATACTAAAGCTTCTTCATTAGAAGAAATCAAAAAAATTAGTAAAGGCATTAAAGTGCTTGAAGGAGTTAAAGAATTCAATGATGCTTTAGCTCTCGAAGTTGGTTCAATCCAAGCAATTATTAATAGAAGTACAGTTATAAAAAATACATTAGTACGTTCATTTATTGACCAAGCACTTAGTCCACTTATTGAACAAGCTCGTAAATTCTATGCTAATATTGATAAAAGTATCTCTAGTTCAAGTGATGTAGTTGCAGAAACAACTAAAGCTAAAGATCAAATCAAAGAGCAAATCAAAAAAATTGAATCATATAAAGCAGCATACAAAAAATCTCTTGTAATCAAGGATGTTTTAGATGAATTAAAACAAAAAAATGAACGAATTGAATATCACTCTGTTAGTGGAGTAAAAGGCGAGAACAATAAACCTAAAGTTAATGCTTGACTTGAAGCAATTGCTAATAGTGCTCTTTACGATATGTCTCATGACATTAATAATACAAATACATTGCTTGACAAAGCAACAAGTGCTATTAATAAAGCAAAAGAATACATTGAACTTCAATCTCGTGCTTCTCAGACCATTACAGAATGAATTGCACAAAAAAATGCAGACAAATCAATAGACGCAACAACCAAAGATGAGGAAAAACTAACTCAAGCAATTTGAGATATAGTAGCAAAAGCACAACAAAATCTAAGCGCTGAACAAATTACCAATTTAATTGAAGAACTTAAAAAACATATTCAAGAAAACACAACAATTAGAAACTCAAGAATTGCTAACCTAAAAGCTATTAATGAAATCGTAAACACGCCAACATATAAATCAATTGGATTGTCAAGTCAATATGGACGCAGTCTTGAAAGTCGTATCGAAATGCTTGAAACCTCGACATCAGATGCAAATTCTACTGAACAGATAAACCAAATTAATGAAAAAATTACGGTTTTACGTGATTTAATTAACGATGAAGTAAAATTGTTCAACAAAATTAATGCCATAAGACAAATAACTAATAAATTGCAGCCACTTAACAGTGATATTAAAGATAAAAAAGAATTGTTAATATCTAAACTTAATGAATATAGTGCAATTTTAACTAAAGAAATACCTTCAAAAACAGATTTAGCACAACGCAAAAATGAAATAGACAAAGCTATAAAAATCATTGATTTACACAACGCTAGACTTGATGTTTTCAAACGCTCTGGTGATATAAGAAATGAAATTGAAAACAATATTGACCTTGATGCTAAAGAAAAAGAATACTTAAATCAAAAATTCGAAGCATTCAAAAAAGAACTTGATGCTATCGCATTTAATGATGACACACAAGCAAAACAATTTGAAGATGTAGGTGCTAAATATTTAGACAAAAATACAAAAACCACAGACTCAATTGAATATGTATATCAGTTAGCTAAAGAATTAAACACCTCACTCACTAGAGCTGAACGTGTGCTTGACACCAATGATGACGTTGATGGTGAAAAAGTTTCATCAGCAAAATCACTTGAACACTACAGTAAACTAGCTGATTTAATCAACAAAGCTAAAGAATTAATTAAAAATGCTTCTGATTCAAACTTTGATCAACGTTCAACTATTATCGAAGGAATCAAAAACACAATCAAACTTCTTCTCGATTCAAAATTATCTACTAGAGATGAGTTACGTCAAAAAGTAAATGCACTTAATAGTGCAATTAATCCAAATGGAAATGAAGCTGATAAACTAGTAAAAGAATTTAGCGATGTTGTTGCAGAAATTGCTTCATTCAATATTAATGATCCAGCAAGCAATCCAATTGATACGATTAATAAATATAATCAGTTGTTTGCAAAAGTAATTAAAGCAACAGATAAACAAGTAAGAAAAACTTATGAAGAGCAACAAAAACTACTTCATGAAAAATTCAATAATGTATCAAACTTAATTAGTGAACTTAATCCAGATCTTCTTTGAACTAAAATTTCAAAAAACGCATTTAATGAAGTTAAAAAATCAAAAGAAGAATCAGAAGCCTTTTTGAATGCTAATAAACTAGACGACGCAGCATTAAAAGAATTTAGTGCTATTGGTGGAAAAGAGTTTGCTAAAGAGTTTCTTACACGAAATAAAACATTAATAAACAGTGTTAATAACGAATTTAAAAAATTCAGTGATAATTTAAAAAATGAAATTGATGATATAGTTACTAATAAAGTAGGTGCACTAGTTAATGCATTTTATGATGCAAACATGAAAAAAATGACAAGTGGTGGCAAAACCATTTTTGAGCTTGCTAAACTATCGCATTCTAAACTACTTTTCGATGCATTAAAATCTAAATCAGATGAACTTACTAATAAAATCATAAATCTAAAAGATTTTAGTTTAATTAGCAACATATCAAAAACTACTGTAGAACTTAGAACTTTCTATGACGAATATAATAGATTTGTAGAAATACTAAAAGAAGAAATTGAAGCAAGCTTAACTAAACGTGAAAATGTTGATGAGGTGCTTAAATTTGTATTTAAAGATGCAAGCCATGATACTAGCGAAATTAAAGCAGAGTATAAAAAACTTTATGATTTGGCTAAAAATGCTCATAATGATATTACCAAAACTAGTGAAAGCACAGGTAATGGTGGTTATACAACAATCAATTATTTATCGTTAAGCAAAGAAAAAATTGAAACATATTTAACTAAATTCTATGACTTTTATGATGCATTGAATTCAAGCGATCAAAGTAACGGATTTAATGCACAATTAACTAAATTGATATCTACTACATCTGCAAGTGTAAAAAGCGGAATCATCCTAGAACACTTTGAAAAAGAATTTGATGCAATTGAGAATAATTTCACAAACAATCCAAGTGAATTTGACTTCACAGAGCACCAAAGATTTTTAGATTCATTTAGTGCATTTACAGGTACTAAATTAGATAATTCTTACAAATTTAACCCAGTTAATGTCCGTGCTAAACTCGTAAAAGAAACTTCAACTGATAAATGATTTACAATCAAAACTCAAAACGAATCACAAAAAACAATTCAATTTAAAGTTAAATATGAATACAAACCAACTAACTTAAACATTTTTGATAACTATAATGGATTTAGTGTTGAAAAAACAATAGAAGCTACATTTACAACAGCTAACGAAATTAAATTAGAACAAAAATCTAACCGTATATTCTTTATTCCAAGTGATAACGGTACGTCTCAAGATAAATTTGGTTATGATGCTAAACAAAAAGTGGCTAATGCTAAAGAATTAGGATGAGATGTAAATGAAGCTGAAGCGGCTAAAACTAAATTCATTCAAAAATTCAAGCAAGCCGCAGGACTTGAAGGAAACGTTACTCGAGTTGCATTTAATCACCACACCAAAAAAGTTATTAAGTATTCTAATAGTGGTAATGGTTCAAGTAATAAAACTGAAGAATCAGATTACAACAATTCTAATCTTAAACTTAAATTTATTCTTCCAGGATATGCGCAATATCAAGATGCATCAAACTATTTAGGTCAAAATGATAAGCAAATTATTCTTTTAAGTATTGCTAGTGATAATCAAATAGAAGCTCAAATTATTATGCCTACCACACTTTTTGTTGGACGTAGTAATGCTAACATCAATGGTAATTTTATTCACAAAGTTACAGGTGGTGGAGTTGATGCTGGTGATGTCGATGCAACCAAAACCATGCCTTCCGCTGCACTAGTTACAATTAGATTTGGTATTGATTTTGATACAAATACCAAAGATATAAGTTTATTCGTAACTAATTATGAAATGTATAATGTTGTAAAACATAAGTCATTAAATGATTCTAAATATGAAAAAGAATTACCTACAAGTGGTTATAATAAAAAATGATCTGACCATGAATTTGCTCAATATTTAGCCGATAATCAAAGTTTATGAGGAACAACTGAAAAATGAGCAAAATTTGCTGAAATGAGTGCTCAAAACAACGGAACTGGTAGTGCTACTCAACTCGAAAGCAACAAACTCTGAATCGCAAACTCACGTATCGCAGGTAAATACATTTCAACTTCTTCAACATCAGGCGAAGAAATTAAAAAACAACAACAAGCCGCTACCTCAAAACTCCTTCCCGTTTATAATACAGGTATTGACATCTTTGAATTTAATGATATTAAACCTTCAAACTAATAATCATTTAAAACTCATCGCTAAAACGATGAGTTTTTTAAATTCCTTGCAGCCTTAAAGTCCACAAAATTTTATTTAAAGGCTTTCTACCTTATTATATATAGGCATTTTTAGTGAATAAATTAGGTATAAAGATAAAGAAAAATAAGTAAAAAAATTCAACAACTCTTTTTGGTGTATCAAAAAAATTGTTGAATTTTTGTGGATGTGTTATAAGGCTTTAAAATATATTGATTTATAAGGCAGAAATAAAAAGTGCATAAAGCACGTAAAAACCACGCAAAAATGCGTTTTTTAATAACAACCCTTATTGGTGTTTCACACTCCAAAAAAACTTAAATATTTATTTTGCAAATTTTAATTTTATAGTAGAATATTAAAGCAACTATACGGTGAAGCATGAGGTTGTTAGAAGGCCATGAGTTGTTGAGGACTTTCTAAGAAATTTATGTGGAGTATGTTCGCTTATGAACAAAGGAGACAACGTGAGTAAAATTAATATCAAGTTAAAAGCTTTTGAATATGAACAACTTGACTTTGCAGCTAAAAAAATAGTTGAAATAGCTCAAAAAAACAATGTTAAGTTTTCAGGTCCAGTAGCTGTACCTACTCGTCGTCATGTAGTTACAATACTAAGATCAGTTCACATTAACAAAAAATCTCGTGAACAATTCGAAGCTAGAGTGCATCAAAGAATCGTTACTTTAATTGATGCTGACAAAAAAACAATTGATCAAATTAGCAGATTTGAATTCCCTGCTGGTGTTCAAATTAGCAAAATAACAACAGAATAAAAATCCAACTTCAAAAGAAGCAATGGTCGTTAATAAACGTGGAGGAAAATTATGAAAGGAATCTTAGGACGTAAAGTTGGTATGACTCAAATCTTTACTGAAGAAGGTCTTGCAGTACCGGTTACAGTAATCGAAGTTAAACCAAATGTTGTGACTAAAGTTTTAACTCAACAAGCAAACGGGTATGTTGCAACTCAACTTGCTGTTGAAGAGTTAAAAGCTAATGCAGTAAATAAACCTTTAGCTGGTCAATTTAAACAAGCAAACACAACACCTAAGCGCTACATTAAAGAAATTCGTGGCATGGAAGGCTATGAATTAGGTCAAGAAGTTAAAGCTGATATTTTTGCATCAGGACAACTTGTTGATGTTACAGGAATTTCAAAAGGTAAAGGATTTGCTGGAACAATTAAAAGATGAAACCAACACATCGGACCTAAATCACACGGTGGTGGTGGTGGAAGTCAACCTGTTAGACAAACTGGTTCACTAGGGGACATCGCTGGTAACAAAGTGTTTAAAGGTATGACAATGCCAGGTCACTTAGGAGCAGTTCAAACAACTGTTCAAAACCTTGAAGTTGTTAAAGTTGATACAACAAACAACTACATTCTTGTTAAAGGTTCAATTCCAGGACCTAAAAAATCTTTAGTTATTGTTAAAGAAGCAATCAAAGGACTACCAAGTCACAAACCTGTTGTGTTAGTTGACGTTGATGAAGTTCTTAAAATGAACGAGCTTCTTGAAAGAGCTAAAAAAGTAAATGTTGAAGTTAAAGTTGGAATGCATTCAAGTGAACTAGAACCACTTATTCTAGAAGCTGAAGCACAAGCACAAGCAGGTGAAGGAGATAAATAATGGCAATGCACAAATTCTACTTATCAGAAAAATTTGATAAACAAAGAAACATCTCATTCAACTTGAAAAAATATGGTGTTAAAGAATTCCAAAACTTCAAAACATTTCAAGAAGGCTTAGAAGAATTTAAAAAACAAGCAGCACTTCTAGATGGTGAATCACGTGTTTGATTCCACAGAAATGGAAAATATTCTGGTTCTATTGCTTCAACAAAAGTTGAAACAATTATTGAAACTCTAGAAAAAAATGCTGTTTCTCAAGAAGAATCAATTCAATTCTTGAATGAACAAAAATTAGTTGATGTTGCTGAACCTAAAGCTCCTAAAACAACAGCTAAAAAAGCAAAAGTTGCTAAAGTTGATCCTGAAGCAAAATTCAATTTTGATAATTCAAAATTACCTGCTGCAGTATTTGGTTTAGAAAAAATCTATGAACAAGCAATTTTTGACACAATTCTTTCTGAGAGAGCTTCAAAACGTCAAGGAAACCACTCAGTTAAGTCACGTGCTGAAGTAAGTGGTGGTGGTAAAAAACCTTGAAGACAAAAAGGGACAGGTCGTGCTCGTGCTGGTTCAACTAGATCACCAATTTGAGTAGGTGGTGGTAGAGCATTTGGTCCTCGTACTGAAAGAAATTACAATCTTAAAGTAAACAAAAAAGCAAAAAGAGCAGCATTCTTAAGTGCTTTAACTCTTCTAGCTAAAGATAAAGCAGTTGTAATTGACAACTTTGAATTAAGTGCAATTTCAACTAAACAAGCTGTTGAAAAACTAGCAAAAATGAACCTAACTCATGTAAAACATGTTTTAGTAGTTTCTGACAATGATACTGTTTGAAGATCATTATCAAACGTTGCTAACGTTGCTGTAATTAAACCTAACTCTGTAACAGTTGAAGCTTTAATTTGAGCTGATGTATTGGTGTTATCTGAAAATGGACTAAAAGTTTTTGAAGGGAGAGCTAACTAATGGAATTAACTCAAGTTATTCATAAACCTATCTTAACTGAAAAAACATCTAATTTACAGAAACAAAACAAATACACTTTTGAAGTTGACTACAACGCAAATAAATTCCAAATCAAACAAGCAGTTGAATTTATTTTCCAAGTTAAAGTAATCAGTGTAAATACAATTAAAGTTGACAAAAAAGCTAAAAGAGTAGGACGTTTTAACGGTTTTACTAATCGTTATAAAAAAGCAATCGTTACATTAAAAGATGGTGACACAATTGTCTACTATCCAAATGAAACTGAAGCACAAGATGAAGCTAAAAAAGAAGCAAAAGCTGCAAAAGTTAAAGCAACTAAAGAAGCTGACAGTGCTCAAGAAGCTCAATTAGCAGAAAAAATTGCTGCTAAAAAAGCAAAAAAAGCCGCAAAAGAAACAAAAGCGGAAAAATAGAGGATTTAAGTAGCTGCTTAAAAGACAAAATTCCTCGAATATTTTTAAGCAAGGAGATATGACAATGGCAATTAAACATTACAAGCCAACTACAAATGGTCGTCGTAATATGTCATCTCTAGACTACAACGCAAACCTTTCAGGACATTCTCCTGAAAAATCATTACTAGTAATTTTGAAAAAAAACTCTGGTCGTAATAACCAAGGTAAAATTACTGTAAGACATAAAGGTGGCCGTGTAAAGAGATTTTACAGATTAGTCGACTTCAAACGTAATAAAGATAATATTCCAGCAGTGGTTAAATCAATTGAATATGATCCAAACCGTTCAGCTAATATTTCATTATTAGCATATGCTGATGGAGAAAAAAGATACATTTTAACCCCTAAAGGCCTTAAAGTAGGTCAAAGTGTTATTTCAGGAGACAATGCTGACATTTTAGTAGGAAACTGCTTACCACTTTCAGCAATTCCTGAAGGTACATTAATCCACAATATTGAAATGCAACCAGGTGGTGGCGGAATTATTGCTCGTTCTGCTGGTACAAGTGCTCAAATTCTTGGTAAAGATGATGATGGTAAATATGTTGTTCTTCGTCTAAAATCAGGCGAAACACGTCGTATTTTAGCTCGTTGTCGTGCAACTATTGGTGAAGTAGGAAATGAAGAACACTTACTTGTTAATATTGGTAAAGCCGGTGTTAATAGATACAAAGGTGTTCGTCCAACTGTACGTGGTTCAGTAATGAACCCTGTAGATCACCCTCATGGTGGTGGTGAAGGTAAACAACCAATTGGACGTAAATCACCTCTTACTCCATGAGGTAAAAAAGCACTTGGTGTTAAAACTCGAAAAACTAAAAAATCTTCAAACAAATTGATTCTAAGAAGAAGAAAGGATGCTAAATAATGGCTCGTAGTCTTAAAAAAGGCCCTTTTGCAGATGACCATTTACTTAAAAAAGTAGATGCTATTGTTGAAGGCAAAGCTCCTAAAAAACCAATCAAAACTTGATCAAGACGTTCAACCATCTTTCCAAGTTTTGTTGGTCTAACATTCCAAGTTCACAATGGTAAAAGCTTTATCGATGTTTATGTAACAGATGACATGGTAGGACACAAACTAGGGGAATTTTCACCTACACGTAACTACACAGGTCATGGTGCTGATAAAGGTAAAAAATAATGCAACAAGCAAAAGCTCACATTAAAATCCAACGTGTTTCAGTGCGTAAAGCTGCTTTAGTAGCTGCTCTATTTAGAGGCAAAGGCGTACGCGAAGCATTAGGTATTCTTTACAACACAAACAAAAAATCAGCACAATTATTTATTAAACTAATCGATTCAGCTATTGCTAATGCAACAAACAACCATGGAATGGACGCATCAAAATTATTTGTTAAAGAAGTTATAGTTAATGAAGGTCCAACACTAAAAAGATTTCAACCTCACTCACAAGGTAGAGCATTCTCAATTTTCAAACGTACATCTAATTTATCAGTAGTTTTGGAAGAAAGAAATTAAGGAAGGCACAAATATGGGACAAAAAGTTAATCCAAATGGTTTCCGTTATGGAATCACAAAACAACTCAATACAACATGATTCGCAGAAAAAAATGACTTTGGTTCATTATTAGTGCAAGATGACAAAATCTACAAATTCTTCAATAAATTAGTACGTAAATACCAACTTGGTAAAGTGGAAATCAAAAGAACTCAAGCAAACAAAGTTACAGTATTTCTACATGTAGCTAGTGCTGCAAAAATTTTAGGGGAAAATGGTGCTAACATTGAAGCACTAAAAAAACAACTTCACAAATTCTTAAAAGTAAGTGATAAAAAACTTGATATTAGCTTACAAGTAGTGCAAATTGCTAAACCAGAACTTAATGCTCGTTTAGCTGCTGAAGCAATCGCAATAAGACTTGAAAACCGTGAAAGCTTTAGAATTGCACAAAAATACATAATTAATGACGCTATGAAAGCTGGAGCTAAAGGTATTAAAACTGCAGTTTCAGGCCGACTAAATGGTGTTGATATGGCCCGTACTGAAGGATATTCACGGGGCGAAATGAAATTACACACTTTACGTCAAGATGTAGACTATGCACACGCTACTGCACGTACAACTTATGGTGCTATTGGTGTTAAAGTTTGAATTTCTAAAGGCGAAATATTGGAAAGGGGTAAAAAATAATGCTTCAACCAAAAAGAACTAAATACCGTAAACCTTTCTTATTACGCCACGACAAACGTAAAGCACATAGAGGAAATACAGTTTCATTTGGTGAATTCGGTTTGCAAGCAATAACCTCTGCATGAATTGATGCACGCCAAATTGAATCTGCTCGTATTGCTATTACACGTCGTATGGGTCGTGAAGGACAAGTTTTTATTAGAATCTTCCCTCACTTCCAAAAAACATCAAAACCTATTGGTGTTCGTATGGGTTCTGGTAAAGGTAGCCCTGAAAAATGATATACACCTGTTAAAGTAAACACAATGATGTTTGAAGTTTCAGGTGTTAAAGAAGACATAGCTCGCGATGCTCTTCGTTTAGGTGGTCACAAACTACCAGTTAAATGAAAAATTGTTACTAAAGATGAAACACAACAAGGAGGTCAATAATGTTATTTAAAGATATCAAAGCTAAATCGGCAGAAGAATTAAACAAACTTATTGTTGACCTTAAAGCTGAATTATTTACCCTTCGTTTTAAAAATGCAACAGGTCAATTAGACCAATCACACAAAATCAGAGCAATCAAAAAAGACATCGCAAAATGTTTAACAGCACTACACCAAATTAAAGGAGTTAAATAATGCAAAGATTAACAACTCGTAAAACCCTAACTGGAAAAGTTACTTCTGTTCGAGGCGATAAAACCATTTTTGTTGAAGTAGAAAGCTACCGTTCACATAATTTATACTCAAAACGTTATAGAGTAGTAAAACGTTTTGCAGTACATGATGAAAAACTTTTAGCTTCACTTGGTGACATTGTTACTATTATGGAAACTCGTCCTTTATCAAAAACAAAACACTTCCGTTTAGTTGATATTAAACATAAAGCGCAACATGGAGATGAATAGTTATGGTTATAGAATTATCTAAATTAAAAGTTGCTGATAACTCTGGTGCTAAAGAAGTTGGTGTTATTAGAGTCTTAGGTGGCTCAAGAAAAAAAACAGCCAACATTGGCGATATTATTGTTTGTTCTGTAAAAAAAGCTTTACCTAATGGTGCTGTTAAAGAAGGCCAAGTTGTTAAAGCAGTTATTGTTCGAAGCCGTTATGGTGTTAAAAGACCTAATGGATCACACATCAAATTTGATGACAACGCAGTTGTAATCATTAAAGAAGATAAATCAATGCGAGGAACACGTGTTTTTGGACCAGTTGCTCGTGAACTTAGAGACAAAGGCTATTTAAAAATAGTTTCTCTTGCTCCTGAAGTTTTATAGAAAGGACTACCTATGAAAATGAAATTTAAACAAAATGATGAAGTAGTAGTTATTTCTGGTTCATACAAATGAAAACAAGGTCGTATTATCAAAGTTGATGCTAAAAACAATACAGTTTATATTAAAGATGTAAACATGCAAGTAAAACACCAAAAACCAGGTAGAGGTCAAGATGGTGCTATTAAAAAACAAGAAGGTCCAATTCACGCTTCAAATGTTGCAGTTATTGCAAAAAAAGGATCAAAAACACAAGCTCCAGTTGTTTCAAGAATAGGTTATTCACTTAACAAAGATGGTCAAAAAATAAGAATTATCAAGAAAACTAATAAGGAATATTAATCATGAATCTTAAAAAACATTATTTAGAAAAAGTTGTGCCTGCACTAAAAGAAGAATTTAAATTCAAATCAATTATGCAAGTACCACGTCTTGAAAAAATTGTTTTAAATATGACCGCTGGTAGAGAAGTAACAAATTCAAAAGCAATTGAAGAAGTATTAAACGAGCTAACATTAATTTCTAGTCAAAAACCTTTCCAAACTGTTGCTAGAAAATCAAATGCCTCATGAAAACTTAGAGAAGGCATGCCAATGGGGGGTAAAGTTACTCTTCGTCGTGAAAAAATGTGAGATTTTTTAGAAAAATTAATTCACATCGCAATGCCTCGTATTCGTGATTTCCGTGGTGCTAATCCTAAAGCATTTGACGGTAGAGGTAATTACTCATTAGGAATCAAAGAAGAAATCATTTTCCCTGAAATTGATTTTGACAAAATTAGAAAAATTAAAGGTCTAGACGTTCAATTAATAACCTCAACAAATTCAGATGTTGAAGCTAAAAGACTTTTAGAATTACTTGGTATGAGATTTGTAAAAGGAGATAAATAATGGCGAAAGTTTCGTTAAAAGCTAAACAAAAAAAACACGCTAAATTCTCAACACGTGCTTACACACGTTGTGAAATTTGTGGTCGTCCACATGCTGTTTTAAGAAAATTCAAAATTTGCCGTATTTGCTTCCGTGTTAAAGCACACGCAGGCCAAATACCAGGCTACAAGAAAGCGAGTTGATAATTATGTTTATAACCGATCCTATTTCAGACATGATTGTGCGTATTAAAAACGCCAACCAAAGAAAATTCAAAACAGTAGATATTCCTTTTTCAACCAAAAAAGCCAAAATTCTAGACATTTTATTAGCTGAAGGTTACATCCAAGCATTGAACGTTAAAGGCACAGGTGTAGATAAAGTTTTAGAAGTTGTTCTTAAATATAAAGGAAATCAAAGAGCTATTATTGATTTCAAACGTATTTCAAAACCAGGTCTAAAAGTTTATTCTTCTGCACAAGATTTACCAACTGTATTATCAGGTTATGGAACAGCAATCATTTCAACTTCAAAAGGAATGATGACAGAAAAACAAGCACGTAAGGAAAATGTTGGCGGTGAAGTTATTGCCATCATTTGATAAGGAGGAGTAGTATGTCAAGAGTTGGAAACAGAATCTTAACTATTCCTGCTGGTGTTGAAGTTAGTCTTGAAGGTACAAAATTTAGCGCAAAAGGTAAATTAGGTACTTTGGAAGCAAACTTTTCACCACTTATTGCCATCAAAATTGAAGACAACAAAATTAGTACACTTAGAGCAAATGAATTAAAAGCAACTAAACAACTTCATGGTACAACCAATGCACTTATTGCAAATATGCTAACTGGTGTAAGCGTTGGATTTAAAAAAGATTTAGTAATCAAAGGGGTAGGTTACAAAGCTACTCTTAAAGGTAAACAATTAGAATTAGCTGTTGGTAAATCACACCTTGAATTGCTAGATATTCCTGCTGATGTTAAAGTTGAAACACCTAAACCAACTGAAATTAACCTTAGTTCAATTTCTAAAGAAAGCGTTGGTCAATTCGCAGCTATTGTTCGAGCAAAAAGAAAACCTAGTCCTTACTCAGGAAAAGGTATTGCATACGCAAATGAAGTTATTCGTCGTAAAGAAGGGAAAACTGCTGCTAAGTAGTTTTGAAAGGATTAAAATATGGCTATTTTATCAAGAAATCAAGCACGTCACAAAAAACACTTACGTGAACGTCAATCAATCATTGGTACTTCAACCAAACCTCGTCTTTGCGTATTTAAATCACACCAAAACTTCTATGCTCAATTAATCGACGACTCTAAAGGTGTTACATTAGCAAGTGTTTCAACACTTTCTAAAGGTCAATACCATGGAAATATTGCATCTGCTCAAAAAGCAGGTGAAGAAATGGCTGCTAAAATTACTAAATTAAACATTGCAGAAATTGTTTTTGATCGTTCAGGTTACATTTACCATGGACGTGTTAAAGCTTTTGCTGAAGCGGTTAGATCAAATGCTAAAGGAGTTAAATTCTAATGAATCAAGAAACACAAACACAAGCAAGTGCAACTAAAGAAGTTGCTAAAACTCCAGAAATTAAAAAATCTTCAAGACCTTCTACTAAAGACCAAGTTAAACCTCTAGCTAAAAAACCTTTAAATAAAGCATCTAAAGACGAAAAAGCCCGTCGTCAACCACGTAAAACACAAGAAAGTGTTGCTAATGAATTTGGCGAAAAAGTTATCGCAATCTCAAGAGTTTCAAAAACTGTTAAAGGTGGACGTAGATTTTCATTCTCAACTTATGTAGTTGTAGGTGATAAAAAAGGTAGAGTAGGTTTTGGTCATGGAAAAGCAAATGAAGTTCCTGACTCAATTAAAAAAGCAGTTAAAGATGCTAAAAACAATTTAATTACTCTTCCTGTAATTAAAGGTACAGTACCACATGAAAACCAAGCTAAGTTCTTGGCTTCAAAAGTGTTAATTAAACCTGCTGCAAAAGGTACTGGTATTGTTGCTTCTTCAACAGTTCGTGCTGTTGTAGAATTAGCTGGTTATACTGACCTATATTCAAAAACCTACGGTTCACGTTCAAAAGCAAACATCGTGCGAGCAACTTTTAAAGCATTATGTCAAATGCGCACTGCTGAACAAATTGCTGACATCAGAGGTAAAGAAGTTAAAGACTTATTATAATTAAGCACATTGATTAGTTAAGCAACTTGAAACATTGATTTTCAAAAGTACTTTTCTTTCATTAACTTAATTTTTTATAGGAGAAATAATGAATACAACATTACAATCATTAAAACCAACCTCAGGGTCACGTAAAGACAAACACCGTGTAGGTCGTGGACATGCTGCTGGTAAAGGTAAACAAGCCGGAAAAGGTCAATCAGGTCAAAATAAAAGACATGGACACCGTCCAGGATTTGAAGGGGGACAAACTCCTTGATTCCGTCGTATTGGTAAAAGAGGATTTACAAACGTTAACCACGTTGAATATCAAGTGGTTAACCTTAAAGATTTAGAACAAAGATTTAACGCTAATGACACTGTTGATTTAGTAACTCTAATTGAAGCTAATTTAATCAAAAGAAATCTTCCTGTTAAGGTTCTTGGAAATGGTAAATTAAGCAAAGCATTAAATGTTTATGCACATTCAGCTTCTCAAAGCGCAATTGATGCTATTGAAAAAGCTGGTGGAAAATTTATACAACTTTAATTTTTCTTTAATTTAAGCAAGCATTCTGCTTGCTTTTTTTGTCATTTACCCCCTTAAATTCAATGTTTAAGCGCACTGCAAAAAAAATAAAAAAATGTTTTGAAAATTCTGCAAATAATGTATATTTATATCAGCGCTTAAAACACGCTTCTTGATACAAAAAATACTTAAAAAAAATTAAAAAAATGTTTTGAAAATAATTATTTTATAGTATCATTAATGAGCAACTTATTTGTGAGTTGCAAATATTGTTCTTTGAAAACTAGATACAAAACCATGACGAAGTCAATTTTTTCGAGAGTTTGATCCTGGCTCAGGATGAACGCTGGCTGTGTGCCTAATACATGCATGTCGAGCGAAGAACTTGTTCTTAGCG
>NZ_SMDN01000011.1 GCF_006546935.1 Mycoplasmopsis mucosicanis
CAAAAAAAACTATCAAATAACGGTATTAAAATCAAAATCTTGTTAGTTATTTTTAACAAACATGATATAACATTTACAATTAAACTAACCTATCTCAAGCGGTTCATTATGTTTTAGATTTCACAAAAATGCATTCAAACAAATTAGACCTAAGTTAGCAGACAATGAAATAGAATTAATTAACACATATGATTGTTTCAAAAAATGCAATCTTGATGAAAATTATGAACAAAATGCTGAATTTGAAGCAGAACTTAAAGAAAGAGGATTCTACGATACAGATGAGTTTAAAAATGCACTTGTAGTTGATATGCTCAAATTATGACACAACAGAAGTGGAGCAAGAAACTTTAGTGCAATTTTAGCCACAAGTAAAATTGAAGAAGCAATTAAATATTTTGAAATAATCAACCAAAATCCTTTAAAACCTGCCGATTTTAAATTTACACTACTTTATGATCCTACACTTGATCGCGAAGCAAATGAGTATGAAAAACTTGAAACACGTAGGGATAACATTGAAGCAGTTATTGCTCAATACAACAAAGACTTCAATACAAACTGAAAATTTGAAACACATGCAGATTTCAAAAAAGATCTAGCAAGTAGATTAGCGCGCAAATATAATTATGTTAAATTGAATAGCAATGAATATAAAAATGAACGTCTTGACTTGCTAATTGTTGTAAATCAAATGCTTACTGGTTTTGATTCAAAATATATTAACACAATATATTTTGACAAAACATTGCAATATCAAAACCTAATCCAAGCAATATCACGAACCAATCGAATTCTTGACGAATCAACAAAGCCGTTTGGTAAAGTTGTTTATTACCGTATGCCGAACACAATGAAATTCAACACTCGTGAAGCATTCAAAATCTATGCTGAAGCTAATTTAAATGAGGTTCAAGTCAAAGATATTAACGATTTCTATAACAAGCTCAATGAAGCATTTAAGGTAATCAAAGGTATTTTTGTACAATGAGGTTATGCTAACTTTGAAGATATTTTAGATGTTGATCCTAGCGATTCTGACGACTTTATATTGTACAAAGGTCAAGTTAAAAAAATTGTTTTAAATCACTACAAAATACACAAATATATAAACTGCATTAAACTCAAAGGTTTTACATGAGAAAACAATGCTGACAAATTGCAATTCACTCGTGATGATATTTCAAAAATTAATGCAAGATTACGCGATATCAATCGCGAAAAAATAAGAGAAACAGACATCAGTACTAATGAATATGATAACATCGAAATAGATGAAGACTACAATGCATTTACAGATATTGTTGATACTGCTCAAGAAAATATTGACTACAAGTACCTTCAAAAATTAATCATAAATGAAAATGTTAATGCTGCTGAAATAGAGAATGAATTTGCTAAAATGCCTAAATGAAAAGCACAAATTGCTCGTAATGTTCTCAATAACATTAAATTACAATTTAATGGAATTGTTCCAAACACTATCGACTTCCAAGCAGAATTGCAAAAAGAAATTGAACGTGAAGAAAATTCAAAAATTGAAGAAATTTGCAATGCTTTCAAACTCAACTACGACAAGCTTAAAGAAATAATTAATTCAAATGATGAATTAAACAGTTATGGTCGCTTAGACGAATTGTTAGATAACTCACTTAATGAAGCAACAAAACAATATATTGCTAATATCAAAGATATTAATCCTAAAAAAGTTAAAAAACACCACATTAGATCACATATTGAAGAATTTATCTATTCAATGCGTGACAAAAGAAACAGACAATAATTAAAAATACATCATTGAATATGAAAACACACATTTTTACACAAAAATGTGTGTTTTCGTACTCAAATTTGTATTAATTAAGTGTTGATATTGAACGCATAACAAGATCTATATCTTTGTTTTCTAATTCATTTATAACGTGTAGATATATACGTTCAGTTGTGTTCATCGATGCATGACCTAGTCGTTTAGCAACTGAAGCAATACTCACACCTGCATACAAAAGCAACGAGGCATGAGTGTGTCTTAGTCCATGAATTGAGATAAGTGGAATCTTAGCTTCAGCACAACGACGAAATAGCAAATCATTGACCGTTGAGTTATAGATTTTTTCTTTGATTACGAAGATAGGTTTATTTGGCTCAGCATTTTTAACTAAACCATTAAATTGATTGATAGTTACTCAATCTAAAGGTATTTTTCTAATTGATGACTTATTTTTTGTTGGACTAAATCCACCGTGTTCTTTGTAGTTTCAGGTTTTAGAAACATTCAATGTTTGTTTAGTAAAATCGAAGTCTTCAGGTGTGATGGCCAATGCTTCTGAGTATCTTAAACCTGTTTTTGCAACTAGCAAAATAAGTCAATCCATTGAAATCTTATCGCCTAAATGTAAAGACTTTATCAACAATTGCAACTCAAATTGGCTTATATACTTAGGTTTTTTAGGTCGTGGATTTTTACCTTTAATGACTACTTTTCGAGTTGGATTAACTGGAATAATACCATCATCTAAAGCATCTAAAATGCAACCTTTTAAATGGTGATGAAAGTCCATTGTTGTTTGTCTCTCGTGTTCGAGCGCATAATCATTTAAGATTTTTTGATAACTCATTCGATCAAGGTCGCGGAGTTTTAATTCTGGTGCGAGTCTAACAACTCATGAGAGAGTAAGAATATATTTTTGAAAACTAACATCTCTTATTGAACCTTTTTTATATATGTTTATTCAGTCTTCAAAATATTTTGAAAATAAGATATCGCTTTTCTTCATTTTTTCCTTTCTTTTTTTATAAAATGATAGTTAGAAACTTAATTTTTGTGTTTGAAAATGTAAAAATACTAGTATTTTTACATTGCTTAAAAATACTGATGTTCAATATATTAACTTGTTGGTTTTATCTTGATGCTAAGAACCACAAAATTAGCAACTTTATTGAGGAGAATTTACGAATATACTCATTTTTGAGTACTTTTGAAAAAAATAGCATAGATCTAACTATGCTATTTTTGAATGTCTTTTAGAGTTATTGTTTTATTTCCAAGTGTCTCATATGCTTTAGCACCTTGGTCAAATGCTTGCTTAATAAATTTATTGTGTCTGTATAGATAAGAATATGTATTGATAAATGAATAATAACCCGAAGTTGAACGTGTTTTATCTTTAACAAAATCACCTAGTCCTACACTGGTAATTTGGTCAACTGCATTATACATTTCTTCAATGTTGCTTCAACCTTGATATTGTTTTGCTAAATTTAATGCTTTATCTATAACATTATTTTGATTGTTGTGTTTAAAATCACCAAATTTTAGAGATGCTACATTACTATATGGCACTGAATCTCATTGCAAGCCTGCATTGAAAATTTGTTGCATTTCACTATTTGATTTACTATTAATTTGACTTCATAAAAGAGCGAAATCGTCTAATGTTCTACTATTTTTGTCTTTGTCGCTATAAGTTTCATAGTTTTTATTGAATTTATGCCAAAAAGCAACATTTACCCTATTTGCTTTTCCATGAAATCTAAAATCATTAATTAGTCTTTCATATTTTCAGGAGTCTAATTTTGATTTTTTCTGTTTTTCACGATTTTCGTTGATTAATTTAATCATAAATTCCAGTGTGTCAAGCGATGTGTGTAATCTTCTTGAATCATAATAACGCCCAAAGATAAAATCTTTTTCTAATTCTTCAACCAAATCTAATGAAATATCTGTTGAATTTTGCAATTTATCCTTAAATTCAACATAGTATTGACCCTCAGCTCATGTCATTTCATTCTCTTTATTATTTGTTGCGCTTAAATGAGAAAGTCTGTCTTTAACACGAGAAATTGTAATTTGTTTTTGTTGGTTATAATATTCAACAAATTCGTTTAGTAAGTTGTGCAAATTTGTCTTATCAAAATTTGTAGTAAGCACTTTATTTAAATTAGAGCTTAAATCAGCAACACTTAATTTATTCACTCAATCAATTACATTTTTTACATCTGTGTTTATTAATTGCGTAAACTCGTTGAAGAATAACTCAATTTCTTCTTTGTTTGCTAATCTAGTGAGGTTTGCACTTCTTCTTTGGTTGATTAAATTAACTAACTCTCTTTTAAATCTTTCTTTTATTTCGCTTGCGTCTTTAAGATTATCAATTTTTGTAGTATTCAATAAATCTTCTAAACTTGCTAACACTTTGTGTGTTGCTTGAGTATAAATCTCAAAGTTTTGATTGCTTTTTATTATGATGTCTTGATTGGTTGTTATATTGTGAGATATTTTGTCTTCTTTTGAAGAAAAAATATCTAATGTATTGTATGGAGTAGAACTAAAAATTTTGTCTTTTATAGACATTTTTTCATCAATTAAAGAAACTACGTTAACCACTGTATTTTGTGTATTTTCGCTTATTAATTCATCATTTTTGTCGCTTGGAATACTGAACCCGTCTCTATCTTTACCAATTGGCTTATCGAACTCAGAAGGTAATTCAATTGTTTTAAATTTTGCTTCATCACTGTCTTTGTCTATAACCAAAGAATTATCTTGGTCAATGTTGTTTCTGGTTAAATCAGCGGTTTCATTTTCATCGATTTGAAATAAGTCGTCAATTGATATTGATGAAGAATCATCGCTCTCGTTTTGAGCGCTTGTTTGTTCGTCATTTTGTATAGATACATCAAATGAGTTTGGTGTAGGTTGTGATTCTATTGGTTTAGCAACTTGATCAATGCTTATTGGCCTCGCCGATTCAGGTTTATATTTCAATGTTGTAAATGCAGTTGCAAAAACCGCAGTTGCAAGCAAAATGCTTGAACCAGTAATAATAAAAATTTTGCGTTTTTTCATTCTAGTTTTACTCCTTAAAAATTAAGATACAAATTATATAGTAGTTTTTAAAATTACAACTAAAATATATTTTTGTTTCATAATCCAACATTTAAAATACATTGTTTTCAGGTATATTAACACATTTATACCGTAAATAAAGACATGCCAAAACAAAAAAATGCCTTAAAGGCATTTTGATATTAAATGAATTTTGATTTGTAAGTTTTTGCGTTTTCTATGAATGTATCAATCTCTTGATCGCTAGCTAGTACGAAATGTTGGTCAGATATTTTTTGTCATTTAGGTTGCTTGTGAATATCATATTCATGCATGGTTGGATCATAAATTTTACCAACTAAAGAACCTTTTTCAGCTTCAATTGATGGAACTGCATCTAAAAGTGATTGAGTATAAGGGTGGTGAGGATTATGGATTACTGATTTAGTTGGACCTACTTCTAGTAATGTCCCTTTGTTTATAACAGCAATTCTATCCGAAATATATTCAACCATTCTTAAATCGTGTGCAATAAAGATGATAGTAAGATTGAATTTTTCTTTTAGTTCTTTAAAAATATTGATAACTTGTGCTTGAATTGAAACGTCAAGTGCACTAATTGGTTCATCAGCAATAATAATTTGTGGTTGAAGTACAACTGCACGACAAATTCCAACACGTTGTTGTTGCCCTCCAGAAAATTCAAGCGGGAATCTATTTAAAACAGTTTCATCAAGACCTACTTGTTTTAGAATATCAATAATTAGTTTTCGTTTGCACTCTTTTTCATTGAGTTTAACTTCTTGATCACGCAAAGCTTTGCGTTCTTCAATAAATAATTTAAGTTCTTCAAATTGCTCTAAAGTTAATTTTTGTGAGTAATTTTGTACAAATTTATCATATGTTTCAATATACACAAACTCATAAAGTGATTCAAGAGTTTCTCAATTATTTTGTAGATCGTGCCAGCAATCTTGTGATAAAGCTTTATCAGGATTAATTGCAATAAGTTTTTTATTGAGTTCAATGTATGTGTCTATATCTAATGTTGATAAATAAAGATAACGTGAATTTTTTGCATTAGTTAAACCCTCGCCAATGATTGCTTCAACGTTTTTAAAAGGGTTGAGGCTATTGGTTGGATCTTGAAAAATCATTTGCACTTTATTGACCATAAAATCAATAATTTCTTTACCTTTTTTGCTTCAACGATTGACTTTTTCACGGTTTTTTGGAATGATTCTATCAAGTATTTGAATTTGGCCAAATGCATGTGGTGTAAGTCCAATAATTGCACGTCCTGCAGTAGTTTTACCTGAACCAGACTCACCAACAAGGCCTAAAACTTCGCCTTTATAAACATTCAAATTTAAGTCTTTTAAAGCATAAAATGCTTTAGCGCCATAACCATACACAACATCCATATTCCGAATTTTAACAATAGCTTCTTTATCAACACAATTTAGCATTTCTTCAGTTCCGGGACGAATTGCACGAGCAATCTTTTTGCCTCTTAAGCCATTTTCAACATAATATTTAATATTTTGTTCCATTACTCTTGCTCGCTTTCTTGATTAATATTGCTTTCTAAAATGTGTTGATTGTGTTTGCTAATTGACTCTAAATCGCTTTGGTAGGTTGCTTGATCAACAAAATAGTTGTAGTTATGTGCTTTTTCAAGTCGATTGAAATAACGTTTCCAAAGGTTTTGGATTATTTTAGGTGGCTCATAAAAAGGAGCATTTTGATCAAGAAGACTTGATTTTACATAGTGTGTTGCAGAAACAAAGTAGAAATCTGATTCTTCTTCAAAGTCTTTTGCTAAAGCAAAATCATTCCGCACACTGAATGCATCACCTTTAATTTTGTTTAGTGAACTAGGTACTGCTCCACGAATAACATTCAATCTTTCATCATTGTTGTAATCAGGCATTGATTCAATAAGTCCTCATGTATAAGGGTGTTGAGGGTGCATTAAAATTTCTTCACGAGTACCTGATTCAATAATTTGACCAGCATACATAATATTAATGAATTCAGCAATTGATGCTACAACTCCAAGGTCGTGAGTAATGAAAGCAATTGCAATTTTGAATGTTTGTTGCAATTCTCGTACAACGTCAAGCACAAGTGCTTGAACAGTTGGATCAAGTGCAGTTGTTGGCTCATCCATAACTAGGATTTTAGGTTTTAGACTAATAATTGCAGCAATTGCAATACGTTGAATCATACCACCTGAAAGTTCGTGAGGATAGTATTTCATTACGCTCTCAGCGTTGTTGATTTTAGCTAATTTTAAGTATTTTATTGCTTCATTGTATGCTTCTTTACGTGTTTTACAAATATTGTTGATTAGCATACCTTCAATAATTTGGTTTCCAACTTTCATTGTTGGATCAAGAATTGAAAGAGGGTTTTGAAATACTGCTGAGACAATACGGCCTCTTAATTTTGACTTTTCTCAATTGAAAAGGTTAAAATTTTGTACCTCAAGACCATAAAGTTTTACAGTACCTGATTCAATAATTGAGTTATTTCCAGTAAGACCATAAAGCAATGAAGTAAGAACTGATTTACCTGAACCAGATTCACCAATGATTGCATGAACTTTGCCTTCGTAAATTTTGAGGCTAGGACCTCTTAAAACAAGGTTTTTTTCTTTAGGATCGGCTGGATTTTTGAAAGTTAAATAGATATCTTCAATTTCAGCAGCGACTTTAAGATCTTCGCCTAAAACGTGATCAATTTTTGCTGCATCAATATAACTTTGCATATCAATACTAGATTCATGACGTTTTTTGAATTTGAAAAGCTTGCTAATTCTATAGAAAAGATTGCCTCAAAAATCTTTAATATTGCGGAAAAATGATCTATTTTTATCTTTTCGGACAACTAAAAGATCTTTAGGGTGCGGTTTGGCATTTTTTTGAATAACTTGTGGATAAAGTTTTGAGTATGGTGCGTTGTTAGTTATTTCACCTGTGCTAAGATTTGTTGTCATATTTGCTGCATAGTATTCAATTTTTTGTTTGTAATTTAATTTTCTTCAGTCTTTATTTTCCATAATTATCTCTGTCTCAATAGTGAATCTTGAATAGTTGCGGCAATTAATTGAATTGATGTAGTAAGCAATACTAATATAGCACTAGGTAATAAAACATAACGTGGATATGCAGTAAATACTTTTGAACCTTCAGAAATTAAGTTACCAAGAGTAGGAATATCAATACTTAATCCAATGAAGGCCAGCGATGTTTCTGAAAGAATAACTCCAGGAATGTGGAAAACAATTTCAGTAACAAGCAAAGGAATAACAACAGGTAAGTAGTTGAATAGAATTTTGTATGTTGGCGTACCTAAAACTTCAGAAGCAGATACTCATTCAAAGGATTTAGCACGCAACACTTGAGAACGCATTTGGTTTGCAATGCCCGTTCAAGAAGTAAATGTTAAAGCAAAGGCCATAACTCAGAATGTTGGTTTTCAAACAATAGTAATAACAATTAAAATGATTATTGAAGGCACGTTTGAAATAACTTTAATTATGTAGGTCATTATTTTGTCAAATATTCTAAAATGACCCATAGATATTCCAATAACTAAGCCAACAAACACTTGAATAATTGCAGTTACAAAAGCCAAGGAAAGCGACCATCTTAAGCCTCATCATAGACGAGCAAATACATCACGACCTAAAAAATCAGTCCCTAGTATTGAAGAAGGAGTTTCAAAGAAGTTTTGAAATCTATTGAATATATCTAACTTATCTGGATCTTTAGTAAAGAAAGGAATAAAGATCGCTAAAAGCACAATTGATATAAATAATACAAAGCCAAATACACCAGCAAAACTACGAGAAAATCTATAGAAAAGTTCGCTTCATTTGTTCTTTTGTTGCTTAATTGTGTTTGATTCATGGTATTCAAATAAGTTGCCAATTAATTCTCATTTTTTGTAGTTAAGAGGCTGCAAAAATCTATTTGGAGCAAGAAAAGCACCGTGTTCATTGTTTGGTGAAACGTGTTTTTTTTCTAAAAATTTTCATTTTAGCATAATGCCTCCTATCTTCTTTTTCTCACACGAGGATCAATTGCTTTGTACAATGCGTCCCTACATGTGTATGAAAGTATTGTGATTAATGAGAATAAAGTTACCATGAATAAAATTATGTTGTAGTCTTTTGAAGTTATTGCATGAAGCAATAGACCTCCTGAACCATTAATAAAGAATATTTGCTCAATGAATAAGCTACCAATAAAGCTGCCAAAGATTACAACCGGAAAGAATGTAGCAATAGGGAAAAGTGAAGGTTTTAAAGCGTGTGTTCAAACAAAACGTGTTTTAGAAAGACCTTTTAAGTAGCAGAATTTTGCGTGTTGTGAATTGAGTTCTCTATTTAGCTCGGTTCGAATGTATTTAATATAGACAATTATTGAACCAAGCGAAAGCGCGAGTCCTGGCAGTATGTATGTTGATATGTCTTTGTGGTCAAAAAGATAAGGAATTCCTACTGAACGACCAATAAGTAAAAGTCATAATGCAAATACAAGTGAAGGAATTGAAGAGAAAATTGAAACAATCACAGTTGCTAAGTGATCAGGTAATTTGTCAGGGTTCATACCAACATAAACTCCAACTGGAATACCAATAATTAGTGTTAAAAATACTGAAAAAATACCAATTAAGAACGATTTATAGAAACGAACTCACACAAAATCGTTGATATTTTGACCAGGAAACACTGAATAAGAAATTCCAAAGTCTCCATGGAAAATGTTTCTTAGATAAATAAAATATCTTTGGACGAGTGGCTTGTCTAAACCATAAGTAGCTTCAATAGCTTTTTTTGATGCTTCATCAAGTCCACTAGTTAGTGTTGTTGAACCCGGTATTGAGTTAATTAGGAAAAATGTAATTGTAACAACAATCCAGGCTACTGTAAAGAATTCAAATACAATCAATAAAAATCTAAATAATGAATTAACTAGTGGTGATTTGATATTGAATGCATTGGCTCATTTTGATATATTTGGTTTAATTTTGTTATTAAAATCAACGTAAGAAGGCTTTAATGTTAAGTTTTTATCATTTAAATTTAGCTCTTCTGCGTCTATAATTTGTGAATTTTTTAACTTCATATTGCCTCCTTATTAGTTTTTAATGATTATTGGTAATGATGGAATTGGTGGATTTTCAACATCATAAGCATACTGCAATGAGTATGTATATAGGTTTGAAGAACCATTAACACGTGAAACTTCTCAGTTGGTGTCGACTTCCATTAATGGAATTACGGGTGCAGTTTCACGTACTATTTTTTCAAAACCAGCAACCACAGCAATCGCGTTTGCTTCACTTCAACCTTGTTCTTTTTCTTCTTTAGTGAACTGTGAGGTTAAGAATCGCAAGTGTCTTTTTGTATAGTCATTGATATCTTCATTGTTTTTTAGCAATGAAATATCAACGATTTTGTCTCAAATGTTTGGTTTTTCACCAAGAATTCTAAGTCTATTTTTTAGATCATTAATTTTAGCTTCATTTTGTTTGTCTAAAATTACAATATTGTTATTTTCATCTCTTGAATAACCTAGTTCTCTAAATCATTGATCGTAGGTTCAACTTCCTGAAGGGTTGTTTCTAAATCCTGTTGTTTTTTGGTTTGCTGTATTGATTCCATCTGATTTAAGAAATACACGAATGTATGAGTATAAATCAGAGCCAAAGGTGTCAAAGTTTCGATAAAGAATATCATAATTTCCAGTAGTTCTTCAGTCTTCATACACGTTTTCAGGTAGGTTTTTGATATCTATATCAATATAGCCATCAAACGCTTTACGCATAAAGTCTTTTAGTGCAATTGCAGCATTTTTTTGCTCATCGGTTGAATTAGTAATCATACGCAAGGTTACTTGTTTTAAGTCTTTGTGTTGTTTTTTAAACTCTTCTAAGTATGCTCGAGCAACATCAGGATGGAAGCCCTTATCAACACGATTAACTGTCTCGAATTTCATTGTTTTAGCAATGTGATCAAGGTGCGTGTAGTTTTGCACAGGGATTGGAATTCCTCAGTTATGTTTTTTGGCCTCTTGTTTTGAATTTTTGTATGTTGAGTTGTTTAAATAGTTGTCTTTAGCAATTTGATCAGGATAAGCGCCATATTTTGTGAAGCTATAGTCATATTCAAAACCTGCCTCGATAGCATCACCATTACTTGATGCTGCTTGACCAAATGCAGTTCAAGTGATAACAGGGAATGAACTTGATCAACCAACTATATTAAGAAGTTCATTTCTATTGATTGCATAATAGATTGCATTTCTTAAATTTATGTCGTTTACGTATGATTTTTCATTGGTTTCTTTATCCAAGTTGAATGCAAAAGCAATTGTTCCAAAACCAGTGAATTTTGACATATATTTTCGTTTAGTTAAGTCAGTTCAATATGTTCATTGCAGAACTGGTGGAATGATTGTTTGTGAAATGTAACCATCTTCAAATAAAGCTGCATTGATGTTAGGATCTGAAGAAAAGAAGATCTTAATATTGTTTGAAATTGTTTTGGCTGCTGAGTAATATTGAGTATTCTTTTTCAATAAAATGTATCCCTGAGGTCCAAGAACTAAGTCATCAACATTGAAAGGACCATTAGTTAAAAATGATTCTTTGTTTAAACCAAAGTTATTTATTCCACCAAGAGATTCAACAAAACGTCTATTAATAGGTACAACTACTGAGTTTATATCTCTGAATGCATTGTTAATGTCAGTAGGTTGAAAATCATCGTATGCTAGTCTTAATGTGTATTCATCTTTTGCTAGAATTCTATTTTGCATGTAGTCTTTTGGTTTAAGATTTTTGACGAAATCATTGCTTATTGTGTTGTTTTCGTCAATACTTAAAGATCTATACAACTTGTTGACACCTTGAGTATATTTGTCTGGATCATTTTCATCATAACTAAGAGCACCTAATTTGTATTTAAGTTCTCTTGATCTTTGAACTAGTTTTTTGAACTCATTAGATGTTGATTGTTTTTGATCAAAATATAGATATTTACGTACTTTTGTTGGAATACGTTGAGGAATGTTTTCAAGCTCTTGTTCTGTGTGTTTTGTTAATGAGTATTCAGGGTTAGGAAGCATCAATATTGTGCTTTCTGCTTCAAAATCAAAGTCAGGTGAGTAAGGTATTGAACTAAGAACTGTTTTGTTATCAAGGTTTCAATACATTCTGCCTGAATAAAATCCAAGATTAAGTGCTGCTTTTTTGATTGCTTCAACTTCAGCCTCATCGCCTTCAACTTGAGATTTTCAAGGTTCATAATCATCGCTAAAAACATCATAAACTAATTTGCCTTCTTCCATTTTTAAAGGAGGATATGCAAAAGGGTTTTTGTAAGGTTGAGCGTGTTTTTGAATGTATTTTTGTTGAGCTTCAACCATTTCTGAACTTGATTTAAATTTACTTTGCAATATTGTTGTTAATTTTTGTGAACCAGTGCTTAAATCAAAGATATAGTGCATTGCATCAATATAATCATCGGCGCTAACAACATCACCATTGCTTCATTTTGATTGACCTTCATTGAGATAAACATTCAATGAAATGTATTTATTTGAGTCAGTTGTGAGTGCATGAACTGAATAATATTCACTTTGATCAGTTGAAATTGAGCCAGGAGCTGCACCAAATTCATCAAGAGGCAATGTGCTTATTGAGTTGTCTGGATTTGGATTATTTTTTAAATAATCATCCAATGTGCCACCATCACTAATATTATAAACACCAAGATTGATTCGTGGTATGTTTGCAATACGTTTAATAGTTTCATTAGGACCTGTTTTCAATGGAGGTTCAACTAGCGAAGGTAAAACTTTATTAACTGAAGGATATTTAATGTAGTTCAATGAGTTAATTGGTTGAGTTGCTAAGCCTAAGTCATAGTCTTTTTTGATTTGGTTAGTCTTTGTCTTTGACTTTGGTTGATCACTTTTTGCACATGAAGCAACAATCAAAGGAGTTGCTAAGCACAATAAAGATAATTTTGAGGTTAGTAATTTTTTAAGTGTCATAGTTCCTCCTTATTTTGCTCCATTAAATTGCACACCTACACGCATAATGGTTTGTTTTTGTCCATCAATATCTTTAACATAAACTGCTGTTGGTGCTTGAGAGAATGTTTTACCATTTTCAGAAACACTTTCATAGGTTCCTAAATCAATATTGAGTGTTTTTTGACCGCTTTGGTCTGCTGCAAAGTAGACTTTGTATTCATGACCAGGACTTAGAAGTTTATTTGCATAATTAGACATAATTGCATAATCACTTACTCAAGCAACAAATCCTTTACCCTCATGATGGCCATTTGAATCGTCATATTTGTATGCTTCATCTTTAAGTCAGTGTCTTGCGTTAGGATCTTTTTCATTATTCACGTTTTGAGTTTTATAGTAGAACATATTGCTTGCATTGGTTTTATTGATTTTAAGTAGTTTTTTCTCTTTAGTTTGAATGTCTTCAAAAACTAAGTATTCAACTTTTGCAGCATCTTGCGAGTTTAAATAACCAAATAAAGCAACTGCATCTTTGTCAGTATTTCTTCAGATATTTGAAAGATTTCTTTTACCAACACCTTGAGATTGAATGTAGTATTGTCAAAAGGCTTGTGGACGATTTGTTACTTTGTTGCCTTGTAAATCATTGATTCGGATGGTGTCATCTTCAATAGGTTTGCCTTCATCATCATAAAGTCTAAAGTTCAATACATCTCTGTATCATCTATCTTTAAATCAGCCGTTGTTAATTGATTTAAATCTACCAAAATATGTTGAAGACTTGTTAGCATCTTCTGAAAAATCACTTTGTTTTTTGAATGAACTTTCAACAAATCGTTTACCAAGTTTTTGCGCTCTTAATTTTTCTTCATCATCGGCTTTGGTTTCATAATCAATTATTGCTTGACGAACACTTACACCATCTCTACTTGAGTAATTAATCAATGATTTATTTCAACGATCAGTGTATGTACCATCAACCACATATTCAAGTCCAGTATTTGCTTCACTTGCATTACTTAAAAAGCTTGGTAAGTTTGCAAATTGATTGTTTGAAGGTGAGTAAGTAATTTGCAAGTTATCACGGTTGATAACTTCAGCAAATGAGTAAGTATAGTCTGAGAATTGTTCATTGAATTTACGTTCTGTTTTTGTTCTAAAGTATTGCTCAACATCGTTTGTTGGACGTGATTTTTTAGTATAGCCACGTGAGTAAGAAAGCAATAAGTCAAGCACTGAAAATTTGTTTGCAAACACGTTATATACAAATTGCGATGAAGCAATTTGTGTTTTTGAATCAAGAACAAGTTCATCAAAAATAGTTAGGTTTGCAAAGTCAATATCATTTGTTTTTGCAAATTTTTCAAATGAATCAAAAAGCACTTTAACACTGATATCTCAGTTTTTGAATGCATTTTTGTCATTGTGATTTGCAGCCACAACGTCTTCAGATTTGAATAAACCATAACCTAGAGATTTATCAAAAATTCAGCCATATCTATAGACATTTTCAGGATTTTCATTGATTTTGTCATTAATTGTTTTGAGTGAAATATCTTTCATAAATAGTGCAAGTCTTGAAGTGCTGAATCTTGACATTATTTCGTTTGCGAATGCTTGTTGATCATTGAGATTAAGTAATTCTAAAAGTCTTTGTCTTTCTTTTGCACTCAATGTGTTAGGAGTTGAGAGTGCATTTTGAAGACCTTTAACAAATTTTTCTATATCAAAACGTTCTTTTACATAATCAAGGTCTCAGTTTACTACTTTTTTGTTTGGATCAAGTTGAGCTTTTGTTGTATCAACTGAAGCAAAACGAATAAATGAATCAATATCGCTAAAAGATATGTCAAAACCATATTTTTTAGCACCATTTTGCATTATGAAATAACTTTCAAATAGCGATCTTTCAACGTCTTTAGGTAGCAATGACTCATTAATTTTAATTTGAGTAATTGATGCATAATCAAGTCCATTTGGTTGAGATTGCGAAGGTCTAGATTGCACAATGTTTCCATGAGAATCTAGGACTAAATATTGATTGGTTTTAGGATTATTACCTAAAATTCCAGGGATAAAGTAGCCAAATGATTTTGGAGATTTTTTCAAGTCAAATGTTTGAACACCATCATCACCAAAAATATTAATGTCTTCATAAGATTCTTCAAGTGCGATGTTTGCTATATATTGCTCATTAGAATTCAATCATAATGAGTGGTTTCCACCAGCTCCAAAACTTGTTAAAAATTGACCAGGTTTTGAGTAGAATGCATTGATAAGATCCGAAATGTCTGCTTTTGTTTTTTGTTGAGCATAAGCAATTCTTAAGTAGTAATTTTCGTATCGAAGACGTTGAGCTAGACCTCCTGGAATTCCAGGTACAGGAAGAGGATTTTTGCTTAAGTCAACTTCATTGCCTTCTGAATCATAATAAGATGCTCGTGCAAAATTAGGATTAAGTGCGCCTGTTTTTACATCACGAGATTTTAAGTAGCCAACATATGGTTTTAGAATTGAATTGTTATAGTTTTTCTCTGCAGAAGAAAGAAATTCTGAATATTTTGGATAAGCAATCTGAGTTGAAGGCTGAATTGAGGTATCGGTTGTTGATTTATCTCAACCATTAATTGAGTATTCATCAACAATTAAAGACACAATAGTTCTAATTGCTTCTTTAATTTTTGCATCAATAAAGTCAACTGTAACATTTTTGTTACCATCTAATTCAAGATAAGGGTTATTTTTGCTTGTAAAATCAATGTTTAAAGGCACATTTACAATTGGAGTTCCATTTGCATTGTAAACAAGAACTTTAGTAATTTTGATGTATTTACCATCTGCATCTTTTTGACCTTCAACAATTTTAGGTACAATATGACCATTTAGTTCTTCAAATTCAATGTCGTTTCCTTTACCGTCTTTAAGCACGCCTTTAAGCATTGCTAAAGTTGCTGGTTTGAATCTTCATTTACCATCTTTATCTTTGATCATATATTTAACAGGATTTTTGCTATCAGAATTTTTTGTTGGGTTCAATGTACCTGAGTTTTGGTCGAGAGTATTCATTAATCAAAGGTCAAAAACTTCAAGTCATTTTTGGTCTTTAGGATCGCTTAAACCGTTTTGTTGACGTCTTTTTTCAGTAGCTTTAAGCAAGCCTTCATATGTTTGTACAAATCTTCTTGCGTCGTTTTGTAGAACATCTTTTAAGTCTTCTTTACCAATTTCATGCCCTCAAACATTTTTACTTTGTTCAAGAGTACTTTTATCAATAACAACTTTATCGCCTTTTTTGTGTGCTTCGTTGAATAATAAGTACTCACCTTCGTTGTTTTCACTTTGTATGTTAGGTTGGTTTAAAAATGGAGAAGAGTTAAGACCTAAGTGAGTACGAGCTTTTAAATAAAGATCGATTGTGTCTCTTGAGTAGTAATTATTGATGCTTGGAGTAGCACCAGGAAGAAGAGCTGAACCAAATAAAGGTTTTTGGCCTTTATCACCAAGATCCTGAGCAGCATTCAATGTAATGTGGTGACCATATTCGTGAGCTGCAACAAATTTAAGGAAATCTATTGAAAGACCTTTATATTTTGGATTGGCCATTGCAATCAATGCTCAAAGACCAATTCTTGAATCAGGTCTAAAACCTAAAAATTTGCCTTTAACAATTTTGTATTCAAATTCACCTTTTTCATTCAACGACTTTTCAAGGTGTTCTTCATCTAAATACTCACCTGCTCAAGGAACTTTTGCAAGTAATTCTTCAGTAAATCCATCATAAGCTTCTGAATAAATGTTGAATGTTGAAACAGTTTTTGATTGACCATTTTCATCAACAACAACTTTACTTCCTTCTTCTTTAATTGTTGAAGGTTGCAACACTAATTTGTATCCTAGTAATGCAAGAAAGTCTTTAACTTCTCTAATTGTTTCTTTGTTTTTAGCAACAACACTTTTTGCGTCAACACTGAATTTTAAGTACTTTTGGTTTAATTGTTGATGAATTAAATCATCTTTCAATTTGCTTTGATTATTAGAATCAATCAATGTAAAAATCAATTTAGAATTGTCTTTTTTGAAGTCTTTTACGTGAACTTTATGTACATTTTTTGCAACAAACTCATTGAGTTCATCAGTATTTCGTTCTTTAATGATGCCTAATTTGGTGAGTTTATCAATTAGTTCAATTTTTGAGTTAGCAACAACTAATTTATTAGTTTCATTGAGCTCTATTGGTTTTGAACTTTCAAGAGTACTGTATGCAACGTTATCAATAATATCTCTTCTTGAGATGTTTAAAGCGTGCTGTTTTGTTTGTTGAAGAGATGTGTTTAATGTTGAATCTAAACCTACAATTTTGTGTGCATTCATGTAAAGTTTTTGAGCATCAGTGAGTAATTTTTCTTTAATATTATTGAAAGCATCGTTATATTTTGTTGATATTTTCATATATTCATTGAATGTACCAACAAAACCGCCTAATTTATCTCTATATTTTTCGAATATTTCTTCAGGTAAGGCATCAATATCATAGGTAGATTTTGCATCAAAATCGTATTGGTTTCATGCTTCTCTAAGTTCATTAATTTGTGATAATTTTTCAACAAGTTGATCATCACCAAGAGTTTTTTTGGCTAAATTTTTATAGTAATTTGCATATGCTTTTGCATCAACAATTTGGTCTTTTATTGATTTAATTTCAGATTCACTAATGCCATTTTTACTCAATAATTCTTCAAGTTTTACTGCTTTTTGTTCCAAATCAGTCGCTTTTTGAGTATTTAAATGCGAAATATGTTCTTTCAATAAATAAACAGGGTTTACTAAAGCACCTATAAATTTACGTTTTTGATTTTCTTGTTCACCTTTAAAACCAATTTCTGCAAACACATCAGTAAGAATAAGTGAGGCATAAAAAGGGAAGTTTTCCTTAAAATAATTTTCGTACGATAACAAGTTATCGTCAATTAAACTATTAACATATTGAATTGAGTTTGAAAATTGAGTATTTAAGTCAATAATTTCTTGAGGAACACTGCTTAAAGAACTTTTCAATTCAGCAACTTTTTGTTTTGAGAACTCTAAAATTTTAGATAAATCTTGCGAAAATTTCTCGTTTGATAAATTAACAGACTTAATTTCATTAAGTATTTGAGCAATTTTTTGGTCAAATACTTTGAATCTTGTGTCTGAATATTTCTTAAAGTCTTCTGAGTGTTTTTTATAAAAATCATTTATAGCATGAAGTCCTGCATAAAGTTTTTTAACAAATTGCACAATTTCATCTTTAAATGAATTATTTTGTTTAATTAAGTCTAATTTGAGTTTTGAAGCAGTTTTGAATAGATTTTCAATGTCGTCTTTATGTGTTTTTAGTAGTGAATCAGAGTCAATAGCTTCGGTAATTTTAGGATAATATGTTGTCTTAAGATTATCATTTCTATAAATGGTATTTAAAACATCTAAACGTAATTGTAATTTAGTGTTTGCAATAAAATGGTCAACTGTGTAAGAGATGTCTTTTGAAATTGATTCAAATTCAGTAAATAACACACTTACTGGAGAGTTTTTTACTATTGAATCGAAAGCTTGAGAAGCTTCACTTAATTCTTTATCACTACTGAATGATTGAACAATTTGATCATATTTTGATGATTTTTGATCAATCATTTGATTGAGTTTTTGCTCATCAATTTTAACTTCTTTGCTTATTTCATTGATTTTTGGTGCATAAACATAGAATTCTTTAGTCTTAATATCGTTTTGCGAACGTAAAAATCCATCTAGGTTTGAATAATCTCTTCAATTTACTTGAGTATGATTGATAAGATCTTTAAGCTCATCAAGTGCAATTAATTGAGTTGGTAAGAAAGCAGTGTCAACTGAATAAAGAACAACGTGAGGTGATTCTGGTTTAAGTTTTGCAAAAGGATCTCCACCTAAAATTTCATTATAAAGCACATAGTAAGGATTTTTTTGCGCAACAAACATTCGTAAATCTAATGTGTATTGAGCTTTTTGAGTATCAGTGTCAAATTTCTCAGTTATTTTTTGGAATTTTGATGATTTGATTTCATTGTGAAGTTTTTCAAGACCAACTAATGCGTCTGCTTGATTTGCTTTTAAGCCTATTGAAACAAGTAAATCGGCAATCTCTTTTTTGATCAAGTCAGGATTGCTTTTTTGTTTTTTATTGTTTAAATTAATGATTTCATCGTGTGCATTTTTAAGTTGATCAGCTAAAGGACCTTTCAACTTAATTTGTGCTAATTCTTTTTCTATTTTTTCTTTTTTGTTTAGTGCTTCATGTAATTTATCTTCTGTAGTTTTTAGTTCTTGTTGAAGTTTAATTAATTCTTCATAACCTTGATTTTTTGCTTGTTCATCAAGAGAATTCTTTGATAAGTGTTCTCTTTTAGCACTAATTTGTGTATTTAGTTCATTAATTTCTGCTTGATGAGTTGCTATTTCTTTATCTAGTCTGCTTACTTCACTTTCAAGAAAACCTTGATTTGTGTTTTGGTGGCTTTGAATAAAGTTATTTAGTTCAATAATTTTTTGTTCAATTAAGCCTAGTTCTTCAAGTTCTTGAACTAGTTGACTTAATTTATTTCTTTTTTCTTCAGTAAATAATTTATTTTCAGTGAAATATTTAGAATATAGTGCTTCAACATTTGACACTAAACTTGAATAAATTTGTTTAGCGTGTTCAAAACCTTGAGTAATATCTTCAACAATATCAGCTTTTGCATTGCCGTTTGCATTATGATACTCAACATTGTCTATTGCTTCATTAAGAACAAATGTTTTGCCATCATCAAAAATTAATTGTAAATACTCATCGTGTGCACCTTGTTTTTGAGTTTGTTGATACTCTTGAATCACTGCATTTACAATGGTTTTTTGCTCAAAAGTGTATTTTGAGATGTCTGAAATATATTTAGCTACTGGTGTTTTTGCATAAGTTGCTAGTTGAGAAGCAAATTTGTCTTTTGCTTGTTTTTCGTCATTAGCAAAAACAATTGAAACATAATCTGAATGAACACCTAAACGAGCTTTTTCAATTGAACTATATGCATTTTTTTCAACTTCATCAAGTTTAGGACCTTTAACTGCAAAGATTTTTTTGCCTAATAATGCACGTTTATCATTGATTGATCTAAATGATTGGTCATTAAGAGTTTCTTTTGAAATGTTTGCTAATGAGTTGTATTCATTAGTTTTTTCAAGGAATTTCTTAATTTCATCTGATGTTAAGAGTTTCTTGTTGATTTTATAAAGCAATGAATCAGGTGCATTACCTGAACCACTTAATCTTGAGTGCAATGGAAGAGAACCAAAGAAAGCGTCAGGGAAAAATTTGATTGTTGTAACTTCTTTTTCTTGGTTTGCGTGCGCACCTAATGTTATGCTGTTTCCTTTTTGTTCAACACCTTTAACAATTGAGAATTCTTTTAGAGTAATAATTTCAGGTCCTCAAGACACATTTTTCATAAATCATTGAGTAAATTCATAGAAATCTTTAGCAGTAACTGCTTCTAAATACTCATTATAGAAATCAAATGAACCGTATCGAATATTTAAATAAGGCAACGCTTTGTTTTCTTTATAATAATCATTCAAAAATTGGTTGTATTCTACTCAATTATCTCCAACTTTAACGCTTCCTTCTTCACCTCTTTTTGGATCAAATTCTGCAATTGATTTGTCTTTTGCAATATTAACAAGCATCATTTTTGGAGTTGCTGAAGGATCTAGAAACTCATTTTTTAAATACTGCGCAGCTGTCCCTTGTTGCAGTTGCGGGTTGGCTGAATTGTATTTAAAAATAGCTAAAGTTGCTGCAGCAGCAATTGAAACAACACCTAAAGATATTAAATATTTAGGTCAAACTAATGTTCTTCAATTAATTTTTTTCTTTTCTTTTTTCATTTTGCCTCCTTAATAATTAAGGTTATTTGTTATAAAAGTTTCCAGTTCCAATTTTTACTAACAATTCAGTATTTGCATAAACTTGTGCATAATATTTTAGTAAATTAGAAGCAACTCATTTAAGTGGTTGATCAAAGCCATTTGGATACAAATATGACCCTGAGCCAAATCAAATAAATTTGTTTGGAAGAGTTACGCCTCTTGCTTTTAGACCTTTTAATCAGTTGTAATATTTCTCTTTAGCAACAAGAACATTTTGTTTTAATGCTTCTTTAATTCGTGGATATTGAGGACTGGCTTTTGATTTCATAAAGTCAAATAATGCTTTTCCATATTCTTGCTCAAGTGCTTTTAATTCAGCAAGTAAACTTTGAGGAGTTATAGAAGTTCCTTCAGATTCAATATCTCAATTTTTTTCATCTGCTTTTACTCCAGTAATTTCCTTAAATCTATAATCTTTTTCAAGTTCTTTAAAGGTCTTAATGAAGTATGCACTTAGAAATCGATCAGGGTGATTTTCTTTAAACATCAATTGATCTTTTACTGGTTTCAATATATTTTGTCAATATCTCAATAAAACAATTACTTCTTGTGCAGGGATAATTGATGATGTTTCAGATAGAGCAGCAAGTTTTCGCTCGTATCTTTTTATACTTTGTCTTGAATCTTCTATTGTTTGATATAAGTCAGCAGTAATTGAGTTAGGTTTTGCAAAAATTTCGTCATTAATATCATGTGCCGATTTATTGATTTTTGTTATTGACCCTTTTAATTTTTCTAGGTTATTTTCATCACTACTAATTGACTTAGTTAATTCGCTATGTTTATTGAACAATTCTTGAATTTTTTTAATTTGATCTTCTTCAAATAATGAATTTCAATTTGTATTTTCCGTGAGATTTTTAATTATTTTTTCTTTTGCATTTGTTGATTTTTCAACTAGATTTTTGATTATCGTTTTTGCTTGCTCAACAGATGATACAGTCGTATTGTCTTCCAAACTAGCGACGATTGACTTAAATTCTTCCAATGTTTTAGTGGTTGAATCAATGAATTTTCTTTCTGAATCCATTAGTTTTTTGAATTTTTCTTTTTGTGAACCAATTTTTTCATCATTAAACTCAACACCTAAATCCTTAGCAAGATTAATAATTTCTTTTGATTTATCAATTTCAGATTTCACTGATAAATATAGAGCATATCTATCATATGATTGAACAAATGTTGCTTTCGGACTTCTGAATACACGATCAATAAATTTTGAATAGTATTCATAAAAATCTTCATATAAATATTGAGCTTCTTTATCGTTTTTCATTGATTTTGGTTTAAATTCTTCTTCAAAACGTTTAGCAAAACCATCTTTGGTTTTGTCAAATTCATAGTCAACTTCTTTATCGATTACATTTTTTTCAAGCGAAGGATTGATTAGTTTTACTTTTTTAAGAAGACTACGAGCATCATCAACAAACTTTTCAAACTCTTTATATGTGTTGAAATCGTTAGCATATTTCAAGTTATTTGGATCTATTAAAGAACTATAAATTACTTTTGTTACTTTAATTACTTCATCAAAAGTTTCTTTAAATCTTACAGAAGAAATGTATTTTTTAGCAGAAGACAACCATTGTTGATACTCAATATTTAATTTTAGGAATTCATCTTTGACTTTTGTTATGAATTCTTCATCTTCAATTGTTTGATAAATAGGGAATGGAGAAA
This sequence comes from Mycoplasmopsis mucosicanis, assembly GCF_006546935.1. Classification (GTDB taxonomy): domain Bacteria; phylum Bacillota_I; class Bacilli_A; order Mycoplasmatales; family Metamycoplasmataceae; genus Mycoplasmopsis; species Mycoplasmopsis mucosicanis. The sequence goes on from NZ_SMDN01000011.1 coordinate 22,537, forward strand.
TTCTGAAATTAGGTAAATGGAAACTTGGTAAAACTTCTCTTTGATGCGTGCTACCGGTTTTTATAAATAATTGTTTTGCTCCAGCTTCACTTTCTAATTCAGCTCAATTTGATATTTGATGCATGAATAGAGATGAACTATTTTTAAGATCTTGATATGTGTTTTTTATTTCGTGTAATAAATTAAGTTTTTGAGTCTTTGTATTTTTACCTTTTTCATCATACAATGAATCTGGATTTGCTTCAATACCTTCAATAATTCTTTGCAAATCGTTAATTCTTCAGTCAAACAATAGATCAAATACAGCAGATTTTGGTTTTGTAATAGTAACTGGAACACCATTATTAGATGTATAGTTTAATAACACATAAGCACGAGAAATAAGAGGCAATATCAATTGCTGTCAATTTCACATATTTTCAACATTTTCATTGAGTTTTTCATAATCTTCAAATGTTGCATCAACACTTTTAGTAATTTGTTCAATTAAACTTTGATCTCTTGCAAATATTTCGGGTTGTTGTTGCTGCAAAGCGCTTGGAATATCTTCGGTGATGAATTTTTTTAGTTCTTCTGCAAATTTTCTAGCTGAAAGAGTGCTTTTTTTAACTTGTTTACCTTTAAATTGTTCAATTTGTTGTTTTAAAGCATCGATTTCTTGTTGAAGTTTTTCGTTTTGTTGCTCAAGATTTTCTCGCTTTTGTTCGCTTGCGTGATTTTGTGACTTAAGAATCTCAATTTCATGAGCCAATAGTTTATTATTCTTTTCTTTGCTTTCTAGTGCTTTTTTTGTCTTATCTATTATTTTTTTATTTTTTTTGTCACTAGATTCAACTTCTTTTTGATGTTTTGCATCGTTAAAACATGCAACAGCAAGGAAAGGCATTGCTGCTGTTAGTGTAGATAAAGATAATAACCATTTTTTTCTCATTTTGTTCTCCTTAATTTATAACAATACAAATAAAAATAAATGACGTTGTGGCCGTCATTTACATTTAACTATATTATTATTTTTATAGCAACATATCATTTGAGCACACAACTAAAAACATCTTTTTTCAAAGAAGATATTAATCATGCGTTTACCTGCTCAAATATTTATATTCATATTGCACTATTATATAGCAATTAATTAATAATGATTAAAAAATTTTATTTATTTTTTCTATATTTCAAATACCAAACAGAATGAACCTCTTAGTTAGAATTCAACTAAGGAATACAATTTTGTTATGGAAAATCAGAGATATGCAGCAAAAAATGATTTAATTTTCAGACAAATTACAAGGCATAGCGA
>NZ_SMDN01000012.1 GCF_006546935.1 Mycoplasmopsis mucosicanis
TTTATATACGTGGTTATAGCGCGGGGGATCACCTGATACCATTCCGAACTCAGTAGTTAAGCCCTGTAGTGCCGACGATACCAGAGATGGGAAAATAGGGAGCCGCGTTTTTTTTATATCTTTTTTTAAGATAAATACCTGCAATGCAGGTTTTTTATTATGCTTTCAATTTGTTATATAATAATTCTTATGAAATATAATCGTTTAACTTATTTTATTGATTTAGATGGTACATTATTTGACCAACGCGGACTTAACCGCGTTTCATTTCGCAACCAGACAGCTATTTTATTGTTGCAAAACTTTGCGGATGTTGTTTTATCTACAGGTCGTTCATTTGTTGATGCAAGGGTTAAGCAGGTTATTAAACAACTCAATATTCGCAATATCATTTGCTCATCAGGTGCAGAGGTTTATATTAATAATAAGTTGAAGATTTCTAACCCTATTATGAGTGAAACGTTAAGCAAAATTACTGATTTTGCAATGAAAAATAAGATTGCGTTTGTTATATATGATTCACGCGGTGAGCATTTATTTTTGGTTAATAAAGCACAAAAATTTTTGGCTAAGATTTTTATGAGCAGTTGAATGAAAACTATTGAAACATCCAAAAAATATGATCCTAGCAATTTTGATCAAGTGATGAAGGTGTCTTTCATATTGAAAAGCAATTTATTTACCAAAAAATTGATAAAAAAAATTAATTTAGAGATGGCTGAATATGTCAATGCTTATAGTGCTTCAAAGGGGTTTGTTATTGAGATTACTGATATTTCAACGAATAAGGCTCTAGCGACTAAAAAATATTGTGAAGCAAAACAAATTGATCTTAATGATACTGTGCATATTGGTGATTCTATGTCCGATGCATGTCTTAAAGGTGTGGTTGGTAAATTGGTTGCAATGCAGAATGGTGCAAGCAAGTTAAAAGCAATTGCAGATGAAATTGCTCCAAAACATCGTAGAGGCGGAATATATAAATATTTTGCAAATAAGTCATCAATAGAAGAATAAAAGCCACAATGAGATTTGTGGCTTTTTTGTTTATATTTAATTTAATTGTGAATGGTAAAGAGCAGCATAGCGACCATTTTGTTCAAGTAGAGTAGCATGATTGCCCCGTTCAATAATTTGACCATCATCTACAAGTAAAATTAAATCAGCATTCTTAATTGTGCTTAAACGGTGAGCAATTACAATACTGGTTTTATTTTTCATGATGGAATTTGCTAATGCATCTTGAATAATTTTTTCAGTGTTTGTATCAATATTTGAAGTAGCTTCGTCTAGAATTAAAATCTTTTTGTTGCCTAATATTGCTCGCGCAATTGAGATTAACTGTTTTTCACCTTTGGAAAGAATCATGTTATCATCTTCAATTTTTGTATCATAACCTTGTTGAAGTCGTAATATTGAATCATGAGCAGAAACAATTGAAGTTGCTTGCTCAAGATCGTCTTTTGTTGCATTTGTGTTTCCGATTAAAATGTTGTTTGCAACTGTGTCTTTAAACATATATGAGTCTTGGAGCACGACTGCTGCATTGTTGTTAAGTGATTCTTTAGTGATGTTTTTAAGTTCAATTCCATCAATGGTTATTGAGCCAGTTTCATATTCATAGAACTTGCTTAACATATTGATTATTGTTGTTTTTCCTGCTCCAGTAGGGCCAACTAATGCGACTACTTGGCCTGGCAATACTTCAAATGAAGCGTTTTTGAGTTGTCAATTATCTTTGGTTTTATCGTATCTAAATGAGACATTTTCGAATTTGATGTGTCCACGGATATTGTTGCCTAGTTGAACAGTTTCGCGAGTAGTATCAGGTGTGATAAGTTCGCCAATTTCTCTAATTCTTACACTGCTTATTACACCATTTTGTGAGCTAAATACTGTACCAAATATTGCTTGCAAAGCACCAGTAGCTGAATGCACAAGACCAATAAAACCAAGAACAAAACCAGCATCTGGAACACCTTGTATTAGTCCTCAAGAATGAATGTTATTATTGCTAAAAACTAATGAAAGAGCAGCGGTAACAAGAACTAAAAAGTTGGTACTCATAATAAATCAAGGAATAAACATTTGTGTGTATAAATCACCAACAAATGCGTGATTATAGATGTTTTTTGCTATCTTCATAAAACCTTCAGTCGACTCTTTTTGTCGGCCAAATGTTTTAGTAATTTTCATATTTTTCATGCCTTCTTCAACATATGCGTTGATTTGAGCAAAATCGTCTCAAACTTTTTTAATATTTGGACGTGCCTTTTTGATCATTAAAAATCCTACTGAAAAAAGAATAGTTGAAAAAGCAGCCATAATTAATGTGAGTGAAACGCTGTAAACTAACATCACAATTACTGTTAAAAAAAGGTGAATAAGGTGTGAAAAACCTTGTGTAAGAATTTGCACTAATGCATCAGAAATGTTGTTAACATCATTAATTAAGGTTGAAATAATGTCACCTGTTTTGCGTGAATCATAGTAAGCAACAGGCATTTTTAAGAGTTTGTTCATTGCTTTTTCTCTTAAATTTTTTGCAGTAGCATAAGATAAAAGTATATAGATTCTAAACTCAAGAATTCTAAAAATTAAAAATATTGTGAAGCAAAGGAGCATTAAGTAAATATAGGTCAAAAACAATGGATCATTAAAGCTACCTTGGCCATTAAAAATTTCTTTTGAAAACGTTTTAGAAACAACTAAACCACCAAGAATAATTCCAATTAGATATGCAATTGAGTTAATAGTTGTGGTTAATAAACCTAGAACAAAAAGTCAAGGACTTTTACCTGAATGCTTAATTACAAGACCAATAATTCCATAGGTTGATCCAAATTTCATTTTTGCTTTCATATTAACTCCTTTCTATAGGTCGAATTGATTGTGATGAATTTGTGCGTAAAATTCATTGTTTTTCAATAAGAATTTATGTGTTCCTTGCGCAATTATTTTTCCAGATTGCATAACAACGATATTGTCGCAGTCTTTTAGTGAACCAATTTTTTGCGAAATAAGTATAGTTGTGCATTCAAAATCATTTTTAATGTTTTTAAGTACTTTTTTAGTGGTTATATTGTCTAAAGCACTTGTTGAGTCGTCTAGAATTAAGATTTTTGGCTTTCGTAAAAGTGTTCGCGCTATTGAAATACGTTGTTTTTGACCTCCCGAAAGATTAGTTGCTCCTTCAGTAATTTTATGGTCTAATTTATCATCAAATTTATTAACAAAATCGTATGCACAAGCAGCTTTTAGAGCGCTATATATTTCTTCATCACTAGCATCTGGTTTTGCTCAAAGCATATTCGAACGTATGGTTCCAGAATAAAGCATTGCATTTTGATAAACTATGCTTACTGTTTGTAAAAGTTGATTGGTGTTGATTTTATTGATTTCTTGGTTGGCCAAGGTTATTGAACCTTCATTGTATAAATAATTATTTAATACAAGTGAGACAAGAGTTGATTTACCTGAAGCAAAAAGACCAACTATTCCTAATTTTGTACCAAAAGGCACTTTCAAATTGATATTTTTGAGTGCATAATTAGGATTTTCATGATAATACTTAAAGTTTAAATTCTTGAACTCTAAATCATAGTTTAGGTTCGGATTGCCTTCAACAAGATCTTTTATTTTTATTCCGTGTTCAACAAATAATTCATCTTGTTTAATGTCAAGTACCTCAGTAATTCTTTTTGCAGATACTCTAGCAACAAATGCAAAACGTAAAAAACTAGTCACAAGCATGATTCCGAAGGCAATCAACCAAAGATAATCAATAAAAATATTCATCTGCACGACTGTATTATCAGTAGCAACCTGACTTATTATTTGGTGTCTTGTAAACATGTAAATTCCAATTACAACAAAGTGTACTGTTGCAAAAAATATCGGGAATAGCAATGTAACAACAGTTGCAAATTTTGTGTTTAATTTGTATCAAAAACTGTTAGTTTGACTGAATTTTTGTGTTCTTTGAGTTTCTAAATTGTATGTTTTTATCGTTCTTGCACCATTGACATTTTCTTCAATTTCTTTGGTTACATCTTCAAGTTGCAATTTTGATTTTTTGATTAAAGGAGAAGCAAATTTAGCAATTACTAGCATCACAATTATTAAAATTGGAATTGTTGGTAATATCACAAGAGCCATTTTTCAATTAACTAATAATGATAAAATAACACCACCAACAATAAGCATAGTACCTTTAACAATCATTCTTAAACCAGAAACTAAAAAGTCTCAAAATGTTGCAACGTCATTAGAAATTCTAGTCATTATTGACTCAGGTTTTAGATCGGCTAAATTTTTCAAACTTAATGCGTTTAATTTGTCATAAAGTGATCTTCTAAAGAAAAATGACGATTGCTCTGCTGCTCAAACAAACATGAATACAGAAGCAAAAGACACAAGTGCTGTAAGAATAGTTTGTACAGTAATAATAATAATTAATCAATTTTGAATATAATTTCGGTCGGCATTTTCAAAAATATTGACCCCGGCAATAATTTCGATACTTTGTTTTGGTTCATTATTGAAGATCAATTTAATAAATTGAGCTATAAAATTCGGCATTGTTAAACTTAAAAATACACCAATAAACGTTAAAAAACAAGCCAATAAAAATTTAAGTTTAATAGCACGAGGCAAGGTCTTGAATAACTTTAACATAAACTACCTCCTTTTTTCCTAAACTACTCAAAAATGTGTATAAAAGTTAAATTTTGAATATTTTTTTACCTAGTTCAATGTATTGATCAACAAGTTCTTCAAAGTAACTAAAACCTACTTTATAGAAGCTTTCATCCTTGAGATTTACACCAACAGAAGCAAGTATTTCTAAAGGTCAATCTTTTCCACCTGCTGAAAGAAAGTTCTGGATATAGTTATCTAGAAAATCTTTTCCTTTATTTTTGTATTGAGCATAGAAAAAGTTAGCTACTAATTGACCAATTGCATACTTATATACATAAAATCCATAGTAAAAATGAGGGACAGTTACTGCTGCGTATTGATCGTCTTTGTTGAATTTGTGCTTTTTAGATGAGTATTTTTGTGCGTTTTGGTAGTAAATTTTTGCTATTGCATCATAACTTGGTCCAACTTCACCTTTTTCTACAGCATTGTATAAATCGTATTCAAAGTTTGCTCATAGAGTTTGACGAAAAACTGTACCAATAAAACCATCAATCATACTTTCTATTATTTTGAATTTAAAAAGATTGCTATTTGAATGTTTTAGAAGATGATCGTAGAGCATCATTTCATTAAAAATTGAAGCAATTTCAGCTAAAAAGATAGGATATGAAGCGTTATAAATATCATTATTTTTGTCGCTAAAATATGAATGCATTGAGTGTCCTAACTCATGTGCTAATGTTTCTACTGAACGTAAATCACCATCAAAATTCATTAAAATGTATTTTTTTTCAATACCATATGTCGATCCTATTGAATAAGCTCCCGACATTTTATTGTCAATAGTCATAAAATCTATTCAATTTTGTTCATAAGCCTTTTTGATTGTTGAGTAATATTCATCACCAAAAGGTTTTAATGCTTCTAAAACAATATCTTTCATTTGCTCAACTGTATAAGTTGATTTAACTTTGACCAATTCACGCATTGAATCGTATTTTGGATTGAATTTTGTTTTATATTTTGCTTCATAAAATTTTTTTAGTCATTTGTTGCGTTTTGCAATTGTTGTTTTAAGAGAACTTACACGATTAAAAAGCGATTGCAATAATTCATCATCAATCTTGTCAGAATAAGTAAGCATATGAATTGAGTTTTTATAACCCCTAATTTTTGCATCAGTTGCAATTGTGTTAAATTGTTGAAAAAGTAGATTTGCGAGTGAATCTTTGTGTCTTAGATGCGCTTTTTTGTAATTTATGTAAGTGTTTTTACGTAGCGCTCCATCATCTGATTTCATAAATTTTATACGTACTGCAGGAGAAAGTTTATGTTTTTTTCCTTTTGAGTCTAAAGGAAAACCATAATCTAATTCCGCATCAGTAATAAGGTCGAAAATACCTTCATAATTAGGGCTACATTGACTTTGTTTGAGTATAAATTCTTCAATGTTATCATCAAGTTTGTATTTAAATGAGTCAATTTGCTCAATTAAATCTTTTTTATATGGAAGCATCCGTGGATCATTGATTCAGGTTTTAATTTTGTCAATATTTCTATAAAAACGTACAGTTTCAGAACCTAATTTTTCCGATATTTCTTGCAACATAAAATCTCATTTATTGCTAAGTTCTGAATAAGTTGAATTTGTTAATTCTCTATTTGATGAGTTTGAAAGATAGTTGCTAATCCGGTTAGCAAGAATGCTGATTTCAACATTTTTATCAAGATAATCTAAATAAGAGTCGATGTCATCGTATTTTGAATCTTTAATTTCAATAAAATATTCACATTTTTGTCTATACAAATCAAAAAGCTGCTCAATTTTTTGACCTTGTAACAAAAAATCTAAATCAAAAAGATATTTTTTTTCAACTTCATCCACGTTTTTATATTGTTTCATATTAACCTCTCTATTAAATTATAATTATATCTCAAAATCTTAATTTATATGAGAGCTTCATTTATGATTTTATTTTGACGAATATACACGTTTTTGAGTACTTTTGGTAAAAATCTACACTTTTGGTCTTATTGAACGAGATACTAAATTTTAGATAAATAATTAAATACTTATTTTAATTTATATATTAATAATTTGTTCTATAATACTTGCTATTATGAAAGACCAAAAAATTAACAACACAAAATCAATTCTTGCTAATTTTTCAAGTGAATTTTGTACTTCACTGTCTTTTTCATATGCTGAATATTTTGAAGATATTTTTGAATGTGCTTCCCAGGTTTTTTAGTCGGTTTTGACTAATTTTTAAACACAATAAAAGGGGAGGACATGAAAAAAGATAATTCAAAAAGAAACATTATCGAACTTAAAGAAGTAGTTAAAGAGTTCGATGACAAAATAGTTTTAGAAAACATTAATTTACAAATTAAAAAAGGTGAGTTTGTCACCTTGCTTGGACCAAGTGGTTCAGGAAAAACAACAATTTTGCGTTTGATTGCTGGTTTTGAGAGAGCAACAAGAGGTGAAATTATGTTTAATGGCCGAGACATTAAAGATTTACCTCCACACAAACGTGATTTATCAACAATTTTTCAAGATTATGCATTGTTTCCAAACCTCACTGTTGAAGGAAATATCAAGTATGGTTTAAGTTTAAAACGTTTACCAAAAGAAATAATTAATCCTAAACATGAGGCACTGCTAGCTCAACAAACAAAAATTTGAGAAGCAAAAGCTAAAAGCGAAATGGCTAAACTTGATGCATTACAAACAAAATATGAAGAAGAAATGGAAACTCTCAAAGAGAATTCATTGCCTTATAAACGTAGACAAAAATGATTGGATCAATCAAATTTCAACTATTCATATTGAGAAAATTATGTAAATATTCAAACAGAAAAGTTTGAGAAAAAATACTTAACTCGTCGCATTTCTAAAGAAGAAATGAATGCAGAAGTCGATAAAATTGTGGATCTAGTTGGCTTGAGTGGCTCAAAAAACAAATCTATTCATGAACTTTCGGGTGGAATGAAACAAAGAGTTGCTTTAGCTCGTTCATTGGTAATTGAGCCAGAAATACTCTTGCTTGATGAACCTTTAAGTGCTTTAGATGCTAAAATTCGAGTAAAAATGCAAAAATTATTGCGTAATTTACAGCAACTTTTAGGAATTACATTTATTTTTGTTACTCATGATCAAGATGAAGCTCTAGAATTATCTGATAGAATCGCAATTATGCGTGATGGTGTTATTGAGCAATATGATACACCTAAACAAATATATGACTATCCAGTCAATAAATGAGTAGCAACATTTATTGGAAATTCAAATATTTACAATGCAAAATTCAATGCTGATGCAACTGTAACATTTATGAATAAAACATTCAAAACAATTCACGATGAAGATGAATTTAAGGCCAATAGTGATGTTGATGTGTTAATTCGACCTGAAGATATAGATATTATGTATGCTGATGAAACAAAGAAAAAAACAGGTTTGATTGGTAAAATTGCTGATGTAACCTATAGAGGTAGTTATCACTATTTAAAAGTTATGCTTAAAAACGGTTATCAAATTTTTGTTGAAACTCCAAAAAAATTTGAAGAAGGTGATAGAGTTTCAATTAGTTGAACCATTGACTCAATACATATTATGGCAAAAGACACAAAATGGGATTACACAACTGATGAATTCAAAAATTAAAGCAAAATTAGCACTTAATAAACGTTTAATTCTTCTTTTGCCTTATTTATTGATTGCAATATTTTTAATTGGTTTGCCTGTAATTATGATAATTGTTAAAGCATTTACTCCTCGTGAGGGATTTGACAATGCTCAAATAATTAAAGAATATAACACATGAGTAATTATGGGTAGAAGTTTGCGTATTGGAATTATTAGTGCAATTATTTGTTTACTGATCGGCTTTCCTTATGCATATTTTGTTGCAACATCTAAAAGCAAAATTTTGCCAATTTATGCAATGAGTTTAATTTTGTCACCAATGCTCATTTTTACAATAGCTAGAATTTATGCAATTAGAGGTTTTTTTCTTAGTATTTTCAATGAAGACACACTGAATGCTGAATGATTTATGATTCTAGCTCTTAGCTATCTAAACTTACCATTTATGATCATGCCTCTTTATTCAGTGTTTAGAGATATGCCAAAAAACATTCTTGAAGCAAGCGCTGATTTAGGTTATAACAAGTTTCAAACATTGCTTAAAGTTGTAATTCCTTATGCATTCAAAGCAATTTTGAGTGGATTTAGTTTGATATTTCTTTCTTCAGCCACAACATTTGTGATCAGTGATAAATTGCTTTCAAATCCTGCTCAACTTCAAACAATTGGTTCAGTAATTAATCAATATTCAGATGCCTCAAATCAATATGAGTTGTCAGTTGGTTCTGTACTTGTTTTGGTTGTTTCAGCAATATTTATTGGTTGCTATGCATTGATTAATTTTGTTCCACGTCTAATTATTAAGTTAATTCAACGAAAAGGAGCAAAAAATGCATAAAATTACTGAGTTTTTTAAGAAAAGTTATATTTATATAATTTTGGCTCTTACTTATATTCCATTAACTTTCGCTATTGTTTTTAGTTTTAATAAACCAAGCGAAAAAGGATTTCTATCATTCACCTGAAACACATATAGTGCAGAATCTTGAAAAACATTCTTTAATGAAGGCCGGGACGTAGCACTCATTAACTCAATAATTATTGCGATTTGCACTGCAATTATTGTTATTTTTGTATCATTAATCACTGTTTTTGCTTTATGAAGACAAAAAAATCGAAATTATGAACGAGTAACAAAAAGTCTAAACAATATTCCAATCATCAATCCAGACAACATCACTGCTATTGGACTTGTATTGGTATTTAGCCTATTTTTTGGAACACTATCATTAGCAAAAGAAGGCCTTATTCGTGGAATAATTGGTCATAGCATTATGGCTCTTCCATATGGAATTTTGTTAATGTTTCCACGAAGTGAAAAATTTGAACGTTCTTTATTTGAAGCTAGTCAGGATTTAGGTTACTCAAAAGTAAGATCTTGATTCAAAACGTATTTTGTGTATATGATTCCAACAATTATTTTTGTAGGATTAGTTTCAGCATTTTTGAGTTTTGATGACTTTATTATTCTCAAAACAACAACAAATGTAGCAACATTGAGTACAAAACTTTATGAAGGTAATTTCAGAGGCTGAGGTCTTGTTGTTGGTTCAGGTGTGCTATTTTTGACTTTAATTGGTAATGCAATTTATATTTCTTTAAAAGTTGCAAGAAACAGAAAACAAAAATTAATTGCAAAGGTTAATAATGAAAAATAAAATTAAAGCAATTCTTAAAAGAACTGCTCTATGTAGCGGCCTGGTTTTTGTTGGAGCATCATTAATTGGTGCAATTGTATATAAATTTCAAAAACCATTCAAACCAGCTTTTTATAACTATAAATCATATTTAGCACCCGATAACATAAAGATTTTAGAAGATAGTTATGATTACAAACAGTTTGATACGCTTAATCAATTCACAAAAGCAATTCTTACTCAAAAAGCAATTGGTGGTATTGGTTCAGACGCGCAAGCAGTTCAACTTATTCGTCGTGATAAACTTAAAAAAATTGACTATGTTAAGCTTTTTACTGATAAAACTCCATCTTGAGCTATCGGTAAGACTTTTGAAGAGTACTTCAAGACTGCTGAATACAAAAAATTCCAAAAAAGCTTACTGACTCAAGGTGTTTGAGACCATTTAAATTCAAAAGATTATACTGAAGCTTTGAAAACAAAAATTGAAGATGATGGAAGAGAAAGCGAATGAAATGATGGTCAAGAGCGCAAATTATATGACTATTTTGTCCCTTATTTCAGTCAAGATATGGTTGTTGCCTATAACCCTTTCAAAGTTGAAGGTGTTCTTAAAGAAAATGGAATAATAGAAAAATCAACAGATGAGTCTGGAGAACAAATTTCTCTTTTAAGTGAGCTTGGAAAACAAAAACTCTATGAATCAGACAAAAAAATCATAGATTCATTACTCAATGAAGGTTTCAATAAAAACAAACCTATTGATCAAAAAGAAGTTAGACTTGTAGATGTCTTAAAATCATTATCAAAAAACAATTATAAACGTTGAGAAATTACTGATGCAGTTAGAGATAATATGATTTATGGTTCTGCATACCAATATGACAATGACAATAACTATATTGACATCAATAAAACTGGTAAAGCAAATGACAAAAATGAGCCAAAATTATATAAAAAGCTCATTGACCAGTTTGAAAAATTGATTTATGATGGTATAGGTGCTTCATTAACAGATAAGAATATTCAATTTATTGGTGATGGATTAGAATTATTAACCAATTTAATTTCTTCAAGTTCAAATGTAACGGCTGCAATTATGTACAATGGTGATGCAGTAGATGCATATTTTTCACTTGATAATTTCGCTTCAGTTGCCGATGGAAGCATAAGGTTCATTAGACCAAAATCAAATATATTGCTTGTTGATGGACTGGTTTTAGCAAAAAGTGATCAAGTTAAAGAAGAAACATATGATAAATTATTGAGCAAGGCTCGTGATTCATTTTATCAGGGTTTAAGTGTTGATGGTGACACTCTAAAAACCAATTATGACTGAAGTTCTGCTGAAAAAGTTGAAAAATATCACTCATACATCAACTTTGACTATGTTGCATATACTCCTGTATTTAAAACACTCTACGATTATGTTTCAATAAGTAAGTTTGCTGATCTTGATCATTTTGAAAAAGAGTACGCTAAACAACTTTTTGAAATTAAAGATGAGTACTCACTTTTTGATCCTATAACTAAAAAACGTTTATTTAATTACAAAGTTGATCGAACTTCGATTATTCCAACTGATCAAAAAACACAAACGAACATAAATACATATTGATATCAAAAAACAAAAAAATAGACTTCTCAAAGTCTATTTTTTGTAACTATATATCAATACATTGATATATGTTTCATACCAAGTTTTAAAAATTGACCAAAAGTACTCAAAATTCAGTATATTTGTAAAATTTCATATCAAAAATGCTATACATTTTACATACAATTTTGATTTCTCAGCAAACAAATTAAAATTATTAATTTTTTGTTTTAAAATTAACCAAAAGTACTGTAAATTCAGTGTATTCGTAAAATTTAATACGTCAATATTCATTCTTTATCCAGAGCAATATTAAAACTATAATTGTTGCTTAAAAAAAGACTCAACATAGGCCTTATTTTGAGTCTTTTTTAATGATTTATATACACTGCTGAATTAAAAATGTTTTAATTCTTTGATTGTTTCACTATTTATATATTTAACAAACTCAGTAGCTAAATCAATAGCAGCTTTGATATCTACCAACGAACATACACCAATAGGTGAGTGTAAATATCTTTGTGGAAGTGAAAATGTTATGGCCGGAACTCCGCCTTTACCATATTGCAATGCAGTTGCATCATTTCCGCCGCCTTCTGAAACATATTTATATGCAGGAATGTTGTGTTTTCTTGCTAATTTCATTAGTAATTCAGTTAATTTTGGATTAGTCAAAAGACCACCATCTTTCACTAGCAATGCTACACCATCACCTAATTTTGTTCCGCCTTTAATTGTTCCAGTTGTATCATGACTTGCACATGTATCGATTGCAATTGCAACATCTGCATCAATTATTGATGTTGCAGTTCTAGCACCTCTAAGACCAATTTCTTCTTGTACAGTACCAACAATATATGTTTTATTAGGCAAATCCAAATCCTTGATGTTGTTAGCTAAAAAATCAATAACAGTAACACCTGCTCTATTATCCATTGCTTTACCAGCAATTAAATTATTAGGCATATCGATAGCTTCGCCAGACATATAAATTCTATCTCCTGGTTCAACTCCAAATTCAATAGCTTCTTGTTTGTCTTTGAAACCGCAATCAACATAAAGTTCTTTATTTTTAGGTGCTTTTGAAACTTTTTCTTCTTCTAAAATATGAATTGATGTGTGTCCAAAAATACCATAAATTTCTTTATTTTCTTTATTTGTAACCAATTTACATTTAGTTCCAATAACAGTTACAGGTCAAATTCCGCCGATTGGTGCCACAAGTAAGTTTCCATTATCTTCAATATTTCTAACAATATAACCAACTTCATCCATGTGTGCAGCAAACATAATTTTTGGTGCTTTAGGGTCACTATTTTTGTTTGAAATTATTAATGAACCAAAACCATCGTATGAATATTCTAGATTGCTAGATTGTGTATTGCTTTTCAATGCATCAGAAACAGGTTTTTCATAACGACTCATTGCTTCAATTGCCATATATTCTTTTAATCTTGATGCTATTTTTTCATATTTACTCATATTTACTCCTTTTAACATTACTATAATTTTAGCACCCTTACACAAAACATTTTTGTGCATTTATCATTCAAAAACAAATAACACAATATAATATAAATATTAAGGGGGTTGAGTAAATGGCTAAACAAAAAAATAAAGTTATTGATCAAAATGCAAAGCAAAGAATTCAGCAAGCTGCTTATGATAGTGCTTCTAGTTTGTATGAGCAATTTAATTCCTCGGCCAAAGGTATAAAAGATGAGCAAATTATTGCTCAAAATTTGGAGAAATTTGGCTCAAATAAATTGAATAAAAAATCCTCTAACACATTATGAAACAAGATTGCTGCTTCATTTTTTAATCCATTTAGCTTAATATTGATTGTTTTAGCCTTAATTTCAATAGTTACAGATATTATTCTTCCTCTCACTAAATCAAAACCAGCCGAACCAGCCACTGTAATTATCATTTTTTCAATGGTTTTAATTTCTGGGGTATTGCACCTTGTAGAAGAAATTCGAAGTTCTGCTTCAAGCGAAAAATTAATCAATATGATATCAACTACTGCTAGAGTAATGCGAAATGGAATCTTTTATGAGATCCCCCTTGAACAAGTGGTTGCTGGTGATATTGTAAGTCTTGCAGCAGGCGATATTATTCCTGCTGATGTGAGAATTTTGAGTGCAAAAGACTTATTTGTTTCTCAATCTTCATTAACTGGTGAATCGCATTCAATAGAAAAATTTGCAACACTTGTTAAAAATTTTGAGTATGAAAATTTAGTTGACTACCATAATTTAGCATTTATGGGTTCAAATGTTATTTCTGGTTCAGCAACCGCAATAGTTGTAGCAACCGGGAATCAAACATATATTGGTCAAGTTGTGCAAAAAATTAATGAAAAACCTGTTAAAACTGACTTTGAAAAAGGTATTGGCGCAATTTCAAAATTACTAATAAAAATAATGTTGATTATTGTTCCAATTGTATTTTTAATCATTGGAATAAAAGGTCAAATTGCAGGTGATAGCAATAAATGAGTTGAAGCTTTATTGTTTGCTATTGCTGTTGTTATTGGTCTAACGCCTGAGATGCTTCCAATGATTGTAACTTCTACACTTGCTAAAGGTGCAGTAATAATGTCTAAGAAAAAAACAATCATTAAAAGCCTTAATTCAATACAAAATTTTGGTGCTATGGATGTTTTTTGTACTGATAAAACCGGAACTCTGACTCTTGATCAAATCGTTCTTGAACGACACATTGACGTATTAGGCAACGATAATAACAGAGTATTACGCTATGGTTTTTTAAATTCATATTTTCAAACAGGTCTTAAAAATCTTCTTGACCTTTCAATTATTGATAAGACTGAAGAATTGAGTGCTGATGATGAGCAATTGCGCAATTTAGAAGATTTATACACAAAAGTAGATGAAATTCCTTTTGACTTTGAACGTAAGCGGATGAGTGTTGTTGTAAAAAATAAAAATGGTGAAGTTCAAGTCATTACTAAAGGTGCTGTTGAAGAAATGATTTCTATTTGTACTCAAATAGAAATCGAAGGAAAAATTGAACCTTTAAGTGAACAAACAATTAAAAAAGTACTCAAAAATGTTGATAAACTCAATGATTCAGGGATGCGAGTTATTGCTGTAACACGCAAAAGTGTAGATGCTTCATCTATTGGAAAATTCAGTATTAAAGATGAAAGCGAAATGATATTAATAGGTTATTTAGCATTCCTTGATCCACCTAAAGAATCAACTGCTTCTGCAATAAAAAACCTGCACGACCATGGTGTTGAGGTTAAAATTCTCACAGGTGATAATGCAAGAGTAACAAAAGCAATCTGTGCTCAGGTTGGTTTGAATGCTGATAAAGTAATTTTAGGAAAAGACATTGAATCACTAAATTCAACTGAGTTAGGCGAAATTGTACAAAATTACAATATTTTTGCTAAATTGTCTCCCGACCAAAAAGCAACAATTATTACTGCATTGAGAAATAAAGGTCATGTTGTTGGATACATGGGTGATGGTATCAATGATGCGCCTGCAATGAAAGTTGCTGATGTGTCTATTTCAGTTGATACAGCAGTTGATATCGCAAAAGAAAGCGCGAATATAATTCTGCTTGAAAAAGACCTTAATGTTTTGGCTACTGGAATTGTTGAAGGACGAAAAACATACGCAAATATGAATAAGTATATCAAAATGACTGTAGCAAGTAATTTTGGAAATATAATTAGTATCTTGATTGCTGCATTCATGCTTCCTTTTGTTCCTTTGATGGCTGTACAAATTTTATTCTTGAACCTAATTTATGATATTTCATGTGGCTCAATTCCTTGAGACAAAGTTGATGATGAACTTCTACACAAGCCGCGAAAATGAAATCCTAAATCAATTTCACGCTTTATGCTTTGATTTGGTCCTGTATCTTCAATAGTTGACGTTCTTGGTTTTGTGTTATTGCGCTATGTATTGATTCCGTATTTACATCCAAATGTTACTGATATCAATCAAATAGCAACACTTTTCCAAACCGGATGATTTATTATCTCTATTTGAACTCAAAGTTTAATTATTCATTTCATTAGAACACAAAAAATACCTTTTATTCAATCAAGACCTTCAGCTCCACTATTGATATTCACAATTTTAGGACCTCTTATTATTACCATAAGTCCTTATATTCCTTGACTAAATGGTGCATTGAAAGTACAAGCTCTCTCACCTTGATTCTTCCTTGTGCTAGCTGGTCTTATGTTTGTATATATTTCACTCACGTTGATAGTTAAAAAGGTATACATAAGAAAATATAAAGAATTACTATAAAAATATAGACCTTTGAGGTCTATATTTTTTTGCTCACAATTATTCAAATGATTGAGTTATAACAACATCTAAACTTTCTAGTTCCTCTTCATATTGTTTTAGATTTTCATCTAAACTATAAAACAATGAATAAAATTTATCATCATGTCCAGACTTAGTTTTAACATGTGAGAGTTCATGCAACACAACTGATTCAATAAGTTTAGGAGGCAAACATATTAAAGATAAATTGTATCTTATACATTCTAAAATACCCATAAAATAAGTGCATTTACCTCAATAACTTCGAACATAATTTTTTATACTGGTTTTAGGTTTTTCTAACCCCATTTTTTTTGTGTATATTGAGTGCAAATAATCAATATATGTACTCAACTTTTCATTCAGGATTTCTATAACTTTTTTGTATAAGTTCACTGGTTTGTGTTCATAGTTCTTATTTAAAATGAGTGTAGCAATCATTGTTTCTTGATCCAAAACTAACTCATTTTTGTGTTTATTGGTAAAATTTATGCGTAAATTATATTCGTTGCCAAAAAGAAAAACATTCATTGAATTAGATAAACTAAGCCAGTATACTTTCTTGCTTTTTTTGTCGTTAAATTTATTAATAATAGTTTTCTCAACAGATTCTGTATTTATGTCAATTGTATTTGGATAACGACCTACAAATATTATCTTACGTTCTTTATCAATTGAAACATCAATGTATTTTATATAATTAGATCCCACTTTTGGAGTATAGTAAACTACTTTGTGCTCTACACCTTCATAAACATATTTATGCTTATCTAGATACATCTTTTAAACCTTTTTCTCATTTTTTTAGTGCTTTTAAACTCTTTACTTCATATTCGCGCACTGCTTGAAGCATATCTTCAATTTCATCATTTTTTAAAGGTACTGAGACTTTAAAATCATTATAAACATCTTCAATAACCTGAACAAAATTCACATCATTTGCAACTATGTTTCATTCAGGATTGTTTTTTATTTCATATGAACTAAACTCAGGTAAGACAAGCAATGAAAAACAAGGAATTTTAGTTCTAGTCATCTTTTGAAAGTGTCTAATATGGCGAAAATTCTGTGTGATAGGATTATTGAAACGACGTTTTTTGTTCTTGTTTGAAATAGTAATCTTATCATCAGTTGCAAAGCCTTCTATCATGCCTTTAAGATATTTGACCTCAACTATCATAATGAAGTGTCGGCAATATAAAATTCCATCAATTTCAAACTGATTGCCATCGCCAAACATAAATCTTTTAGCGCCTATAAACTTGAATTCATTTTTCTTTGCAAAATCTTGAAAAAGATTAGCAATTCTGTCCTCGAATGCAAATCCCTCAGTATCACGACGCTTATTTTTTATATGAAGTGTAATATATAAAGACAATAAACCAATAAGAATTAAAGACATTATAATGGTGCCGAGTATAATTCCTATTTTTTGCTCATACGTTAAAGGATTAATTTTTTCAAAATTTAATTGTGTAAGATTTGATTCCATATTTTTATTATAAATATTTAATAAAAAAGCGTTTATAAATATTTGAATTGTTTTGCTATGTGTATAATAACAACACGGAGGAATGATGGAATCAATAAAAATACTTTCAGTAACAGGTTCAGTAAATAAAGAATCTTTATCAGTAAAATTAAACAATGCAGTTGTGTCGAAATTATTGATGCAGTACCCTAATTCACTATTAACAAGATTGGACACATCGCACTCTGAATTTGCTAATTTATCGCTTAATGAAGTGAGTTTTGCATCATTTTTCAATGATGCTAATTCAGATTATTGAATTGAAAAATTGCATGAGAGTGATATATTAGTACTTTCTACACCAATGGTTAATTTCACTTATGCGGCTGGAATAAAAAACTTTATAGATGCAATTGCTGTTGCAAACAAGACATTCTCATACAAGTACTCAAAAAAAGGTGGTTCTGTAGGTCTTCTTAATAAGTTGAAAGTAATTCTAATTGGTACTCAAGGTGCTCCAATTGGTTGATATCCATTTGCAGCATTTATTGATAATTTAGAAGGTATATTTAACTTTTTAGGTGCAAAACAAATTGAAAAAATTGTGGTTGATGCTAATAAGGTTGAACCACGCTCGGCACTAAAACATGAACAAATTATTGACTCATTAGATCAACAACTTGATGCAATTGTGCAAAAAATGCAATAAAAAATGTGTATAAAACACATTTTTTTATTGCTATTTAACAAAATATTTTCTTACTATTGCTTCATTAAGCACAAAAAATCTATAGACATTATCAACCACTTTATTAACGTGTTTATACATATTAGACTCATTGCTATTACCAAAGAAATCCTTTGTTATTTCAACTGCTTCATTAATAACAATTTTAGGTTCTAAAAAGAAAAATTCGTATGTCGCATTCAATAAAATTGCACGGACCAATGGATTTTCTTGCTCTCATGTCTTCGATTCAAGGAATCTTGAAACAATCTTTGTTAGGTAGGCAGCATTTAATATTATTCTTTCAATTTGTTTGTATTGATCAGCATCTAAAAAGTCATTTGTTTCATAAATTCTTTTTAAGTCATAGTCGCTGAGTAATTCGCATGAGTAAAGAACATTGATTATTTCAATTCGGTTTCTACGTCTAGATTTCATAATATTATTTTATATCACAAAATTTAAAAAAGCATAATAATTGAATTTTTATATAGTGAATAAATGCTTGAAAACAAATAAAAATTTTACCTATATACTCATTTATGAGTACTTTTGGTAAAATTTTTTCTAATATGATATTTTAGCCTTATTACTAATGTATTTTTCTTTAAAGAATGAAAGAATAGCAAATAAAGGTCCAAGTAAAGCAATGTAAATAGGCACCAAGAACAAGTCCTTAACTACAATTCTTACAAAGTTAATTATGTAATCTACACCATATGTTCTAAATGTACCTGTTTCACTTCTATGTATATAGTTGTAATATTCAATTCATGCAACAGGTCCTAAAATCCATCTCACAACAATTGAAATTAATAAAATTAAAGAAGTCGTCATTACATAATACATTCATTTATCATTTTTTGTTTTGAAGTATAGATACGTAAAACCACTAGTTAAACCAAATGATAATAGAGCATAAATTACTAAAACAAATACAATGATATATCTAGGAGAGCTTATTTTACTCGTTACTTTGAATGAGCCATCAGGATTTGATTTTCAAACATAAATAAATAAGACCATTATAAAAGCAATTAATACAAATAAATATGATAAGACTAAACGAGCGTATTTTGTCTTTTGAAACAAGTAAAAGTAGCCTGATGAAATTATTGAAATAATTGGTGGAAATAATGCATATAATCAAAACCAAGTTCCAATACTACCAGTGATTAAAAGCATCAGCGTGTCAGCAATTAATGCTAAAAGAGATCCTTTAATTGGTCCTAGAAGAAGGCCAAAAATTATAAACATTATGTATCCTGCTTCAAAGTTAAACAACCTTGCAATTGTAAAACGAGAAAAAAACATAACAACGATATGCATAGCAAGCAATGTAGCTGCAACAGCAATGTCAATAACTCTAAAGGTGAATCATTCCTTTACATTAAACCTATTTACATTTTCTTTTTTCTCATCTTTTTGAGATGAGACTGAATAAGCAACTGTTTGTACGTATGATTGTGATTTCATATTGACCTCTTAAATTTTTGATTGCATAATGAACTTTTTCAATAGAAAATTATACAAAATACTCATAAATAATATATTCAACGACTAAAAATGAGTAAAAATTAATTTATTATTATACTATAATTTTAATATGAAAAACACAAAAAATATTAATAAATCAATAGATTTTGGTACAGCTGGTATCAGAGGGAAAGTTGGCTACACTGCAGCACATTTATCACCTGCACACGTGCAAAGAGTTGCTCAAGGTTTTGCTGCTTATTTACTAAAAAAATATAGAAATAAAGACAAAATTACAGTAGTTATTGGAAGAGATAATAGAAGATTTTCAAATAAATACAGTCGTTTGATTGCTCAAATTTTGTCTTCAAAACCAAAATTTGAAATAATTTTATCTAGAAAAATAACTCCTACTCCTTTTGTCTCTTTTTTAGTCAATCGTCTTAAAGCACAAGGTGCATTCAACATTACCGCTAGTCACAATCCAAAAGAATACAATGGAATCAAACTTTATAATGAGCATGGAGCTCAATGTTTACCTGAAGAAATTGAACAAATTAAAGCAAATTTTGCTGACTATAACACTTTTTCAAATGATGTTAAAGACTTAAAATGACCTATAGCACACAATATTAAAGATGTATCTAAAAAATACTGAAATGAGTATGTTGAGTATTGTTTAAAAATTGCCCAAAATACACATTTTTCAATTGATAAGGTCAAAATTGCATATTCACCTTTACACGGTACAGGTTCAGTGTTAGCTGAGCAAATATTTGAAAAATTAGGCTTTAAAAAAGACAAAGATGTTTTCTTCGTCAGGGAACAAATGTTGCAAGATGCAACATTTAAAACATGTCCTTATCCAAACCCAGAAAAAGAAAGTGCATATGAATTAGTTGAGCAAGTAGGTCTTAAAAACAATTGTGATTTATTAATGCTTACTGACCCCGATGCAGATAGAGTTGGAATAAAAGTAAGACATAACAATAAATATATTTTATTAAACGGAAATGAAACTGCAACACTTATTCTCGATTATTTGTTGCGTATAAACACTGAAAATTTAGACGATAAATATTTAGTTTATTCATTTGTATCGTCTAATTTACCCGAGCAAATTGCAAAAAGTTATGGCTTAAAATCATACGTGGTTCCAACAGGTTTTAAGTGAATAGGTCATACAATTATGCAAAATAAAACACAAAAAATGTTCTATGGTTTTGAAGAAAGTTATGGTTCATTGATTGATTCATCTCTTGTTCGAGACAAAGATGCAATTGCATCTATTGTCTCAATAGTTAGAATGACTCAATATTATAAGGATCAAGGTCTAGACCTTATTGAAGCACTTAATCAAATTTATGAAAAATTTGGTTATGTATCAAGTAAAACTATTGATTTTGAAATTGACCAAAACACTGATATTTCAGTAATTCAAGAAAAATTTATCGCTTTAGAATTTGAGAATAAACACATAAAAAACTACAACAATGAAACAGATTTTATGAAGGCAAACATGATCAAAATATTTTTCGAAGATAAAAATGATTGACTTGCATTGCGACCTTCAGGAACAGAACCTAAAATTAAGTTTTACATTTTTGCATATGGCTCTAGTGCTCAAGAATCACAAGAAAAACTAGCAAAATATATAGAAAAAATAAATAAAATTTTTTAATCATTATTTGTGAAATCTAAAACATAATGAACCGCTTGAGATAGGTTAGTTTAATTGTAAATGTTATATCATGTTTGTTAAAAATAACTAACAAGATTTTGATTTTAATACCGTTATTTGATAGTTTTTTTTGGTTAAACCAACATTTCGTTGCAAAACAAGAACATTAAATAAATTTCAATGTTCTTGTTTTGTTCTTCTTTTGCAAACAAAAGAAGCAAAATTTCTTCTTCTTTTGAAAAAGAAGAAGCA
>NZ_SMDN01000013.1 GCF_006546935.1 Mycoplasmopsis mucosicanis
AACAACTCTGCAATATCTTGCTTTCCCGTTTCCCATCATCATAACTATTAGATTTTTCATAGTTTAATTATATCACAAAAATAAAATTATGTTATGTAATGTTATGTAATTTTTTTGTTTAAAAATTTCCCTATGTACTACGTACATAAGGAATTAAAAATATTTTGATTTTGCTTGTAACTCCGAAACTCAGGAGCCAATAATTTGCGTTATTATGACAGTTTTACTTTTTCCATTGATGCTTCATTTAAGAAATAGTTATATGTCTTTGCAATTAATTAAGTGATAAAATTTTTTTCGATTTAGATTGCATATTAGGGGAGTGTTATGAATATTAAGCAACAAAAAACTTATGAATTATTAGTTGAACTTACTGATATTTTGGACAAAAATAATTTTAAATATTCCCTTTTCTATGGATCGTTATTAGGTGCAGTTAGACACAATGGTTTTATTCCTTGAGATGATGATGTAGACATTATTGTTGAACCTGAAGCCTATCAATTTTTAGAAAAAAATTATTCTAATTACTTTAAAACCTCTAATAATTCTAGAAACTTTTTTCCTTTTGGCAAATTTACACACGATGATGAAGACGATCCTGATGCATGTTTTGTTGATGTTTTTGTTGTCATAAAAACAAATATGAAAAATCTAAAGTGACTTAGTTCACTTAAAAATCGTACAAGATTTCTTAAAAACTTCACACACAGAAAACTATTTGATTTTCAATGAGGTGTAAAACTTTTACGTGCATTGCTTTGGTGAGTTAAACCTTATAAAAAGATTTATTATGAAGAAATATATCAAAATCTTTATGATGAAAACGGAGACTTATTCATTGTACTTTTTGCGCCGCAAAAATTACGAGAAGTACTCAAAAATGTGTATAAACAAATAAATTTTGATGCATTGACTACTCATGTTTTTGAGCAAAAAGAGTTTAAAATTTTAAGTAATTGAGAAGAATATTTACTAAATTCTTATGGACCAAATTGAAGAATTCCAAAAAGAACATTTGTTTCAAAACATTTAGGTCTTTATGACCTTGATATTTTCACATCCAAAAAAAGATAGCAATAAGGGGTATTTATGGAAAAAGAATTATGAAGAGATAAAGCAGACTTAATAGGTCTTAAATCAAGACCACTGCGTGTAGTAATGATAGGTGACACATTTATTCCTGTTGTTGATGGAGTTGTGCGTGTGATGGAGAACTATATTGAACAATTTCAAAATAAAAATGTTGAATTTTTAATAATTGCACCCGCTTATAAAGATTATGACTTGCAAAATGATGAAAGATTAACTTATAAACCCTTGCGTGTTAAATGTTCAATTATAAAAATTGGTTCATATCAAGTTTTTAAAACTCCTTTAGGTTCTAAAGATCTAGAAGTAATTGATAAATTTAATCCTGATATTATTCATATACACTCACCATTTTTTGCTGGTCTAATTGGCATACAACTTAAAAAAAGATACAATATTCCATTAGTTTTAACACTAAATACTAATTTCAAGCAATTAGTAAAACAAACAACAAACGATTTTGTTGGTCAATTAAGCGGAATGTTTATCAATAAATTAGTTAAGAATGCAGATACAATTATTCACTTATCACGAACTGATCTTAAACACAGTGGACTAGATAATTTATCGGCTCGCAATATTATTCTAAACACTGGTACTAAGTTAAGTTATCCTGAAAATCCTGACAAAATTCGCCAAATTGCTGTTGATTTATATAACATAGACCCAAATAAAAACAATTTACTTTATGTTGGAAAATTTGTGTGAGAAAAAAATATTAAGTTATTGCTTGATTGCTATAAAAAATTGTTGCAGAGAAGCGATAAATATACTTTAACAATGGTTGGTGGACTTAATAACGAGCAAGAAATTAAGACTTATGCAACAAAAATAGGAATTTATGACAAAATAAAATTTACCGGTGTAATAAATAATCAACAATTGCTTCAAGGTCTATATTTATCACATGATTTATTAGTTTTTCCATCAATTTTTGACACATTTAGCTTGGTTGTCCATGAAGCTGCTTCGCAAGGTTTAGCAAGTCTAGTAGTTAAGAATTCTTCGTCTTCTGAAAACATTATTGATGATCGCAACGGTTTTATATGTGAAGAAGATTCTCAATCATTTTGCAATAAGATTGAAGAAATTTTTGCTAACAAAAAATGACTTAAAGTTGTAGGTCAATATGCACGATCATTACCTTATAGTTGAGATGAAGTTGTTGAAAACACTATCGATGAGTATATGTATACAATTCGAAAATACTATGACGTTTTTAGACTAGCACGTCTTAAAAAATTATCTGCAAAAGTTCATAGCAAGTTTGTAAAAAAAATCTAAATTTTTAGAAATTTACTTATTTTTTTAAGCATAGCAAAAATAATTAATTAGTAAAAATTTACCAAAAGTACTCAAAAACGTGTATATTGGTAAATTTTTTTTGAATTTTTTTATTAAAAAATACATTTAATTATGATATATAAATATTTATAAAAGAAACAACATAGGAGTTAATAATATTATGGATTTCAGTAAAGTTAATAAGAAAGTTCTTTTTTCAGTGATTGGTGCAGTAGGTGGAGCAGCGGCAATTGGAACAATTGCAGGTGTGAGTGTTGCTGTAAATAATTCAAATAAAAAGAATGCATTATTAAAACAATTTAAAAAAGAAAAAGATGAACTTAAAAGAGAAGTTGAAAAACTTTATGAAGGTCATAAAGACAGGGACGCAAAACTTAACGAACTTAAAGATCTCAAATCACTTGAACAATTAAAAACTTTTAGTAAACAACTAAAAGGTAATTTTGATGCATTAGTTAGCGTTGATGATAAGTTCTTAAATTTAGTTTCAGAAGATAAAAAAGATCAGTTTAAAACTAAAAAAGAAAGTGCTAAGACAATTAAACAACTTGAAGACTTAAAATCAGAATTAGTTGGTCAACTTAAATCGCAACTAAGCGATAAAGCAAAAAATGTGCTTGATGAGAACAAGAAAAACGAAATTATTAATGATATTGAAAAACTTGAAAATGATTCTAGTTATGAACAATTGAATAAAAAAATCGATGACCAAGTCAATGAACAAGGTGGAATAATTGCAACTCTTCAAGCTCGTATTGAAAAATTAATCAATGAAAATATTCATAACGATGAACTAAAAGCACAATATTTAATGCAAACTAAACAACTCAATGATGAAAAAGCACTAGAAGAACTTGAAAAAACTATTCAAAGTGAAATTGATCAAACCAACCAAGCAAGAGAAAATGCTAAAAAACTCCTTGATAAACTTTCTGATGACAACAAAGTAAAAGTGGCTAATAAAGATAAAGTCGAAGACCTTAAATCAACAAAAGAAACGTTAAATGAAGTTGCTCAACTATTGCAAAATGAGTACGATAAGTTGATTGTTGATGCAAAAGAAAAAATTAAAGTTGCTGAAGGCTCAGATGAGTATGCTCAATGATTAAAAGAATTAGACGACAAAACTCCTACTGAATCAAGATTAAAAGAAATTCAAACAAAAGCAATGTCTCTTTTTGATAAAGAAAAAATATCGCTTTCAAAAGAACTTGATAAATTAAGTGATCAAGAAACTCAAAAAGTAAACTTTAAAAAACAATTAAGTGATGCAAAAAACATTGAAGATCTTAAAAAAACTAGAACAGCAGTTCTTTTATTAATCGATCAAACCAATGAAGCAAGACAAAAGGCTATCACTCTTCTTGACAAATTTTCAGATGATAATGATGTTAAAAAAAATAACAAAGACAAAATTAGAGATCCTAAATCTTCTAAAAAAACACTTGATGAGGTTACTCAAACATTAGAAGACGAATACAATAAGCTGGTTACTGAAGCAAAAACAAAAATTGCAGTTGCAGAAGGCTCAGAAGAGTACACTCAATGAAGCAAACAATTAACTGACAAAGAACTCAATGAAAAAGATTTAAAGGGATTGGAAGCTAAAGCAAATGAACTTTTTAACTCTGTTAAGAAAAATCTTGATGCTGAGATAGAAAAATTGGATAATGGCGATCAACAAAAAACTGAACTTAAAAATCAATCAACTGCAGCCAAAAATATTAAAACACTTAATGAAATTAAAGTTAAACTTGATGAACATAAAGAACATTTAAAAGTATTGGACAAAGTAAAAGAATTAAAAGAAAAAGTTTCTAAATCTAAATTGCATGATACTAGAAAACAACAAATAAATGAGTTGCTTGATCACGCAACTCCAGATACAATTGCTGATATTGAAATGAAAATAGAAAAAGCAATAGAAAATCAAGCTGAACTCGATAAAAAACTGCCTATTGCTCAAGAAAGTCTTAATAAATTAAATGACGGCGAGCTTAAAAATAGATACAAAACTATTCTAGAAAAAGTTGACTTAACTGCTCAAGAAGCTGAAAAAGTAACATTAGAAATTGAGAAATATCTAGAAAATCTTAAAACTGAAGCAAGAAAATTTATAATGGAAAATATTGATGAAAGCAATCAAAGAACATTTATAGCTCTTGTTGATGGTGCTGAAACTGAAATGCAAATTTTAAATGCAAAACAAAAAGTTATAGATATTAATAAATCAAGTTATGATACAACTCACAAATTAGCTTCTGATGCTATTGATCGATTATCAGATAATAACCCAAATAAAAATACATATAAAGCCCAATTTGATGAAGCGAAAGAGATAACTCTAAAAAATATCAATCTTTTAGACAAAATTAGAATTGAAATTGATGAATACTTAAAAGAGTTAAAAACAAAAACAAAAGAGTCAATTGATAAGGCCTTAAGTGATCATGTATTATTTCCTCACGATAAATCCGTTGAAACATATAAAGGTTTATCTGAAGAGTTTAAAAAAATAAATAAGAGATCAGCTACAGAAGATACATTATTAAGATTAAAGGAAACTGCGGAAAAGAGTTATGCAAATGCCTTAAGGTTTTTTTACACTTCGAGACTCGAAGACTGAAGAACTATTCAATTTTTCAATGAATTATATGGATTTGTGAAAAAGGCAAAAAATATAAAGGAAATCTATAATGCAACCTTATTAACTTCTGTATTAGAAAAACTAACATTCCTCAATGTTTCGTCTAACGAATACAATGAATTTTCAGAAAAACTATGACATCTAGAAATTAATGACGACCATTTTCAAGAAAAATTACAGGATATATATCAAAAACTTCTTCAATTGCCTGTATTAAATCAAAAAGACAAAGTAACTAGTGAACTTAATGATTTCTTATCTCATCTAGATGAAGAAACAAAAAAAGCTTTTTCATCAACGATTGAATCAAGTAAGGATGACGTATCATATTTGAATTTTTTAAATTACATTATTAAACCTTATCTTGAATTAGGTATTCAAAATGAGGCGCTAAATATAATAAATTCAACCGGTTTATCATTTGAAAAAAAACAGCAATACAAAGAAAAACTTAGTGGTTTATGACAACCAGAATTTATTGATGACTTATTAATGAATGAAGTCGGTTTCATTGATTTCTCTAAACATCTTTCAGATTTTACTCAGCTATTGGACAAAAATCACTGACCAAATCTAACAGAAACTCAAAAAGCATTGTTTAAGAAAATTGTTGACACAAAGCCAATGAAATTGTCTGTTATTTTTGAACTACTTAGACTTGCTAACAAATTTAATGAAGAAAACAAAACAGAAAAGGTGTAAAACACCTTTTTATATTTAATTATTTAAGTTATTATTAAGGAATTTTTAACCTTTTTTAAACTTTTGCTTTAAAAGTTATAAAATTTAGTTGATACATAATTTTATGTATGTATATTCTAAATATAAGATAAGAAAGAAGGATAAAAATATGGCTAAAATGAAAGCTTTTGTGGTTAGAGAACCACGTAAATGAAGCGTTGAAATGGTTGACATTCCAGAACCAAAAGAAAAAGAAGTTCTAATTAAAATGGAAACCAGCGGTATTTGCCACACCGACTTGCATGCAGCAAACTTTGACTGATTGGTTGAACCTAAATATCCATTAATTCCAGGTCACGAAGGTATTGGTATTGTTGAAAAATTAGGTCCAGGATGTACTCACCTTAAAGTAGGAGACAGAGTATGTCTTGCATGACTTCACGATGCTTGTGGTCACTGTGAATTCTGTTTAACAGGTAAAGAAACACTTTGTCCAAACCAAAATATGTCTGCTTACACCAAAGATGGTTCATATGCAGAATATGCAATTGGACATGAAGACTTTGTTGGAATTGTTCCTAAAGATTTAGACATCGTTACTGGTGCTCCAGTTGTTTGTGCTGGTGTTACAACATATAAAGCTGTTAAACAAGCAAAACTAAAACCTGGCGACTTTGTTGCTGTTATTGGTGTTGGTGGTCTTGGACAAATGGCAATCCAATATGCTAAGGCAATGGGATACCGTCCAATTGGTATTGACTTATCTGATGAAAAAGTTGAATTAGCTCTTAAATCAGGTGCTGAATTTGCATTTAACTCTAAAAAAGTTGACGCAGTTGAAGCAGTTATTAAAGCAACAAATGGTGGAGCTCATGGTGTAGTTAACACATCAGTTGCAACTCAAGCTGCAGTACAAGGTATGTCAATGCTTCGTCGTGGTGGACGTCAAGTACTAGTAGGTCTTCCAGCTAAAGACAAATTAGGTAAAGATGACTTCCCTGTATCAGTATTCTGAACAGTTCTTCTTGAACGTGAATTAGCAGGTTCAATTGTTGGTACACGTAAAGACTTAAGCGAAGCATTAGACTATGCTGCTAGAGGACTAGTTAAATCAGAAGTAACTAAAATTGTTAAACTTGACGAAGTTGCTGACATTTTTGAAAAACTTGAAAAAGGTGAATTCCTTGGTCGTGCTGTAATCGACTTTAGAAAATAAAATTATCCTTTTAAGCACTCCTTGCGAGTGCTTTTCTTTTTCAGTTTTACAATTTTGCACATATTATTTTCAATATTTTTCCACATTATCTATTAAATTATGGAAAAAATACCATTTTTATTTTTTTTATTAGTGTTATGATTAAAATGACATTATAATCAAAGCATAAAATTAAATATCTATAAAAATTAAGGGAGGATATTATGAAAAAAATTATCGTAGTTGGATTAGGTAACGTTGGATTTACATACGTAAATATTTCGGTTGCAAGAGGTATTGAAGCTGAATGAGTATTTGTTGATAAAAACGAAGACATTGCTTTAGCACATGCAATTGACTTTTCAGATATGGTTTCAATCTTACCAAGAAATGGTTCTAAATTTAGAGTAGGTACTCTAGAATCAGATGGTGCAGATGCTGACATTGTTGTAGTTTGTGCCTCAATTCCAGCAGACAAATCATTTAGTGACCGTCTTGCTTTAGCTGGTGCAAACGCAAAATTAATGAAAAATTTTGGTGACACATTGAAAAAAGTTGGTTTCAAAGGTACAGTTATTGTTGCTGCTAACCCTTGTGATGTTATGGCTGCTGTATTCCACTATGCATCAGGTCTTCCAGCAGAAAAAGTTATTTCAGCAGGTACAATTCTTGACTCAGCAAGACTTAAAAAACTTGTATCACACTACTTCAATGTAGAATCAGATTCAGTAACTCTTTCAATGATTGCAGAACACGGTGCTTCTGCAGTTCCTGTATGATCAAGCGCTAAAGTAGGTGAAACATTTATTAAAGACCTTCCACAATTCACAGAAGAATTAAAAGAACAACTATACGTTGATTCTAAAAAAGTTGCTTTCGAAATTTTCTCACGTAAAGGAAATACACAATTTGGTATTGGTACTTCACTATACGAAATCACTGCAGCAATTCTTAACAACAAACGTAAAATCATGACAGTTGGTGTAAAACTTCCTAACGACTTCAAACACCCTGGAATTTACTTCACAATTCCTGTAATCGTTGGTGAAAATGGTTATGAGTACCTAAAAGAAAAAATGTCTCTAACTCCAGAAGAATGAGAAAGATTCAACAAAGCTTCTGAAGGTTTTTGCAAAGTACACAACGACACATTAGGTCAAGTTGGTGTTACACACAAATTTAAATAATAATCTTAAATTATTATCGAAATTAGCATCAATCAAGATGCTAATTTTTGTATGCTTTTATAAATTAAACCTCATTTCACTCCTACCTAAATATGAAAATTCAACAGCAAAAATGAATAGTTTTAATTTTGCGACATTCAAAAAACAATCATTTTGCATGCTTTCATGCAATTATTTATAAAATTACTTTTAGTAATTAAATATAGGACTTAAAAATGGAACAAATTAAAAACAAAATTCTTGATCAATGAATAATGATTGAGTACATTACTGAAGGCAGTTATGACGAGAAAAGTTATGATAAACTTGCGCAAAAACCAGCTCACCAAAGCTACTATGATTTTTTTTATTCAAATATGCTAGGACGCAAAGGTGTCATTTTACTTTTTGACATTTTTGAATCAAGAGATTTTATTGAAGCATTGTGCAAAAAATATGGCTTAAACGAAAATGAATTAGATTCAATTAAAGCTGATAAAAAATTCACTTTTGCTCTTTGTTTTGATGAGAACTTGTCACTTAAAGAAGACTTAATATTTTTTACTTGAAGTGGCTATATTTTTAAAAACCTAGAAAATTTTGATTTTTTTTCAAAATTTGAAGATTTTACAAAATTCGAAAATGATTTCAAAGTTGAAATCAAACGACTTTTTACGAATTCAGACGACATAGATGAAAAAGAATTTTTCGATAAAGCTTTTGAAACTTTGCAAAGTAGTTATGTAGAAAACATTGAGCAAGCACGATATAAATTTAGTGAGTATAGTCTTGAAGAAGAATTTAAAAATATGCACTCATTCTTTATTAATGATTTAATGAAAGCAAAAACTTTATCAGCAGAAAATCTACTAAAAACTTATCTTGCACCACTAGATGATAAAATCAAAGCAAGACGCATTAATTTAGATAATAAATCACCTTACAATAAAAATTATTTTGAAGATATTTTGTCTCCTTCGAAATACACTAGTGCAAGATATCCAAGCAACACAAAACACTCTCTTTCGTTAATGCAACAAGTAGCACTTAATTTAATTGTTGATGAAAATTATGAAAATGTGCGTATGAAGAGTGTAAATGGACCTCCCGGAACTGGAAAAACAACACTTTTAAAAGATGTTTTTGCTGAATTAGTTTGCAAACAATCATATTTGATAGCTAGCAAAAAATTATCTGAAATAAAATACGAGGAAGAAAAAGATAAAAAAGAGGGCGAATATAATATTGGAATATTGCCGCAAGCCATTGCTGATAATGGTATTTTTGTTGTTAGTTCAAATAATGCTGCTGTGCAAAATATAGTTAATGAACTACCTTTGCTTGATAAAATTGATGAAAATTTTAAAGATCATTTACTAGCTGCAAATTATTTTATAGATACAGCAAATAGCATTTCTTCATCAAAACAAAATACAGATAATGAAGAAACTAATGTTGATGATAAACAAAAATGAGGCCTTTTTTCTCTTGAAGGTGGTAAGAAATCAAACGTTGACAAAATAATTAATTCGATTAAATGTGCAATTAAAGAATTAGCGGGTTATGATCAACGTAATCATGAACATGTGTATCGTGAATTTTTAGATCTTTATAACAGAGTCGAAGCACAAAAAATTAAAATGCAAGAATATGCAGAGAAATTAAACGCTTTAGACCAAGAGGCTAAAAAAATAATTGATGATTTTAAAGCACAAAATCAACAAATTGATAAAAAAGACATAAATATAACTTTTGTATTGGAATACCTACAAAAACAACACAATGAAGTTGAAAACAATATTCAAGAACTCAATGACCAAATTAAAACTATTGACCTTGAAATCGATGCAAAAAAACTAAAAAGACCTAGTTGAATATGCAGATTATTTAGAACCAAAAAATATAAAAAATACATAGCGGAAATTGAGGTAGTCCTCAATAAAAAAATTGCTTTAAGCAGTCAATTAAACACCCAAAAAACTGAGAAAAACAAATTGAACAAATATATCAATGAAGTTCAGGAAGTTATACAATTCATAGATGAAATTGAAAGTGATCTAGCAACTAAAAACATCAAAAAATTTGATTATACTGCTCAAAATTCTGATTTTCAGAAGACCAATCCATGATTTAATGAAGAATATAGAAAAATGCAGACTGAATTATTTATTTTGTCTTTAAAAGTAAGAAAGCACTTTTTAAGCTTTAATATTCAGAATTTAAGATTTGCAATGGATATTTGAAACAATCAACGAAAACAACAAGTTAAAAGAAAACCAGAATTAATTCGTTATGCATGACATTGAATAAATATGGTGATTCCCGTGATTAGTTCAACTTTTGCAAGTGTTGGCAGAATGTGTGAGAACCTTAATGAAAACTCAATGGGCCATCTTTTTGTTGATGAGGCTGGTCAAGCAGTTCCTCAAGCAGCCGTAGGTGCAATTTTTAGAAGCAAATATGTAAGTGTAGTAGGAGATCCTTTCCAAATTGAACCAGTTTCAACAATTGATAAAAATGTCCTAAATTGAATTAATGCACAATATAATTTACCAGAAGACTTTAACACATCTGTGCAAGAACTCATTGATAAAAATGGCGCATATGGTTACAAAAAACACGATGAACGTTGAATAGGTATTCCCCTTTGAGTTCATCGAAGATGCAAAAGTCCAATGTTTGATATTTCTAACGAAATATCATATGACAATAATATGGTGCAAGGTATTCCTGATAAAGATTCACAAGGTCAAGGATTTTGAATCAATGTTAAAGGAAGCGTCCAAGGTAGACACTATGTTGAAAAGCAATATCAAGTCCTACTATCTGGACTTGAAAATTTGAAGAAATCTAATATCAATATGCAAGATATCTTTGTTATCTCACCTTTTAAAGCAGTAGCAGACAAAATATCTAGACAACTAAAAGAAAAGTTTAAAGAAATAAAAGTAGGAACCGTCCATACTTTTCAAGGAAAAGAAGCAAAAATTGTGTTTTTGGTTTTAGGTTGCGATAACTCATGCATTGGTGCTGCTAGATGAGCTATGGGAAGTATGCATCCAAATATTATGAATGTTGCTGCAACAAGAGCAAAAAATGTATTTTTTGTAATAGGTGACAAAGACTTATTTTCTGAATTGAAAAGTTCAGTGATTAGAGCTTCTTTAGAAAATCTAGAGGTTAAAAACATTTAAAACAAGTATGTTATACATCTTGTTTTTTTGTATCATGATGGTGTATTTTATAGAGATGTTTTATTAAACAAATATAGGTTTAAGCGAATTACTTAACTTTTCAATTATATTTGCGTTGTTTTGAGACACAATAAGCTCATTTTAATAACAAAATCAAACTTTAACTGATATCTAATTATATAATTAAAATAATTAAGGTGGTATACGATGTCAAAAGGTGATTTTAATGAAAAAACTCGAGTCCAGGTTCCAGCAATGGTGCATTTAACACGGTTAGGTTATGAGTACTATGGAAAACTAGAATCAACAGATAAAGACATAAAATATGATCCTGAAACAAACATATTAATTCAAGTTTTTGAAGAACAATTTCAAAAATTAAACCCTGATCATAAAGGTGATATTAAAAGTGTTCTAGGTGATATAAAACAGGTCTTAGGTAACGATGATCTAGGTCGCTCATTTTATAAAAAACTTGTATCAGCAAACAAAAGATTGATTGATTTTGAAAATCCAGATAATAATGTATTTCATTTTACTGCTGAATTTACATATTTAAACGAGAATGATAAGTTTAGACCTGACATAACATTGTTTATTAATGGTCTCCCTCTAGTTTTTATAGAGGTTAAGATACCTAATAATACTGACGGAATCATTGCTGAAAGCGATCGAATGGACGATGAAAGATTAAAGAATGAGAAATTTAGAAAATTTTTAAATATTACTCAGTTGATGATTTTTTCTAACAATATGGAATATTCTTCAAATGGTGGAATTAAACGAATTGAAGGTGCTTTTTATTGCACAACCTCAAAGGACAAAGCATTCTTTAATGTGTTTAGAGAAGAAGGTGATTTTTACAATGAATTTCCATATAAAGAAATAAATGTCGATGCTGAAAGGCAAATTTTCAATGACTTAAATTGTCACATTTTACATAGCACACCTGAGTACGAGGTAAATCTAAGTAAAACATCCCCTACAAACCAAATTATCACATCAATGTGTAGCAAAGAGAGATTATTATTTTTGCTTAAGTATGGCATTGCGTATATTGATTCAACACGCGAGGAAGACGGAAAAATTAAAAGAATATACCAAAAACATATTATCCGATATCAACAAATGTTTGCGTGTCTTGCAGCAAAAAAAAGATTGAGTGAGGGTGTTAAATCAGGAATAATATGACATACTCAAGGAAGTGGTAAAACTGCATTATCATATTTTTTGACTAAATATTTGACTGATTATTACGCTAAAAGAAATACGGTTGCTAAATTTTATTTCATAGTTGATAGACTTGATTTGCTTGAACAAGCTAAACAAGAATTTGAAGCAAGAGGCTTGGCCGTAAGGACATATAATAATCGTGACAAATTAATGAAACACTTTAAAGAGAATCATTCTTCTGATGGTAACAACGGAAGACTAGAAATTACTGTTATTAATATTCAACTTTTTAAAGAAGATGATACAAAAATTGAATTTCCAGCCTATTCCACACAACTACAAAGAATATTTATAGTTGATGAAGCACATAGAGGTTATAAACCAAACGGCACATTTCTTGGTAATTTATTTAATTCTGACCCTAATTCAGTCAAAATTGCATTGACTGGTACTCCATTATTAAAAGAAGAAACTGCTTCAAGAAAAGTTTTTGGTAAATATTTACACACATATTATTATGATAAGTCAATACAAGATGGCTATACACTAAAAATTCTAAGAGAAGATATTGAAACAACTTATAAAAACAATTTAAATGAAATATATAAGAAATTTCTGGAAAACATTGTGATTGGTTCTGGCGAAATAAAACTATCAGATATTCTTGAACACGACTCATATGTTAAAGAATTTACAAAATATGTTATTAAGGATTTGCAAGAGTTTAGACATTTTCATAAGGATAATACATTAGGTGGGATGATAATTTGCAAAAGCGCAGAACAAGCTAAAAAAGTATACGAATTTTTTGAAGAAATACAAAAAGATCACGATTTTTCATTAGGACCAGATGCTAAAAAATGTTTAAAAGCTGCATTAATAATTCATGATTTTGAAGATAAAAACACTCGTAATATTTGAATTAATGAATTCAAAAAAGATATGAGTATTGATGTATTAATTGTCTATCAAATGTTATTAACTGGTTTTGATGCACCAAGACTTAAACGTTTGTATTTAGCACGCGAACTAAAAGATCACAGTTTGCTTCAGGCTTTAACACGTGTTAATAGACCATATAAAGATAACCAATATGGTTACATAATTGATTTTGCAGATATAAGACAGAATTTCGATGAGGCAAATCAAGCATATTTAAATGAGTTAGATAAATTTAATATTAATGAAAATGATGAATACACCAGCATATATAGTAGCATTATGGAAGATAAGGATAAGATTCTCGCTGATATCAACAAATCAAAAAATAATCTTTTTGAATATGATTTAATGAATCGTGAAAAATTTAGTCAAGATATTTCAAATATTGATGATAGAAATAAATTATATAAACTTCGCAATTCGCTACAAAACTGGATAGAACATTATAATATCGATAGAAGTTATGGTAAAGATGAAAATAAGTTGTTGAATTTAGATATCGAACGCAATCAACTTGCAGATTTGCTTAAAATTGTCAACGCAAGAATTCAACTCAAAAGTAAAGAAGTGAATAAAGAAAATATTAAACCTCTATTGAATGATGTTTTACGTCATCTTACTTTTCATTTCAAGCATGTGAACAAAGGACAAAATGATGAACTAAAAATTATTTCTCATAATGAACTTTGAGAGAAAATGAACGTATTTTATCAAGAAATAGAGAGAAATATTGACCGTGATAATCCAAAATTTAAATTATTGATTGAAATAGTAGAACAACATCTAGAAAACTTCAAAATTAAACCTGTAACTCCTGACGAGTATATGAACTTAATTAAATTATTAACTAGTAAAACAGCTGAAATAAAAGAAATAAATCGCATAAATAGTAATATTAAGAGTAAATATAATGATGATATTAAATATCTAAAAATACATAATTGAATCAATGAAGAAAAAAATGAATGCAAAAAACAGCAAAAAGATTATTTATCAAACTTAAAAAATGATATCGATATATGAATTGCATTAAAAACAATAAAGAATGAAATTGATGAAGAAATTTATAACAGTAAAAATATTGTAAATAATGATGAATACTTCGAGAGCCTCATTATGAGTAATATTGCAAAGTTAAATTTATCAACTTCTACATCTGACAAAATAAAATTACGAGACAAAATTAAATCACAATACAAAGAACAATTAAATAAATAGGGAGTTTACTTTGAATCAAGAAGCAAAACAGAAAACTATCCAAATTATTGATGAACTAAAATCAACATGTCAAGCATTTGGATTAGGGAATGATGGAAATGAATACAAAATAATAACACAAGTGTTTTTATACAAGTTTGTAAATGACAAATTTAGTTATGAAATAAAGAAACTAAATAAAAATCTAGCAACTTCAGTTAAATGAGAAGACGAGTATTCAAAAATGAGCGAGGATGAAAGACAAAATCTTCTTGATCAGTTAAGTCCTGATTTTGCTCGTCTCGAACCACATCATTTATTAACGAGTTTATGAAATCAAAAGCAAAAAGAAGATTTTGCAACAATATTTGATAAAACTATGATAGAAATAGCTCAAAAAAATAGTGGGATTTTTTCAACTCAAACATCATTAAATACAAAAGTTCCGATTTTTGAAAAACTTACAATTTATATCCCTGATGATGGTGAACGTTCTAATTTTGCTAGGGCATTGATAGACAAACTAGTTAATTTTTCATTTGAGGATGCATTTACTCAACATTATGATTTTTTTGCATATATCTTTGAATATTTGATTAAAGACTACAACACTAATGGTGGTGGAAAATATGCTGAATACTATACACCACATGCAATAGCATCAATAATGGCTAAATTGCTTGTCGGAGATAAGAAAAATTATCACAGTGTTGAAATTTATGATCCTTCTGCTGGTACGGGAACACTTTTAATGGCGCTTTCGCACCAAATCGGAGAGAAAAAATGTGCAATTTTTGCACAAGATATATCACAAAGAAGTAACAAAATGTTGAAACTTAATCTTATATTAAATGGTCTCATATCATCACTAAAAAACATTATTCAGGGTGATACTTTGACAAACCCTTACCATATGAGCGGAGATAATTTAAAAACCTTTGATTTTGTTGTTTCTAACCCTCCATTTAAAATGGATTTCTCTGAAACAAGAGAAAAAATTGCGACAATGCTTAATCGTTTTAAAGATGGAGTTCCAACAGTACCGGCAAAGAAAAAAGAAAGTATGCCTATATACACACTATTTATTCAACACGTCATTAATTCATTAAAAAAAGATATTGGAAAAGGTGCTATTGTTGTCCCTACAGGATTTATAACTGCAAAATCAGGTGTTGAAAACAAAATTCTTAAAAGGATCGTTGACGA
Organism: Mycoplasmopsis mucosicanis; assembly: GCF_006546935.1. Lineage (GTDB taxonomy): Bacteria > Bacillota_I > Bacilli_A > Mycoplasmatales > Metamycoplasmataceae > Mycoplasmopsis > Mycoplasmopsis mucosicanis. The sequence goes on from NZ_SMDN01000013.1 coordinate 15,799, forward strand.
AAAAATAGTTTATGGTTGTGTAAGTATGCCTTCTAATGTGTTTGCAAATACAGGAACAAATGTATCGGTTTTATTTTTTGATAAGTCAAAAAACCATGACGAGGTCATTTTAATAGATGCTTCGAAATTAGGAGAAGACTATCGAGATGGAAAAAATAAAAAAAGAAGACTTACCAAAGATAATATTGATTTAATTATTAATACTTTTAATAAAAAAGAGTCAGTTGATGAGCTTTCGGTTGTTGTTAGTTATGACGAAATAAAAGAAAAGAATTATTCTCTTTCTGCTGGTCAATACTTTGATATAAAAATTGAATATATAGATATGGCACCCGAAGAATTTGAAGCAAAAATGAATGAGTATAAGCAAGAACTTCAGGATTACTTTGCGGAAGGAGAAAAGTTGCAAAAGGAAATAATGGAGCAACTTGAAAAAGTAAAGTATGAGTAAGATAAGTATTGGAAAAAATTTATATTTAAAAGGTAGGGTTGGTTGGAAAGGATTAAAAAAATCTGAATATCTTAATTCAGGTGAATATAGAATTATTAATGCCTTAGCTTTAGAAGAAAACAAAATTAATTGAAACAAAGCAGGTTATATTAGCAAAGAAAGATACGAAGAATCTCCAGAAATAATGCTGCAAAAAAATGATATTTTGATTTCAAAGGATGGAACATTAGGGAAAATTGGATATGTAGACGAACTAGATACTAAAACAACTATTGCTTCCGGAATTTTTTTGTTGAGAAATACTAGTCCAGAAGCTATAGACACTAGATATCTATATCAACTCTTAAAAAGCAATATATTTAAAGATTTTATAAAAAATAATAAGGCAGAGGGAAGCACTATAAATCACCTTTACCAAGCTGATTTGGTAAATTTTGAAGTGGACTTTCCATGTTTATCATTACAAAATTCAATTTCAAGAATACTAGATAGTATAGACAATAAGATTTCTATAAATAACAAGATAAACGATAATTTATTGAATATGGCTCAAGATATATATATGCACTACTTTTTCAAGAAATCTCCTAATGGAAAACTAAATGACATTATTTTAGAGTCCGATAAATCAAAAATTCAAGTAGGCGATGCTAAAAATTGTATTGGTCAATATCCATTTTTTACAAGTGGAACTTCAATACTAACTTGGAATGAATATTTTGTAGATGGTAGATACTGCTTCCTTAATACCGGCGGTAATGCAGATGTCAAATTTTATGCAGGAAAATCTGCTTACTCAACCGATACGTGGTGTATTTATACAAATAACAATATGACTGACTATATGTATTTACTATTATTAACTTTAAAAGAAGAATTAAATAAAAAGTATTTTCAGGGAACAGGTCTAAAACATTTGCAAAAAGACCTTCTAAAAAATAAGGATATTTATATACCTACAGAAATTGAATTATCTAATTTTAATAATATTATTGAGCCATTATTTAATAATATTTCTAAAAATACAAGCGAGATAGAAAAACTTGTTGGACTACGAGACTTCCTCTTACCTCTACTTATGAACGGTCAAGCAAAAATAGATTAGTAAACTAAATTATCGTTTATCTGTTTGTTTAGCATTATTTTTTTGTCCAACGCACAAAGTATTTTTGTTTTTTCTATTTGCTTATTAAATGGTAAATCTTCTATCAAGAATGAATTTAAAATATTCATTGTTAAAAATTTTGTTTGCGAACCTTGAGATAATCTCTTAAAATTACTTAAGTTTATCTTTAAATTATAGAAAATATAATCAATATCATATCCAATTTTAGCAGTTATGATGTATGTCCTTTGGTAAGCATTAAATTTACCTTTATACCTCTGACAGTGAAATTTTCCTTGTGCATTATTCCCGGCAAGCAATATAGCGTCCATATCATATGCAAATTCATCAATTCTTAGTGGTTCTGCACCACAAGTGAAATATGGGTATATTCCTTTATCATTAGCAGCATTTGAATCTAATTTCCCGGTAATAATTTCTGCCACTTCTGTTAATTTCTTATATTTTTTCACAATATCACCTCTTATCCTATATATTTTTGATGTGCTATTTTTACATTGCTTTGTTTTACCATAGCATATTTTAGTGTGGTATCTACCTTTTCATGTCCTAACAGTCTTTGAACCTGTTCTATAGGCATTCCTTTATCTATTGCAATAGTTGCAAGAGTTCGTCTAAATTTATGTGGATGAACTTTTTTTATATTTAACTTTTCTCCTATTTTTCTGAGCCTTGATTCTATACCATTTATTCCAATTCTATCATATGGTGCTTTAAGTGAAACAAATAGTGCTTTGTTGTTATCTTTTCTAGATTCAAGGTAATTTCTTAAGTGTATTTTAGTTCTTGCATCAAAATAAACAATTCTTTCCTTATTTCCTTTTCCTAACACCAAACATTCTCTTTCGTTAAAGTTGATATCTTGAATATTTAGCTTCACCAATTCACCAACTCTCATACCTGATGAAACTAAAATATCTATTAATGCAAGATCTCTATAATTTTCTACATTATCTCGCATAACTTCTAACTCTTCATCTGAATAAGTTTCTTTAACAGTAACAGGTGATTTCACTTTCTTTATTCTTCTTACTGGACTTTTAATGATAAAATTTTCGTCTTCTAATCAGGAAAAGAAACTAGATAATATTCTTCTGATATTATCTATAGTTACTTTGCTAGAATTATTTTTTTGCTGATAACTAGACAAATAATTTCTTAGATCATTTGTATCTATTTCATTAATTGATTTGTTAAGTGAATTAAGCATTAAACTAATTGTAGAAACATAATATTTGATAGTATTTTCTGAACAACCTTCTAATTTTTTTGAGTCAAGGAATAAATTTACTAATTCCTCATTCGTTTTAATTTCTTCTTCCATATCATTAAATAATGCAATTAACTCAAAATTTAAGATATTCTCAAGCTTTCTGATTTGGTTATTATTTAATGTGCTTTGCATTTTTTGTATGATATTTTTTATAATTTTTTCTTTCATTATATCTCCGTCGTAAAATAAATCTTCTTTCAAGTGCTGTTCTTTCAATTTTCTTCAGCATATGATTGAAATTAATTTTATTTTATATACAAGATAAACGATAATTTAGAGAAGCAAATTAGATTAGAATATGAATATTTAATGACTAAGGTTAAAAATAATAAAATAATTGGTAAACAATTATTATCAAAAGATCTAGTTAATGTTCAAACAGGTAAAGAAGATGCAAATTTTGCAGTCAAAAACGGAAAATATAAGTTCTTCACATGTTCAAACGAACATTTAAATTGCAATGAATACAAATTTAATAGTTCATCCATCATTATTGCAGGGAATGGTGATTTTAATGTTAAGCACTACTCAGGAAAGTTTAATGCATACCAAAGAACATATGTATTAACACCACAAAAAGATTATTACGCTATATTGTATTTATCATGTGTAGATAGTATAGACAGGTTTAAATCTAAATCCTCTGGCTCGATTGTTAAATTCATAACGAAGAATGATATAGAAAGTATTCCAGTATTCATTCCCTATGATAAAAATATTTTAAATAGATTCAATAAATTATTGACTTTAAAGGAGAATAATACTATGGAAAATGAATATCTAATATCACTTAGAGACTTCCTCCTACCTCTACTTATGAACGGCCAAGCAACAATTAAATTGATTCAATAAATTATCGTTTATCACACAAAAAAATGAAAAATTCCACATCATAATTATTAATATAATATTAAAATGTGAAATCTAAAACATAATGAACCGCTTGAGATAGGTTAGTTTAATTGTAAATGTTATATCATGTTTGTTAAAAATAACTAACAAGATTTTGTTTTTAATACCGTTATTTGATAGTTTTTTTGGTT
>NZ_SMDN01000014.1 GCF_006546935.1 Mycoplasmopsis mucosicanis
ACATTGAAAAATTTAAAGAAATAAACACAATTATTAAAAATGGTATGTAAGAAATTAAAAAAAGCGATTTTTGCGTATAAAATAGCGCAAATTTCGCTTTTTTAGTTTAAACTCCGAAACTCAGGAATAATAACATCTGGTTTTGGAGTTGGCATTGAAAGACTAATACTATTTCTAATTAATGAACATGATATAAGAAATGTTGTAGTTATACCGAGGGACACAAATGAAATCATTGAACCTTAAAGAAAAAATAGACTATATTACTTCAATACTAAGTAAATACAACCAAACAAACCAAACAAATTTAAAAATAATTATCAAAGGTTCAGCAATTTTAAGTACTAAAAATTTAATTGATCGCGAACCTAATGACATTGATATTTGCTTTGTAAATAATGAAAATCTACAGGTTAGAAGAGAATTTATTTCATATTTAACAAAAATTGGTGGCTTTGAAATATTGCGAAGTGATGATAATCTTATAACAATATTTAACAAGCAATTTGGCAATGTTGAATTTATTCTTTTTGAATATATTGATACTAGATGAATAGAAAATGCAGGTGATAACATCTACTTTACTAATATAGACTATTTACTAGTTGGAAAAATCACTATGCTAACGTACGTGATGTCTTCATATTATTTGCATAGTGATAAAGAACAAAAAATTAATAACACTATATCAGATTTAAAACTTATAAATGAAGCAACTAAAGTATTAGACAATTTTGATATTGATAATTACAAATCTGTATTATTGAACCTAATTAATAATTCAACACTTATTTATGTTTATTACAAATACGATAAATTTTTGTGATGAGAAGAAAGTTATAATTCATTTAAGGTTGAAAAAGATGAACTAAAAGCAACATTTAATAAAATTAAGACGATTTTTGCTCGCTTTTCAAATGATAAAGATGTATTAAACTACATTAGATTTAACAGTAGACTAATAAGTAATTTTCATAGCAATCTAATTGATACAATGTTAAAAAAATACTCATTAATTTCACCTCCAGGTAATGAAAAAATATTAGTGCAAAATTTGTTCGATAAATATTCAGATAAAAATGGTTATTATGAAATTTTTAAAGGAGCATCAAACGTTTTTATCAATGCACATTGCGATGAGGTGATGGGTTTAATTGTTGATAATAAAATTTATAGTCTTGGCACACTAAATTGAATAGATAAATGCAAAATAAACATTTTTGATGATGCAGGAAATCTGATTGCAAAGAATTTAGATATTCGAACCGAAAACAATTATGTATTTTCACCTGAAAAAAATGTAAAAATTAATAGACCTAAAGCACTAATACAAAACAACGCATTTATAAATGAAAACTCACACAAAAACATTTATTATTGTGCATCAAACGTAGAACCAATTGTTCAAAATTTCAATTTCACAAGTCGCAATAATGATAATAAAATAAATGTTTTTTTACTTAATTGATTGTGTAAAAATGATGAACTAAAATCTAATGTAATATTGACAAAAAGTGAAGAAGTATATTTAAATGGTGCTAAAAGTTTGAAAAACACAATAAAAAGCAACTATTTTATAAATTTAGAAACATCTCAATATGAAAAATGGCAAAACCAAGGATTACTTATTAGAATAGCAGATTTTTTCACAACATACAAACCAATAATCACAAATAAAATTATGAATATACTAGATAAATATTCTATTCCTTTTTCCAACTATTTTGGTTCAGGTTCAAGCGATATTACAGAATTAAGTCAAAACGAATATTCAATTACACTAGCATTGCCCTGTGACTTAATACACAGTATGAATTCATCAATATGCATTTTCAACATTATATATATGTTGCAAGCAATATTTATTATAGATAAGGAATTAAACAATGGAAAATAAATCTAAGTACTCTATTGCGCTGATTTTTTCGATGATAGGATCAGAAGCATTTAAACTTGGCAGCGCAATATACATATACAAATTTACAACAAGTTTTTGACTTGTTACTATTTTATATTTATTAATACAGGTTCCTGTTTTCATTTCGTATTTGTTAAACAAAAAAGTTACCTCGAAATTAAAATTAAAAAACATTCTTATTGCAACAGATATTATCAGTGTATTTGTCTTAGCAATAGTATTAAGCAGTTCGTTTTTCTTTGTTAAGTACAATAGATTGTTTATTTTTTCAGTATTTTTATTGATAATTAACGTTGTATTGAATATTATTCACTCCTTTAGATTTGTTGCTCTTAAAGCTTCACTTTATTATTTGGCACAAAGCAAAAAGGACATAAAAACCTACAATGTATTAACAATTATTGCTACGGCATTAGCATTCTTTGTTGCTGCTTTATTATCATACATTCTATTTACAAAACTACCTTTTTGATCTTTAATTGTTATGAATATGCTAACTTATTTTGTTTCTGGTCTATTATATTTAAGCTTAAAATTCAAAACTCAAGCGCTGCAAACTACATCAAATATCTCAAGCAACGCTGACGCACGAATTGTTAAAAGCTCTAAATTATCTACCTGAAAATGAGTATATACTTTTGCATGTAGTTTTATTGTTGGTTTCTTTCTTTTTCCACGTACTTCAGGTATGTCGCAATTTTTTAAAGAAATATCCTTAGATACAGAAAAATGATCATTTGTCTTAAACATAATATTTAGTGCTTTTGGTTTAATTGGAAGTTTAATTTCTTTAGTTATTAGAAACAAAGAAATTAAACTTTATTGAATACTTTTACCAATGAACATTGTTGCAATAGCAACAATACCTATTCTATTTGCTAATATAACTAGTAGCACAAAAAACATAGTCTACCTTGTAATGATAGGTCTGCAACAACTTTTCTTCTCCTTGTTCTTGGCAATATTCTATACGAATACATACCTACTTTTTAAAGAAGAAAAATTCAAAAAAAATACAATTTACACCCTAATTTTTAGAGTTATTTCATCTTCATTAATAATAATTCTATTTACCTTAATTACACATAAAAGCAACTATTTTGTTACTTTTAGCATCTTTACATCATTAATTTTACTTACAAGCATAATAATTATCATTTCTGAACAATTCATTTTTAAACATAATATACATAAATAACAATTATTGAATACGTAGTCTGCATTTGCATTCTACGTTTTATTTTGTAGCAAAAATTCAACTAATGTGTTGAATTTAAAATTCTTGATGAATTTCGCTTTCACATGCAGAATTAAAACATATTTTTTGAAAATTAAGCATACTCAAAATAACATAAGTAGTTCAAAAAATCTTAAATTTGCACTTTTGAAACAGCAAAAAATGTACTTTTTCAAATGATTCAACATTCTTGTGGTAAATTTCCATACATATGGTTTTTTTTCACATATTTTTTTGTGTAAATGTAATCTAATTTCTAAAATATAAGTCTCTTTACAACATCAAAATAAGATATTTTTTTAATGCTGCAAAGATTGTTTTTAGCTATCAAAAGTACTCTATAATCAATGTTTTTGTTTAAGTTTTTTATGTTCTTTAAGCATGCGAATTCATTAATTTTTGTTTTCACTTTTGTGAAAAAAATGAGATAAATTTACACGATATTTAACATATTTTTAAGCAACAGCTGTTTTTTTTTTTTTTTTTTGTTTTTAAAAGAATAAGATTTAAACATAAATAAATTAATTATGAGGTAATTTATGCAAAAGAAAAATAAAAAAACTATAGCAATACTAGCCACCGCACTAGCTTTAGGTGGTAGTGCTGCGGCTGCAACGCTCTACACAATAATTGTAAGTAAAACTAAACAAAAAGAATATGATTCAAGACTTAAAAAACTTGAAGACGACAAAAGAGATGTTCTTTATGACGATGATGACTTGACACGTGAAATAGAAAAATTTTTAGATAATCCTCTTAGAAGACGTTATCAACCAGATAACCTTAAAGATTTAGAAGATTTAGAAAGTCAAATTCAGCAACACCACCAAAGAGACATTGAAAATTTAAGTGCTGAAGTAGAAAATTCAATTATTTCATCTTCAGTTAAATCTTCATTAGCTTCTAGAGTAAAAAACCTTGAAAATAAAGCGCAAAAGTCTGCATTTAAAAAAGAACTTGATAATATTAAAGATTTAGACAAAGAAGTTTCAAGTGAATTAAGTCATATAACTAAACCATCTGATAAAGCACGTTTTGAGAAGCGTTTCCAAACCGAATCACGAAATTCTACTGACCTTGATAGACTAAAAGGTGATATTTTAATTTACCTTGCTAATGAAGCAGATAGTGCCAGAAGACGTCAAGAAGCAATCGATAAACTTAATGTGCAATTAATTCAAAGAGTTAATAATAACTCTAATTACAATCAAGACTCTAAAAAATATTGAATTGATAGCATTAAAGACTTAACAACAAAAAAAGATCTTGAAAAACTTCAACTTCTTAAAAACAAACTTGATACAAATGACAATACATTTAGACTTAACGATGGTCAAGTTAAAAATGAACTGCTTCAAAAAACTAAAGATGCTACTAAACAAGCTGAACTTGATTCTATTAATGCGCAATCAGACAAAATTCTCAACGACAAAAGAGACAACATTTTAAGTGCAATCAATAAACTTCTTATTGAAGACACAAAATCTAAATTTAATGCAGACTTAGAACAAAGCAACAATGAAAAAGACTTAGATAACTTAGCTAGTGATGTTAAAAAAGCACAAATCATTGAAGAAAGTTCACAAAACTATAACTCTATTAAAAATGCAAACTATTTAGAATTAAATAACTTAATTACTCACGTTGAAGACATCAACCGTCTTCAAGAGTTAAATAACGACATTGGTAGATCTGAATATTTAGGTAAAAGTCGTTCTAAACACAAAGATATTGTAGATGTTCATGACAAAATTATTGGTGAACTTAATAAACAAAGTCCAAAAGACACAATAGCATATGAAAAAGCTGCACTAAAAGACAAAATTAACAATTTCTCTGTACCTTTGAGCAACAAAGATGAACTTTTAGCACTTGTAGACACAATGACAGCTCAAAATTCAAGTGAAGTTATTAATAAAATCAATGAAGCACTTGTATTTGAAGTACTTAAACATGAAGCACCTAAAGCTGTTGACAATCTTGATGTTTCAACTGAATTGCACGACAAACTTAAAAACCGTCTTGCTCAACCAAATCTAAATATCTTTGATTATGACGAAATTATTAAAGAAGCAAACAAACCTCTAAATGCTTTACGAAGCGAAATCAGAAAAGGTCTTGAAATTCTAGATGACTTTGAACAAAAAAATACTCTATCATCAAAACTTAAAACCGCAACCAAAGAATCTGAATTAATAGAAATCAAAAAACAAGTAGACTCACTAAATCAAATTCGTGAAAACATTCGTGATAAAGCTAGACAACTTGTTGAACGTTTAAGTGAAAGCGACCAAAAAGAAGTATTTAAAAAACTAATTCAAATCCCAGCAGTACGTATCAGTGAACTTGAAAACATTATTTCTACAGCACAACGAACATTGCACAATGAACAACAAAAAGCTAAAACAAATGCACAAAAAGCCAACGATCACGAACGATATAATGAGCTTAATAAACAAGCTAATACTGATACATTAACTCAAGACCAATACAAAGCAATCAGCGATGAAGCAAATCGCCTTTTTGAAGCGCAAAAAAATTCAACTTCTCAACACATAGCAGACAGTAAACTTGATGACACAATCAAAGATCAACTAGTTTCACAAACCGAGTTAGCCTCAAACGTCAAAGAACTTAAAGTTATTGAAGCAAAACTAAAAGCACTTGAAAAAGTATCTAAAATTACTGATCCAGGCATTCGTGGTGATTTACAAAACAAAATTCTTGACATTGAACTTGATGATGCAGATGCTCACAAAAAAATAACAGAAGCAACTACCGAAGCAGACAATCAACTTGCTAAAGAAAATACAAACATTGTTGAAAATGCTAAACGTCAAATTAAATCACTTCCATATCCAAGCGGCGAAAATTCAGAAGCTATTAAAGAAATGCTTACTGAAATAGACAATATCCAAAAAGATCAAAGTCTTAGTCCACACCAAAAAACTCAAAAAATTACTAAATTAATCAACCAAATTGGTGTTCTAAACAGCAAAATTCAAGAAGCTAAAAAAGAAATTGAAAAATTAAGCTCTGATCGTCAAAAAGAATTGAATGATCTACTTGACAAAACTAATTTATTACCTGAAGGTTCAAACGAATTTGATACCTTATTCCAAAAAATTAAAGATGCAAAAGCAAATGATAAAAATGATTTTGTTGACAAAATCAATACTTTAAGTCACCTTACTCAACAACAACGTGATGAATTTATCAATAAAATTAACCAACTTGAAACAGACAATTATGATAAATTAAACAAAATTTACGCTGATGCTCAATTACGCGATAAACTAAATGATTTTATAGATACTCATGTTAAAAAACTAGAATATCCAGCTCACCAAAACGCTCAAGCAATTCAAGATATCATTGCAGAAGTTGAAAAAATAGATAGTGAAGAGCAATTAGAGAACTTTAAGAGAAGTGATTTTCAAAATATTAAGTCAAATGTTAAAAGAATTAATGATACACTCCAAAATCTTCATGCAGTTCCCTCAGATGTAACTGAAGAGTTTAATAAAGCAAACACAAATGATGAATTCGATAAACTTAACACATTAATTAATGAAAAAATAGCTAATGAAAAAACTAAATCAGTTTTAGACCACAAAGTGGAGACTTTACCATATCCTAATGCAAATGGTAGTGTTGCTGGTCGTGGTCAACACAATGCAAAAGCTATCACAGAAATTAAACGATCATATGTTGATTCTAATGGTGTGCCTAACCCTCAAAAAATGAAAGAGGTTGAAGGTAAATTACAACAAATCACACAAAAAATCAACAAAGCTATTGAAGATATTAACAAAATTTCTCAAGAAGCTAGAAAACCATTATGAGAGAAACTTCGTGAAACACATACTGATGCAGGTTTTGACGCTTTAACTAACCAAATTCAGCAAGCACACTTAGCAGACATCAACAATGCTCTTGCTGAGATAAATAAATTAAGTCATTTAGGAGATACTGCGCGAGATAAATTTAAAGAAGAAGTTGGTGGCGCTGACTCTTCAGATAAAATCGATACAATTGTGGATAATGCACGTGTTGATGATTATCGTCAAGAAATCAAAAACCTTATTAAATTGAGCGAATACGTTAATGGTGATGTCAGCGAGCAATCTATTAAAGATAAATTTAATAAAACAAAACAAACAATTTGAAATCAAATTGATAAAAATGTCACTGGTGTAGACTCTCATCTTAAAGAACTTAAAAAAGTTCAAGACTTTATTACCGAATTACATAAAGTTAGAGATGAAATTAGTGGTCTAAAAGCAACTGATGTTGTTGGTTTAGACAATTCGAGAACTGAACTTAATAAGTTAATTGTTGAAGTTACTGATACTGCAGGTTTGGATAAAGTTAAACTTGAAATTAGAAAACGCAAATTAATTAAAAAAGTAGCTGATGCTGGTTATGAAAAAGATGCTGAAGCAATTAATTCATTAAATGAAAAAATTAATAGTGCTTCTTCAGATGCAATCCTTGATGAATTAGACAAATTTATTAAACAATTACCTGAAAAAATTAGTGATGCAAAAGCAAAAATTAATGAAATTAGCAACAATGCTCAAGTTAAAGATGCTGAAAAACGTAAAAAAACACTTCTAGAAGAGTTGAAACGTGCAGACACTGAAGCAAAATTTGAAATTCTTAAACAACACATCGAAAGCGCAAAAACTCAAAATGAGCAAGAATACAAAGATTCGATTAAGAAAAATATCATTGAGCGTGCTAAAACTTTAGGTTATCCAAAATCTAATTCTGAAACCGATTCTACTGGTTCAACACTTATTGTTGCAGAAATAGAAAAAGAATTTAAAGGTAAAACAAATCCACAAGAAATTGATGCACTTGCTCAAAAATGAAATACAGATTTAAGTCAAATTGAAAGCAAAGTTCGTCAAGCAAAAGATTTAATATCTAAAACAAATCAATCTCAATTAGATAATCATAATACCAAGTTAAATCAACAAACCACCACATCAAATCTAGATAAATTCATTGATGAATTAAATAAAGAAATTAAAAAAGACACTGATGATGTTTTAAGTAAAATTAGTGCTCTTACACATCTTAAAGATAAAGATCCATTCACAAATAATTTAAGCAATCTAAATTATCAACAAAAACAAGATAAGCTTCATAAAGCGTATAAAGCAGACATTGAAGCCCGTATTGATAAATTAAAATACTACTCAACAAAAGCACCAGCAAAAACAACCCTTAATCATCAATTAGTAAATATTGATAGTGAACAACAACATAATCAAAAAATACATGAACTAGATGAACTTGATAAATCATTAGAATCAGCAAAACAAAAAATCGAAGGAATACCATACAAAACATCAAATTCAAAAGGTAGAAAACGTCTTCAAGACTTACTTGATACCAAAACTAATAAAACACAAGTTGATAATCTTGTTTTAGCAAATCTTAAACAAGATCTTGGTAACTATTTTACTTTTATATCTAAAGAACCAAATGCTATTGATGCAGCTCAACAAAACAAACTAAAATCTCAATATGAAGAAGTAACAACGCAAGAACAATTAAATACTCTAAAACATGATATTTATAGTTCAAAACGCGATAAAGCTCATTCAATTATTGAGGCATTAAGCAATCTTGATGCAAAAGTCAAAGCTGAGCAAAAAGCAAAAATCACCGACAAAGCAGCAAGTTCTATAACTGATTTAAGTCAAGAATTCAATGCAATTGATCAAATAATTCTTGAAACACAAAAACTTGATGCTAAATCTGCTGTTGATAAATTACCTTATCCACTAGATAACTCAAAATCTGAAAGTGCACGTGATACATTAAAACAAAGTATAACAAATGCTGGTGATTTACAAGCTATCAATAAAGTTCTTGAAAAAGTAAAACAACTTAATGATAAAATTATTGATTTTAATAATAAAGTAAATACAATTAAACTACCACAATACAAAGAAAAAATAAACGAAGAAATCGTGAAAGTTCATGAACCTTCTGGTTTTGCTAAAGCAGAATTAGAGTTCGAACGTGCAAAAATTGCTGACAAAATTGCTGATATCAAAGGTCTTAAAGACACAAAACGAGATGAATTACTTAATGAATTGGATTCTAAAACAACAAAAGAACAATTCAATCCCGTTTTCCTTAAAGGTCTTCTTGAATTTAAAAAACAAGATTACATTGAAAAAACAATCAAAACTCTTAAATTCATCAAACACAATAATTCAAATGTTTACAAAAAATCTATTGAGAAATTAACCAAAGAAATTGAAAAAATCGATACAACTCAAAATCTAAATTCTAAGAAAACTGAAATCGGCAAATTTATTCAAAGACTAGAACAAAAAGTAACGAAATTTAATGAAATATTCAATAAATATCCTTCATATACTCATGCTAAATCTAAAATAGCTGATGCAATTAATGCTTCAACTACAGTAACAGAACTTGACAATGCATTACCAGACAATTGATTAACTCAAATAGATGAAGCGTCTGGTGTTGTAAATCTTTACTTTGGCGCAAATACATTATCTGATGAGCTTCAAAAAACATATCCAAGCGCTGTTGAGGGGCGACCAGATAATGGTCTTACTTTAAAAGAATTGCAAGACAAAATAGTTGATGAAATGCGTAAAGAGGCATTTGAAAAAATTGATAAATTAATTTCTAATGATCAACATAAAAAAGATGAAATTAAAGCTAAAATTAAATTAATTCGCGCAAATAACATTTCACCTAACCCAATATCTCTTACAAAAGCACTTAAAGACATTTTTGACATTACAATCAAAGCACAAAAAGACGACTTATCAGCATTTATTGATAATATTGGTTTCCCTCAATCTCCAAGCAAAAATGCTGTAGAACAACTAAAAAATAAATATGTTCAAGGCTTTAAAGAAGAGTCAAAATTTAACCAAAATAATCAAATTAGTAAATCTTACAGAGAACTAAAAGAAATTAAAGAACATGTGACTGCTGCAAATACTGAAATTGCTAAATTGACTTCACAACCACAAAAAGATCAACTTAATAACCGTCTTGCATTAACTTATGATATATCAGTAAATAATTTTATAACTCAAATAGACAAGATTAAAGATGATGCAAAAACTATTAAAACATTAGAAGAAGAATTAAATAAAATAACTCACTTAAATACAAATCCAAATACAAGTACTGATTCAACTAATGAAGACAAAAACAAAGTAAACCAAGCTATAGATACACTTAAAGCTAAACTTAAAGAAAAACTCGACAATTTAGTTTCCTCTTCACAAAGTGATGTGCAAACATTTAGAGATTATTTAGAGAAAACGATTGCTACTCTAAATAAATTGAAAACTCTATTCACAACTGACACAATTGTAATGAAGCGTTATGTAGACAAAATAACGAATACAACCAATATTTCAGAATTAAAACCAATTTTAGATGATGCTATAAAATTTGATGGTCTATTTAGAGCATGATGAACAACAGATACAAAAACATACAATGGTCGTTATATAAAAGACAACAAAACACTTTTATCAGAAAATGCTAATGCTCCAATAAGTAAAAAAATTGTAGATGGTGTTAAATTCAAAACTTATGAAAACTTATTAAAAGAGATTCGTGAATTAGAAGACTTTGATAAAGTAGATAAGATAGTTAATGTTGATTATGCATTTTACCATGGACTAATCGATTATCTTAAAGCAACAAGTTCATTAAAAGATCTTCCTACCACAACATATGAATATTACCGTGATGAAGTTTTAAAAGCACAAAGCAAAGATCGTATAGAAACACTTAAAGATCGAATAGTTAAAACTGCATCAGTTATATTAAAAATTAAAGCTAAATTAAGACTTCTTCCATCAGGTAACAACGCAGCTCTATTAAGGGATGTGGAAGGTATAAAAAATTACAATGAAGCATTAACAATTGAACGTAAAGTAAATGATTTTATTACTGAATACAATAAAGCAAAAGATAAACTTGATCAGTACAAAAAATCTGCATTTAAAAACAATGACAAGGTAAATGCATTTGATGCAGAATTACTAAGGGTTGATGAGAAAAATGAAGCAATAACGCTTGCTAATAAAATTGATGCTGAGCTTGTTAAAGTAAGCAAAAAAGATGAGATAAACAAACTTTCTTCATTAAATCAAGAACAAAAACAACATTGATACACATTAATTGACAATGAAAACAACGTTTCTAAATTAAATGATATTGTTTCGCAAGCAACACAATTTAATAATAAAGTTAATGAAGCTAAAAATATATTATCTTCTGTAGGTGTTGAAAGTAACAGAACAGAATTATCTAAATTAATTAATGATGCTCGAAACAACGAAAACATCGACAATGCTTTAAATAAAATTAAAGCATTCAAATCTGAATATACCTTAGCAGCCAAATATGTTGATGAATATGCTAAATTTAGTATTAAAGATCCATCTAAAAATGCTGAATTTACTAAACGAAAAGGAATGGTTCAATCAGCTGAGCAGGCATCTACATTATTAAATGATGTAAAATCTAAGTTTGTTGAACAAATTAAAGATGTTGTTAAACAAATTAAATACCCGGATAATAATTCTCAAGATGCAAATAATTCAAGAAACACACTAAATGGACAAGTTGACCACATATCAAGTCCTGAAGGTTATATCCCGCTTTATGAAAAAGTTTCAACAATTAAAAACCTACTTGATAAACGTATAGAAGAAATTAATACAAATAAATTACCTTATGAAGCTAATTCAGAAGCGCTTGCTACTATTAAACGAGAATTGAATAAAGCTACCACACCTAACAGAATAAAAGAAGTATACCCTGAAAATTGAGCTCAAATTGTCAAAACATATCGAGATGCATTGGATAAATATCTTCCAAAAAACAATCTAACACAAAGATTATGAGATAGATTCAACAAAACTTGAAATGCTAATGGTGTTGAAACACCCGCAGGAATGCAAGAACAACTATATGCAACACTAAAAAGAGATGTTAAAAATGTTCTGCGTACTTTAAACAACCTTCCTCAAAACAATAACTTTGTAGCACGTGTAGACCAAGTTCCAAACAATTCTAATATTGATACCAACCTAAATCAAATAGCTACAATATACTTTGAAGCATTCCAACAAAACTACAATTCATTCATTGAAAAAATTGCTTATCCGGATGGAAATTACCAATCGCAATCAACTAAAACAAAAGAAGCTCTTAAAGCAAAAGTAAATGGATACGCATCACACAAATCACTAGTTTATGAAGATACAAACAAATCAAATCTTGAATCTGAGTTAAACCAAATTAATACAAAAGTTGGTGAAATTAAATCTAGAATTACTGCGCTTAATTTAACCAAAAAAACAGATGAATGAACAACAGAACTTTCTAAAGCTGATTCAATAGCGAAATTAGATGCATTAGCTGCAAAACTTGTTCCATATGAAAAAGTTAAACTATTAATAAATAATATAGTAGATCTTGCAAACGGATTTATAGGTGAAAATAATAGTGCTCAAGATGTTAAAGAAGTTAACGATGCATATAAAAAACTACGTGAAACATTTAAAAACAAACTTGACCAAGCTACAGACAGCAATGTACAAGCTTTAGGTGCTTTAGCTGATGAAGTTCGTAAATCAATTGACCAATTTAGACCTGCCTTTACAGGTGATGTGCTAGCACAAAAACACTTTGTAGAAGAACTTAACACCGCAAACGACGCTCATCAAGCAGCAGTTATCAAAGACAAAGCTATTAATTACTCATCAAAATTAAATGAATTCTGAAATGGACGTGATCACTCTGGAAGTTATATTAAAGAACACAAGGATAAACTTGATAATGCTCATCAATTTGACTTTAAAACATATGATGAATTATTGAGAGAAGTTAGAACATTTGGTGATATAACAAAATTAAGTAAATTTATCACTGAAAAAGTACCTCTTTACCACGGTTTCATTGACTATAGATTAGCTACTGACAATAAATTAAGTGGTAAAGCAAAAACTCACTATGATAACCAAATAAAATCAAAACATTCTAAACAGGAATTAATATCATTGCGTGATGAAGCTGTTAACTATATTAACAAACACAAAGAAGCAAAAGATAAAATAGATAAAATAAGCAAGCAAGAACACAAAAACAAATTTAACGAATTGCTTAACGACACATTAACTCAAGCTGAAGTAGAAAAATTAATTCTCGCAATTGATGACTACAACAAACATCACACTGAATTATCTAATTTAATAAACAATAACTACACAGGTTCATACAACAAATTAAGTAGCGATGACAAAAACAAACTCAAATTAAATAATAGTCAAAAACCAGGTAAATTAATTACAGAATTTACTCCTGATGAGTTTAAAAAAGCCTTGAATTCTAAAGAAGGTTTAGTTAGAACATCTGTTCTATTATTACAAGCTAAAATAGTAAAATTATTTGGTAGTATGCCGGGTAATAAAAAAGATGAGTATGCTAATAAACTACACAATGCAGGTGAAGATATAACTAAATTAACTCAACTTTATAACGAGATGCTTGCAAAACATAAAGAACTATACGATCAAAGAATAAAAGCTGTTGTTAACAAAGCAAGAACTAGACTAGAAGCAGCAATATCGAATAATTTTGTGGAATACTTCACACCTGAGCAAAAGAAAAAAATTCCTGTACGACATAATAATTATGTTGATGAGTTATATTTAGCAGACTTTGAGAAAGAATTGAAAAATGCTCAATCGAATGAAGAAATGGTACAAATAGAGAAAAAATTCTTGTTTGAAAGATATGCTGAATCTAGACGATTAACATCGGTATTGAATTCTCTTGAGTGATTTATAAATAATGGTCGTAAAATAGATTGAAGAGGTAAAGAAAAATATCGTGAAGCATTTCAGTCGCTTATTGATGCATTTAGAGATACACATAAACTAACTGGATATGTTGTTACAATAGGTAATGAAAAAATATTAGAACATGACTCAACATATTATGATACTGATAAAAGATCACGAACAACTTCAATGTTTGCACATTTATGAGACAAGATTGTTGTTAGAATGAATGATAATGATAGAAATTACTTAATTTTAGCATTCCGTGGTGCAACTCAGTGACAGTCTAGACTTGGAAACAAAAATAATATTGAAGGTGGTTGAGACTGATATGATAAAAATAGTAGAGAAAATTCGTTAATAGACACAATTATTAAAGATTTAAAAAACAATAATAATGCAAGTATTGATGAAATTTATGGAGTAATAGATGAATTATCTGCAATAGCATTAAACATATTTACAACAGATGATATAGATTATTCATACAACAATCACTCATCATTATTATCTAAATATACAAATGGAAAACATATGTTTGGTGCATTTGATAACTTGTATTTAAATACTTCGTTTAAAACTCGACGTTATCTTATTAATGCATTTAAAGAAAATAATAATCTTTACGGTTATGAAATAACAAAAAATACAAAATTCCGTATAGACTTATCTATAATGAAAGAATATAGCGCTTAAAAAAACACAAAAAAGAGCATTTAAACATGCTCTTTTTTGCTTTTTTTGGCTTAAAACTAAATCAAAAAAAATTTATTCACTTTTTCCTGCGTTTCTGAGTTGCGATAATTAATCGCTCACTTATTCGACTATTAAGTACTACGTACTTAATTTTTTTTAACTTTTTATATACAATTATATACAATTTGATATAATTTAGTTATGAAGAAT
>NZ_SMDN01000015.1 GCF_006546935.1 Mycoplasmopsis mucosicanis
TCGCTATGCCTTGTAATTTGTCTGAAAATTAAATCATTTTTTGCTGCATATCTCTGATTTTCCATAACAAAATTGTATTCCTTAGTTGAATTCTAACTAAGAGGTTCATTCTGTTTGGTATTTGAAAAAATTCCACATCATAATTATTAATATAATATTAAAATTTAATATTCTATATAATTGATTAGCAAATAAAAGATCGAAGGAGTAACGATGTCAAATAATTTTGATACAAAAGAATACCTAAAAAAAGTTGATGCATGATGAAGAGCAGCTAACTACATTTCTGTTGGCCAAATGTACCTTAAAAATAATCCTTTAATGAAAGGTGGCTTAAAAATTGAAGATGTTAAAGTTTATCCAATTGGTCACTGAGGTACTATTTCTGGACAAAACTTTATTTATGCTCACTTAAATAGAATAATTAATAAATATGATCTAAATATGTTTTATATTGAAGGACCAGGACATGGTGGTCAAGTAATGGTGGCTAACTCATATCTTGATGGTTCATATACTGAAAGATTTCCACATATCACTCAAGATGAAGCAGGTATGAAACAGTTATTTAAAATTTTCTCATTCCCTGGCGGAACAGCTTCACATGCTGCACCTGAAACTCCTGGTTCACTACACGAAGGTGGTGAATTAGGTTATTCGCTTTCACACGCAACTGGAGCAATTTTAGATAATCCTAGTTTAATTGCCGCTACTGTTATTGGTGATGGTGAAGCCGAAACAGGACCTTTAATGGCTGGATGACTATCAAATACATTTATCAACCCTAAAAATGATGGTGTTGTATTGCCTATTATCCACTTAAATGGCGCCAAAATCTCTAACCCTACAATTCTTTCACGTCGTAGCAATGAAGATTTAGAAAAATTATTCAGTGGTTTTGGTTGAGATCCAATCTTTGTAGAGGTTGAAAAAGTAACCGACTACCATGCTGAGATGGCTGCTAAACTTGATCTTGCAGTTGAAAAAATTCAACAAATCAAAGCACAAGCTGCCAAAATTGATGCAAGCAAACAAACACGTGCTCGCTGACCAATGATTCTTTTTAGATCACCAAAAGGTTGAACAGGACCAAAAAACTTTGAAGGAAATCAAATTGAAGGTGGATTTAGAGCACACCAAGTACCTTTACCAGTTAAAGCTGCTGATGCAACACATCTTAATTTACTCAAAGACTGACTTGAGTCATATAAACCAGAAGAACTTTTTGATGCACAAGGCAAATTAAAAGAAGAGTTTAATATTGCTCCAAAAGGTGACAAACGTCTAGCAATGAATCCTGCTACAAATGGTGGACTTAATCCTCAAGACTTAAAATTGCCTGATTGAACAAAATTTGCAATCAAATTTGATAAACCAGGTACAGTTATAACTCAAGATATGGTTAATTTATCAGAATACTATGCTGAAATAATGAAACTAAATCCAACAACATTTAGACTTTTTGGACCTGATGAAACTAAATCAAATAGACTTTTTGGAGCTCTAAATGCTACAAACCGTCAATGACTTGATAGAGTTGATGCAAAACTTGATGAAAAAGTTGGTCCTGCAGGTAGAATAATTGACTCACAACTTTCAGAACACCAAGCCGAAGGATTTTTAGAAGGCTATGTGTTAACTGGACGTCATGGTGTGTTTGCTTCTTATGAAGCATTCCTACGTGTAGTTGATTCAATGATTACTCAACACCTAAAATGAATTAATAAATGCAAACCACTATCATGAAGAAAACAAATTCCTTCACTTAACCTTATTGCTACCTCTAACTCATTCCAACAAGATCACAATGGTTATACACACCAAGATCCAGGATTGCTAGGTCATTTAGCAGATAAAACTCCTGAAGTTGTGCGTGAATACTTACCAGCTGATACAAATACATTGTTAGCAGTAAGTGACAAAGCATTCCAAGAAAAAAGTGTTATTAACTTAATTGTTGCTTCAAAACAACCACGTGAACAATTCTTCAGTATTGAGGAAGCTAAAGAATTAGTTGAAAAAGGTTACAAAGTTATTGATTGAGCTTCAAATACAAAAGGTGATGAAGAACCTGATTTAGTTGTTGCTGCTAGTGGTACAGAATCAACTATTGAATCTCTTGCTGCAATTTCATTATTAAACAAAGCATTCCCTGAACTAAAAATAAGATTTATCAACGTAGTTGAAATTCTTAAATTACGTCATCCATCAGTTGATGCACGTGGAATTAGTGATGCAGAATTCAACAAAGCATTTACAACAAACAAACCAATCTTATTTGCATTCCACGGTTATGAAACACTTCTTAGAGACATCTTCTACACACGTAAAAATATGAATTTATTAGCTCATGGATACAGAGAACATGGAGACATAACCACTTCATTTGACATTCGTCAGCTTTCACATATGGATCGCTACCACATGGCAATTACTGCAGCTCAAGCACTATTTGCTAACAAAGCAAAAGACTTTATAGAAAAAATGAACCAAACACTTGAATACCACACAAAATTCATTAGAGAACACGGAACTGACATTGATGAAGTAAAAAACTGAAAATGAGAAGGTTTTAAATAATTTTTTAAAAACAGCCAAGGCTGTTTTTTCATTTATTTTGCTTAAAAAGCAACAAAAAACTGATTTTTTTAGCAAAAAAACTAAATTTTAAAATGTGGAAACAATTCATTAAAATTTCCACATTTTTGTTTTCGCAAAAAAATTTTGTGTTGCAAAAGAGTAAAATAATTATGCAATATTAACGGAGGCAAAAATGAAAAGAATTGCAATTAACGGGTTTGGACGAATTGGTAGACTTATACTTCGTCATTTAATTGAAATTGGTGGAGATGATGTTGAAGTTGTAGCAATCAACGACTTAACTGCACCTGAAATGTTAGCTCACTTACTAAAATACGATACAGCTTTTGGTCCTTTAGCTAACGACATTAAAGTCGAAAACGACTCAATCTTATTAGATGGTAAAGAAATCAAAGTTTTTGCAGAAAAAGATCCAGAAAACCTTCCATGAGCAGAATTAAAAATCGACGTTGTTCTTGAATGTACTGGCTTTTTCACAAAAAAACCTTTAGCAAGCAAACACATTTTAGCTGGTGCTAAAAAAGTATTAGTTTCTGCTCCTGCAGGAAATGATGTAAAAACTGTAGTTTACAATGTAAACCACGAAACATTGACTAAAGAAGACACAATCGCTTCAGCTGCTTCATGTACAACAAATGGTCTAGCTCCAGTTATTAAAGTTTTGGTTGATAACTTTGGTATTAAAAATGGTTGAATGACTACTGCTCACGCAATCACTGGTGACCAAATGTTACAAGATGGACCACACAGAAAAGGTAATTTAAGACGTGCACGTGCTGCTTGTTATAACATTGTACCTACTTCAACTGGTGCAGCAAAAGCAATTGGACTAGTAGTTCCTGGTGCTGCAGGTTTATTAAATGGTGTTGCTCTTAGAGTTCCTACAATTACAGGTTCAATTATTGACTTATCAGTACAATTAGTTAAAGAACCAACTATTGAAGAACTTCACGCTGCATTTAAAAAAGCTGAAAGTGAATCATTTAAATACAACACAGATGAAATCGTTTCATCAGATGTTATTAACTCACATTATGGATCAGTTTTTGATGCTACATTAACCAAAATTCAAGAAGCAAATGGTCAAAAAATATACAAAATTTTTGCATGATATGACAACGAAATGTCTTATGTTTCACAAATGGTTAGAGTTGTAAAATACTGAGCAAAAATATCTTAATAATCAATGAGTGCATGAGCACTCATTTTTTTTATTTACACACGTTTTTGAGTACTTTTGGTAAAAATTAACATATCTAAAATTAGTTTATTGCACTACTGGTAAAGTTTGTTTTATTTTGATAGTAGTTGTTGAAATTTCAGTTAATTTTCATTAAATTTAGATCATTAAGTTTGCTTTTTCTCATTAACTTTAAACTAAAAGGAATAAGCACAATATTGAGTGTGTCCTTTTTAGCATTTCAATATATTGAGCGGTGTTGTTCAATATTTAGATTATACTGATTACCTATTCAACAATGAACCACAACCACGTATTGAGCATCATATTCTCCAACCAACAAACATTCAGAATGCTGATAAACATCAGTTTCATTAGTCATTGGTTTAAGTTTAAAGTAATCAAACAAACGAGGCGAATTTATTTTCTTTATAAATCATTGTGCAGCAATGATTTTTTTGATCATATTGGTTCGCTGTTTGTAGTTCAATAACTTGAATAATGATTCAAAGGTAATTTTGTCTTCTAATACTGCAAAAACAAATTCATAAATATGTTTAGAAATTTGTTTTTGCTTACTTAATTTTGAAATTCCTAAACTATGATAAAAGAAATTTTTATCTCAATGTAAAATT
The DNA here is from genome assembly GCF_006546935.1 of Mycoplasmopsis mucosicanis. GTDB lineage: Bacteria > Bacillota_I > Bacilli_A > Mycoplasmatales > Metamycoplasmataceae > Mycoplasmopsis > Mycoplasmopsis mucosicanis. The sequence continues at coordinate 4,417 of NZ_SMDN01000015.1, forward strand.
AAGCGCAATTGGTGCTTTATAAGTGAATCTGGTCAATGCATTAGACTAATAGATTGCAACTTAATAAATGTGTAAAAGTACTCATAAACGAGTTTTTTAAAAGCTTCATTAGTTATTTTCATACTAGTTATTATTCGTTTTTCTTTCTTTTGTTCATAAAAGGAAAAATATAGTATTTTTATTCATAAAAAGCAAACTAACATATAATTTTTATTAAAGGAGAGTTATGTATTTAACCCATAGAAATGAACAAATTTTATTAAGAGCTTATTGACCATCTAATTCTTACAAAAATACTCATATTTCAGTAAAAAACGGCAAAATTACTGAGTTTTTAAATGAAAAAAATGCCTATATTTATATTGAAAAACCACTAAATTATTATGAGTTAGTAAAACTAATTGATGATTATATTTTGAGTGCAAACAGAGGTTATCAAATTGATCTCAAAAGTTTTGTAAACATTAAACTAACATTTGTTGATGTTTTGAAAGCATTTTATTCACGTGTAATTTTTTACCAAGCTCAATTATTCAATAAGAAAAAAGAAGCAGATGTAAAAAATAATTTTACATTCTTTGTACCAACAGAAGAATATAAATCACTAGCAGACAAATTTGAAATTATTGCAAAAAACAGAAATCAAGCAAGAAATTTACAAATAATGCCTGAAAATTTCTGTACTTCAGAAATGCTTGCTAAATATATTGAAGAAGAATTTTCAACCATTCCCGAACTAAAAATTACTGTGCTAAACAAAAATCAAATTGAAGATCTCGGAATGGGATTATTACTCTCAGTAAATAGGGGTTCAACTCATGCTCCACGTGTAGTCGTTATTGAACATCTAGGAAATCCTGAATCTGAAGAAAAGATTGCTTTTGTAGGTAAAGGGATTACATTTGATACTGGCGGAATGAATACAAAAGGATATCATATGGAAGGAATGAAGTTTGATATGTCTGGTTCAGTAATTGCTGCTTATGCTGTTAAAGCACTTGCTGAATTAAAAGTTAGAAAGAATGTAGCGGCCGTAATGTGCATTACTGATAATAGACAAGATGGTGATGCTTCTTTACCTGAAAATGTGTATGAATCAATGGCTAAAATCAGTGTTGAGGTTACTGATACAGACGCAGAAGGAAGATTGGTGTTAGCAGATGGTCTTTACTATGCTGCAACAAAATTAAAAGCAACAACTCTTGTTGACATTGCAACACTTACTGGTGCAATGTCAAGAACATTTGGTTCAACCTACTCAGGAATATATTCAACAAGTGATAAAAATTGAGATATTTTTAGTGCAGCTGCTTTTTTAGGAAAAGAAAAAGTTTGAAGAATGCCTCTACATGAAGATTTTCATAAACCAAATACTGCTTCACTTGTTGCTGATTTAAACAACTACAACAATGACGAAACTTCTGACCATAATACTGCTGCAATGTTTCTTAAAGAATTCACAAATGGTGTTGATTTCATTCACTGTGATGTGGCTGGTACTGCTGATATTAAAGGTGAACCTCAAGGTGTCTTAGTTGATACTCTTGTAGAGTTTGCACTCTTAAAATAAAATATGCTTCTAAAGCATATTTTTTCTTATATTACTCAAAAATGTGTATTTTGGGAAAAATTAACTACTTAAATTGATAAATAATTTCCGCTAGTCAATCTTCATTAGATGTCTTATTAGAAACAAATGTTGCATTCTGCATTGCTAAATGCATTGAATTTTTTGGAGCAAATGATAATGCCGTTGATTCAAAAGTAAGTGAATCACTATTTGAATCACCAAATGAAACTGTCCGCTTAAAGTCGATATTATATTCAGAAGCAATTGATTGTAAGGCTAATGCTTTTGAAGTTATTTTACCAACATCATAGAAATTTCTTTGAGTTTGCATTCCAAATAAATGGGGGAAGCATTTTACATACTCATCCAATTTAACTATTTCATTTTCTTGATGTGGATCAAAGGTAGCAAAAATTTTGCATATTTTCTTGTCTTTAAAAAAACTCTTATCAGGATTTAATACTCAATGTTCAGGTTTGAGTATTTTTTTATAGTTTTTATCTTTAAAATCATGCGAGTTTTCAACATTCATACCAACAATTCCGCCTTCTCAAAACACGTAGTAACCTAAATTAAGTTCATCGCACTTATTCATTAATTTTGCTGCGTCATCATGATCGATAACAAAATCTGAAATTAATTTATGTGTTTTACAATTATGAATCATTCCGCCATTTACGCATAAAAAAGGCAAATTGCAAGGGAGTTTATCAAAATATCAATGCAACATAAATATTGCACCTGCTGTAGCAATTCCAATTTTTTTGCCTTTTGAGGCTAAAAAATTGATTGCTTCAAGGTTTTTTGGTTCAATTCCTTTATTATCATTCAATATAGTTCCACCTAAATCAAATATAAATGTATCAAAATCGTCAAGAATTAGTTGTTTAGGTTCTATTTTTATTAAATCTCCATTGATTTCACAATCAACAATGGTTCATTCTGCTGTGTCTATGTTGAATAGTTTATAGAATGGAGTAAAGTTGAACTCTTCAATATTTTTAAGCTTTAATAATGAAAGAAATTTATTGATTTCAATTGTTTTTGTGTCTAAAATGAGTTGATATTCAGTGTTACTTAATGATATTTGTTTGTTCATTCTTGCTCCATATAACATTTATATTTTTAATTATATATTATTAAGATAGTCACTTTTATGAGTAAAAACACTTATATTTGTGTATTTATTATTGTTTGAGATTATGCTCCAACAGAGACTTTGATTAAAGCAAAACAAAAAATATGCTAATGCATATTTTACGTATTATACTCATAAATGAGTATATTGGTCAAAACACTACTGTAGTTTGTTTCAAATAATGTCAGCAATTCAATCTTCATCAGAAGTTTTTTGTGAGACAAATGTTGCATTCTCAAGAGCCAATTCCATTGAGTTTAATGGTGCAAATGATAGTGCAGCATACTCAAATGTTGGAGCATCATTGTTTGCATCACCAAAAGCCACTGTTCTTTTTAAGTTGATTTTGTATTTATCTGCTATTGACGCTAGTGCTAAAGCCTTTGAACTAGGTTCACCAACATCATAGAAGTTTTTTTGTGTTTGAATACCTAATAAGGTCGGAAATTCTTTAACATATTTATCAAATTTTGCAATATCTTCTGACTGATGTGGATCAAAAGTAACTAAAATTTTACAAATTTCTTTATCATCATAAAAACTTCTGCCCGGGTTTAATTTTCAATATTGTGGTTTCATTATTTTTGTGTAATCTTTGCTTTTGTAATCTTGCGAATTTTCAACATTATTACCAACAAAACCACCTTCTCAGAAAATATAGTAACCTAATTTTAATTCATCACATTTATCCATTAATTTAATAGCATCTTCATGTTTTATATTGAAATCCGAAATCATTTTAAATGTTTTATGGTCATAAACCATACCACCGTTAGCACATAAAAAAGGTAAATTGTAAGGAATTTGATCCAAATAATTATCTAGCATAAATATTGCTCGTCCTGTAGCTATACAAATATTTTTACCTTTTAAAGCCAATTCTTTTAATGCTTGTAAGTTGTTAGGTACTATATTTTTTTTAGCATCTAATAATGTTCCATCCATATCAAAAACAAATGTATCAAAATTTTCTAGTGATAATTCTTTAGGTTCAACTTTAATAACATTGTTTTCCAAAATTAAATCAACAAGTTTGTACTCACCATTATCAATATTTACTAATTTATAAAAAGGTTTAAAGTTAAATTCCTCTATATTTTTAATGTTTGCTAACTCCAAAAATTTAGATAATTCAATACTTTTACCTTTTAATATCTGCATGTAGTCATTTTTTTGTATTTTTATTTCTTTTTTCATTTTTTCACTCCATAATATATATGCTTGAATTTTATAACTTTATTTTATTAAATTTATAGCGAAATGAACCATTCAAATTAATTTCAAAAATTTTTATAAAATATTTTGTACTTTTGAATGATGTGTTATAATAACTATGCTTTTTTACACAAAAGCGCAAGCGGAGAAGTAGCTCAGCTTGGTAGAGCGCTTGGTTTGGGACCAAGTGGTCGCAGGTTCAAATCCTGTCTTCTTCACCATTTAAGGGGGATTAGCTCATTTGGCTAGAGCGCCTGCCTTGCACGCAGGAGGTGGTGGGTTCGAATCCCATATCCTCCACCATTTTATGGCGTTGTAGCTCAGTTGGTTAGAGCGTCCGGTTCATACCCGGAAGGTCAAGAGTTCGACTCTCTTCGACGCTACCATTATATGGAATATCTAACTGTTATGGACCTATAGCTCAACGGTTAGAGCAACCGGCTCATAACCGGTCGGTTACCGGTTCGAATCCAGTTAGGTCCACCACGGGTGATTACCCAAGTCCGGCTGAAGGGAGCAGTCTTGAAAACTGCCAGGGGCTTCACGGCCCGCGGGGGTTCGAATCCCTCATCACCCGCCATTTGCCGAAAGGCACTAAAAAAATAACTTCAAATCGCGGAGTGGAGAAGTTAGGCATCTCGCAGGGCTCATAACCCTGAGGTCGTTGGTTCAAATCCAACCTCCGCCACCAATATGGTCCAGTGGTAAAGTGGTTTAATACGCCTCCCTGTCACGGAGGAGATCGCGGGTTCAATTCCCGTCTGGACCGCCATGGCTCTGTAGCTCAGTAGGTAGAGCAACGGATTGAAGCTCCGTGTGTCGCTGGTTCGATTCCTGCCGGAGCCACCATATGTTAAATTAGCTAGTAATGGCTTTTTTTATCAAAACACCATATCGACTTTTTTATAAAGTCGTTTTTTATTATTTGTGTTATTTTTAGTAAAATAAGTAATTATTAAGGAGCATTATGAAGACAAAATTTATATTTACAACCGGTGGAGTCTTAAGTGGTTTAGGAAAAGGAGTTACTGCTGCAAGTATTGGTAATTTATTAAAAGCACAAGGATTTGATATTTTTGTACTCAAATTAGACCCTTATTTAAACATTGATCCAGGTGTAATGAATCCGATGGAACATGGTGAGGTTTTTGTTACTAGCGATGGTGGTGAGACAGATCTTGATTTAGGTCACTATGAACGTTTTATTGATGTTAAACTAACTAAAGAGTCTAATTTTACAACTGGTCGTATTTACACACGAATTTTCGAAAAAGAACGTCAAGGTGCTTATCATGGAAAAACAGTGCAAATTGTGCCTCACGTTGTTGATGAAATAATTAATATTATTCTAGATTTAGCAAATAAAAAACAGCCAGATTTTATGCTAATTGAAATTGGTGGTACAGTTGGAGACCTTGAATCTAACCCTTATATCTATGCAACATCTAAATTTGCAAGTATTTATCCAAGAAATGTGATGTTTGCTCATTTAGCTTTCATACCTTATTTATCAGCCTCTAAAGAATATAAATCAAAACCTAGTCAAGTTTCAATTGCTTCACTTAGATCATTTGGAATAAATCCTAATTTATTATTGTTGCGTTCTCAAGAAGGAATTGACCCTTCGATTATTAAAAAAGTCAGTGAAAATGCGTTCATTGACCCTAAAAATGTTATTAATATTCCTGATAAAGCTAATATTTATGAAATTCCATTATTTTTGGAGCGGAGTGGAATTGTTGAATTAATTTATAGTCATTTTGCAATTGAAAAAGAAATTAATCATGAAGCCAATAATGATTGAAACAATTTTATTACTAAATATTTAGCTAAACGATCAAAACCAATTAATCTACTATTAGTTGGAAAATATACTGGTCTTGAAGATGCATATTTATCTATAATTTCTTCATTGAAGATAGCTGCAGCACATCAAAATATTAAATTAAATTACAAATTAATTGATTCAAGCGAGATAACATCTGAAAATATTGATGAGCAACTTAGTACTTACGATGGAGTTGTTATTCTACCCGGTTTTGGTGTTCGTGGCTTTTATTCAAAAGTAGATGTAGCACTCTATACTCGAAAAAATAAAATTCCTACTCTTGGAATTTGTCTAGGTTTTCAAGCTATGGCTATTGCGCAAGCTCGACTTTTAGGTATAAAAAATGCAACAAGTAAAGAATTTGCAGTACATAACACTGATCAAGAGTTTGTCTTAACTCCTTTTTATGAAAATGGCGACACAATGAAATTGGGTGGCACATTGCGACTAGGTGAAGACAAAATTCAAGCACTTCCAAACACATTGGCTCAAAAAATTTATGGTTCAGATATCTTTTATGAAAGACATAGACACCGTTATGAAATTGCAGATAAATATCGCCATTCTCTAGAGGATGATAACTTTATTTTTTCTGGTATTCATCCTGAATTAAAGGTTGCTGAAATTTGTGAAGTCAAAAATCATCCATTCTATTTAGGTGTGCAATATCATCCTGAATTTACAACACGTGTTATAAAATCAAATCCTTTATTTGATAACTTTCTTTCAGCAATATGAATGAATAAATCAAAATAGGTTCTTAAACATAGACAAAAACTATTTGTCTATGTTTTTTATCTATGTTTTAAAAGGTTCAGTAAACTAAAAAGTGAATTTATGAGTACAAAAAAACATCAATTTATTGATTTTTGCATTTTTATTTATTGATTGTTTTAATTTTGCACATACAGCATACTTGATTTAAATATTCAATATTCTATAATATAGATATGAAAATTAGCGTTCTAGAACATGGGCTATATTCAAAATTTAGCAGTCCAAGTCAATGTTATAAAGAGCTAGCAGAACTTTGTGAATTTGCTGAAAAACTCAACTTTTATTCATATTGAATTAGCGAACATCACGCTATTGATTCATTAATTATTTCGTATCCTTTATTGCTTTTAGATTATTTAGCAAGCAAATCTACAAAAATTAAAATCGGTTGTGGCGGAATTATGCTTTGCGACTATCAATCTTTTTCTATTGCAGAGCAAATAAATACACTGAATTTATTGCAACCTAACCGATTTATTTTTGGTTTTGGTTACAATCCAGGTACTCAAAAAGTTGCAAAATTACTGAATTCCAATGCAAATGTTGAGAATTTTCAACAAAAATTATTAGAAGTCAATGAATTTGTTAATTCTAATAAAGCAAATGAATTAAAAGTAAATCCAGTATGTGAGCAAAAAATTACTCCTACATTGCTGCTTACATCAATAAAATCAGCTATTTTTGCAGCAAAAAATAAGTTCAAAATGAATTATGGTTGATTTTTAAATCCTTTCAAATCAAATGCAAAGCAAGTAATTGATGCATATATTCAAACTTATACACAAACATGAGGTAAAAAACCTGAAGATGTTGCTATAAGCATTAATGTAGTAAGTGGTATTGATTCAAAACAAGTTCAAAAAAATCTTAAAACACTACTGCTATATAGAATTTATTTAGAAAAAGGTAGAACTTTCAACTCTTTTCCGCTGTATGAAGATTTTACTCATGAAGATTTTGAACTGCTTATTAATTTAGAAGAAATAATGAAAGAAAACTGAGTTTTTTGTCTAAATAATATTGAAGATGTCGCAAAAATAAATAATTTATGTAAGGATCTCAATGTAAATCACTTAATGATTTTGCCAACAATGTCCAATATTTCTGATCGCAAAAAAGCACTTGAATATATTGCGAATTTTTACAATAATATGAATAAAAAGTGTTTATATTCTAGTATTAAAGTAAGATAAAATCGCTATTGTTTTGTAGGTTTAAAAATTGTTAAAACATAAAAAATCAATATATTAATATTATTATTCGATACTGAACAAATATATCAACAAATATATTTTCATTATTTATGAGTATTTTTTAGTCTAATTAAGGTAGAAAAATTTAAAAAAAGCACATTTTTACTTTCATAAAATTGTATTTTTTGTACTTCTGTTAATTTATGACTTTAAAGTGTTAATTTTTTACAAAAAGTTATTTTATGAGTAATAAAACTCAATAAAATATCACTTTTTGCTTTTTTTATTTGTTTAGTGTTTCTTAAAATTTTGCTATTTTTGGAATTGTTTCCGTTTTTGGCTTATAGACTTAAAAACTTGTGTCCGATTTTTTGCACTTAATATTAATAATTTATAATATTATGTATGAAGATAAGTGTATTAGAACATGGCCTACTTATAAAAAATAGTAATACTACTCAAAGTTACAATGATTTAATAGAATTAGCAAATTTTAGTGAGAAACTAAATTTTTATTCATATTGAGTTAGTGAGCAACACGGTGTAAATTCACTTGTGATTTCTAATCCTCTTATTCTTCTAAATCATTTAGCAAATAAAACATCAAAAATTAAGATTGGTTGTGGAGGCATTATGCTTTGTCATTATCAATCTTTTTCTATTGCAGAGCAAATAAATACACTGAATTTATTGCAACCTGACCGTTTTATTTTTGGTTTTGGTTACAATCCAGGTACTCAAAAAGTTGCAAAATTACTGAATTCCAATGCAAATGTTGAGAATTTTCAACAAAAATTATTAGAAGTCAATGAATTTGTTAATTCTAATAAAGCAAATGAA
>NZ_SMDN01000016.1 GCF_006546935.1 Mycoplasmopsis mucosicanis
ATTCTTCATAACTAAATTATATCAAATTGTATATAATTGTATATAAAAAGTTAAAAAAAATTAAGTACGTAGTACTTAATAGTCGAATAAGTGAGCGATTAATTATCGCAACTCAGAAACGCAGGAAAAGTGATGTAATATTACAAAATAAAATAACATAAATGTTGCATTAATTAATGACTATAAGTAATTAAAGGTTTAAATAATCGTCCAGGTACTGTAATCTTATCACTTGCTTTATAACTCATTACACAATTCTCTATTTCACAATAATAGTCATAAAAAATCTTCCAATCAAATAAGTTATCCTTGTTGTGTTTTAATACGAATATCTCGTTTAAAGCACTGTTTCCTCTTGCAGAAATAATGTGTTCATTAGCGATGCTTAAATAAGTGCAAAGCAAATACATATTTGAATTAGGATTTGCATATTTTATAGAAGAGGATGAGTTTTTTACTTCACCAAACATTGTCGCGTCTAAATATGTTTTAACCTCTACACAAACAACGGGGATAGTTAGAGAAATACCGGGTTGATCATTTATTTTAATAATACTCTTAATTCCTATACAAAAATCCACATCTTTATTGATTAATGATATTTTACCTTCATTGTTTATTTTTAAACCTGCAAAAATACGTTTATTGAAAATACCTAACTCATTATTTTTTATCGGTAATAAATTTTGAAATAAGTAGCAATTTATTTCCTCTAAAAATGACGATTCAAATTTAGACTGTGTAGAAATATTATTGTTTTTACTAAATTCAACTAGTTTAAAATAATATCAATTTATGAGTTGTGCAAACTCCTCAAAATTTTCCGGATTGTGCTTTGATAATGTTAATTTTTCTATGTTATTTCTAAAGTTGAGATATACATTTTTGTGAAATTCTTCAAGTATTTTACCCTTGTTTTTATAGTTGTTTTTAATTTTAGATAATAAATTATGCTCGTGCATATATATCATTAAATCTCCTATCAGTAATTTGGACTTATTCACTGTAAAATTATCAACAATATATAATTATTACTTTGCTAAGCTACAATAAAAAATATGTTGTTTTTAGATAAAAAGCCAAAAAACTTGTTATAATATTAATAATATTATAACATAAATGATGAAATATTCTATTTTAAATACTAATAAAATATGTAGTTTAGTAGATAATATGATTGGAGGTGTTTTTATGAAACTTATTGATTTATTTGCAGGTTGTGGAGGTTTAAGTACAGGTTTTGAAATGGGCGGTTTTGAGGTTGTCTTGGCAATAGAAAAGGATTTATGGGCTTCTGAAACATACAAATTCAATCATCCAGACACAAAAGTTATAACTGCTGATTTAACTTCTATTAGTGATATTAATAGTTATCTAGAACCTAATATTGAAATCGACGGTATTATAGGTGGTCCACCCTGCCAAGGTTTTTCATTAAGCGGAAATAGAGATAAAAACGACCCTAGAAACAGTCTTTTTATGGAATTTGTTAGATTTGTAAAGACAATTAAACCTAAATTTTTTGTGATGGAAAATGTACCTGGTTTGCTTTCAATGAAAACATCAAAAAATGAAAATGTAGTTGAACTAATTCTTTCAGAATTTAAGAAAGCGGGTTACAACACATCTTACAAAATTCTCAATGCAGCCGATTTTGGAGTGCCACAAACAAGAAAAAGAGTTCTATTTATTGGTCTACTAGATGAATTATGTACACCTTTTATTGATAGATTCCCAGAAGTTCAAATTCAAAAGGATGATTATGTATCGATTGGCGATGCAATATTAGATTTACGACCTATTCAATCTGGTGAAGGTGTTGACGATGATAAATATTTTACTGAACCACTCAATGATTACCAAAAGTGAGCAAGAATGAATTCTTCTAGAGTATATAATCATATTGCAATGCGACACACCAAGAGACTTATTGAAAGATTTGCGACAATAAAACAAGGTCAGTCACTTGCAGATGTTGAAGAAAAACACATGATGCGCAAGCGCGGAGATGCCTCAAAAATTAGTGGTAAAACATACTCACAAAATAATATGAGACCATTTATTGATAAACCTTCACCAACAATTGCAGCAAGTTTTCAAGGTAACTTTATCCATCCGTTAATTAATCGAAATTACACGGCAAGAGAAGCAGCCAGACTTCAATCATTTCCTGATTCGTATATATTTAAGGGTAAAAGAACAACAATGTCTTGAGAAAAACATTTATCTCAATATCAACAGATAGGTAATGCTGTTCCACCACTTTTGGCTAAGGCGGTAGCTACTAAAATTAAAAAAATTTTAACTTTATCGAAAGACATTAAATAACCATTAAGTTATATTGATCATTTTGTTCAAGTTCAAAATGATAATGTTATCTATTTTATAGAGTAAAAAAAATCGTGATTTCTATGACTCACAAAAAGTCTCTCAATTTGATAATTTTATACTTAGACACAACACCATTACTAATCCAATCATTAGTAAATTTGGATAAGTTCGCAATCTATTCATGCAACAAATAAATCGTAAATACACATTTTTGAGTACTTTTGGGAAATTTTTAAATAAAACATATAGATTTAATGGTTAGCTTTTGTTCTAGTAATATGTTTTTGTACATTTGATAAAAATAAATCATTAAGCAAGTCTTTTGGAATTGGTTGCATAACAATGAGACTATTTATATAGTCTTTTTGAGCAGCTTCATTGATATCAGATGCAACCATTTTGAGTGAATTAACATCAAAATAAATTTGACCGTTTTCAAATTCTTTATCGTGATTAGGACATAACATAAAACCATTATCACCAGAAATTGATAACTCAGTCGCCTTAATTGCATCAATCTTGTTGTCTTCAAATTCCTTTCGGATATCTGCAAATCTATGAATATGAGAAGCAATAAGATTATTAACAATTGAATATGAACAGCAAAAACACGTGTTTATGTTGTATTCCTTGTATTTTCTTAAAATATTTTGAATAAAAAATGGTTGGTTTCTTTTGATTGTTTCTGCATTGTATTCTTTTGGTTCATTGGTTATTTGTGAATTTAAAAACTGTCTTAAAACAGGAACACCATTAATCATATGGTTATGTATATATTTAAATTGCAACTCTTCTTCAATGTACTTAATAATTTTTTTTGAAGGTACATCTGTACCAATGTTTAATGTTCAGAATTCTTTTATATTTGTTGAACTATTTCTTAAGTTATTTATGAGTCTTAGACAATTTAATGTATCAACTCCTGAAGCACCATCAAAATTCCCGTAAACAGTTATAATGTTCAAGTCATCAAAGATTTTTATTAATGTTGAATTTCTATTGTAATTTGTACTCTTTCGTAGTTCATTTCGGATTTGTACATATTGGTTAATGCTTGTAAAACTAATAATCTTATCGCTTTGTAATGATTTGTTTATAGTAATTCCTTGTGTTTTAAATGAAGATAAATCTTTTATTATAGTTCTTGGTAATTTAATAGGGTAGTGTTGTAAATCAAAAGGATTTAGTGATACTGAAATATCGAAAATTTCATTTTTATTTGCATATTTATAGATCGGATTTATATTTTGACTAGCAAAAGTATTTCTGCTTTTTGTCTTTCCATTCAATGTAAGGAATTGTGTAAAGTAAACAATTTTCTTTTCGTCTAAAACAATACCTTGAAACTTTTCTTTAATTATCCTTCAACTAATTTTTGCGTCATCAGCAATAATATTTTCAAATATTAGCAATGTCTTAATATGGTCATAAATTATTTCATTATTTACATGTGCGCCTCTATTTTTGCTGAGTTCATTATATGAATTATCAATAAAACCTTGAGAAACATCAATAATCATTAACAATACTCCTTATTATCTTTTTTATAATTAACACCATTCCAAACCTGGATGTCGCGCTCAAAAATATTATTACATACTCACATTGATGCAAAAGATGGTCTTGGTAAATTTAGGACATCATAATTGAGATGGTCTTTAGTAAAACACATTCTTCTCTTTAGATGTACGTATTGTGGTCTTTTGAATTTTTGCAACATGTCACAGAACTTTTCACTATTTAAACATTGAATTCCAAAAATAAGAGCTCATTTTTTTTCACAACCAAAGTTCAAAAGTCTTTCCAATAGTTTGTGTTTGTTTCTAAATGGCGGATTGGAAACAATTATGTCTCATTTTTTTGGCTCATATAAGTAAAAATCCTTGCCTTCAAAAATATGTGAACTAACAACTGAATAACCATTTTCTCGGAAGACTGTTACAAAATTTGAAGATTCAACATCAAAAGGACATCAAATAACCATATCTTTTGGTAGTTTCGCATTGTCTATGAAGTGTTGGATATCTTCTTTTGTTGTGTATCATTCATCATCATTTGCAAAATTAAATGCTTTTGAAATGCTATTTTTATTTCGTGCAGCAATAGATTCTTTGTACTCGTTGTAAAAATCAAGAGCGATTTTTATATTATTTTCAGTGTTGCTTGATACATTTTTGTCTATTGAATCTGATTGCTTCATCATAAATCCTTGTCTATATATAATATTAATTTTAATAACAAATATTTTTATATTTGAATTATAAAGTAAAATATATTTTATATTATTAAGGAGTGCTATGTCAGAAAAAAATTATAAAGATACACTTAATATGCCTAAAACAGATTTCGAAATGCGTGCTAATTTAGTAGCTAAAGAAACGCAATTTCGACAATTTTGAATTGATAATGGCATTTATAAAAAAGTTTTAGAAAACAATAAAAATAATCCACATTTTATTTTGCATGATGGTCCTCCATATGCTAATGGAAATCTTCACATCGGTCATGCAATGAATAAAATTTTAAAAGACATCATTGTACGCTATAAGTCAATGAGAGGTTTTTATTCACCTTTTGTACCAGGTTGAGATACTCATGGTTTACCTATCGAACACAAGATGCTACAAGATGCCCATCTGAACAAAAATGAATTGAGTCCGGTTGAGTTGCGTCAAAGAGCTCGTGAATATGCATTAAGTCAAGTTGAACAACAAAAACAACAGTTTCAACAAATGCAATTATTGAGTGATTTCGAAAGATATTACGTCACTCTTGAACCTAAATTTGTTGCACAACAACTAAGATTATTTAAAAAAATGGTTATTGAAGGCCTAGTTTATAAAGGTCTTAAACCGGTTTATTGATCACCATCATCTCAATCAGCACTTGCAGAGGCAGAAGTTGAATACAAAGATATTGAAAGTCCCTCAATTTATGTTGCATTTGAAATTGTAGAAAGCAATTCAAAACAAATATCTAAAGGTGATAAATTAATTATTTGAACTACAACTCCTTGAACATTGCTAGCTAATTCAGGTGTTGCTCTTGGTGAATTTTTTAAATATGCGCTTGTTGAATATCAAGGCTCAAGATACATAATTGCTGAAGAATTGGTGGCTAAAACTTGTTCAATATTTGGTTGAGAAAACTTTACAATTAAAGGAATTTTCAATGCAAATGAAATTGTAGGCTCAAAATATTTAAGTCCTTTAAACAACAATGTCTCACCAGTTGTGATTGGCCATCATGTTAGTCTTGAATCTGGTTCTGGTCTTGTTCATATTGCTCCATTATTTGGTGAAGACGACTTTTTAATTGGTAATAATTTTGGCCTCAATAAAATAATGCACATTGCAGACGATGGTAAAATCAATGAACAAGGTGGCGAGTATAATGGTGAATTTTATTTGAAGGCTAATTCAAGAATTTTAGAAGAATTGCAAGACAAACAACTTTTAGTCCACTCAAGCAAAATTTTGCACTCATATCCACACGATTGACGTACTCATAAACCAATAATTTTTAGAGGTACTCCTCAATGATTTGTTTCTATTGAAGCAATTAAAGACAAAATTTTACATGAATTAGACACTGTAAACACTTATCCTGAATGAGCAAAAAAACGTCTTACAAACATGATTGCAAACCACAATGATTGAACAATTTCACGTCAAAGATCATGAGGTGTTCCTTTAATCATTTTTTACGATAAAGAACAAAAACCAGTGTTTGAGGAAAAAATCTTTGATCATATTATTGAGCAAATTGAGCTTCAAGGTGCTGATATATGATGATCAAAAACTGCAGATGAACTTTTACCAAATGAATACAAAAATCTAGGTTTTACAAAAGAAACTGACATTATGGATGTTTGATTTGACTCAGGTTCAACGTCTCTTGCGGTTGAAATTGCTCCAGATGTTCAAGCACCATACGATTTATATCTTGAGGGTAGTGATCAATATCGAGGTTGATTTAATTCTTCATTAATAAATTCAGTAGTCTATCGTGGAGTAGCACCATATAAAAACTTAATTTCTCATGGATTTGTGTTGGATGGTAAAGGCGAAAAAATGTCTAAATCAAAGGGAAATGTTATTGATCCTTTAAAAGTAATTCAAAAACACGGGGCTGATATCTTGAGACTTTGAGTTGCAAACAGCGAGTACACAAATGACATAACAATTTCAGATGCTATATTGCTACAGAACTCTGATCTATATCGTAAAATTAGAAATACAATCAAGTTTATTTTAGGTAATTTAGATGGATTTAAATACGATGCTCAACTACCACGTAAAGGTGTTCATGCATTTATTAAAGAGCAACTCGAGCAAGTTAAAACAAATGTTTTAAAAGCATATGATGAGTATAAATTTATTGGTGCAATTAAATTAATTAGTAATTATGTTATTGAATTAAGTAGTTTTTATTTAAATATAACAAAAGATATATTGTACGTTGAAGAATTTGACTCAATTAATCGGAAAATGACACTTACTAACTTTTATGAAATACTAGATTTCTTACTCACCGCACTAGCACCAATCATACCTACAACCGTTGAGGACGCATACCGCTACTTTGATAAGGAAAATAAACAAATTTCAGTACATTTGGAAAAAATTATTAATCCAAAACAACCAAATGTTGACTTAATTTCTCTATGAGATGAATTCTTTAAACTGCGTGACGAAGTTAATTTAGCAATAGAAAAAGCAATCAAAGATGGTTTAATTAAACGTAGCAACGAAGTTAAATTAACACTAAAATCAAGCAGTGACTTTATTTCTTCACTCGATTTAAAACAATTGCTTATGGTTGGTATTGTTGAATTTGGAGATGATTTTAAAGTAGAAACATTTGAATCGCAAAAATGTCAAAGATGTTGAAATCATTTTCTACCTAAACAAATTGTAGAAGGAATTTGTCCTTTATGTACCAGAGTTATGAAATCTAAGGAGACAGATGTCTAAAGAAGTTGATGGAAGAAATTACAAACCTAAAAAAACATTCAAAGAACATATGCAAGCATTGCATCAAAGAATGCATGAGTATGGTGCTTCACTCAAAAACAAATGAAAAAATGAAAAGAAGAAAATCTTAATCAATTATTTAATTTTTGTCCTTGTTTTTATTGTAGCTTTGACTATTGATCAAGTGACTAAATCAACACTTTTTGTTTGAAAAGATAGAGCAAAGTTTATTGGTGATCAGACTCCAACATATGAAGGCATAATTCTTGGAATTCGTTCAGTCGAGCACCATGGAGTGACGCTGCTACCCTGAGAAAATAAAGCAACAATTTATTTTATTCAGGTAATGAGTATAATTATTTTTCTAGGTTTATTAACGACTCCATTTCTTATTGACTCAAAAGTAATGCTAGTCCTTTTTGGTTTTATTTCAGCAGGTGATGTAGGAAATATGCTTGATAGGTTTATTTTTGAAGGAAATGTAAAAGACATACTATTTGTGCCTTTCTTAGAGAAATGACAAGGTCGCCAAATTGGTACATTTAATTTTGCTGATGTATTTTTGGTTAGTGGTTCAGTAGGCCTAATTATCTGATTTATCATTTTAATTTTTGTTGAGTACTTCCAAGAACAAAAAGAAAAAATGAACGAACTAAACACACCAAAAAACGACGAAAACACACAAAATTCAGTATCTGGTGTCAATTCTGATGCTCAACATAGCACTCAAGCAATTAATGATAAAGACAGCGATTCAGCTGTGCATAATGACGAAAAAAATAGCAATTCATAATTGCTATTTTTCGTTATCTAATTAGTTATTAAACATGACGTTTAAGGTTGAAGAAAGTTTTTTCGCCATCAAATTTTGCGGTTTCATCCAATTCTTCTTCGATTTCAAGAAGTCTATTGTATTTAGCAATTCTATCAGTACGTGAAAGAGAACCGGTTTTGATTTGACCTGTGTTTAGAGCAACTGCTAAATCAGCAATTGTTGTATCCTCTGTTTCACCAGAACGGTGCGATACAACACATGTAAAGCCTGCTTTGTGAGCTAAATCCATTGTATCTAGTGTTTCAGAAAGTGATCCAATTTGGTTCAATTTAATCAAAATTGAGTTCATAACATCTTTTTTAATTGCTTCACGAAGAATTTCTTGGTTTGTAACTGTTAAGTCATCACCAACAATTTGCAATCTATCACCAAGACGTTGTTTCATTAATTTAAATCCTTCTCAATCTGATTCAGCAAGACCATCTTCAATAGAAATAATAGGATATTTATTAACTAATTTTTCATAGTAATCAATCATTTCTGATGTTGTGTATTCAAGTTTTACATCTTTAAGGTGTTCAAAACCTGGACGTTTTTCATCGATTGCTTGTTTAAGTTTTTTAAATACATATTTTTTTGATTTTTCATCATAAAATTCACTTGAAGCAGGGTCCATTGCAATAGCAACTGCTTTTTCACCTTTTGTTGCAGGTACTAAACCAGCGGCTTTAATTGCTTCAATCATATAGTCAAGAACTTCTTCGTGTGATTTTAGGTTTGGAGCATAACCACCTTCATCACCGACTGTTGTACCGTGTTCTTTTTTAAGTAATTTGCCTAAATTGTGAAACACTTTATTAGCCATTTGTAGTGCTTCTCTAAATGTTTTTGCACCAACAGGCATAATCATAAATTCTTGCATATCAACAGTATTTGATGAGTGAGCACCACCATTCATAACATTAAGCATTGGAACTGGTAATTTGCATGCATTTGAACCACCAATATATCTATATAAAGGTAATCCAGCCTCTTCAGCAGCAGCACGTGCAACTGCTAATGAAACACCTAAAATTGCATTTGCCCCTAATCTAGTTTTATTTTTAGTGCCATCTAATTTGATCATTAAGTGGTCAATATATCTTTGGTCGCTAACTTCTAAGTCAATAATTTCTGGTGCAATAATATCATTTACGTTTGTAACTGCTTTCATAACACCTTTTCCACCAAATCAGTTATCTGCGAATTCAGGAAATTCTTTATCTCTAAGTTCGCATGCTTCTCTTGTACCAGTTGAAGCACCTGAAGGAACCATTGAAACACCTACAGCACCAGCTTCAGTGATTACCTTAACTGAAATAGTTGGATTACCTCTAGAATCAAGAATTTCTCTTGCATAAACATCAATAATTTTTGACATATTTCTCCTTAATTAATTATTAATCTTAATTATTTTTGTGTTATCTTTAATTATATTAAATTCATATAAATTTAGTTGTGAAAGTTCATTTTCTAATCTAATAACATCTTCAAATCTTGGCTTAGTTACTGGCTCTTTTGGCGCAAACATTTCACATGTTTCATTAGCCTGGATGATACTGATTTCGTAGGTTCCTATTTTTTTTGCTATATTTATTGTTTCAACTTTATCTTTTGTTAAAAGTGGTCTTAAAACAAGTAATGAACTAGCATCATTGATTACTGAAAGTGACTCGAGAGTTTGTGAAGCAACTTGACCTAAATTTTCTCCGTTTGCAAGTGCAATAAAATGCATATTTTTTGCAATTTGCGAGGCTATTCTGTAAAAACTTCGTCGTAATAATGTTATTTTGAAAGCCTGATTAGAAACAAGTGCAATGTAGTTTAAAATTGTTGAATAATCAACTAAATAAAACATACATTTAGGCTGATATTTACTTAAAACATTGATTAAATTTTGCATTTTATCAACAGTTCGCTGGTCAGTTTGCGGTGGTGAAATGAATGATAAAAAATGCACTTCAAGGCCTCTTTTCATCAACTCATAAGCAGCAACAGGTGAATCAATTCCGCCACTCATCAAGTGCAATACACGGCCAGAAATACCGACTGGCAACCCACCTAAACCACTGAAATTTTCTTTAAAAACATATGTTGAATTTTGTCTTATTTCAACAAAAATTGTAACTTCAGGACTGTGAACATCCACTTTGATATTAGGAAAATTTTCTAAAATAAATGCACCAAGTTTAAGATTTATTTGTTGGCTAGTAAGTTCAAAATTTTTGTTTGAGCGTCTAGCAGCAACTTTAAATGATTTGGTTTGTTCATTAATTAACGATTTTGCAGCTTTAAAGATATCTTCAATATCATTAGCAGTTTCAATCACTGGTGAAAAAGAACTTATTCCAAATACATTGTTGAGTTTTTCAATGTTTTGAGGTGAATAATCAAGATACATACGATCAAATTTTGCAATTGGTTTTTGACCAACTATATTTAAGACATTGCGAGCCAACACATCAATAAAATTTTGTCTATTTTTACCTTTGAGTGTTAGCTCTCCATAGCGAATTAAAATTTTAGAATACATTTATTTTCTCCTTATTAATCAAGTTTTTAATTAGTTTGAATGCTTGTTTTTGTTCTCTGTTTTGAAGTTGCACTAATGCTTGATTTATGACTGCATCAATATGTGGATTTTCCATTCTTTTGTAAGCAATTGATTCAATTAAATTTTTAGTCATAAATTCATAAATTTGAGCAGTCTTAATTGTTGTATATAAGTTGAGCAATTTATCAACAAATACATCAATATTTACTTGCGATATATTGTCTAAATTTGAATAAATTTTTTCATAAATATTGATTAATGCACCTATATTTTTGATATTGTTTGCATTTTGCTCAATGTAGTTTTTATTATTAATTACATTAATGTATCAATAACGCAATATTGATAAATAGTATTTTTGGTAGTCTTGTTGTATTGCCTCTTCATTGATTTTTATAACAATATTATTAATGTTTGCAACTAACTTAATTATTGATTCAATAAAGGAATCTAACTCAATAAATATGGCTTTATTACTTGAATGTTTTATGTTTTCAAATTCAGTGTACATTTTGTCCAAAACTACTGATAATTGAGTAATTTCGGAATTTTTGTCGCTGTTTAATTGCAGAATGCAATCTATAAATTTTTTGATAGAATGCAATTGTTTTTCAATATTCTTAATATGAGAATTTATATAGGTTTCTAACTGTTTAACATTATTCAAGTAACTTCAATGATTATGATAATTAAACAATCAATTTCTAATTAATTCAACTGATTTTTGATAAGGACTTTGCTTGTTAAAGTTGTCAACAATTTTTAAGTATTCTTGATTCAAACTTTGTGATGCTGTTGAGTTAGGTTCTAATTTATTTAATTTTTGCGGAATATAATTAAATATTAAGTCTTCAATGATAATTAGGTGTGAAACTTTGTTGGCAAAAAAACGCAATTTTTTATCATGTTCGTTTAATAATGCTGCCACATCTTGTATATTTTTAGTCTCTTTTTGATTCTCAAGTTCGATTGTTTGGTTATATAACGCATTAAGTTCTTCTTTTAAACTATTGTATGAGTTAGGTATCTTGTGCTTATCGTTTTCAATAAAATTCCTTAGTTGATTTATGAGTGAAAAAGAGTTTATGACTACTGATTCTACAATTTTTCATTGATTATTTAATGTGTCGCTTAAACCTTTGAATTCTGTGTTCAAATCGTTGTATGTTTCGATTTTTTGTATGATTATTTTGTATTTTTGTGTTGATTTCTTTAATTTAAGCTGTCGGATGTAATTATTCAATTGTTGCATATGTGAGCTAAGGTCCTTAGAGCAAATATGCATCTTTTCATAAATAATTGAAAGACTTTTACATTTTTCCAAATACGAATTCATTTTTTTAGCAAGTGTTTTTATTCGCTCAAGAGTTGCAAAGTTATTTGAATTTGTCTGTTTAATTGTCTTAGTTCATTGTGATAAGTTTTCTTTATATCTATTAAGCTTTGAACGTCTGTAGAGCAAGAAAAACAAAGCAATTTCAAACACAATGGCCACAAATATTATTATGCCAATAATTAAGTATCGTTTCATATACTAATATTATATAGATAAGTGTATTTGTATATCAATAAATATGAAAAAATCAAGTATAAATTTTACCTAAAGTACTCAAAAATGTGTTTAAAAGTAAAAAAAATAAACCTGCAAAGCAGGTTATAAGTGCACTGGATTATTAATTGCTACGTGAGTTAATGCTTTTGTAACCTTCAACAATTTTATCTTTGTAGAATCCACAGTGTTGGCAAACTCTGTGTTGTTGAATCATGTTTGAGCAGTTTTTGCAAGTTACAAGGTTTTGCGAAACTAAAGCATCGTGAGTACGTCTTTTACGTTTACGTTGTTTAGAAGTTTTACGTTTTGGAACAATAGCCATTAGTCCTCCTTTATTATTAAGATCTTAAATAATTAACTCGATAACGTTAAGAATTATAGTTTAATTTACTAAAAATAAAAGCAAATTTATGAATACATAAATAAAAATTTCAAATACCAAACAGAATGAACCTCTTAGTTAGAATTCAACTAAGGAATACAATTTTGTTATGGAAAATCAGAGATATGCAGCAAAAAATGATTTAATTTTCAGACAAATTACAAGGCATAGCGA
>NZ_SMDN01000017.1 GCF_006546935.1 Mycoplasmopsis mucosicanis
CATTAGACTTAACAACTCTGCAATATTTTGCTTTCCCGTTTCCCATCATCATAACTATTAGATTTTTCATAGTTTAATTATATCACAAAAATAAAATTATGTTATGTAATGTTATGTAATTTTTTTGTTTAAAAATTCCCGTATGTACTACGTACATAAGGAATTAAAAATATTTTGATTTTGCTTGTAACTCCGAAACTCAGGAAAAATAAAATCAAAATTTGCGTGTTTTATGCACTTAAAACAAAAAAATACTCATGCGTTGGCATGAGTTAATTATTATTTATTTGCGTTTACAAGATTAGTAAAACTTTCAATCATTTTATCAGCTGATGTTTTGCTTGGCGAGTCATATTTGCTACTATTAAACATTCCACTTAGAATTGCTTTTGTAATCTCTGCAGTTACATCATCTTTGACAAGACTTAAAGGTTTAACATCGTTTTGTTTAAGTTTAAGAATAGATTCTAAAGATATTTTGTATGAAACAAGGTGATTTTTGTAGCTTGATTCATCATAGATTTTTTTGTCGTCCTTTTGGTCACCTTTAGATTCCTCTTCACTAATTCTTTTTTCATATTTAGCGTATTCTTCGTCTACTCATTTAATATTTTCTTCTTTGGTAATTTCTGAAATAGGCATTATGTAGCCTGATAATTTAGCAAAAGTTTTTCAGTTAGGTTCTTTTAGTCCGGCTTCTCTTATATCTTGAATAATGTCATTTTCACCTGTGTAAAGTCATTTAATAAATGCTTTTGTTGCTTTATTAAATCGTTCATCTTTTACATCAACAGGAATAATGCTTGAACCACCTTCTTGAAATACTTTATTGCCACCTTTTTTATTTAAGATAATTTGAGGATTAATTGAAACATCATCTTTTTGTGCTGTGTATTTTTTAAATTCTTCTTCAGTATGTGTTCCAAACGAATCTTTGCTAGTAAATAAGTAGTGTGATCTAGGTGTTTGGAATATACTATTTGCTCCTAAACTTGGTGCATAACTGATTGCTGAATGGTATTTCAAAATTCTATATGAGCCTCATTCAGAACCTTTATTTGACATATATTTCACTGATTGGAAATGTTTTGATGTTTTCGCATCAATATCATTGCTATATGTTATTACTGAATCATTATAGTCATCTCATAATTCTTTAAACGATTTTTGCACATCAGGATCACTAACAATGTTGTATTGAATTGATGTAGGTTGATTTGGATTGTCTTTATTGGTTTTTAGTTCAAAAGTCGCTTTATTTGTACGTGCTTGCAATTCTTGTAAGAATGTATCTTCTTGGTAATCTATTGCATATACTTCACCAGGCAATGTATCCTTATTGACTTTGTCATAATCTAATTCAACACCTTCAGCAAAAGCTTTTGAAAAATGTCTTACACCTTCAAGCGAACTAAATGTTTCATCATCAACTTTTTGAAGGTTTTTAAAACCATCTTTTTTAGCTTTTAAAGCTAATCAAATACTTTTATCTGGAATATTAGAACCTGTTTTTGAAGCTTCTAATGCCTTTTCATAAATTTTTGAACTCTCATCAACTTGACCTCCACCCTCTTTAATGAGTTCAAACATTTTGTACATTAAATCAAGATTAATTTGTAGTGCATTAACATCGATATTATCAAAAGGCAAATTGTATAGTTTGTCATCATCTGCTTGACCTGAAAGTTGCGAGTGTAAGTTGGCAATTTCTTTAATAAAGTATTTTTTATTCACTCCAGTGTCTGATACATCTAAAAGTCTTCTATCTTGATTGATTACATATGCACCTGATTGAGCACCTAAAATTAGGTTAGGTACTGTGTTAAGTCTTCCACTTTCTATACTCTCTTTTATAGATTTAATTAGTTCAAATTCACTAAAAATACCATCTTTTTGTGAGAAAACTGCCTTAACTTTAATAAAATCAGGGTTGTCCTTTTGTGTCTTGTTGTAGTACTCTACAAATGGTTTAACAGCCGAAGCTAATGGTCAATTCTCTCCTTGTGGTAGTCTAAATATAACCTCATTTGGTCTTGAACTACAAGATACAGCAATAAGGGGTGTTGATAAAATGCTGCTTGCAGATAATATTGCAATTAGTTTAGATTTATTCAATTTATATCTCCTTATGTATGTAGTTAAAATAACTGGTCATATTATATAAAGAGAATTCGTTTTGCTTTCTATTTTGTGCTTCAATAACTCATTTATGGTACTAATTTCACAAAATAACCATAATACACATTTTTGAGTTGTTTTGGACAAAAAATTAAGTCGCTAAAAATGAAGTAATTTCGATAATTTTATATAACAAAATCACTCAAAGCAAGTTTGCTGTTCCTCAAATATGCAATAAAAAAAACAAGCATCCAAACTTGTTTTTTTAACACAAAAATTTATAACTATTTAACTGCGTTTTCGAATGATTTAATTAAAGCGTCTGCATCTTTTGTTTCTGAACCTTCATGAACTGTGCTTTTAAATAATCCATTCAAGATAGCACTAGTCATTTGTGATGTTTTATCATCTGTAATAAGGTTCAATGGTTTTACTTCAGGTTTTTGAAGTTCAAGAATTGATTTTAATGAAACCTCTGCTGATGTAAGGAAGTTTTTGTATCTTGTTTCTTGGAATATTGCTTCATTAATTTGTTTTACTTTTTCTTTGTTATCCTTGTTAGTTTCAAGATCTTTTTCATATTTTTCTAAACGACTTACATATTTAGCATGTTCATCTTGAATTCATTTAAGACCTTCTTTAGTAGCCACTGATTTAAGAGGCATTACATAACCTGAAAGTTTAGCAAAGAATTTTCAGTTGTCTTCTTTAACACCTTTTTCAATAATGTCATTATCACCTGTGTATAATCATTTAATAAATGCTTTGGTTCCGGCATTAATTTTTTCATCTTTTGAAGAAACTGGAATAATACTTGATCCACCTTCTTGGAATACTTTTTTACCACCATCTTTATTCAAAATAATTTGAGGTTTCATCAATACATCTTGATCTTTTGCATTAGTTTTGAATGACTCCTCACTTTGTAGTTTTAATGCTTTAGTAAAGAATCAATTAGATCAAGGTGTTTGACGGTTTTGGTTAGCACCAACACTAGCAGCATAACTAATAGCTGAACGATATCTCATTATGTTCCATGAACCTCATTCAGCATAACCATTTTGCATATATTTAACAGATTGGAATAAAGATTTACCACCAATCTTTTCATTTTCTTTATTATTCTTAATTTTAATTGTTCCATTGTCTTGAACATGTTGAACAACTGAGTCCATATAATCATTTCATAAACTTTTGAACTGATTTTTTACAGATTCATCAGCAACTAAATTGTATTTAATTGTAGTTGGCTCGTTTACGTCATTAGTTTTTACTAATTCAAATGTGTCCTTGTCTGTACGAGCTTGCAACTCTTGCAAAAATGTTGCTTCTTGATAGTCTATTGAATATACTTCTCCGGTTTCTTTAATTTCACTTAATTTAGATTCGTCGATTTTCACACCTTCGGCGAAAGTTTTAGAAAAGTGTCTTACACCTTCTAGAGTTGAAAATGTTGAGTCCTTAACATCAAGAGATTTAAGTGAATCTTTTTCTTTAACTAGTAAATGACTTCAAACACTGTTTGTTGGAATGCTACTTCCTTCTTTTGATGCTTTTAGAGCTGCTTTGTATATTTCTGAATCTTTGTCTACTTTACCGCCACCTTTTTCAATTAGTTCAAACATTTTGTACATTAGATCAAGGTTAAATGTTAATCCATTAACATCGGCATTATCAAAAGGTAGGTTGTATAGTTTGGTTTCGTCGTCCTTGCCAGAAAGTTTAGAGTGTAGGTCAGCAATTTCTTTATCGAATAGACCTTTATTAACACCTGTGTCTGATACGTCTAAAAGTCTTCCGTGTTGATTAATCAAGTATGTTCCAGATAATGCACCTAAAATTAGGTTAGGAACATTTTCATCTCTACCTGCTTCAATATCTTGTTTAATAGATTTAATTAATTGAAATTCACTAAAAATACCATTTTTTTCAGAATATGCGGTTTTAACCTCAACAAAGTTAGGTTGATCTTTTTGAGTTTTGTTGTAATAGTCTACAAGAGGTTGCAAAGCTTGAGCAAGTGGTCAGTCTGCACCTTGTGGCAATCTAAAAACAACTTTACCTTTATTGTCTTGTGGACCTTTTGAAGGATCACTACCTTGCTTACCATTTGAAGAATCATTATTGCAAGCTGCTGCAATCAATGGTGCACTTAAAACACCGGTTGCAGACATAATTGCAATTAGTTTCGTTTTTTTCATTTATTTTCCCCTTAAAAATAATATGTTATTTTAGTTTTTTTAACTAGCATAATTATATAACCAATCAAAAATACCCCTATTAGACAAAACGTCAATACATAAATTATGGTATCAATTTCATAAAATGAGATATTTTTGACTAAAAGTACTTTAATATGTGTATATTGGTAAAAATAAAAATTAGAGAAAATAAGCAAAAATAAAAAGTAATTTTCAAAAGTTTTTGATTAAATATATTTTTTTATACGTTTTGGCTAATTAATAAAAAAATTCACAACATATTTTTTTGTGAATTTTAAAATCTTGTTAATTAAATCTATTTATCTTCTTAGCAACAATTGAATAAAGAACAAGTGGTACTATTACTGAAAGAGTTGCACCCGCTGCTTGAATATTCAACAGCACGCTTCCTTGAACATTACCAAGACTTAAATATCAAATTGTGATGTTACTTTTATCTGAATTTCTAAGAAGTGTATTAGGTCAAAGATAATCGTTTCACACAGATATGAATGTAAAGATAACTAAAAGAAAGTAAGCTAATTTTAATTTAGGTAAATAAACATAAATTATTTTTTGATGTCATTTGAGATTATCATTAACCATCAATTTTTCTTTTCTGTCTTTAATAGATTTAGCAATATTAAATATGTATGTAAAGGTGAAAAATGAAAAAATTCCATTAGCCACTGCACCAAATACTGTTGTGTCTATTCTTATTGTGTGAAGTATTCTTATAAGACTTAAATATATTGAAAATTCAGGTACTAAACTTATCACTAAAAAGAAGTACAAAAAGTATTTTTGATATTGCTTATTCATACTGAGCAAAGCACCAATTGCAAGAGAATAAACTACAACTCGCAAAGCAATTAATGTAGTAGCAAACAACAATGTTCAGCCAAAAGCTTCTCAAAATCTCTTATTAATTATCGTTATAAAATTTTCTCATTGTGGAGACTGAGGAAATAACTCAAGTTTATTTTCTAAAGCACTTGCATTTGTTTTTAAACCATTAACCATCAAAAAATATAATGGAAATAATAAGAGCATTATTAGAAAACACAGCGCTATGTATTTTAAAATTTCTTTGATTATTCTTTTAGCTAGCATTATTTACCTCTTTTTTAAGCAATTGTTTGCTTTTAGATTTTGCAATTTTACGCTGTATAAATCTAATAAATCTTTTAATTATTGTAGGACGCAATGCTAATGTAATGACCAACAATAAAACGAGATATGCAAAACTAAAGAATGCAGCAGCATAACCTTTTTCAAACTCGAGCGAACCTTTAGTTCCACCACCAATAAACTTGATAGTATATGAGGTCAATGTGTGTGCATTTTCAATATCTACATCGAATGTATCCTCAAGCAATGCTTGAGGTAGCAATAAGGAAGCAAATATAAAATTAGTAAATATAATAGCAAACGAAACAGTAGCAACTTCTTTTATATAAATAAATCTTATTTTTTGTCATATATTTAAATTATCAATAACCTGTTGCTTACCATACTTTATGTTTGCCCTATTAATTGCAGACGCAATTAAAATAAGGTTAAAAGGAAGTGATCTTCAAATTTGAAATAAAACATAATATATTCAAATTGGTAATCTATTATTGCCTGATGTAAATGAGTATTTTGAACCAATAAGTCTAAAGAATAGGTTTTTTGAACCAAAAAATATTGTAAAAGCAATACCTACTGCAAATGTTGAGATGAAAAATTGAGAATAAATTAAAGATAAAACAAAACTTTTGACTGTCTTAGAGATCAAAAACTCAACCATTAAAGCAAACACAAAAGCCAGAACTAACGAAATAGAGGTGCCTAAAAACAAAACTAATGTTGAATTTATTACAGCATATTTAAATCTTGTGTCACTTCAAATGCTTTTATAGTTTCCGAAATTATGTTGGACAATTGTTTTATTAGACTTGTAAGGGAAAAATTCAATAGACTTAAAGAATGTATGAATCATAGGTGCTAATGTAAATACAATAATCAATATCATTAATGGTGCAAGGAGTAAAAATATTTTTGTAAGATGCTTTGATCTTTCTTTTTTTGAACTATATGTGTTGTGCATAGACTCTTTCTCCATTGCTATCAAACACAAAAACGTCTGAATTTAGATATTTTAAATTTACTCTTTGATCAATGTCTATTGATGCATCATTTGATACAACGACTCACTTATTGTTTGGATTTATTTCAACTCAATAATGCACGCTGTCACCAAAGTGTTTTTTATCCACTACCTTGTATTTTCCATTTTTCACAGGGTTCATTTTTACTTTATTTTGTCTAATGTAGTATGAATAGCCATTCTTTTCTTCAATAAAATTAATTTCTGGTGAACCAATAAATTTAGCAACAAATAAATTATTTGGATTGTCATACATTTGCTCGCCAGAGCTAAATTGTTGAATTTTACCTTTATCCATCAAAATAATTTGATCGCTAATTTTCAATGCATCGTGTTGATCGTGTGTAACAACCACAATACTTAGGTTAAATTCCTTTTTAATTTGTAAAAGTCACTCAATTGTAGATTCTTTAATTTTGGCATCCAATGCACTAAATGGTTCATCCATTAAAATTAAACTTGTTCTTTTTACAATACCTTTTGCAAATGAAACACGTTGTTTTTGACCACCAGAAAGCTCATTAACATTCTTATGAATTAAGCCGTCTATACCTAATTTTTTTGATATTTCATTGAGTTCTTTTTTAAACAAACTTTTGCGCGTTAGATCTTTAAAAATTTTAAACTTGCCTTTGGTCGATTTATCAGTTAGTATTGCTCAAAGAAGTTTTAAATATCTTTTTTTCTTTTCTCAACGTGATAGTTTTTTACTCAATGCACTGTTAGCTCAATACAAATATTTTTGTACCAAGTCATAATTTAAGTGCTCTGAAAAATATTCATCAAAATATTTCATCCGCACACTATCTACTCAACTTTCTTTATTTTTTGCACTCAAAAAAATGTTGTCAAATACTGAAACATTCTCATAAATAGAGCCCTCTTGCATAATATATGCAATTTCATGAGGCTTTGGATTGTTTCTTATTGACAATGAACCTGAAGTAGGTTTTAAAAAACCAAGAAGCAAATTCAAAAGTGTTGTTTTACCTGAACCACTTGGTCCAAGCAATGAAATAATTTGATTGCCAGGAATCTGTAATTTATCTATTTCGATATCATAATGCGGTTGTTTTTTGTTGTATTTAAATTTCAAATCTTTTATATTGATTAAAAAATATTTATCATCCAATAATTTCTCATCCATAATATTCTAATTATATTAATAAAACAGTGTGAAAGTTATACAATAATACAACATATCAATTTTACCAATAGTACTCAAAAATGTGTATATTGGTAAAATTATTATCTTTTTTCATTACTCAATCACTCAATATTTATATGCAATAGAAAATTAAAATAATATTGATAGCAACAAAAATGAAAATAATTCCAATTTTATTGAGTTAGTAAAAGTGCATAAATCAATGCAAAATAGCAAAGGTGCTAAAATATATTATTGATATTTGATTTATTTATAATTCATTTTTATTGAATAATTGTTAATTATTTTATTTAGGAGGCATTATGAACATAAAAGCAAAATATGATGCAATTGTTGTTGGTGGTGGACATGCTGGACTTGAAGCTGCCTTTGCATTAGCCCATCAAAAGAATAAAACTTTGTTGATATCATTCAACAAAGATAGACTAGGTATGATGCCTTGTAACCCTTCTATTGGTGGACCTGCAAAGGGAATTATTACCAGAGAAATTGATGCATTAGGCGGAATGCAAGGATTATGAGCTGACAAAGCAACTATTCAATTAAAGATGCTTAACCAATCAAAAGGTCCTGCAGTTTGAGCGTTGCGAGCTCAAATAGATAAAGAAAAGTACTCAAAAATCATTGCAGAATTCGTTGAAAAAGAAGAATATCTTGATCTTCTTGAAGCTGGTGTAGAAAAAATAATTGCACATGAAGGAAAATTTCAAGGTGTAGAACTTGATAATGGTCAAATAATCTACGCAAATGTATGTGTTATAACAACTGGAACATATATGGATTCAAGAATTTTGCGTGGTTCTCAGACCACACAAAGTGGACCAGACAATGAAAAAACAACAAAATCATTGAGCATTTCATTAAAAGAACACGGTTTTGTGCTTCAAAGATTAAAAACTGGAACACCTCCACGTATTTGATCTGATTCAATAGATTTTTCAGAAGTTGAGCAAGAAGTGCTCGATGATATAAATTTAAGTTTTTCATCTCGCTCAAATATTTCAATTCCTACTCAAATTGCTTGTCATACAACATATACAAATGAGCAAACACATCAAATAATTAGAGAAAATTTGCATAAATCAGCAATGTATTCAGGTTTAATTGAAGGAATTGGTCCTCGTTATTGTCCTTCAATTGAAGACAAAATTGTTAAATTTGCTTCAAAACCTCGTCACCAAATATTTTTTGAACCTGAAACTGCTGATGGAACTATAACATATGTTAATGGCCTTTCAACATCGCTACCTATTGAAGTCCAAGACAAAATAATTCGCACAATACCTGGACTAAAAAATGCACGAGTGCAAAAATGAGCATATGCTATAGAATACGATGCAATTGACCCTTTACAACTGAAACCATCATTAGAAACAAAAGTAATTGAAAATTTATTCACTGCTGGTCAAATAAATGGTACAAGTGGTTATGAAGAAGCTGCAGGTCAAGGTTTAGTAGCAGGTATAAATGCTGGTCTCAAATTACAGAATAAAGATCCAATTATTATCTTAAGAAACCACGGATATTTAGGCGTTTTGATTGACGATTTAGTAACAAAAGGAACAAAAGAACCATACAGAATGCTTACTTCGCGTGCAGAATATCGACTTTTATTGCGAAATGATAATGCAGATATTAGACTCGCCGATTATGGTTTGTATGCACAAACACTTTCTAAAGAACAATTTGACAAAGTTATTGAAAAATATCGTTTAATTGATGAAAAAATTCAACAATTACACACAACACACTTGTCTAGCAAGTCTCAATTGGCTCAAAAATATCAAATTTTCGATGGAGCCACATTACTAAAAGTTTTGTCGCGTCCTGATGTTGATCCTAACGATGTAGTGCCTGATTTTAAATATAAAAATGAACTTACAATTATGGTTAGATTGCATGGTTATATTGAAAAACAAAAAACAGATGCTTCAAAAATGGTTCGTTTAGAAAATCTTAAAATACCTCAAGACATTAATTATGAAAATGTTAAAAATATTGCAACTGAAGCTAAACAAAAATTTATGCAAATAAGACCTTTAACCATTGGACAGGCTAGTCGTATCAGTGGTATAAATCCTGCTGATATTCAAATGCTAATGTTCCATATTGAAAGTAAAAATGGCCAAAAAAATTAAGATAATTTCAGTTGGATCATTAAGTCCAGAATTTAAGAATTTATGCACACATTATGAGAAAAGAATTTCCCAAAACTACTCATTTACGTGTGTTGAGGTAAAAGAATTCAGTGAAGAAAAAAATATAGAAACTAAAAAACTCAAAGAAACTAAGCTTATTATTGAGCAAATAAAAAATGATAGTTTTGTGGTATTGTGTTCACTAAAAGGCAAACAATATGATTCAGTAGAAATGAGCAAAATCATTGAAGCAAATCAAGACATTACTTTTATCATCGGTGGTTCTGATGGAATGATTGAAGACTTAATTAAGTCTAATCTAAAAATATGTTTTTCTTTATTGACCTTTCCACACCAATTATTTAAAATTATGCTTTGCGAACAAATTTATCGTTCAGCTACAATACTCAACAATAAAAAATATCATAAGTAAATTCAACACAGCAATGCTGTGTTTTTTTGCAAAATAGCACATAAATAAAGAAAAAAAATACATAAAGTCCTGTAATCATTTAAGCATAATGAGAAAAATGTAAAATATCTAACAAAGAGAGGTAATAAATGAAAAAATTAAGATATTTATTAGGAGCATTTGCTCCACTATCATTAGCACCTATTGCGACTGTTGCATGTAATCAGCCAGTCGAAAATAAATTAACGCTTGAAAAACTTACTCAAGAAGTTAATAAATTAACTACTGATGAAAAAATTCAACTTGTAAATAGTTTGACATTAAGCGACGATGAAAAAGCAAAATTAATCAATGATATTAACTCAGGTGTTGGAATCACTGCATCAATTATTTGATACATGACTTCAGCAGAACAAAAAGTTGCTGCTCTTCAAGCATACACATTAGCAACAGTTGCATTTGATAACCTAAAAAAACGTGGTGACACTGATAAAATTGACTACTCAAAAGTTGATAAAACAACTGGTGCAGTTAAAAAAGCAGAAAACGGAAAAGCAATTCCTGTAGTTTTCATGGATATTGATGAAACTGTGTTTAAAAATGAATTAAGTGAATCGGATTTAGTTATTAAACACAAAGGTAAATTCTTGGAAGATGAAAAAAATAAAATTGATGCAGTTGGAAACAGAAATCCTGTTCCTGGTGCAATTGAATTTATCAACCACGTATTTGAAAACGGTGGAATTGTTTTATTCAACTCAGGAATTCCACAATTAGAAGATTCAATCAAAGGTATTATGAAAAACCTTATTGCTAAAGGTGTTAAAAAAGAATATGTTCACGAATGAATGTTCTGATGTTCAGGTGTTCAACCAGTATTAAAAGATGGAAAATTTGACAAAACACCTTGAAAAACTGCTATTAATGAATTTAAAAAATACAAATCATCAGACAAAGCATATAACACACTAAAAAAATCAACCACCAAAAACCAAAGAATGAATGCTGTTAGCGATAACAAAGATGGATGAAACTTTAAAGCTTCTGATGCAAACTCTGATGATGGTGTTGTAACAAAAGTTATTATGAGAATAGGTGATGACTTTGGTGATTTCTATGATGATGCATACAAATCAAAAAGAAATAATACCTACTCTAATGAATGACTAGAAAAAACTGAAGGTGCTAAAGACTTATTTACAAAAGTTGAAGGAGCTCAAGGTATAAAAGTTACAAAAGCAGCTAAAAGTGGTGAAGAAGCAAAGGTAGAGAAAGTTGCTTGACATCAATTCAATGTTCAAGTTCCAGGTAATGCAATGTATGGAAGTTGAGCTAGTCAATATGGTCATGGATCATTTAAAAAATTATGAGATGCTCTTGTTGCATTAAATAAAGATTCAAAAGATGGAACTGCTGAAACTAAATAAAACCTAAAAACAAAACATTTTGTTTTGTTTTTTTTAACATTTCGGAGCAGAATGCAAAAAGTGTAAAATTGACGTATTTTTTAAGTCAAAATACACTTTTTGTTTTTTACTATATACAATTTTTACAATTTATAATGTTCTACAACAGAGTTAATTAGTATTTTTTGCATCAGTTTGTTTTGCAGATTTGTTTTTTAACGTTTCGGAGCAAAAAACAAAAAGTGTAAAATTGAGCTATTTTTTAAGTCAAAATACACTTTTTGTGTTTTGCTATATACAATTTTTACAATTTATAATGCTTTGAAACTCAAAGTTTATTACCATTTTTTTCATTAATTTGTTTTGCAGATTTGTTTGCAAACACATTGATTTGTTTTTTAACGTTTCGGAACAAAATGCAAAAAGTGTAAAATTGACGTTTTTTTTAAATCAAAATACACTTTTTGTGTTTTGCTATATACAATTTTTACAATTTATAACACATTGAAACACAAAGTTTATTACCATTTTTTGCATTAATTTGTTTTGTAAATTTATTTAGTTTGCAGTCTTAAGAGATTACTTAAATAATATAAATATAGTCAACTTTCCCACTTTAAGTATAAAAATATATATCGCATTTTAGTATAGCTAAGAAGACTAAATAAAGACCTTTATTAGATAATAAATTATTTGTGTGATGTTGACATTAATGCATTTTAATATTTTTTTTTATTAATCTAAACTAGACAAAAAAACTCAAACACTTGTTCTGTTTAGAGTTTTTTTTGACATATTTTTTATATTAAAAGACTGAAAATTTTTAAATAATTTTGCTATCTAAAACACTCAAAAATGAGTGTTAAACAAACATTTTATTGAGCAATTCTTGCTTAATTTTTTTGAGTTTTTTCACACTTACGCTGATGAAGTGTTAGGAGTGAGTCTAGAGTGGAGAACGTCTGAGCTATTTTATTTTGTTCGGGGAGTTGAGCAGTTAGTAAATAACTTTCATTCAGTTCATCTAAGTTTATT
>NZ_SMDN01000018.1 GCF_006546935.1 Mycoplasmopsis mucosicanis
ATATCTTTAAAAATTGTAAGGATTCAAAGTCAAAATCACTCAAAGACGTAGTTATTCACCAAATTTATCAAAAATTCAAACTTCCAATGAGTATTTATGGAACATATAAATCAATTAAGAAAGAAACGACTACAGAGCACTGCAAAAATTCATATTATCGTTCATTAGACTATCTAGCTCAAAACCAAAAAACAATATTAAAAAACTTAAATCAAGAAATATCAAAAATAAGTTCTAGAAATATTAAAGTTTTATGATATGACACAACAACATCATATTTTGAAACATTCAAAAGAGGTAATTTTAGAAAACCAGGGTTCTCAAAAGATGGTAAATTCAAGGAAGATCAAATTGTCATTGGTTTGATTACAGATGAAAATGGCATTCCGTTGCATTACAAAGTTTTTCCTGGTAATACTGCAGATTCTTCTACATTTATATCATTTATGCTTGAATTAGAAAAATACTACGGAATAAAAAACGTCACAATTATTGCAGACAAAGGGATGAGTGTAAATAGAAATATAAGATTTTTGGAAGATAAAGGGTGAAATTTCATTATCTCATATAGAATGAAAGTTGGTTCAAAAGCATTTAAACAATTTGTCACAAGTGATGAGGGTTGAATTAAAAGTGATGAAATTAAATATAAGCTTGAAGAAATTGACTCAACATTCAAAGGTAAAAGACTAAATGGACACAAAAGAAGAAAAGTGGTTACTTTTAGTCAAAAAAGAGCACAAAAAGATAAAAAAGATAGAGATGTCTTGATCAACAACTTTACTAAAAAAATGGATAAAAATGGACTTGTTGCTTACGAAGATGTTATCGGTGGTAAAAAATACAGGTTTTTCGAGCCAATAGAAAAAGGTGGTTTTTACAAGCTTAATATTGATAAAATCGAGGAAGATGAGCAATTTGACGGTTTTTACGTCTACGAAACAAATAGAAATGACCTAAAAATAGAGGAAATTGTTAATTTGTATTCAAAACAATGACAAGTAGAGGAAAACTTCAGAACATTTAAAGGCACCTTAATGCTTAGACCTGTATATTTGTCTACATGAAATCATATAGTTGGCTACATTTGTCTATCATTTATAACACTTGTTTTCTTGAATTTTATATTAAATATGATTAATGAAAAAACCGGACTAACCGGTAAAAGTAGAATAACTGAACATAAACTAAAAGAAATGATTTTTGATGTGAAATCAGTGAATACGTTTATTCACAACCATATTTCAACATCAGTCGAGATTAAAAACAACGCAAATTCCAGTTCATGAGAAACGTACCATCTCATAAAAACTATACTTATGAAAGAAAAAATTCTTATATTTTAACTTATTAAACTCCATAAAAATGGAATATTTATTTTTTTATACTTAAAGTGGGAAACGCAGGAAAAAGTATTAAAATTTTATTGATTAACATATAACCATTCTTAATAATCAATGTAGAAATACAAAATTTAACAAATATTAATAATAATAAAAGGATAATAATGAAAAAAAGATTAAGTATATACTTGTCATCTTTTTGCGTTGGTTTACCAATAATTGTTGCTAGTGCTGCATGCTCAAATCCAAACACTGGTGCGAGCGACACTGATACATTAAGTGACCAAAAACACTTAAAAACGAGTCTTTTGGGAAAAGAACTTAATGCATTTGAAGTCAATAGACGAATAGAAAATATGCTCGCTAACAACCAAAGCAGTGCAGAAATTATTGATTATATTAACCAGTTTATTGATGACAAAATTAACAATCAAAAATATGAATTTGTCAAAAGCGAAATTGACAAGGATAGTTTAAAATTAACCTTAAAAGACACTAACAAAAATCAACTCACAATCTTTATAGATCAATTCCAAAAATATGAGCAAAAAGACAGTGAAAGTGGTAAAAAAGTTAGCGGTTGAGTAAATCTAGGTGATATTGAAATCAATACAGTAGTCGGTGATGAAGCAAAAAAACTTGATGCTGATGAGTTCAAAAGATTTATCGAGAAAAAAAACAAAGAATTTAAAAATGATGGTTATAAACTACTCAAATTTTTAAGAGATAATAATTATTTAGAAATTAAAAACTTAGACGAAAATTCTAAATGAAAATACACATACATTGATAAATCACATACTCATGGACTTTATGATTTCCATGCATATTTTGTAGCAGAAGACAAAAAAACAGGTAAATTATTTAGAGAATATGATGAAAATGGACAGCCTGGCTTTTCTTTAAAAGGTTGAAAAAGAATTTTAAAAGTAGGTGAGATATGAGTTCCTTTAACAATAAAAGTTAATAAGGATGCTCAAAAATCTAAACTTGCAGAATTTAAAAACAGTTTCAAAAATGCTTCATCAATTAAACAGAAAATAGAAATTATTCATTCAATAAGCAATGCGAAATTTGGTGATCTAGAAAAAGTCGATCTTTCAAAATATAATTATTCTCTTGAATTAATCGAGACACAAAACAAATTAAATGAAATAATTTTAAAAGCTTCAGTCAAAAGTAAAGAAGCAACCGAAAACGATGAAGAAGACAATAAATCTAACACAGTTTATGCACTAATTAAAGACTTTGACACAGAAATAAGTGCTGGTAATTATCAATTTAATACAAGCATTAGATTCAATGGTTTTGATGTAAATCAAATTAAAGGAATTTTAGGTGCAGGATCAAATTCAGAGCACCCGCAAAAAGTTGAAGAAGAGACTTTTGAAGAGTTGAGCGTACCAGAATTAAAAACTGTACAAGAAGTTAATGAATTTTTAGCTAAATTAATAGGTCAAAAAGATAAAACTCTTGCATTTAGTATTGAAAAAATTAAAGAATTTATTTTTGAAGCAGAAATAACTGATGATGATAAATATACAGCAGAAGACAAAAAATATGTAAATTCATTGATTGATGTTCCTTTATCAAAAGGAAGAGTGCAAAAAGGTCAATATTCATTATTAGTTGATAAAGTTAATTCTGCTTCAAGTTTAGAACAAAAAATTAGTGCAGTTAAAGAGCTACACAAATTAATTCTTGAAACTAGAAAAAAACTTAGTGATTTGGTACTTAACACAAACAAAAAATTAATGGATGAACGAATTAAATTCTATAAACAACAAAACATTAAATACACAAGTCTTGAAAAACTTTATGAACAAAACAATGAGTTTTTGAATGCCTCTAAACATCCTGCATTTGAAAAAGTTATTGAATTAAGTGAAAATATAAGTGAAGAACTTAACGATTTTCTTTATGGAGATCAAGACTCACTCACTTTTGAACAAGTTATGTCTGTATTAAAAAATAAAATAGGTGTTCAATTCTCTAAATTTATTCAGTCAGATGACAAATTCGAATACAAATTTGATAATAAATCAGTAAAAGTAACACAAAACCATTACAATAGCGAATACAACATTAAAGAATCAAACAACAAAATTGTGTCTTTTAGTGCTCAAATTACTGAAAAATCTACTAAAAAAACAAGCGATATTACAGTCAATTTAGTGTTCAATGAGGATTAGTAAAAATATGAAATTCAAATTCATTCTACCAGTAAGTTCAATGACAATTCCATTCATTGTTGCTTCATGCAACAACAAAAATGATTCAACTATTATAGAAAACGATACAACTAAAGTAACTAATATATTTAATAATTTAAAGTCAAAATGATTACAGTTCAAACAAAAAATTGGCCAAAATACAGATGATTTTGATAAAAATCTCAAAAAATATGCAGCATTCAGAACACAATTAACTAATTTGGTTGATAGAGAAAATTCTTTATACATAAATTTTTCTCAACTTGCAAACACTTTAGATAATCCGCATTCTATTTTGGAACAAAAAGATATAAGCAGTTGAAGCGACAAAGACCAAAAGCACTTTAAAAAATGACTTAAAGATAAAGACGCAAAAATCATTCTCAATACATACAGCATTATTGATGATGCATCGATTCAAATCTCATCAACGCAAGACAAATTAAAAATTAAAAACAACTCAAATGCGTTAGTTAATTTTGACAATTATTTAAGTGATTTAGGAAAAAAACAGTTCAAAGACGAAGAAATATTGATTGAATACACAAAATTACTTAACTATTTTGAGACCTATTTATTCAATAAAGATCATATTGAGCAGGACTTAAAAGATTCAATTGAAAGCGATGAAAACCACGGTGGCGATAACAAAGAACATACTCACTCGCATGCATTAGTCAACATTACAAGCAATGCTATAAGACAAAATAAAGAGTTTTTAGGTATCTTAGATCAAATTAAATCTCTTAAACCTAATTTTGATAAACTCACAGACAACAGAAAAAAAGAATTCTACAACAAGCACTTATTTTCAGTCTTAGACAAAATCAATATCGATGAATTATTAAAATTGTGCGATGAAGCTCAAAGCGACATCGATTCACTTAAGCAAATTTGTGAAGAAATCTTAAATGATTTAGGTGCAATTAAAAAAATAATTTCACCACAACAATAATTACTCAGCAATGAGTAATTTTTTTTAAAATTTTGCGTATAGTACTCAAAAATGTGTATATTGGTCAAATTATTTGTTTCAATAAAGCACAAAAAAACTCATGAACACATGAGTTTTTAGATTTTGCATTGAGCATTATTAATGATTTTGAAAAATATCAATTTTAGATATTGCCTTGCGTAATTGGATTTCTATATTAGTGTTATCTTCATGAGTAGAAGTGCGCAAAGCACTTAATGCTTTGTCACGTTGTTTTAGAGCTCTTTGCAAGTCGATATCATTGCAATCCACAATATCATCAGTAATTATTTTAATTTGTTTGCTATCAACATAAACAAGACCGCCACCAATAGCACAAAGCTTATAATCGGGGTCGTTAGGTTGATTAATTCATAATTTACCAACTTCAATATTACTCATAAATGGTGCATGTTCAGGTAAAAAAGTAATTTGGCCGCCAGATACAGTTCTAAGACTAACTGAGCGAACATCTTTTTCGAAAAATACACCCTCTAGTGTTGAGATAAATAAATGAATTGTAGGCGAATTATTTTTCATTTTGCTCACCTTGTGAATTTTGTTCGTTTTGTGCTTCTTTAGTCATATTTTCAGCTATTTTGTATGCTTCATAACGATGATCAACTTCGCTAATATCGGCTGCATATAAAAACATTTCTTCAGGCACTTCATCATAACTTCCTTCAAGTATTTTTTTGAAGCTTTTGATTGTATCGCTTAATTTTACATAAGCCCCTTTTTTACCTGAGAATTTTTCGGCAACTGTAAAAGGTTGACTCAAGAAGTTTCTTATTCTTCTTGCTCGTGAAACTAATAATTTATCAGCATCACTCAATTCACCCATACCAAGAATAGCAATAATGTCTTGAAGTTCTTTAAAACGTTGCAAAATTGAAATTACACCATAAGCCACTTCATAGTGTTCTTGACCAACTACAAGAGGATCAAGCAATTTTGAACTTGATTCAAGTGGATCGACTGCAGGATAAATACCGAGTGCAGCAATATTACGATCAAGAACAGTTTTTGCATCAAGGTGGTTAAAAGTTGTTGCAGGAGCAGGGTCGGTTAGGTCATCAGCAGGCACATATACTGCTTGCACAGAGGTAATTGAACCTCTGTGAGTTGAAGTTATACGTTCTTGCAACTGACCCATTTCAGTTGCAAGAGTTGGTTGATAACCAACAGCACTAGGCATACGTCCAAGCAAAGCACTAACTTCACTACCGGCTTGTGTAAATCTAAAAATGTTATCAATGAAAAGAAGAACATCTTGATTTTGTTTATCTCTGAAGTATTCAGCCATTGTTAAACCAGTTAGCGCAACACGCATACGTGCTCCGGGAGGTTCATTCATTTGACCAAAGACTAACGCAGTTTTATCAAGCACACCTGATGCTTTCATTTCATAGTAAAGGTCATTACCTTCACGAGTTCGCTCACCAACACCGGCAAAAACACTTAATCCACCGTGTTGAGTAGCTATATTATTAATTAATTCTTGAACTAAAACAGTTTTACCAACACCAGCACCACCAAAAAGACCTATTTTTCCACCTTTTGCATATGGAATCAATAAATCAACTACTTTAATACCGGTTTCTAGAATTTCTGAAGATGTTTTTTGTTCTTCATAGGTTGGTACTTTTGCATGAATTGGCATCATTTCTGTGTCGGGTTGAGGTTCATTATCAATAACTTGACCTAAAACATTAAACATTCTACCTAATACTTTTTCACCAACAGGCGCTTGAATTGGATGACCAGTATCATATACTTCTAGTCCTCTTGCAAGTCCATTAGTTGAAACCATTGCAATTGTTCGCACTGTTTCATCCCCTATGTGTTGTGCTACTTCTAAAGTATATTTATTTCCATCGAATTCTAACTCAAGTGCATTTAAAAGAGCAGGTAATTGACCTTTTTTGAATCTTACATCGACTACAGGACCTAAAATCTGAACTATTTTTCCTTTATTTTGTGTCATAATTCTCCTTAAACTGCGTTAGCACCGCTAACTATTTCATTCAATTCTTGAGTTATATTGCTTTGACGTTTTCTATTGTAATCAAGATTTAGGTTTTTAATTAAATCATTAGCATTTTGTGTAGCACTTTCCATTGCGGCACGTCGTGCAGCATATTCACTTAGTGATGCGGATGCAAGTGCGAGATTTATTTTTGCATTTACAAAAATAGGCATGGTATCTTTAAGAATTTGCAAAGCATTAGGCTCAAATTCAACAACTTGTTTTGCATTAGTTGTTTTAATTTTGTCGCGGCCAGATTGATAAGGCAAGATTTTAAAGCAAGTTTCTTGCTGTACAAGGTTGTTAATAAAGTTAGTATAAATAACATTGATTTCACCAACATGGCCATTAATATAACGATCAAATGCTAATTTAGTGAGTTGTTTTGCTATTTTTTTAGCTTTTTGCACTCCTCAACCACGTTGCAAAATGATTTGTGATTTGTAAATGTGAGATAGCGATGAAATACCTTTGGTACCTAGTAAAATTACTTCATCATCATGACCTATTTTACTTTTGCAAAGCTTGATAATGTTGCTATTGTAGCTTCCGGCTAAACCTAAATCAGTTGCAATTACAATAAAAAGTTTTCTTTTGCTAAATTTTCTTTTAATAAAATCAAGAATTTCACCTGCATCAACACTGTGAAAGTAGATATCAAAAACCTCAGTCACTTGTGATTCATAAAGCGAAACCGCATCGAAACACTCACGAGCTTTTCTGATTTTTGATGTTGAAACAAGTTCCATAGCGTGTGTTATTTTGCGAATTGATTCAACAGTGTGCATTCGCGATTTAATTTTTTGCAAACTAGCCATAATTATTCCTCAAATAGAGCACGATATTTAGCTGGCATTGCAGCATGCTCGCTAGCATTGTAATTAGGTAATGTTGCAATGATTTTTTTAACAATTTTAACTAGTTCAGTACATAATTTTTCTTTTATTTGGTCAGTAAGGTCGTTGTTTGCACTCATAATTTCATCTGCAATTATTGTGCCCCGTGAACTTTGCATAAGTTTAACAACTTCATCACGGTATTGAGCTATGCTTTCCTTAGGCAAAGGATTGATAATTCGTTCTTTGTTGCCTAAAAGAATTGCTATTTGAGCATAAATACTAATTGGCATGTATTGAGATTGTTTCAAGAATTCAAAAACTTTAGCACCGTGTTGTAAAATGTTTTTAGTAGATTGGTCTAAATCTGAACCAAATTGAGCAAAGGCTTGCATTTCATTGTATTGAGCAAGTTCAAGTTTAAGTGAACTTGATACTTTTTTCATTGCTTTAATTTGCGCAGCAGAACCAACACGGCTAACACTAAAACCAACATCGACAGCAGGTCTTTGACCTGAGTGGAATAAATTTTCACGAGTGAAAATTTGTCCATCTGTTATTGAGATAACGTTAGTTGGAATATAAGCAGAAATATCACCTTGTTGAGTTTCAACAATTGGTAGGGCGGTTATTGAACCACCACCATTTTCTTCATTTACACGCGCAGCTCTTTCAAGGAGTTGCGAGTGTAAGTAGAATACATCACCAGGATAAGCTTCACGTCCAGGTGGACGACGAAGAAGAAGTGAAAGTGTTCTGTATGCTACAGCATGTTTACTTAAATCATCATAAACAATCAAAACATCTTGACCTTTTGCCATTCATTCTTCAGCAATAGTAACACCAGTGTAAGGAGCAATGTATTGTTGAGGCGCAAGTTCGCTAGCACCTGAAACTACAACTGTAGTGTATTCAAGAGCGCCTGTCTCGTGTAGTTTATGAACTATTTGCGCAACTGTTGAGTTTTTTTGTCCAATAGCAACATAAACACATTTAACATTTTTGCCTTTTTGATTGATTATTGTATCAATAGCGATTGCTGTTTTACCAGTTTGACGATCACCAATGATTAATTCACGTTGGCCTCGTCCAATAGGAATCATTGAATCGATTGCTAATATACCAGTTTCTAAAGTAACATTAACTTCTTTACGGCTCATTACCCCTGGAGCAACTTTGAAAATTTCACGTTTGTGTTCAGTTTTAATTGGTCCTTTACCATCAATAGGCGCACCTAAAACATTAATAACACGACCAATTAATTCATCACCAACACCTATAGCAATAACTTCACCAGTACGCTTACATTCATCGCCTTCTTTAAGTGAGTCAGCATCACCAAAAATAGCAACACCAACTACATCTTCTTCAAGATTTAGCACCATGCCTTTGATGTCATTACCAAAAGCAATAATTTCACCATTTTTCGCTTTATCCAAACCGCTGACTAACGCAATTCCATCGCCAATAGTAATGATTTGACCTACTTCATTGTGTTCAACTGTTGAACTAAAGTTTTTAATGCGCTCTTTGATTATTTTGTAGATATCATCATATTTTTTTGCCATCTTAGTCTCCTTTGTCAATAATAAGGTTTGAAAGTTTTTCTAGATCTAAAGCAAAATTGTGTTCAATAACATCAGAATCGATTTCAATACGAAACCCTGAAATTAGATTTTTATCAATAATGTTTTCTAAATCTATCTTACAATTGTATTTTTTTGCTAAATAGTTTTTAAATTTGGTTTTATTAGTTGTTGAAAGTTTAAATGCTGTGTAAATTGTTGCTTTTTTGATATTCATTGCTTCATTAGCAAGTTCATCAAAGTGTGAAATGATTTTAGGTAGTAAACTGAATGCGTCTTTATGTATTAAAAGTTTCAAAAAATTAGGCACAATTGAACTAGTTGCTAGACCATTAAATAACTCATCAATTAGCTGATATTTTTTTTCTTTATCGTAGGCATGTGTTCCCAAAACACTCATATATGAGTAGTTTTGTTTTAAACACTTATCAATTGTGTCGAGTAATAAAAGGTTATTTTTAAACTCACCTCTTTCAACACTGAGTTCAAAAAGCGCTTTAGCATAGCCCTCTATATTTTCATGGCGATACATCTAGTGCTCCTTGAAGAAGTCATCAATAATTTTTTTCTCAGATTCTTGATTAACTTGGTCTTTAAGAATTTTACGGCTAAGTAGTGATGCTGCATTAGCAACGTGAATTTGGTTTTGAGTGATGAGTTCTTGTTTTTGTAAATTAATATCAATTTTAGCTTCTTGAATAAGTCTTTGTGCTTCAAGTTTGCCTTTATTAATATATTTTTCTAGCTCAACATCTCCGTTTCGTTGAGCGTTAGCAATAATAGCATATGCTTCGTTGTGTGCGTTTTGTAATTTTTCATTAGCTTGCGCTAATATTTGAGCACTATCTGCATTGTTTTTTTGTGCTTGATCAATGTTTTGTTGAATGTATGCTTGTCGTTTAGCAATGCTTTGTTTTACTGGTTTATAGAGTAAAAAGTAAAGAATAAGCATTACTAATGCAAATGCTAATAGGGTTGCAATAAACATGGGTCATGAGGGCCAAAGTTTATTGATTTTTTCTAGAATATCTTCAGCAAAGCCACTTTTATGAGCTTGTGGTGCACTTGGAGAGGCTTCTAGAATGTAGTTTATTTTGTCCATTTGAAATCCCTATAAATAATTATTTGAAAACAAATAGTAAAAGAACTGCAATAATGAAGCAGTAAATTGCAGCTGATTCAGCAAGAGCCATACCAACAATCATTATTGTTCTAATTTTTGATGTAGCTTCAGGATTTCTTCCAACTGCTTCAGCAGAGCGACCACTAGCAAGTCCTTGTCCTAATCCTGTACCAAAGCAACCAAGCATACAAATACCTGCACCAATGGCAATTAATCCACGATCTGTCATTTTTCCTCCTAATAAATATTGTTAGCTATTTGCACAATATTTTGATTTTGTTTTTGTTTTGTTTTTTTATTTTTGCGAGCATTTGAAGCTGTAAGATCAACTTCACCTGTTCAATAAATTGTTGTTAATATTGTAAAAATTAATGCTTGAATGACGGCTCCAAAGATGTCAAAGAACATATGTAATCAAGGTGTTATGATACTTGCGAAGAAGTAAAGTTGAGGTCCAGGTATAAATAAACCTCAAATATAACCACCTAAATAATAAATTGAAGTCATAACAATAGCACCACCAGTGATATTACCAAACATCCGACAACTCATTGAGATGAGTGGAGAAAATTGTCCAATAATTTCGGCTGGATTTTTGACATATTGCATGAAGA
Organism: Mycoplasmopsis mucosicanis; assembly: GCF_006546935.1. Lineage (GTDB taxonomy): Bacteria > Bacillota_I > Bacilli_A > Mycoplasmatales > Metamycoplasmataceae > Mycoplasmopsis > Mycoplasmopsis mucosicanis. The sequence continues at coordinate 10,718 of NZ_SMDN01000018.1, forward strand.
ATTTAAAGCGCTTATACCATAAACCAATTAAATAAATGCCAATGAATGTTATAGCAGCTAAGATAAAAGTAATTGAATATGAAGTTGCTAAAGGTTCTAAACCAATAAGTCCAAGCATATTACCAACCAGTAGAAATGTAGTTAGCGAAAAAATATAAAAACGTGCTTTAGGCAAAAGACCTGATGATGTATCATCATAACTATTATCAAGCAAGCTTACATATGCTTCAGCCACCAATACAGTAGGCACAGGTGCTTTATCTGGTGAAGAGTGTTTTTTAATCTTAATAAAAACAATTAAGCTTACTATAAAAATAATAATAACTGTCACAATTAATGATAAAAGCTGCGGTTGATTCCACACACCAAATGCTTTAATTATTTCTTCCATGAGCCCCCTTTCTTTTGTTTTTTGATTTTAATACAAAAGTAATTAAAATCGCTAAAGGTATATTGTTTATTCCAAAACAAAATGTAAAAATATTGATTGGTCTATACGCATTAAATTCAGTATTATTACTGAATTTATTAACCATAATAATAATGGCTAAAACGCAACCAATCAGCGTTAGTGAACATAGGAAATTTAGTGTGCTAAGTCCAAATGCTGCTCTTTTAGAAAGCAATAATTTTAATGAAAAAAAGACTCGAAGCATATAAATCAAGAATGATACACTAGCTCCAATTACGTACCCAATAATTAATGAAGAACTAAACAAAATACATACACAAAATACAACACTAAATACTACAAATATAATTCAGTGTACTAGTGATATGCGATCAAGATCACTTTGATCCATTTTGCTCCTAATTAATATTAAATACTAAAATTATTTTAATACTTTATTAAAAAGTGAATAAATTTTTTTTGATTTAGTTTTAAGCCAAAAAAAGCAAAAAAGAGCATGTTTAAATCCTGAGTTTCGGAGTAAAAAACAAAAAGTGTAAAATTGACTGTTATTTTAAGTCAAAATACACTTTTTGTTTTTTCTATATACAATTTTTTACAATTTCTAGAAATTCATTATACGTTTCTTCATTGCTTTTCCTGCGTTTCCCACTTTAAGTATAAAACTAGAGCCCTCTACGGCTCTATATTTTTATTTATAAAAATATAAAAATATATATTTTTTATACTTATATACTTAAATGTGGTATAATTAATATATGAAAGTTAAAAAAGAATTGGTTTCAAGACAATGAAGAGTTTCAAAT
>NZ_SMDN01000019.1 GCF_006546935.1 Mycoplasmopsis mucosicanis
TCGCTATGCCTTGTAATTTGTCTGAAAATTAAATCATTTTTTGCTGCATATCTCTGATTTTCCATAACAAAATTGTATTCCTTAGTTGAATTCTAACTAAGAGGTTCATTCTGTTTGGTATTTGAAACTTTTACATGATTTCTAAAGGACCTAATACAGCACTCAAATAATTTAATATAATTAAGATAACATAAATATATCAATAAATTTGAGTCTTAATTTATAACTTGTGAGGTGTGATGCAAAACAAAATTAAAGTTAATTACTTACCAAAAATAAGTATATTAGTGCCAACACATAACTCTATAGGACGTTTTGAAAAAACTATTAATAAAATATTGTCTCAGACCTATAAAAACCTTGAAATAATCTTTCATGATGATGGTTCAAGCGATAATACTTTGCAAATTCTACAAAAGATAGCAAGTCTTGATAAGAGAGTCAAGGTACTTAATTCTCATATAAATATTGGACTAGCAAGTTCAAGAAATAATTTAATTAATGCCGCTAGTGGTGATTTTATATTCTTTATAGATGATGATGATTATTTTACTAGTGATAAAGTAATTGAGAAATGTGTTAAGGTTCTAAGCCCGCAAACTCAAATAATGGCTACTGAATTCTATTATGCTTTTGCACCAGGCATAAAGTTCTTAAATCCTCTTGCCAAATTAAAAACAAAAAATATTGATAGCTTAGAATACTATTTAAACTCAACAACATTTGCCTGAGGTTCATTTATTAATTTAGAGTTTTTTAGAAGTCTAAATATAAGTTTCACAGAATGCAAAAATGTATTTGAAGATATTTCAACAATGGGCAAAATATTTGCTAGTTGCAAAAATTTTACTTATACAAATATCCGCACAATTATCTACAATCGTTATAAGTCAATTATGTCCGCTATTGATAAAAATATTATTCAAAAAATGGAAACAGTAGAAAGATCATTTGTACACATTAAAGAATTTTTTGCTTCAAAACTAAGTAATGACAAAGAAAAATACCTAAGAATTGAGCAATCATTATATATGGAACACCTTTCATTATTATCTTTATACTATGCAGGAATAAAAAATAGACAAACAAAAGCAAATGTTCGTCAATATTTATTAAATAATATGCCTCGCATTCATGAGTTATATCCAAATTCAACACCAAAAAGGACTAATATAACACAAAATTTTATATTCTTGAACTCTAAAATATTTCTACCTCAAGACTTCAAGAAACAAAGGTTTTCAAAGTCAGATAAATATACTCTATATGACTTTTAACAAAAAATGCATATTGACTTTTTAAGGTCAAGATGCATTTTTTGTATTTAATCAAAAATGTTTCAGGTTTAAAATACTAATAATTAGTAATTATAACTTCAGTAGCGACACGGTTTGCTGCATCACAATTAATCATTCTTTTTGCTTCAACAATCTCAATGTTAAAATCCTTATAGAGTTCATGCACAAGACTTGAATTACTATTGGTTAACATTACATAACAACCTTTTTTATCAAGATTTCTAAATAAATTAGCTAATCTCAAGTGTTCTTCATATCCAAAACCATATTTTGTGTAAGAATCAAAAGAAGTTTCATTAAGCGGAACATAGGGACTATCGATAAAAATAAAATCGCCTTTTGTTGCTTGACTTAATGATTCTTCAAAGTCTAAATTAGTTATATTTACGCTTCTCAAAAATCTAGACATTCGTTCTAGATTATCTTCTTCAAATGACTTGACTGACTTTTTGTTATTGTATGGAACATTAAAAAGTCCGTCTCGATTTACTCGATAAAGTCCATTAAAGCATCTTTTGTTTAAATATATGAATAAGGCTGCTAACTCAACATCGTACTGTTTATTAACTACTTTTTTGTTATATTGAGTCCTGCGTTCATAATAAATTTCATTATTATTCTCATTTGAATCAAGAATTTTCAACAATTCACTTAATTCACTGAGATTTTTCTTAATCACGTTGTATGTTCAAATTAATTCAGAATTAACATCGTTAATTGAAGCATTCTTAGGTTGAAATTCAAATAAAACTGCACCACCACCAACGAAAGGTTCAAAATAATTATTAAATTTTAAAGGTAGTCTTTTTTTTTATTTCATTCAATAGTTGACGTTTACCACCAACTCACTTAACAAACGGTTTAAGTGGATTTTTGACCATTTTTTCTCCTGAAAACATATATTTGATAAAAAGTATTAACTTACCATAGATAAAGGATCTCAAGGTTCAATTTCAATTGGTTCTTTATCTAAAGCTGCTTTATTAGAATCATTTAAGAATTCAGGCGCAACTATTACGCTATAAACATACTCACTAAATCAGTCATCGCTCATTGAAAAATAACCTTTTGTTCCGTTTTCTTCACCTCATGAGTTTTCTATTTCTCATTTTATTGGTTGATTATTTTCATCTAGATCAACACCAACAAATGCCATTGCATGCGTAGGTTGCGACATTTTAAGGTTTAATTTGTCTGCTTTAGTTAATTTATTTTCTAGATCAAAAGCCTGTTCAATATTATATAAGTCAGTGTCCATTAATCCATTTTTTCTATCTATTTGAGGCCCCATATCGCATGCAAATCAACATGGTTGACCGGCTTGTAAACTTTTAATTGTTGCTTGTTTTAAGTCTTGCATAGAAACATTAATAAATGTAAGATGTCTTGACTCTATAGGTCCACGGAAATATTTAGCTTGTATTTTAGTATTTAGTGCAAATTTATCACGTGGATCAGCATACAAGTCAACTAATTTTTGGTAGTTGTTTGAAGCATATTTTTCAAGAAATTCTAAAGGTGTAATATTTGAAATACGCACAAATTTTTTGTCTTTATCTCTGTACTCAAAATCAAATTTTTGAGGTGGCAAACCTAGTGATTTTGCACAAATTTCAAAAACTTTTTGTAAAGCTTTTTCTTTAATAACTACTGATTTTTCAGTATATTTGGGATCAGAAGCAATAAGTTTGAGTTCTTTAACTACATTCATTAAATGAGCTTGTAATACAGAATTTAATTGAGCTGTATTTGAAGCATTAAAAGTCTCGGGCATTAAGCTTTTTGGAACAACTCCATATTTTGTAATAAGCCCTTCAGCTCATTCTCAATAACCACCATCTTCATAACCAAATCTTAAAAATGTTTCAAAAAGTCTATCTTGATAATCAAGGTTAATGTGTTCAATAATAAGGTTTAAAAATGTGTTTGCTTTTTCCATTTTTTCTCAAAACATTGTATATGCTTGAGAAAATTCAAAACTTTCAACATTTAATTTTTCCATTGTAACTGGTTTCAAAATGTTAAGTGCAGCAAAAATTCAACATCTTCCAGACTGTTTTTGGTTTGTCATACCACCTTTTTTGGTTTGAACACTAAATTCATTGTTGTGTTTTGCTCTAACATCATTGTTATAAACTGCATTGTAAACTCCATTTTTAGTAATAGCATTTTCAACCAATTTATTGTTTTTGTTTGCTCTATATTTTTCAAAGTATGTTTGTATAGTTTTTAAATCTAAATTCATTATTTCTCCTCTTCATTTTGATTGCTAATGTATTGTTCAAAATCATTGATAGTTTTGGCTAAACCACCATTTTTTCAATCTACACCAACAAAATCTGCGTGTTTTTTAACGTCTTCATGAGCATTGCCCATAGCAACTAAATAACCTATTTCAGGTAATGCATTCAAATCATTTTTGGAATCGCCAACATGAGCGCATTTTTTGATATCTAAACCTAATTTTTGAGCAACAAATTCATTGGCTTTGCCTTTTGTTGCATCCTTGTGAGTTACTTCAATTGAATAACCATGCGAAACAATATGAGTGCTTAAATCAGGAAAATTATCCTTGATATATGCTTCAATCTTTTGAATGCCTTCAAGGTCAGGACCAAAGACTAAAAACTGTCTAATTGTTTGATCTTTATCTATTTGAGTGTATGGCTCTTTGGCAAATCTATGAGCTCATTTACGCATATTTCAATTAAAGTTATCTTTATAATAAATAATACCTGAACCATTGATTACAAAGTACAATGAATTTTCCATAAAGTACTCTAAAATGTGTTTTTTTGTCAATTCTTCTATATTAATTTGGTGAATTATTTCACCTTTAGAATCAATAACTATTGAGCCTGTTGAACACACAGCATATGGTGCATTTATCATCTTCATTATTTCAGGAACTGCACCTGTTGGTCTACGTCCAGTTGAAGGTATCATAGGTTTGATTTTTTGCATTTTAAGCAAAAAATCTTGATTCTTTTTAGACATAAAACCATTGTCATCACCAGTATCTAACATCGTGCCATCAAGGTCAATAAAGTATGCTTGTATCTTGTTTTTATTCATATATATAAATATACTTTAATTTAAGTAAATAGGTTCAATTTTGTTAGTTTTTAAATTTTAGTTTTTGTGTGTATTAATTAACCAAAACTACTCAATTTTGAGTATTTTTGTTCAAAAATACTACTAAAAATTATTGAAAAATATACAGCAATAACTGTATATTTTTGCAAATATCTAAAATAATTTAAGCTTTGTCATTTGTTGGTTCATGTAGTGTGTTGGTTAATGCTTCTTGAGGAATTGTTACTTTTTGATCTGTATAAAGTTTGGTTGTTGAGTATTCACTCATTTCATGAGCAAATAATTCAGAATTCAACTGACCTTTTTTGCCTTCATCAGTAGTTAATTGAGCAAAATTAATAAATGTATCAATAAATTTACCACCTTCGTATGCTAAAACTACTTCATGATGTTTAGAGTAATCTAACATTTTATAACCATCACCACCAGAAAGAATAAAGTCGTTGGTTGAAATGTAGTAGTATTGATTTTTATCAATTGCTTTACCATTAATTTTGAATGTTTCTACTTTTGGTTTTCAAATGTGTTCTTGTTTGTTTGTTTTTTCACTTAGTCCTTTAACTACTTCAACTTCATAGGTCACGTTTGAAGACAATTGTGAAAAACCACCAGAACGTGCTTTTGAAAGACCATGTTTCAATGCTTCTTCAAGTACATCACCTTTAACTCTTACTGTAGATGTTCTATTACCAAATGGACTAAGTGCAAGCGCGTCACCACGTGTTATTTCACCTTTCTTAAGATCAACACGTAGACCTCCGCCATTAAATAATCCAATAGAGTTATCAAGTGTAGCCTCTACAAATCCTTGTGATTTGTATTGCTCTTGCTCTCAAACTTTAGCTTTTGCAAACTCTCATGCTACTGCATCAGAAGCAAACACACCAAGACCAGTTGGTTGAATTCTACCAATTCAATAAGGAGTTTTATCTATTTCTTTATTTTCAGTATGTTTATATTCTGCAGGTGATGTGAATACTTTAACTGAGTTTTCTTTGTCAAAAATTTCTTTAAGTCTGCTAATTAATTTATCACTTAAATCTGTTGTATAGATTTCAATTTGATTAATATCTCTTAAAACTTGGTGAACTTCTTGAATTTCACCTGTTTTTGTGTTAAATGTTACATCAATGTCACCTAAATATTTAGTATATGCTTCAGTTTGAGTGATTCAAATATTTCTATCAGGTGCTTTATCTTTGTTAATTGGCACGTATGTATGGCTGTGTCCATCAATAATTAAGTCTAAATCACCTTTAACATGTTGAGATAAGTAATCAGAAGTTCATTCAACTTTATTTCTTCCAGTACCTAGGTGAGTGGTTGCTATGAAAAATGTAATGTCAGGATATTTTGCTTTAATTTCATCAATTATTTTGTTAGATTCTTCTGTTGGATCTCTAAAATCCACTAATACTGAGTTTTTAGGGTGCGAAGTTACTTTTGTATCTGGTGTAGTGATACCAAAAATTGCAACTTTAATACCTGATGCTACTTCTTTAATAATGTAAGGTTTAAATACTCTTTGACCAACCTTATTTTGATCATAACCTGCTGGTCTTTCATTTTCTGCTACATCTTTATAATCTTTATAGTAAATGTTTGCAGAAATAAATGGTGTTGATTGACCATGTAATTCTTTTGTTGACTCATTATTTAAATCTAAAATGTGTTGCAAACCATAATCAAACTCATGGTTACCAATTGCTATTGAGTCATAACCTAAATATTTAGTAATTTCAGTAATAGTTTTACCTTTATCTGAATCTGAAAGAGGCAATCCTTGAATTAAGTCACCAGCAGATACTAAAATATCATAATTTTTGTCATCTAGATATTTACCTGTTCTTGCAATTCCTGAATATTTATTGTACTTGTAGTCATCAAAAATCAATCTTCCATGCTCATCATTTGAGTGGAAAATTTTAATTGTTTTAAGTTCTGATTTTTCTTCATTTTCAGCTTTTCGCAAAGCATTAAAAAGATAATTGTACTTTTGTACAAGAGGTCTTAATGTATGTTTTGCTTCAAAAAACAAGTCAAAAATTTTGTCTTCTACTGCACTTAACTCTTTTTGTGCTTTTTCTAGTTTTGCTTTGTTTTCATCTGTGGCAGCTTTATCTGCAGCTTGTGTTGCTTTTGGTTTTGCTTTTTTCAATTTTTTAAGTTCATCTTTTTTAGTTGCGTATTCATCTTTAAGGGTTTTCAACTTTTTAGCAAACTCAGCAATTTTTGTGTTGTATAAAACATTGTTTTCACGATATTGCTTTCTTAATTCCGGCGATTTTAGAGTGATTTGAGTTGCTGGAGTTCCTTGATTTTGTGAACAACTAGCAGCAACAATAGGCAATGCTAATGAGCTCGTCCCTAGCACTAAAGCTAAATTTCTAATTTTCTTATTCATTTTTTTCTCCTTATTTTTATTAACAAAATCATACTAAACATTCTAATCAAGCATATTAATATGGATTTTAAGTAAATAAATATTCAAAAATTCGGTGATGTTTGCATTATTTTGTACTTTTATGGACTAAAAAATGACTCTAAATAATAAAATTTAGAAGGTTAAAAATAAGGAGAATAATGTTAAAAGAATTTCAACTATATATCGATGATATTGACGCAATGTCAAAATCATCACTAAATCAGGATCAAAAAGATCTAATTAAGCGAATTTTAAAAAATACATATGAGCACAACAAAGAAGACTTTGATAATGTCTTTCAATTACTTAAATCTAGAGTCTCACTAGGTTTTGTTTTTGACGCAGCTCCAAGTGTTGACAACACACAAGTCGCTTTACTTTCAAAAGACAATGAATTGTCTTTTGAAAACACCAAATCAATAGGGGGGGGGGCAACTAATTATTGGTGAAAACTATGATGCTTTAAAAAATTTACTAGTTTTGGCCAATAATTTTGGTGACAATTACAAATACGATGTTATTTACATCGATCCTCCTTATAATACTGACCGCTCTAAAACAGACGGTAATAATTTCGCAAGTGAAAAAGACGATGTCAAGGCATCTAAATTTATCTACAGAGATAAATTTAGTCGTACCGGTTGACTAAACATGATGAATGAACGTTTAAGAATGGCTCGCCAACTTCTAAAAGAAGATGGAGTTATTTTTGTGTCTATTGATGATGCTGAGCAAGCGTATTTAAAAGTTCTAATGGATGAAATTTTTGGTGAAGAGAATTTTATGGTCTCGTTTATATGAGAAAGAACAAATCACACAAATCAAGGGAATACTGGTAAAAAAGTTTTTAGAAACAGTGAATATATACATACATATTGTAAAAATGCTTTGTTTTTAGACTATTTTAATGAAGGTGATAAATTTGATTTTGATTCAGCCCCATTAAAAAACAATTCAAACAAAGAAAAAGAACTTGTATTTAAACCAAATCAAATATTCATAAAAGAAGATAATTCATATAATCTTGAAGAGTTAAAAATAAAAATAAAGAGTCGTTGAAACCAGGAAAGGGTGATTGAAGAACTGGAGAAAGGAACAAAATTTCGTTTAACAAACAAAAAAGAACAAATTATTAGAGTTACATATGCGGAGGATAAACAAGGATTTGTTGTTCCAAAGTCATTGTTAAATACTTCAAAGTTATTTTCAGAAAGATATAATAAACCTACCACTGAACATGGAACAAAAGAATTAAACAGCTTAATTAACTCAAATTTATTCTCATACCCAAAACCAAAAGAATTAATAATGTATTTGATTTCGTTAATAAAAGGTAAAGAGTTCAAAGTACTCGACTTCTTCGCAGGTTCAGGCACCACTGCTCATGCAGTTTTAGACCTAAACCGTGAAGATGGTGGACATAGAACTTATACACTAGTAACAAACAACGAAAACAATATCGCTAAAGATGTGTGTTATGAAAGACTTTTTAGAATAAATAAAGGTGTTGGATCAAAAGGTGAAAAAGACTTTGATTGAATCAAGAAAAATGAACCATACAATACATCACTTGATGTTTTCAATATCAAGTACTTTGATACAAACTTATTAAATACACAAAATGAGTTAATAAAAGAAACACTTAAACAAGAATTTGTTGATTTTGGTATAGATATTAGACAAATGGAAAAAATGAATACTTTTGCACTACTAACTGCTTTATACTCTCTTAAACCAGTGAAAAAGGATGAAGATGAGTAGATACATATTAAGCAGTGTTCAACAAAAAGCAGTAGATCAATTAGTTGCTAAATATAATGATTTAGAAACTAAAGATAAGGTTATTGTCGATTTTCAAGCACCAACTGGTGCAGGTAAAACGTTTATTATTACAAATGTTATCAATGAAATTATTAATAATAATCGTAATCAAGGTTCACCACGCAAACTTATCTTTGTTATAGCAACACTTTCTTCGGCTGAATTGCCTTTACAACTTGAAAATAATTTACTTGAATATAAACAACACATTAATGGACTTTTTAATGTTAAGTGATGTGAATCTCCTTCATCAAGTAAAACAAAATTAGAACACTATCCTGATATTCCAGTTGAAGAAAACAATGTAATAATCTTTGGTAAGCAGTCTGCAGGAAAGAAAAAAATATTGACTGAACAAGGTTTCTTTGATCGTTTTTTAGATGAAATTAAAACAAAAAACTACACTCTTGTTTATATACGTGATGAAGCACACCATGGTGGTGAAGTATCAAAAAACAACAATTTAATTGACTATGATATGAATATGTCGCAAGAGAGAATCAATGTCAATAAATCAAAGAGTTTTGAATTTAGTGTACAAAATGCAGCTAGTTATATCATTAAAATGACTGCAACACCAAAAGGTAATAATGAACTAATTTATATCAATGAAAAAGACCTAAAACAAGATGATATATTGCTGCTTAAAGACAATGCAATTCACAATGAAGGCTTATCAAATAACAGCGAAATAGATGACATTGATATGCTTGAAGTTGCATGTAAAAAATTTAGATATGTGCTAGATGAATATGCAAAAAACAATGAAGAACTAAAAAATATCTCACCTGCTATGCTTATCCAAGTACGAAATGAACCAAGTGATAAACATGAAAAAGAGATTTTTGAGCAAGAAATCAACAAAATTATTGCTAAATTAGAAGAACATAATTTAAGCTGAGTTAAATATTTTTCTTCAGACAAAATAGATTCAAAATTACGTTTGGACTCTGGGGACATAAATCAAAAAGTCAATCTAAAAGAAATATCAAAAGACACATCTGATCATAATGTTATTTTATTTAAAATAGGTCCTTCTACTGGTTGAAACATACCACGTGCTTGTATGCTTGTACAACTTAGAAACGTGTCTTCAGACACTTTATCAGTACAAACATTAGGCAGAATTAAACGTTTTCCTAACCCTGAGTACTCACGAAAATATATGGATAAAATTCCTGAGAAAGCTATATCAAGAACATATTGAATCTACACAAATTTGAACGATGTAGGTAAGACGCGTTTTACCTTAACACTCAAAAAACAGTATGAAAAGGAAAAATTTATCTCTGGAAGTATAAACGCTGATAAACATAAAGAAGGTTTTAATAAACATGGATACAAAGCAAAAATACTTGATGAATTAAGCAAGTCTAGAATAGTAAATGAGTTCAATAAATACGTTGAAGAGTATAAAGCAAAAAACTATTTAGTTACTGAGTACATTACAACGAATAATAGTGAGGGTGGAATAGTATCAAGAATTAAGTCAATGGTTACTAATAGTATTGAACTAGAGACCTACATTGAAACTTGGTTTGTTAAAAACGCTAAATTATTTCCTGACACTTTGCGAGAAGACATCATAAAATCTATATTTGCACCCTCAATAAGCAATGAAAATAGCCAGATTTCTATATACATGTTCTGATTTATTATTATTCAAAAATACGAAGAGACAATAAAAATAATTTATTCAGACTTTGTTGAAATAGCAAGAAACGATTTAGATTTATACAATCTAGAATATATGTATTCATTGCCTAAAAACAATGAAACATTTTTAACAGATGCTAAATTAGATAACCCACAATTAAAAGTTAAACTGAATAAATCTAATAACTATGCTTATGAAGATTTAAGAGAAAACGAGCACTATTTTGACTCATATTCAGAAGGCCATTTTGCCGATGATTTATTCAAATATATTGAAAAAAATCATTTAAATGAAAAAGTTAAAGTATGAAGCAAAAACCCTGTATTCCATGGACTTAATTTTCAATATATTGATACAAATAACGAGATTAAAAATTCATATCCTGACTTTCTTATTGATGTGATTGATACTGATGGAAAAACTCATAAAATCACAGTCGAAGTTAAAAACTTGGATAATGATTATGACAAAGATAAGACAACTACTTTAATTGATGCATATCAAAAATATTTAAGTGAAGACAAAATTGATAATATTAGACGCAGTCAAGAAAGTTTAAATATTGCAAGTATTTCAATAATGATATGTTATGCTCACTTTGAAAAAAACATATTTAAGGATTATTATTTTGTAGGAACAAGCACACTAAAAGACTTAAGTGAATGATTAAATATTGGAGATAATGTCAAACAAGCTGGTGACTTAATAAAGCAAAAAAACTCAAGAATTACTGACCTAGAAACTTTATTCAGTTATTTTAAGTAGTTCATATTGCACAAATGACCTCATCGAGGTCATTTTTTTGACAAAAAAACTTGTGCATCTATGTATGCACAAGTGATTATTAATATTATTAAAATTATTGTAAATTAAGGAAAGGAGTAAAAATGAATTTAAACCATATTACCAAAAATAGAAAATATTACAATTTTATTCAATAGAGTGAGAATGGAGTATGAACCTTGAAAACAAATAACAAGGTTCAGGAAATTGGAGTGAGAGAATTTAAAGTCAACCTTTTATTTACATCCCCATACATGTAAATAGGTTTTTTAATTTATTTATAGAGTGTGAATTTTGAGAAACCGGAACCTTTTTTACAAGCATTATTTAATACTTAGGTTCCATTAATAGTATAGCAAAATAATTAAAAATAATAAACTCTCAGAAAAAATTGAAGTATTCTTTCAAATACCAAACAGAATGAACCTCTTAGTTAGAATTCAACTAAGGAATACAATTTTGTTATGGAAAATCAGAGATATGCAGCAAAAAATGATTTAATTTTCAGACAAATTACAAGGCATAGCGA
>NZ_SMDN01000001.1 GCF_006546935.1 Mycoplasmopsis mucosicanis
ATGTATACTTATAATAATATGTCAAAAAATAATAAGTTATTTTCACTTGAACACTTTTTCAAATACAATCTCGCAAGTCAAAAAACTATTCAAATTCCTTCATTGCATTTAAACAAAAAGAGTTTAAACGCTTTTTTGATTATTGATAATTCTACAGAACTGCTTGGAGATGGTTTTGCCAACATTCTGCACTCAAATTCAGGTATAAAAACACTTCAATATTATGATCAAAATTATAAATTCAATGAAATATTGAACAACAAACAAATACTCAAAAAGACATCATTCTATAACATTGAACACCTCAACCAAAAAACTGATAATATTCCAATTGTTTATGAATACCAACGCATCAAATCCAACTATGTTTCATACAAAAATCGACTTAATTACCTTTCACAAATACTACAAGCAAATGAGTATAAACTGCGTCTTTTGCTAATCAACACTATTAAACAAAATATAGATACTTTTCACACAGAAATGAATGATTTTAAACGAGAGCATATGTTTTTATTCGAAAAATTCATTCGAGAAATAAATCAAGCAAATTTCACTGAGGCCAATAATATCATCAATCGTGAATGTGAAAACTTTGATTGATTTTTAGATAATGTTATAAGTGCATTTATCAAGATTTTTAAGGCCTTATATCAAGAAGGAACTAATTTGCGTGAAACTTTTTACACAAGTTCTGCATACCAAAATAAGGCAAAAATAACAGCCACATTTAAACAATTAAATATGCTTAAAACAATGCAACAAAGTTCTAAGCAAGCACTCAAACAACAACTCTATAAGAATGGAGTTAAAAAAGAACTTTCAATTATTTATAAACTGCGAAAAAACACACGCAAGAATGCATTCAAACGTACTAGCAACCTAATTTTATGATACAAATCAAGTGTTAAACAACTGCGTGAAAAACTGAAAAACTTCAAAAAAACATCACCTGAATACATTCAAATATACAAAGAATTGTACACATCCAAACTAATCATTAAACAACTAAAAAGTATCCGTTTACAAATTCAATATCTTAACATTGAAATTTTTGATGAATTCAAGCAATACCTTGAATCACGAAAAGAACTGTTTATCTCAAATAACCTTTCAACAAATACTCTTCGAGATAAAAATAATCTTAAATTGATACGAAAAATTTCTCAAAGAGAATTTTGCATCGATTTGAACTCATATATAGAACTTTCTTATTCAAATTACAGCCATTTTGTTGATGAAGCAAATAAGTTAAGACATGTTATAAACGATATCAAAACAACACGTCCAGGTGTTTATGGAATTGAAGACTACAAGACTCAAATATCTAAAATTAAAGACGACTTAGAAATAATGATCGCGCAGGATGATTGAAATAAACAAATCGACAAAGAGGCATTGCGCAGCAACATATCAATTAATTCAATAACAAATTCCAAAACAAAAACATTTATACAAAACTATTATTCAATACTTAAATTTAACAAAACCATAGCACCAAAAATCAAGAAAACTATTGAAAATTCAATGTTAAGGGAAAAAGCAGACATTGAATCACTAAACCAATATAAAGCAAAAATTCAAAATATTTTAGGCATCTATAGCTCAATATCATTTATTTTTGATTACCTTGAATTAGTGCGTTATATGGCTTTTGTTAAATTTAAAACAAAAAAAGAAACACTTGAATCTATTGATATTGGTTATCGTTTAATAGAGGTGCTTAATACAGTTGCATTTAACAATAGCACTCTAGTTAAATTAAATGACAATATTTCTCCAATATCTCGATTAAAAATGGGTCTGTTAAGTGAAATTTCAATAGGTTCTAAATTGCTTTTTGTTTCAGACGATGCAAGAAATGATGATAAAAATCTTAAAAATGAGTTTATTCGCATCACTGAAGATTTTTGTAAAACTTATAAACTTAGTTTAGTTTTTATCACAAACGACCTTGAAATTGTTAAAGAAAACAATTTCGAAAATCTTTATGTATTCTGCGACAATAAACTTATTGAATATGGCTTTAAAGATAAAGTTTTATATCAACCACTACACCCTATATGAAAACGCTATCTTGAATCAAATAAATCAAGAAAAATACCGCATGAAAAAATCGAAATAAATAACTATATATTCAGCGATATGTTTGAATATGATGATGATCATTGAATTATTGCGCCTAGTCAAATAACCAAGAACCTAGGTAATAACAATGAAGATCAATGACAAGAATTCACTAAACAACAAACATTAATAAGTGATCTAGAGTCTTATTCTAATGACTCAGACACTATTATTATTGATATTTCTAAGACATCTGACAATGATGTGGAAATTGACCTCAATCAAGGTCTCACACGTGAATTCTATTTAACACAAAAAAACACTATTGAAACTGATACAAAATCAAACACCACAATCAATGATAATACATTCTAATTTTTGACCAATAATACTCAAAAACGTGTATATTGGTCATTTTTTTGTCTTCTTTTTATATCCTTGAGTTGCTCTCAAAGATTATGCAAAATGTGATATAATTTACAAAACTATTACTATATAGATTTTCTTTATTTGTTAGGCGGTATTATGGCATTATTTAAAACTTATGAGCCAAAAAAATTTGAAGCAAAAATATCTAAAAAATGAATAAAAAAAGGATTTTTTAGTACTCATGATGAGACTAAAAAACCTTTTACTATTCTTTTGCCTCCACCAAACGTAACAGGTAAATTACACATCGGACATGCCTTAAACACCGCAATACAAGACACATTAATTCGTTATAAAAAACTAAAAGGCTATGATGTATTTTACATTGCTGGTATGGACCATGCAGGAATTGCTACTCAGTCAAAAGTTGAAAGCAATATTTATAAATTAAGTGGAAAATCACGTCATGACTTTGGTCGTGATGAGTTTTTAAACAAAATATGAGAATGAAAAGACGAATACTCAGCTTCAATTCGTAAGCAATGAGAAGTATTAGGCCTATCATTAGATTACAAACGAGAACGTTTTACACTTGATAGCAAGTCAAACAAGGCAGTAAACAAGGCATTTATTGAACTTTACAACAAAGGACTAATTTACAGGGGTACTAAACCAATAAATTGAGACACAAAACTTAAGACTGCTTTATCAAATATTGAAGTTATCCCAAAAGCAACTGAACAAAATATGCTTTATATCAAATATCATATTGCAAATTCAAATGATTATTTAGTTGTTGCTACAGTTCGACCCGAAACAATGCTTTCTGATGTTGCAGTAATTTATAACCCGCATGATATTCGTTACAACAAACTCAAAAATGTCCAACTAATTCATCCTCTAACCAAAAAAATTATTCCACTGATTGCTGATTCGTATACTGAAGTTGGTTTTGGTAGCGGACTAATGAAGCTTTCTGCACACGCACAAGTAGATATAGATATTATTAAAAAACATGGTCTTGAGGTTATTGAAACAATTGATCAAAACGGTTTTATTAATGCACCAGATTCAATTTTTCATGGTCTTGAACGTTTCGAGGCACGTAAAGAAATTGAAAAATACTTAAAAGAACAAAATTTAATTGAAAAGATTGAAAAAACTGTATCAAATGTAGGTTATTCTGAAAGAAGCGGTGAACCTGTTGAAATATTGGTTATGCCTCAATGATTTGTGAAAATGGACTCACTTTCTAAATCAATTCTTGAGCATCTTAAAACAAGTGATTCAATTAAATTTTTCCCTCCTCGCTTTAAATCAACACTCAAAACATGAATGCAAAATGCATATGATTGAACAATTTCGCGTCAATTGTGATGAGGACACCGCATTCCTGCATGATACAAAGATGACCAAATTAAAGTGCAAATTAATTCACCAGGCGAAGGATGAACACAAGACAATGATGTTCTTGATACTTGATTTTCATCAGGTTTGGCACCTTTTTCATTTTTAGGTTGGCCAGATAAAAACGCTTCAAAAAACCTTCAACGTTATTTCCCTAACTCATTGCTAGTTACTGGTTATGATATTATTTTCTTTTGAGTAGCACGAATGTACTTTTTCTCATTAGCATTCACAAACAAAAAACCTTTCCAACACTTGTTGCTTACAGGTCTTGTTCGTGATGAACAAGGTCGCAAAATGTCTAAATCATTAGGAAATGGTATTGATCCTATGGACGTTGTTGATCAGTATGGCGCTGATGCAATGCGTTGATTCTTGTGTACTAACTCAACTCCTGGTCTTGATATTCGCTATTCAAATGAAAAAATTAAATCAGCTTGAGGTTTGTGTAATAAATTGTGAAATATTGCTCGCTACATTCAAAATCTTGGACAAAATTCAACTACAAAACTAACACCAGCAGATAAATGAATCAACAACCGTCTTACAGAATTAAGCAAAAAAGTTGATAAAGCATATGAAAAATATGAATTAACAATTGTTGGTGCTGAATTAAGTAGATTTATTTACACAGATTTTAGTTCTTGATATGTTGAACTCTTAAAAATAATGCCAAGTAAACAAGCAGCACTCGATAATTTCAAAAAACTTTTAATTCTTTTACACCCTTTATTACCGTTCATCACTGATTATCTATACAAAAAACTATATAATGAAGAAATATTGCTTGCTCAACCACTACAATTAAAAAATAAATCAAAACAAACAGTGGAAGAAGTGCAAAACATTATCAAAATTGTTAATATTATTCGTAAATATCGTGAAGACAAATCGATATCTAAGAAGGTTACTATCAAATATGATCTAAATTTTGCACCAAGTACATTCACATCTGATTCGATTGCTAAATTAGCAAATGCTCAATTACAAAGCAACAAAGACTCGTTGTTTGCTGATGGTAATTTAATTGTATATATTGCTGAATCAAATGAACAAAAACAAGCATATATTACTGAATTAAAAGCAAAAATCCAATACACACAATCAGAGCTTTCTCGTGCTCAAAATATGCTAAATAATCCTAATTTTGTTGCAAAAGCACCAGCTGCAAAAATTGCTCAAGAACGTGAAAAAGTCATTAAATTTACAACAGAATTAGAGCAGTATAGAGAGGAGTTAAAATGAAAATCTTAAAAGGAAAACCTGTTGCTGAAAAATTAAGCGAAAATTTAAAAGTCGAATTTAAAAAAGTTATTGAAGCACTTGGTCGAAAACCTATTTTAGCAATCGTACGTGTTGGTGATAATGAAGTCTCAACCAAATTTATTCAACGTAAAATTGAAAAAGCTAATGAACTTGGTGTTGAAGCAAAAGTTTATCATTTTCCTGAAAGTGTTAAGTACAAAAACTTACTCAGAAAACTTGATGATATAAACGAAGAAGCTGATGGAATTATTGTCCAACTACCTTTACCCGAGCCTCTTAACACTTCAACTCAACCAATACTTGATGCAGTGCGCTGAGATAAAGATGTAGATGGCTTAACCAACAGAAATACATTTAATTTTTACAACAAAACTGATGAGTTTAACTTTACTCCAGCCACTGCTCAAGGTGTAATGGAACTTATTGATTATTATGGTATTGAAGTTGAAAATAAACGTGCAGCTGTAGTAGGTCGTTCACTTTTGGTTGGTCGACCTACAGCAAACCTTTTAAAATCACGCAATGCTACTGTCTCAACACATAACCGTGAATCAGGAATCAAAGGTGTAGAAAACGCTGATATTCTTGTTGTTGCTGCTGGTTCACCTAAATTAATCAAAAAAGAAAACATTAAAGAAGGCGCTGTAGTTATTGATATTGGAACCAGTTGAGTTGAAGAAAATGGTGAAAATAAACTAGTTGGTGATGTTGATCACGACGGATTAGATGGATACATTGAAGCAATTGCGCCAACTCCTGGTGGTGTAGGTCCATTAACTGTAGTTTGTCTATTTGCTAACTTGCTAAAAGCAATCAAATTCAATAATGATTTATAGACCAAAAATACTCAATTTTGTGTCTTTAATGTGCAAATGTGGAAACTTTTGCACATTTATTTTTGATTTTAAATAATATTAATATAAAATATACTAATTAAAAGGAGACAAAATAATGGAATTTACATCTTTAATTCAACACAATGTTGAACAAATTCAAACAAAAAAACGAATTGTGCTTGTAGATGGTAATGACTCTCGTGCAATTGAGGCTGCACAACTATTAGAGCATTTCCATAACCTTGAAATCATTTTGCTTACTGAAAATGATGAAAAAATCAACACTAAAGCTACAGTGTTAAATATCAATGCCAACAAAGCAAAACAAGAAATTTATGCACACACATTATTCAATCGCCGTCAAGCAATGGCTGATGCAAAAGGTAAAGAAAACAAGGACACTCTTGATGTTTGTTTAAAAGCTATGCAACAAAGACCATCTTATGCGATGATGATGTTAGAAAACGGAGAAGTTGATGGTGTTGTAGGTGGTCTAATTTATTCAACTGCAGACATGCTGCGAGCTGCATTCAAAGTTGTTGGACCTGCTCAAGGCATCAAAACAATAAGCTCAGTAATGGTTATGCACCGTGGAGAAGAAACTCTTTTCTTCTCAGATATTTCAGTTAATGCAAGACCACATAAAGCTGCACTTACCGATATTGGAATTAATGCTGCAAAATTTGTTAAAGGTTTTGGAATTGAACCTAAAATTGCATTCTTATCATTCTCAACAGATTACAGTGCTAAAACCGAAGAAACTGTAATGGTGCATGAAGCCACTGAAGAATTCAATGCAAAATATGATGGCGTTAAAGCAATTGGTGAAGTTCAATTGGATGCTGCACTAGACTTAGGTGTTAGAAACAAAAAATACAAAAAAGAATCATTTAATGAACCTGCAAACACCTTAATTTTCCCTAACCTTGAAGCAGGAAATATTGGTTATAAACTTGTTCAAAGACTTGCTGGTTTTGGAGCAATTGGACCAATTATTGTTGGTACTAATAAACCAGTTAATGACCTTTCAAGAGGTGCAAAAGTAAATGATGTTGTCAACACAATTTTAATCACTATGATACAAAGTGAAGAAGGAGAAAAATAATGTCAAAAAAAGTTTTAGTTATTAATGCTGGATCAAGTTCAATTAAATTACAATTATTCCTAAAGGACACTCTAGATGTTATTGCAAGTGGAATAGCTGAAAGAATTACACTTGCTGATGGAATAATCACAATTAAGGCTAATGGTGAAAAATACATCAAAAATGTTGCAATGCCAAATCACACAGTTGCTGCTGAACACATTCTAGAACTTATGTCTCAAGCCAAAATTATTGAAAATGTTGAAGAAATCGAAATAATTGGTTTTAGAGTTGTGCACGGTGGAAAATTTTTCACTAAAACTACTGCAATTAACGATGAAGTTATTGAAGTTATTAAAAAATGTTCAGACTATGCACCATTGCACAACCCTGGCGCATTACAAGCTATCAGTGCATTTAAATCAGTTCTTCCACATGCAAAATTAGCTGCTGAATTTGACACAAGTTTCCACACAACAATGCCAGATGTAAACTCTATTTACCCTATTCCTGCTGAATGAACTGAAAAATACGGCATTCGTCGTTTCGGTTTTCACGGAATTTCACACCAATTCATTACTCTAAAAATGGAACAAATTTTAGGCAAAGAAAAAGTTAATATTGTTAATGCACACATTGGAAACGGTGCTTCATTATGTGCCATCAAAGATTCTAAATCAGTAGATACAACAATGGGATTTACTCCACTTGCAGGAATTATGATGGGTACTCGTTCAGGTGATATTGACCCTGCGATTATTGAATTCGTTGCTTCTCATGCAAATCTTAGTGCTGCTGAAGTAACTAGCGCGTTAAACAAAAAATCTGGTCTTCTTGGTGTTAGTGGAATTTCATCAGATATGCGAGATATTGAAAAAGGAATTGTCGAAGGCAATCTAAAAGCAATTTTTGCTTGAAAACTTTATGTTCAAAAAATTGTTGATTATATTGCAAACTATGCAAACAAAGTTGGCAAATTAGATGCTATTGTTTTCACTGCTGGTGTAGGTGAAAACGCACCTGACTTACGTCAAGACGTTGTTGAAAAAATTACATTTGCTAATATTAAATTAAACAACGAAGCAAACACTAAACCAATTGAAGAATATGCTTTGATTTCAGCTCCTGAAAGCGAAGTTAAAGTTTATGTAATTAGAACAAATGAAGAACTTTTAATTGCTCAAAACTCAATAAAAATCTTCAAATAATGCTCACTAAAGCAATTTATGCAGGTAGCTTTGACCCTTTACACTCGGGTCACCAAGCCGTTATTTCTAAAGCTCTCAAATTGGTTGATCATTTAATAATTGTAGTTTCAAACAACCCAGATAAAAACAATCTCAATAACCTTGAACAAAGATTTAATTTCATAAAAAATCTTTATGCAAATAACAAAAATATTGAGGTTTTATGCAACAAAAACGAATTAATAGGAAACATTGCTGCTCGTTTAAATGTCAATTTTCTAATTCGTTCAGCACGCAACAACACTGATTATCAAAATGAACTTGATATAGCTGCTGGAAACCATGAAGTCAATCCGCAACTTGAAACAATTTTAATAATTCCTGATTATGAAATGATAGGTATATCTTCAACACTTATTCGTCATAAACAAGCTCTCAAAAAGGATTAATTATGTGAAAATTTATTACAAGTTCGCTTGAACCTTCAACCTGACATAACACACAAAATAATCAACAAATTGTGTTTTGAGGTCGTTCAAATGTTGGTAAGTCTTCTTTGCTTAATGCACTAACTTCACAAAATTTGGCGTTTGTTTCTAAACGACCAGGCCGCACTCAATTAATTAACTTTTTTGCAGACAATAACAATAAATATATTGTTGATTTGCCTGGTTATGGATATGCTGAAATGTCTAAAACTCAACAGGAAAAGATGCTCAAAAACATCAAAATGTTTTTAAGCAACGACCCTAATCCAAAACATATTTTTATTCTTTTAGACTCACGCAGCGGAATAACCAAAATTGATTTAGAAATATTGAATTTTATTAGCCAACTTCAATGAAATTATTCACTAATATACACAAAAATCGATAAATTAAACCAAAAAGAAAAATCTGCTTTAATTAAAAAACACACTGAATTTTTAGAGAATTATTCGCTTGGTACCAACATAAACACATTCTTGGTTTCAGCTCAAAAAAGAATAAATCTAGATGAATTAGTATCCTTTGTAGACCAATTACTTTATAGCAATTAAGGAGTAAAATGAAATTTAACAAGAAATTATCTTATTTATTAGTTGCTGGCATTGCTTCAGCTGCCTTTATCACACCACTCGCATTACTTTATAAGCATGCTCATAAAGCTCCTAATGCACTACAACAAATTGCTAACTACAAGTTAAGTTTTGGTAAAGGTCTAAACAAAAAAGAAGCTGCCAAACATTACGCAAGCGAATTTTCTTATGCTTCTTATAATGATTCTAGAACTAATTATTCATACCAAGAGCTTTTTCAACCATTGCTAAAAAATATCTCCACAAAAGACAACGATTTTTGAAAATATCAACTTGAAATTAGTTACAACCGAAAAGACTCTTCTGTTGAAGAATACAAACAATATAAAGATCCTTTATTTACATTAAAAAACAAAATATCTTCAGCACCTATTGATGTTTTAAAGCAAACGCATAACATCTATTATCATTCATATAGCAATGATTTTGAAGGAAAATTGTATCTTAATGTGCTTCTTGAAGACAAAAATGGTATTGAAGGCAAAAAAGATTTATTACAAAAATCAACTTCAAATGAAGAACGTATCAATTCATGAGCCTACTTCACATTTGAACTTGGCGGTTTTAAAAAACTAGATCCAAAAGCAAAAAATGATGCACAATTACTTCAGTCTCCTAACTCAAATCAACATTCATTAATCACACCTTATGGTGTTTCTCAAACATCAACATTAAATGAAGTATTAAACTCTTCACAATACAAAACAACTATCAATGACAAAGAAGTAGTTAAAGAAGTCAAATCGGTCGCACAATTATATGATCTTTTGCCTCATGAAGACATACAAAGACCAATCATTGAACGCTTTACAAATAAACCAGAAGGTGCTAACGAACCAAATAAATTAATCAACCATGTTATCAATACACAAATTGAACTTCTAGAAAACTCACGAGTAGTGAGCGAATTATCAAATAGATTTAAAAACAATCAAAAAAATGCTTATATTGACTCACTCCAAAAACAAGGTTTAAATGAACAACAAATCAATGAAGTAGTAAAAGAAATTGAAAAATATTTAAAATATTTTGAAGACTCAAAAGACGAACTGAAAAAATTTATTGAGCAAAAAGTTTCATCTAGCAATCGTGATGAACTCAAAAAATCACTTAAAAATGCTAAAAATATTGAAGAGTTAATTGAATTGGCTGAACAAGCCTATGAAAAAGCTGCTGAACCAAACAATAATATTGTTAGCAAATTTTTCTCATTTGATACAACAAACTCGCAAAACAAACTTCTTAAATTAGACAATAAACGTCCAATTTGATTCAGTTTAGATCCTAATGATTCTTCAAAACTCATTGCACACTATTACGTGATAAGATATGTGCCTGACGCTGATAAAAAAGATCTCAAAACACTTGCAAAACACAAAATAGTTAAAATCAACCAACCTTTAAAACAACAAATCTACATTAATTACTTTAAACTCAAAGAAATCGCAGACAGTGTTGTAGAAATTAAGGCTAAAGATGGTATTGACATTTCTCAACACACTCAAGAAGGCAAAAATAAATTAAATTTCACACGTAATTCTTCATCTTCAATAGAAAATTCATCAAAAGGTTACTTTGATGAATTAGTTCTTGAGTTTAATAAGCCCAAATTTGAACAACTTATCAAAGACAAAAAATTGCAATTAAGCAATGATGAACAAAATCTTAATCACTATACACTTGCATTCGAAACAGACAACTTTTATAAACCAATTGATTCAAAAACCAAAGAGAAAACAAAAGATTTATTTCCTTTTGTAGGTGAGCAAAATAAAGACGAAATAACCTTTGTTGTTAGTCTAAAATTCACAAATTCACACAGCAAAACTGGTATTAGTCAATACTGAAAAATAATTAAGCTTAAAGGTTTTAAACAACCTGAACAAGAAAACAAAAACTCATAATTGAGTTTTTTTCATTTATGTTTTATGACGCAAAAACTTTTGTTTAATTAATATTGTAATATCATTTATATACGTTATTTAATCAAGGAGAAACATGAAAATAGATAACCATAAAATAAAACTTACAACTACTCTAGGACCTGTAAGTTCTTCTGTAGAAATGATTAAAGAATTAGTAAAAACTGGAGCTACAACAATTAGAGTAAACTTCAGTCATGGCTCAGTTGATGAACAAGTACTTAAATTCGATGCTGCTCGTCAAGCGGCCAAAGAATTAAACACAAACATTTCATTGCTTTTAGACACAAAAGGACCTGAAATTCGTGTTGGAAAAATGCGTGATGGTGCTGTTGCTTTTGCTCAAAACCAATCATTTAAAATTCTCACTACACCTGAAGCATTTGCAACCGTTATTGGCGATGAAAAACAAGTTTGCGTTCCTTATGATATGTCAAAAGACTTAAAAGTAGGCGATAAAGTTCTTTTTGATGATGGTAAATTAACAACCACAGTAACTAATGTTATTCCTGGTGAAATTACAGTTCTAACAGCTAATGCACACACACTTAAAACAAACAAAAGAATTAACCTTCCAAATGTAGAATTTTCATTGCCATTTTTAGATGCTAAAGACATTACTGATGTAACCTTTGGTGCTAAATATGGTGTTGATTATATAGCCGCTTCTTTTGTTAATAGTGCAAAAAATGTTAAAGAATTAAGAGACTTGCTCGATAAAAATGGTGGCAAAAATATTCAAATAATCTCAAAAATCGAAAGTCAAATGGGCATTAACAATATCGATGAAATAATTGAGGCAAGTGATGGAATTATGATTGCTCGTGGTGATTTAGGTCTTGAAATCCCTTATTGAGAAGTTCCATATTGAGAAATTCAAATTGTTAAAAAATGTCGAGCATTAGGCAAAATTGTTGTAGTTGCTACTCAAATGCTTGATTCACTTGAAAACAACCCTCAACCAACACGTGCTGAAGTTAGTGATGTTTATTGAGCAACCTCGCTTGGAGCCGATTCAACAATGCTTTCAAACGAAACAGCTGCTGGTAAATATCCTATTCGCGCAGTTGAAGTAATGCGTACAATCAACAAAAAAGCTGAATATGACTACTTCAATACTGAAGAATATAACACAAATATCAATTCATTAATTTCACAATTTGTAGTTGATGGTGATCAAGCAGTTTTAATTAAAAATATAATTAAAACTACACAAAATGGTGATTATAAATACTGTTTTGTGGTTACAGATGATGCTGAATTACTACACAAATTATCACGTTTCAGAGTTGATACAATGTTTATTGGTATTATCAACAACGAACAAAAAACTACCAGTTTTGGTCTAAATAGTGGTATTAAAATTGCTCCTAAATCTGTAGAATTATTCTCAAAATTAGAAAACAATGCACAAAATACAGAAATTCTTGAAGAATTAGTTGAATTTAATCCAGGTGATAATTATTTAATAGTTATAAATAATGAAATAAAACACAAAAAATTTAACTAATGAAATTTAACTCAGGTATATTTAAACATTTAATTGTTCTTGGCTCACCATTATGTGTCATTTTTAGTTCAAGTTGCACATTAAATCTAAGCAATAATACTGCACACAATTCACCAAAACCTCCTTTACCAAGAGACAACGAAAATAAAATTAATTTAGACAAAAATATCAAATTACTAGATAAATTACCTTATAAATTAGGCAAAACCAGTCAATTTGAGTACAATAAAGCATATAAAGTTCGTATTGAATGAATTAAGGATGGTGATACATTTGATTTTGTTGAACTTATAAGTAATAAACCATTAACATCGCGTTTTTCTGGTGTTGATACACCAGAAAAAACAACAAAAACAAAGCACGGACGCGTGCCTACAAAAGGTCAACAACTCAAATATGCACAAAAAGCAACTGAATTTACAACAAAAATGTTGCAACTTCCTGGTATCGAGGTTTATTGTGTATTTCAAAAAACAAAAAATGGAAGAGATAGATTTTCAGACCATTATGGTCGTTATGTGACAATAAATTACATTAAATATCAAGGAAAATACATAAACTTAAATAGTTCTCTAGTACGTCTAGGTTATGCACGTGTTCAATATATTTCTCTTAGTAAAAGAAGTAAATACTTTACAGAAAATTCTGCATGATTTTATGAACTAGAAGCCGCACAAGATTATGCTAAACAAAATAAACTTGGAATATGAGCACCTGAAGCAAATATAGATAAAATATATCCTTATAACTAATTATGAATAAGCAAAATAACTTTACACAATTCATAAAAAATGAATTAATCTCAAAGAAGAAAAATAAAGTTGAAATCCGTGAATTTATACGCGGGTTTATTTTTGCTAACTCAATAATAGACACAAATATAAAGTTAAAAATAATCAATAAAGACCTTTTTAATTATGTGTGTAATTTGCTCAAAATACTGAATTATGAGTACTATACGTCAAAATTTACTTTATCTCTTGACTTATCACTCTTTAATCTAGATAATAAATTCGAAAGTCCAACAATGTTTTTTGCAGGTGTATTTGTTGGAGGTGGTAGTATATCTGATCTTGATAGGTCTTCATATCATCTGCATCTAAGCTCTCGTTATGAAAATCTTATAGACATCTTGTTAGAAAAACTAAATGAATATGACTTTGGTTTTCAAAAAATTAAGCATCATAATAAGTTTTTGATTTATGTTAAAAAGCATGAAAAAATATCTGATTTTTTAAAGGCAATAAGTGCTTTTGATTCAATGTTTAAGTTTGAAGATTCACGAATTCAACGAGATTTTGACAATTCATTGAACAGAATTAACAACGTAGATTTAGCCAATATCAAGAAAATTGTATCCTCTAATCAAAAACACATAAAAAACATAAAATACGTTTTCGACAACAAATTAGAGTACTTATTCAATCAAAACCAATTAGATTTCTTTAATTTACTTTTAGAAAATCCAGATGAAAGTTTGAGTTCTTTAAGTGATATCTACAACAATAAATATGCACACAAAATTTCCAAAAGTGGTCTTAACCACTGACTCATAAAACTTAATAAAATAAGCAAAAGCACATAGAAATATGTGCTTTTTGATTGTTCAAAGCAACTCATAATATATAATTTTTGTATGTATTTGATTTATGGACCTGAAAAATATTTAGCACAAGAGTTTATCGATAAATTAAAAAAACAAGATCTAAGTATGGACTTGGTGAATTTCTATTGAAGTGATGAAAGTAATATCAAGGATCTTATTGATTTAATATCGCAGAATTCTCTTTTTGGTTTTAAGCGTTTGATATGCATTTATGATTGTCCATATTGAGAAGCAAAAATTGCTAAAAGTGAAAGTCATTGAGCTAATAAATTAGCTCATGAAATTGACATAAACACTGAAGATACAGTAGTTTTTATCAATAATTCATTAAGCGCAAAAGACAAAATTCCGTTTAATTCATTTACAAATAAAATGATGCAGTCCAATATTGAATTCTTCTTTGCAAACACATTAAGCGGAGCAAATTTGCGCAAACAAATTGAGGTTATTGCTAATAATCACGGAGCAAAAATAGATAATTTAGCAATAAATTCACTAATAAGTAAACTTCCAAATGATCTAAATTTAATTAACCATGAACTTATTAAACTTTCTCATTTAAGTCCAACAATTACAGTAGAAAATATTGAAAAAACTGTAAGTGATGTGTATGTTGAAGACGTATTTGGATTTAGCAACAGCATAGATTCAAATGATTTTAATTTAATCTGACGTAAATATAAAGAAAAAACCAATGAAAGTGTTGAAATATACTCATTAATTGCGCAAATAAGTCAATTACTTGTTTTAGCTCACCAGATTTATTGTTTTCTAACCAGCAACCAAACATTAAATGACATAGCAAATAAACTTAAAATCAATCAGTTTCGCGTAAAAAAAGTATATGGTTTTTTAAAAAATACAGGTATCAATAAAATCAATGCAATGATTAAATCGCTTGCGTTAATAGACCAAGAAATTAAATTTGGTCAAACAAACGAAGTATATGCTTTTGAACAATTCCTAATTAAATATTTTCATTAATCACATGAATTGTTTTTACCAAAACACACAAATTTGTGTAGTTTTGGTAAATTCACAATCACAAACAAGTCCAATAAATTTATATTATAATTATCTTGCATTGGCCAACAGCTACAAATGTAGAGGAAAGTCCACGCTAGCACTTCCTGAGATGGAAGTAGTGTTCATGCTAAGCCCAATAAGCTTAGGCCTAGACGACTAGTGCCACAGAGACGAGAATTGTGAAACGCGGTAAACTCCATGAGCTAGAAACCCAAATTTTGGTAGGGGAACTTTTAATTTAAGAATTCAATTAGTTAAAAGAGTTAGAATTTTCTAACTAGATAAATTGTTGGCACCTAAAAGGTACAGAACGTGGCTTATAGATGCAAAATATGTAGAGTATATCTACATATTTTTTTACTAAAAGTACTCAAAAATGTGTATTTTAGTAAAAAAATATATCAACATCAATAAAGCACACTTGCCTAATCATTGCAAAAAAAAAGAGAAATTTATGATAAAATTCTTATTACTTATTATGGAGGTTTTATGTCATTAAAAGCAGGGATTGTTGGATTGCCAAATGTTGGAAAAAGTACTTTATTTAGTGCTTTAACCAAATATCAAGTAGAGGCAAGCAACTACGCATTTACTACTATTGAACCAAACATAAGTTCAGTACCTTTGAAAGACCCTCGTCTTTATGAATTAGCTAAACTTGTAAGACCTAACAAAATAGTGCCTGCAACATTTGATTTTGTTGACATTGCCGGACTTGTTCAAGGTGCTTCAAAAGGTGAGGGTTTAGGAAATAAATTTCTTGGAAATATTCGTGAAGTGGATGCAATTATTCATGTTGTGCGTTGTTTTGAGGATAAAAACATAATGCATGTTGCCAATCAAGTTAACCCAGTTGCTGATAAAGATGTAATCAATCTAGAACTGATTTTAGCTGACTTAGAAACCATAAAAAATGTGCTTAATAGAATAGCAAAAAAAGCAAAATCAGGCGATAAAACCGCACTTATTGAACAAAATTTGTGTTCAAAATTGCAAAAATTGCTTGAACAAGGAATAGCTGCTCGTGAATTAAAAAATTTAACTGAAGAAGAAGCAAAAATAATTAAAGGTTATCATCTTTTAACATTCAAACCAATGATCTACGTTGCAAATATAGCAGCCGACCAAATTCATACATATCAAAATCATCCTCTTTATGTACAGTTTAAGAATTCATGTATGCCTAATGAAAAAATTTTGCCTATTTGTGTACAACTTGAAAGTGAAATTTCACAACTTGCCGAAGAAGACATGAATGAATTTATGCAAAGTTATGAAATAAAACATAGTGGCCTTGACTTATTGACTCGAGAAGCTTTTGATCTATTAAAATTAAAAACTTATTTTACTGTTGGTCAGATTGAAGTAAGAGCGTGAGTCTTTCATGATGGAATGATGGCACCACAATGTGCAGGTATAATTCACACTGATTTTGAAAACAAATTTATTAAAGCCGATGTTATTTCATATGAGGATTTTATAGAGTTAGGCTCAGAACAAGCAGTAAAAGCAGCAGGAAAGATACGTTCTGAAGGCAAAAGCTATGTTATGAAAGATGGTGATATTTGTCATTTCAAGTTCGGTAAATAAATTTAAATAATCATTTACAAATATTAATTTGTAAATGAAATATGGGAGTTTAGTATAGTGGTAGTACTGCAGTCTCCAAAACTGCTTGCAAGGGTTCGATTCCTTTAACTCCTGCCAGATGTTTTGAACCAAAACACCTTTAAATTTAGAAAATAAAAAAATAGAACAATTCCTGAAAAGGATTCAATGTCTATTTTTTTATTTTGTCAATTCATTGAACAATATTATTGATTATTCCTGCAAACTAGTCTGATAAATTTCGTATGAAAGATGTTTATTTAAGCTTATTACATCGAGTAAAATTGCAGTTTTTTTAGCACTTAACTGTGCTTTTTTTGCTTCATCACTTTCATCTTGAAAAGTTTTTAACTTTTCAAGTTTTATAGCAAATATATTTATGATACTAATTACACTAATTCCATAAATAACTATTAATGATAATAAAAGTATAAAAACAAGGTATATTGTAAATCAAATTTTTGAATTAGTTTGATGAGTGGTTGAAAATGCAAATGGTTCTATACCTCTTGCTCAACACACAGCAATCAAAAGAGTTGCTAGAGTTGAAACTATAGACACTCAAAAATAGTTCTTTGCATGTTTTTTGTATTTGACATAATTATTTTGCTGCATAATGTCTCCGTTTCTACATATTATACATTTAAATTCATTACATATAATTTCCCAATATACTCATTTTTCAGTATTAAACGTAAAATTAAAAATAAAATCACTTGCAGAATTAGTGCAAGTGATACTATGTGCCATGTTTGTGGAATGATAAAACAATTATCGTGAACAATACTCCTAAAAAGAACATTGCAAAGGTTAATATTCATCGTTTTTTACCCATTCTATGATGGTAGAACTCAGGTAAAAATTCCATTATTGCAGTGAAGACCATTACAACACCAACTATTGCCATTATAACTGCTTTCAATGCAGGAATAGACTCGATAAAATCACCACCATAAAGTCCGATAAAAATAAAAGGAATTATCAATGATAGTGCACCCATTGAGTTTAATGCAGCAAATGTGCTCGATATACCCATTTCTCGTTGGCGATAGTAAAAAACAATCTCTTCAGGTATTGTGTGTAAAACAAATGAAATGAAAAAAGCTACTGAAATTGCTGAAACATTAGGATTATTTATCAAGTTCGCTAAACTTATTCCAATTAATAAGCCTTCCGGGATTCTATGCGAAAGCAATAAAATTAGTGCAGTTCACTTGTTTTTTGCAACCGCATTTGATTCATTATGCTCAATATTTGCAAGATCATTTGCGTTAAAAATATGATCTTCATGGTGGTGTTCATGAACTTCATCACCATGAGTGTGCTCTTCGCCCATTCCGTGGACATGAATAAACACTGAATTTTTTAAGTTATATTTCTTTTTGATTATTTTATAAACCAGTATTTTCACACCAAAAGCTAGTGTAATTCCAATTAATGCACCACCTCCAACACAAAGGATGTTGTAAATGTAAATATTTGCAGTTGGAATATTTTCACCTTTTAATCCAGCACCACTACTAGTTATTTCAATTGATTCACGTAAATATCCAAATGTTCCAAGAATAATAAACATTCCAGTTATAAACGAATAAAGATAAATTGAAAACTCTTTTTTAGGTTTTTTAAAAATTAGCGGTACAAATGTTGCAACAATTACAGGTATTAAAATCAATAATAAACTGATCGAAAATCCAAAAATAAATTTGGATACACCACCGCCTAATTGCAATGTTTCAGAGAGATAAGAATAAAATGAGTGTAATTTATTGTCCAAAATTTTCCTTAAATCTCAATTTCAAACATTTGTTTAAAGTAATATTGCGGTTTTGATGTATTGTCCTGATCAACGTTTTTAGAAGCAAATGAAGCTTCAAAATATAATTTACCATTTTCATAACCAAACACAATTTTAGGCTGCGTTGTTAGAAGCATTTGAAAAGCCAATACCTTGGTGCTTGGTTTAGAAATATCATTTAATTGTTCCTCATGAATATGTGAATATGAGTTTTTAGTGTCTCAACCTTTGTGAGGTCTTAATGCTGTAAGTTTAATAACAAAATTTCGCTTTATAAAATTATTGATTTTATTGACTAAATCTTTTGATGCGCCAGTATTTTCAATTTCAGTTTCAATATCTTTAATTTTAGGCAATAGTGTTTTATGTCTAAACTCTTGAGAGGTTTGATTTTTATATTCGATATGAACAGATCCAGGTTTTATTGACTTGTAATTTTCAAGACCTTCTAACTCATTTAGACGTCATTCGCCTTCTTTTTCAACAAAAGTGCCATCCAAAAAACAAGACGCAGTCATAACAACAGGTGAAAATGCAAAAACAGAAGCTAATAAGCTTAATTTTTTCATCTTACTCCTTCCAAGCAAAATAATCTATTATTTTATTTTGCTTATCATTAGTATTTTTGTCCTCTAAAATGTCTAAAATATAGTCCAAGTTAGAGCTTATTATATTATGTTGACTTATCTGTTTGTTAATCAAGGTTTTGTTGGTACCATTGAACCCATAAAATTTTATTACTTTTGAGCGATTTTTTTCGTTTAAAATTGATTTTCTTTTATTGTCTAAAAAATCAATTTTAAATGTTATTGTGCCTGGTTCTTCATCGACTTTAATACTGTCTTTGTCTATTGCAATATCATCAATTCATGTGTTTGAATCAGTGTTTTTACCAATTAAATATTTAAATAGATCAATACCTATTCCAGTCTTAAATTGTTCCCAAAAGTACTCATTTTTCAGTATTTTGTGTGCTTCATATGAACTAAAAGGTTTATTGTCAAAAAGAGATAAATCATCTTTAAATTTATAAACTTGAAGACTCAATAATTTCAAAAGTGCTTTTTCGAAGAAATCATTTGGATCAATAATTTGTTCTTTTTTAACTTTAAAGTCACCTTTTTCACGATTGATAGATACAAAGCCATATCTATTTTTATTATCATCAAAATCAAAATCTGGTTTTGTTTTATATTTTGCAAATGTGTGATAATGAGAGTTAAAATCTATCGAAAACCATTTATAAAATTTAGGTTGTAGATCATGAAGACGTTGTACTTCAACCAAAATTTCAATAAGAGAGTGCGATCCATCAAGATATTTATTATTAATTTTTGCTTCCTTTATTATGTATTTTTTGTCTATATTTTTGCGACTTTTAGGAACTTCAATTTCAAAATATTTGTTCAATTTATTATTGCTGGTGATTTGTGAATAATTATGAGTATCTAATGATCCATCATGCTTTAGAAACCATAAAAACGATCTTGCTGTTGCATGATTAAATTTTTTACTTGGGTTTACATAAAATTCGTATTGATTATCATGCAAGGAACGTTGATTTTTGTACATTAATAAAGTAATATCACCAATGTAGCCATTTACATACTCATTAAAAAGAACCTCATCCTCATCAATGTCAAGTGTTGAACTGAAATCGCTTTTTGTGTCATAGTTTCTAAAGACACTTTGAAATTTATTTTGCTCATAATTTTCTTTTGGAATTAAGTATCTAACCAATTCATTAACACTTGATTTTTTTGTTTTTGCAAGAACTCATTCTTTGTCTTTATATTTATTTAACAACGATTTATTATCTTTATCTAATAAATCAATTTTAATGATTGGAGCAATCTTATAATTAGAATTTTTGTTTTTATTTATAAGTCCAACCACATCAATTTTCACTCTCGCTATTGGTTTAAGGTTGCCGAAATTAAATCTCAAAAGGTCGAGTAAAATGTAATCTTCTCAGTATTTTATTTGCTCAGTGTTCAATTTTCAAGCATTCGCTCTAATTCATTCAGCAGGAATAAAGTTAGGATTTAATGTGTTATAAGCACTGTTTAAATTCTCGCTAGTTAATCTTTTTAATATGCTGTTTATATCGGGAGAGTCTACATCATCTTGTTCGAATAAATAATCTTTTTGTTCGAACAAGATATCATAATTAGTTAAATTTGTAGGTTCCGAATATGAACCTTTTATATAACTAAAATCATTTTGCTTCTGAATTACTAAATTTAACTTTTGCACTGGTTTTTGAGTAGTTTTGGTCAATTTAGAATTGTAATTTATTGCTATTTCATGATCACTAAACTTTATATCATTTGAAGTTAAATTTACTCCATTTATTGAGCTATAGATTGGTTGGTATTTGTTTATTAATTTAAGTTGCTCAAGTGTAAAAGTATCGAAGATATTTTTATTATCACTTAATTTATATGTGATGTTTTTGTTAATTTCTGCATTGAAAACACTATTGCAACTAATTGTTGCAATAGGCAAAGTTAATGTAGTTAATGCAAGATATTTAAGATTTTTCATTAGACTCCGTCTACCTTTATGTCTTCAAAATATATTAAATCATCATCTCTTGTTGGTTTAGTAAATCATGGTTGTAATAACTCATATTTAAAGTTATCTAAATCAATGTTTGAATCCAAGTCATAAGGAACTGAATACAGAACTTTTATCTCGTTTATTAGTTTAATGATATCGAAATAGCCTATCATTTTATGCACCTTAAAAACAAATAAATCAATATTTGCTTTGAATTGGTTAGACTCAATTAGCGAACTCAATTCATCAACATTTTGTTTAAATTTGTAATGAAACTCTGTCTCAAACATTTTTTTAAGTCTTGCTAAATAAGGAAATTTTTGTTCATCTATGTAATCAAGAGCAATAAGCAAATTATTACTTCTAGCACTCAAAATTTTAGTTAAATATTCTTGAGTTGATTTTGCATCTAAATCAATAAAGTTGTAGTCAGTCTTGCTTTTTTCATCATGCAAGTTAGTTAATTTAAATCGCAGTCTTTTATCAATATTATTTAATAAAATTTCTATTTCATTGATTAAATTAATGTCTAATTTTGTTGTTTCTATTGGAATGAAAATATCAATAGGTGCAGTAATATTATTGTTGTTTAAAAGCTTTGTTAGACTATCTTTTATTTTACCAAAATACACATTTTTGAGTTGTTCTCGTAAATTTATGTAACTTTCATTTGTATAGTACTTGGCTTTATTTTCATCAGAATAATATTGAGTAATATCACCATTTTCATTAAAAATAATATTATTATTAACGTGGTCATAAGCATCTCTTATACGAACATAATTTGTGTTAAATGCATTTGTAATTTGTGCATCAGGATTAATAAAATTGTCATAATATTGTGTTTTGTTTGCAATGAAATTGATGCTAAATTTATTTAATATTTGAGTAATATTATTCCTAAAAATTAGTCCAGGACCATTGTAAAAATGTCTATACTGATCGCTTAATTTATTACTTTTTCCAAACATTAATTTACTAAAATCACTATCGTTTTGCTTTTTATCCTTGAAAAGAATGCTTAATTTTTTTGAGTTATTTTTTGTTTGTACAATATTTAATTTTGTTTTAGAATTTTGCGTTTTAAATGATTGAATTAGATTTTGCTGTTGCAAATTATTAAATGTTGAAATGTTTTGAGAACTTATAAGACCTTGATTATACTCATTTATTAAGTGAAGTCTGTGTGTCTCAATATCAGTCTTGCCTAGTGAGTTGTATTTGAGTATTACTGTCTTTATGTCACTGTTTTTAAGTGATTTATATTTGGTGTGTTTTGCATCATTTTTAAATAAATAATATGAGCCAGCATAATGATTTTCTTTATACGCGCTAAAAATTTTGTTATTCAATATTTCGCTCAATAAAGTATTAGGTTGTATTGACTCATTTAGTGTGAAAATTACTGATTTTTCAGTAGTTTTGGTCAAATTAAGAAGATCTTTAAAACCGACAAGACTTAAATAATTTAACTGATTAGAACTTAATTCTGCACGCTTGAATGAATTAATTACATCTGTAGGTTTTAAGTCATTATTTGTTATATTGCCTTTTGAATCGTATCATTTTTGCTCATTGAAAATAAACTCAATTTTAGACGCTGTTGATAACTTTTGTATAAAATTGTTTGAATTTATTGATCTTGGATTCTTGCTCTTAAGTGTGTAAAGATAATTTTGATAGCCACGATTTATGTCTCGAGGAATAAATTTGTTTGGTTTATCAAAAACATCATCATCGTCGCTATCAAAAAGATGTTCTTCACCATTTATATTTATCAATTTGATTGCTTTAATAAAACCAAATTTCATAAATTTAGCTGAAATACCTTCATGTAAAAAGTAATTGTTTAAGTAGTCGTATTTTGATTCGCCTATAAACTTATATCTTAAAAAATAGTTGCCTACTAGAGAATCGTGTAATGTATTTCTTGAACCAAAAACACCAGAAACCTGTGCAAAATTATCAATATTAGGGTTAGGTTTGTTATATTCAATCACATACGCGTCTTTAGAAACATAACTATTTGAACAAGCAACAATAGATAAAGGAGTTAGAAGTGCTGGTGTAAGAAATATTTTTTTAAGCATCTTGCCCCCTTTCATTAATGTATGCAGAGTTAAGTGCAAATGATATGGACTTCAAGGAGAATACAAAGGTTGAAATTAAAACAGTTTGAATGATTAGATAATAAGGATTATGACCTACTAAATTAAGTGATTCTTTGATGCTTGTTCCTATAGTTAAAGAAGTTGTATTGATATCAAAAATACTGATTGCACTATAACAAACAAAAATGATATTAATTTGTTCAACAATTTGAATTAATTGAGACATAAACACTGGTTTTAGAGTAGTTTTGGTCAAAATATCTCATTTAGAAAAACCGGTTGCTATGTTTGCATTTACGTACTCATTTTTGAGTATTTCTATAGATTTTTGATAAGCATTAATAAATAAAGAAATTGAGCTCAATGTACTAAATATTACTATCGCATTTACTACATTTATATCAAAGATCAAAAACAGTATTAGACTAATAAATAAATAAGGAATCAATGCAAAAGTTGTAAATATTTTTTCAATAGTTTTAGAGATCTGTTTATTCAAATAAACAGCAAAAAAAGATGCTAAAAAAGTTGAAAGAGTTAATGAAACAACTCCTGAGACTATTGCTATTAAGCAAACATAACCAATTGTATAGATCATTCTTGAGTAAATATCAACTCCATTTGAATTGGTTCCTAATAGATGAATATTAGTGTCATTAAAAAGTAAGTAGGCATTATAAGAAACGCTAAATGTTTGTAGGCCGTCCTTTTGGTCGATAATCCGTGATATTTTAACTGCGTCAGGTTGCAATTTTGCAAATTGTTGAAAGACATTTAATTCATCGGATTGAGGAAGCACAATGTTTTTTCAAGGGTTTAGACTAGAAGGAAGTTCAAAATTTAATGCATAAGCCTTATTTATACTTTTAAATGGACTTTGGTTGTAGAATAATGCACTGAAAATCAACAGTATAAAGAATAAAAATAACAAAATTAGAGTAGGTATACTTGATTTAATGCTAATGAATTTAGCTCAAAAACGACGTCAAGAAGAAAGCGGAATAAATGCATCGTGTTGAAGTAATTTTCGTGATGAAATACTCATTAATTGCTTATTTTTTGTTTTTTTTGCTGCAAATTTAAATGAAATTATCTTACTCATTTTATACCTCGCAGTCTAAAAACCTTCATATTCTTTTCAACATCTAAAGAATAGTTGACTAAATCAGAAATTGATTTAATAACAAAAACAATAGAAATATTAACTAAAATTGTATGCATCAATAAATTGAAGTAATTTCTATCTTTGAGATACTGAAAGATAAAAGATTGGCCTGGTATATAGAAAAATCGTTCAATAACCATACCAAATGAAATTAGGAAGATGTAGATATAAACAAAATTTTGCACACCTTGTGCTATTCAGTTTCTCACAATGACACTAAAAAATGTTTTTCTATTTGAATATGACATTGCAAGAGCATGTGTATAGTATTGACTTTGTATTATTTTTCTCAAAATAGGGTAGTTAAATGCAACAATCATAGGCACAACGACAATAATCAATGTTAAAATTGGCACCAACAATGATAGAATGGTTGCAGCATAATTTTCATAAAAACTATCAATATAAATAATTGGTAATTTTAATGAGTTATTGAGAATAATTAACAGTGCTCCTAAAATAAAAATTGGTATTGAACTAACTATAAAAACAATTGTATTTATTGATTTTAATCAATAATTTTGAGAGTTTTTGGCCAATTTATACGAAATTAAAAAACCAATAATGAAGCTTAAAATAAAACTTATAAACAAGATTACAAAACTTAATAGAAAATAAGGGTTAAATAAGTCAACAACACTTTTTTGTGTATCAAGTTGAATAGTTCCATAGTTGAATATTAGTATATTTGCAATATATTTAAGAGAATTAAGTAGTGAAAAATTATTTGAATAATGAATACTTAATGAAAAATGAACAAAAAACAATATAGCAACAATGACTATAAAATTTAAAATTATATTTTTAAATAAATAAGTAAGGTAATTTAAAAATTTCATTTAGTCCATTCTACATATATGAATATATTTATATTTTAATATATATATTAGTAAGTGATTATTTTTTTTGCTAGTGTATTAAAAAACCAAAAATACACGTTTTTGAGTACTTTTGGTAAATTTTTTACTATAAGCTTTTTGTAAATCTGCAATTAGGAAAATTTGAGCAACCAGCAAATTCAGTTCCTTTTTTCTTATTAACACGTACAACAAGTTTACTTTTACACAATTCACAAGGCTCTTCTAGATAAGGAATAGGCATTTCAGTCAAAATCATTTTTTCTTTTGCTTCTTCAAAAACCTTGCTA
Organism: Mycoplasmopsis mucosicanis; assembly: GCF_006546935.1. Classification (GTDB taxonomy): domain Bacteria; phylum Bacillota_I; class Bacilli_A; order Mycoplasmatales; family Metamycoplasmataceae; genus Mycoplasmopsis; species Mycoplasmopsis mucosicanis. The sequence continues at coordinate 25,750 of NZ_SMDN01000001.1, forward strand.
TATCTATCTCAAAAGTCTTGCATAACAGGTCTATATGGTTTTTCATTACTTGCAATTTTATCTAATGCATCTTCAACACGTGCTGTATAGTTTTCCTCAATGATTGTTGGAAATGATTTGACAAGTTTATCAACAACTGTGCAACCAATAGGGGTAGGTCTCAATGCACCATTAATGTTTTTTGCATACTGACGATCAAGGACAATGTGAACAGTAGAAGCAAATGTAGAAGGACGTCCAACTTTGATCTCATCAAGAGCCTCAATCAATGAACCTTCACTATAACGAGCTGGTGGATTAGTTTGGTGATCTGTAATTTTGAATTCTTGCACATCAATGACTTGATTAGCAATGAAATTAGGGTCTATATTTTCTTCTTTGTCGCCCTTAACCACATAGTAACCATCAAAAAGAATTTTGCTAGCTATAAATTTAAATTTTAAGTTTTCTTTTGCAAAAATATAGGTCTTAGACATTCTTTGTGGCGGAGTTATTAATGCTTGTAAAGTATGTTCATAAATGAGTTTATAAATTTGGTAGTCATAGTTGTCTAGGCTGAATTTTTCTTTTGCTTTTTCAGGTGTTAGAGTTATGTCAGTTGGTCTTATTGCTTCGTGAGCATCTTGATCACCTGAAAAACCTTTAATATTTTTTGCAACATACTCATCGCCAAATTTTTCTCTAATATAAACTCGTGCATTATCTATAAAATTTTGACTTAAACGTGTGGAATCAGTACGTGGATAACTAATTAAACCGCCATCACCATAACCCTCATACAGATTTTGCGCAGCTCGTTGAGTGCTACTTGAATTAAATGGTGATTTTTTGTATAGTGTAGCTTGTTTTAAAGGCGTAATTGCAGCAATACTTTTTTTAGATTGTTTAATAGATTCTACAATTACTGATTTTGGCAAACTAAACATTTGCTCTTCAATTTGAGCTTTTTGTTCAGGATAAATTCAATCTTTTTCGCCTGATTTATTTGCATCATTGAAGTAATCAGCCTTAATATTTTCGTTTATCTGAGCATATGCCTTGTGGTAAAGCACTGGAACAAATGCTTCAATTTCTCTTTCGCGATCAACGATTAATTTCAATGCAATTGACTGAACACGACCAGCAGAAAGATTAGTTGGTGCATTACGAATTTTTTGTTTAAGTAGGTTAGATAAACTAAAACCAATTATTCTATCAAGCATTCTTCTAGCTTTTTGCGCATCAATGAGTGATTGATCTAGTTTTAAAGGGTTAGCAATAGAATTTAATATTGCATCCTTTGTAATTTCGTTGTACTTGATTCTTGAATATCTATTTAAACAATTTAAATATTTAACCAAATGTTCGCCTATTGCTTCACCTTCACGGTCAGGGTCAGTTGCAATGTAAATATGTTCTGCTTTTTTTGCTGCGTTTGAAAGTTTTTTGACTGTTGCTTTATTATTTTTGTTTGAATCTAAAATATAAACAGGTTCTCATTGTGCAATATCAACACCTTTTATAGGACTACCTTTTATGGTTTTAGTTGATAACTTCATAATATGGCCAACCGAAGCCATTACTTCATAATCACTACCTAAATATTTTTGAATGGTTTCAACTTTATTTGGTGACTCAACTATAACTAATTTGCTCATGCTATTAAATTTACCACAATTAATTAGATAAATTTAAAAAACACAAAAAAATGATTTTTTTTGCTTAAATAAATTTCATTTTTTTTGAACATTTCAAATATTTTTTTTAATCAGCATAGGTGTTTTTTTGTTCAACAATCTCTTTATAAAATGTTTAAAAAGTACTCAAAAACGTGTATATTAGTAAAAAAATAAGAAGCTAAAATAGATTAAAAATCAATCAATATTGCAATCTATTAAATATAAAACCTTTTGATATAATTGACAAGAGTAAATTTTACTCCTTGGTCAAATGACCCTGATGTCCAAAAGGAGGATGTATGCATAAATATGAAATTATGATGATACTAGATCCTAAAGCAAACCACGAAATTGGTTTTGAATTAGTTGAAAGTGTCTTCGGAAAATCAAACATTTCAAAGGCTGAAAAATTAGAAAACACTAATTTAGCATATCCAATTAACCATTCAACTCAAGGACAATATCTTTTAATCGAAGTTAATTCAGAATCAAAATTAATCGCTGAATTCGTTCGTCGTTCAAACATTTCAAAAGAAATTTGAAGACAATTGGTTATCAATTTAGATAGCGAAAAAGGTTTTGGAAAACCACGTAAAGGTGTTAAAGGACCTAAAGCATATCTAAAAGACAAACCAAGAACAGAAAAAAGAATTATTAAAAACGACGACACAAAAGAAACCAAAAAAATTACAAAAAACATTAAAGAACAATAATATGTGAAAGGCAAAATATGAATAAAGTTTTATTAGTTGGACGCATCGCAAATGATGTTAGAGTATTTAGTACACCAAGTGGAATTACTTATGCACGTACATCTATTGCAGTTGCAAGAAGAACAAATTCAACTGAGCCTGTAACAGATTTTATCCCTGTGGTTGCTTGAAGAGCGACTGCTGATTACTTGGGTAAAGTATTGTCTAAAGGTTCATTAGTTTCAATTGAAGGTTGATTTACCACTGGAACGTTTAGATCTCAAAACGGTGAAACAGTAAGAACATATGAAGTAACAATTGAAAACTTGCAATCATTGGAAACAAGACAACAAAGAGAAGCAAGAGAAATAAATTCACAAAATAGAGCAAATTCATATTCAAACCAAACATCTAATCAATCTAAATTTACTGGAGCAACACATCAACAAGCAAATAATTTTGCTTCAAACTCATTAAATGAGCGTGATACGCAATATACAGAGCAAAACCAAAATATCCCTGTTAATAATAAGTTTGTAATTGATGATTTTGATGGTGTTGAAGATAATTTAGACTAGGGAGGAATAATGCCTAAATTTCGTAATAAAAAACAAGGTTTCAACAAACGTCGTAGAAGTTTAATTGAAGAATTAAACCTAAATTACATCGATTATAAAGATATTGATTTATTAAGCAAATTTGTTACAGGAACTGGACAAATTAAAGCTAGATCTTTAACTGGTTTATCAGCTAAAGACCAAAGAAAAGTTGCAATGGCTATTAAAAGAGCAAGATTTATGGCTCTAATGCCTTTCACCAAAGAACGTGTGCGTGTAGTTAACAATCAACACAACAATTCTCAACAAGCACAACAAACCACACAACAATAATAACTTAATATTTTAAGTAGACAAAAATAGACTCAAATCATGTTAGATTTGAGTCTTTTTTATTGTATAAATTAAATACGCGTAATTAGACTAGTTTTTTGGAGACTTTGAGCATTTTTTTGCTTTGACAAATACAGGGTTAGTAAGGTCATATTTTCTAGACATTTCAATCAATTCTGCATAGTTTTGTTTAACTCATTCAGAATCTTTTTTATCTCAAACAAAGTGGTAATCATTGATAAAAATGTATTCAAGATCGGCGGTATTGTCTGGAATTTGATTATAAATTTTTTTCAATTTTAGCTTATCTGCATCACTAATATCATTTTTTCTTATTGACATGTCTGCTCGACCAAATTTATTTTTTCAAAAATCGAATTCATGCATTTGTTCCATAAAGTCGAAGTTTTTGCATGTTGATACATAATAGAATGCTTTTTCTAGAATTTCATAGGTTTTTGGATTTTGTGCATCAGAAGCGTTTAATACATAATCAACAAAGTCTTCATCGCTTTTTGATACGAAGTCTCTGTGCACGCCTGTATAGATAATTCCATATTGATATGCTCTAAGTTTGTTAAAGTCACCTATTGCATCATTAGCTATTCTAAATAAGTTGACCATAACAAGGAAATTTAATAATTTTATTGAGTGTTTTTTTACATAATTTAATAAACCTTGTTTTGAAAGGTTTAATTTTTTCATATATCACTTGATATATCTTGCTTGTCATTGGTTTGTTTCTAAATTCATATTTCCTCCTCAATGAAAATATGAATAATTATTAACTTAAGATTGCATTTGTGCTTCATAAATTTTCATTTAAGGCAAAAAAAATCAACAAAAAACACATAATTGTGGAAATATTTTCAATTATGTGCTTAATTTAACGTATTCATTGATGAGTGTCTAAATTATATATTTTGCTAGCTTGGCCACTAGGTTGACCAAAATCATAGACATTGGAAATTTGAGGAAAAATGCTTGCTGCTTGTGAAATTTCAATAGGCGCACAACCTGAAATATTTGCACTTGTGACATACATTGGACCTTTATCTAATAAAAAGTTGATAAGTCCTTGTTGGTTTGGCATTCTAAATCCTTGATTATTTACAACAATTGAGTAATTACCCGGTCAATATTTTTTAGCAAACTCATCAGCCTCATTATTTCATTGTTTAAATTTACGTGCTTGTTCAATTGAACCTACTAAGATCATTATTTTTTTGTTTGCTGGTCTGTGTTTAAGAACATAAAGTTTTTTTAATGTTTCATCATTTATTGGACCGCCTATTCCACATACAGTGTCAGTAGTGGTTATGAAAATATCTGCATACTTATTCATTTTGAGTACCTTTAATGAATAACTTTTTGTTTTCAAAATCTAGTTCAATTTCTTGATTAGAGTGAATTTTGTACTCTAAATCGTGTATATTAGGAAATACATTAGCAACAAGACCTAAGACAAATTCATAAACAACAATCATTGCAACAACATCATTATGGCAATATTCTTTCAATTTATCACTTTTTGCTGCTCATTCTAAGTCTTTAGTTGTATTGTTTGCACGACTTATTGCTAATTCAAGAGCCATTGAACCATTTTTTATTTCAAGCGTAGCATACTCTTTAATTTCATTTTTGTATTTATAGCCTGATTTAGTGATCAATTTTTCTAATTTTTTTATGCTTGTAAATCCTAGCAGTTCCATTATCCTGATTGGTTTAAGACTTTTATCTGCAAAAAACGCATTTTTGTATGAAGAACATAAGTCTAAATATTGTCGCTGAGAACCTGAAAAATTAATAAAATCAAGTTCAAAGATTGGTTTGTGATATTGATTATGCTTAATGTAATTAGATGTAAAAAACATTTCGCATCCAGCGTTTTTTGAGAAGAAATCAACTAAATCTATTGTGTTGGTGTTTATATGTTTGACAATACTATTAAATTCGAGTCAAGAATCTATACCTCTTTGTTGCATTTTACTAATAAATTCAATGTTGCCATTATCATAATATTTTTTAACAAGATCTCTAATTTCTCAGTTACGTGTATTTTCATAGTTTTTATTAAATACTACGTATTTGTGTGCTTTATTTTGATAAACAGCAAGAATCACATCAACAAGATCAATTAAATTTATATTTTTAGGGTCTTTTAATATATCTTCGGAGTGAATTTGACGACCATTTTGCGTAACAATTATTGAAACTTGGTGAGGAATTTGATTTCATGATTTAAGATTATCAAATAGAGGAACTAAGGAACTTACCCCCTCATAGTCGTATCAAACAATTCTCTCATCCTTAATCATTAACAACTTCAATAAGTCAATAGCATCCTTTGTAAAGTAGTTCGGAAAACTATATAACTTATCAACAATTTGTTTATGTTCATCAATATATTGTTGAGTTAATGATGTTCTTAAAGATTTTCCAGTACCGTTATTGCCTGTTGAATATAAATATTGAGTGCCTAAATAAAGATTTTTTATTTTTTGTATTTCTGGATTTTTACCTCAAGGTGATATTGAATCCACAGTGCAATCAAAAACGTATTCATCGCCTTGTTTAATAGAATAAGTAGGCTGTGCAATATCTCTTGCTTCTATTATTTTTTCAATAATTTCATCAAAATCGTCAAATTCTACAGATACTTTTTTAATATCTATTTTTTTGTTATCGTTGTAGTACTTTTTAAGATCGCTTATATTAGCATTTTTTCAGACTTTACCTTCAGTTATTGATGCAAAGACAGTTGGAATAGCGTTCTGTGATGTTAAAGCAATCTCCATTGCCTGACCAGAATTAATCATGCCACGCATTCTAAGTTCATCATCACTTTTAAACATGTTTTCACCATCTCGTTTGACACCAGAATTAGAATTTGATGAGTTGCAGCCATGAATAACATTGAAAGGTATGATCTCTTTTTTATAACTGTTTAAATCTCAATCGAATACAATAAATTTTATTTCTTTTACATCAACATTCATTTTTGTTGCAATTTTGTAGGTAAAAAATGCATTTTGATAATCAGAAAGAGATGTTTTATCTTTTGTTTTAAAGAAATAAAGCGATTTGTGTTCTTTGCAATATGCAAAACAACTTGATTTTGGTAAATAATTAATACCATTAGCACTTTTATGTAAATACACAAAAGCAGGGTCGATAATCATTTTTTTTGTATCATTTTGTATAAATTCATTGAAATTTTCTCCAATTTGGTGGAGTTTTTCAACTGGATAAATACGCGAATTGAAATAAATTTCATCAAAAGTTAAATTATGATTAGCAACAATAAAATCTACTGCTTGCTTTTGAGCTTTCGAAAACATCCCCATATTTTCGCTTTTATAATTTCACTCACTATTTAAAAATAGTTTAAGTTCTTTTGAGTGATAGTGATTAAAAAGTTCATCTTCAAGAGTGTCATCATCGTCATCAAAATCGCTAAATATAGACAAATCATGAGAAGTCAGATTATTAAAAGAGTTATTGTTTTGATCTAAATCATAAAGTTTAAAACCATTTGCATCAAGATTTGGAATGTATTCAATATCTCCATCTACATTTCGCTTAGCTCAAATAAAATAAGGTTGTGAATTGAGAAATGTACGAAAATGACTTAGTGTGATTGGTTGTGCTGTAGTTTTATCTAACTTGGCTAAAGTCAATATCTTCATCGATGTCCCCTAATCTTTTTCAACGGTTAAATAATTGTTCTCATTCCTGTTCGTTGTGGCACTCTAGATATTCAATTACCTTGTAATCTCTTCTTGCATCATATTGTGGACTAATTCCAGTTCTTGAATAATGAGTAAAAAAGTCAGTTATTTCTTTAATATCATCTTCAACCTTAGCTTTTTCTATTGTAAAACTATAAATACCAATGTTTCTTTGCGTAACATCAATAAGTTCTGGTTTTGCATAATCTTGCTCTTCAAGAAAAGCAGCAACAATTGAATATTTGTTATATCCTAATAGGTAAGCATATAATTGAGCCTGTTTTCGATAATCTAAAGGCACTCCTGAATTGTTGTTTTCTTCTCATATTGCTTGTTTTTTTGCTTGTACAGCTTTCATTTCAAGAACAATTTTTTTAGAAGGAATAATTCCATCAGGGACTCCACCTAAAATATCATGGACACCTTTAAAATAATCATAACCGACTTTTGCTGCTTCAATGTGTTGAATATCTAATGCAGGGTTTGCTTTTTTCATCTCTTCAAAAATTTTAGGTTCAACCGCTTCACCAGCAGCAGTATATTTCTTCTGAAATAAAGGAAGTGAAAGTCTAGTCATGTGTAAAAATGCTAAAAATTTACCTTTATATGCGTCTGTTTCGAAAATATTTCCGATCGATGAACCTCCGAATTTTTTAAAACCTTTAGGCGTCCCTACAGGGGCTGATAATAGTTGTTCATGATAAAAATCTCTAAGTTTTAAAGTCTGCGAAAACTTGTCTAAATCATAGTGTACACCATTGTATTTTCTCATAATTCTCCTATATTTTTTATATATAAAAAATATATACTAATTTTTAAAAAAACAAAGAAAAAAAATGCAAATTGCATTTTTTTGCATTTTTAGGTAAATTGTAGAACAAGTAGTAAAGCAATTATGACTAATTCTATAATTATTAGATTTACTAATAGTCAAATTATAGTTTCATATTTTTTTGATGTTGATGCTGGTTTAGTGGTTTCAACAATTTGTTCAGTAACTTCAAGTGGTTGCTCGAGTTGTTCATTTTCTTGTTGTTCAATAACTTGTTCTTGTTCAATTAATTCTTGCTGTGGTGCTAAAACAGTTTCATATAATTTGTTGCTTTCTTCGTTTTGATTATTAAAATCAAAATATGCTCTCTTGATCTCTGAAACATAGTTGTGTTTAGTAAAGAAATAATCAACAACTGCTCTATATTTATCAGTAACATTAATTGAAATTATTTTAGCATCTAGACTCGAATCAGACATAATATGACTACATTTCAATTCAATAGCACTTGTGACATTATCTTTATCTATATAGATATTTGAATGATCCAATAAATCGTTAAAGTCTTCAACTCTAAAAATTTCATCAGTTGCATAAAGTTTGTCTTGACCTGGTTTTAATGTATCGAAAAGAAATACGCATTCTAAAAGGTCTGAAGTTTGGTCATCTTTGAATAGTCTAAAATGCATTAGAGCAATTTTTTTGCACAATACATTTATTTGCTCAATTTTTACTTCTAGATCATTTGTGCAAAAAATGTTTTTATGACATAAGTCAAATGTGTTGTCATTTGGTTTAACACTTGCATAAATTTTTGCAACTGAAACAAGTTCAGAAAACTCGTCTGCACTCATTTTTGAGTATTTTTGGTCATTTTCTTCACTTAAATGTTCTTCTGTGAATACTTCTACTTCTTCTTGTTTATTTGTTTTTTTAGGAGTTGATTTTTCAACTAATTGTTCTTGATTTATGAATTCAATTACGTGTTCATCTTTGGTTTTTTCTTCTTTAATACGTTTTAAAATTACATAACATTGCTCAAGTGAAGCAGTACCTTTGAATGCGCCTTCACGGTGAAATCAAACTTTAGTAGGTGATTTTGATGCTAATGATTTTTCAATGAATGTTTCTAGTGCTTTTTGGAATGTTTTGTAGTTTTCGTGAGTTTTAAGACCTTGTTTTTTAAGATTGAAACTTATATTTCTATTTTTATCGAATTTTTCTGCAAGATAATATTTTATTAATGGTGATTTTTTACTAGCCATATATCTCCTTGTGCTTGTACATAAATAATACAATATATACAAACATATAAATCAATTTTATTGAATTTTTATTAATATTTATTGAATAAGTCAATAAAAAAATGTATCTTAGACATTTTTTTAACCTATCATAACTTCTTCATGAATGTAGTCAATTTTGCGTGAGTTATTTATTTTATTGCCTCAAACGAGCACAGTACTACTAATACCAAACTGACCAACAAACATTATTATTATTAAGAAAATTTTAGATACAAGATTGAAATGACTTGTTGCTCCGGTGGTTAAACCACATGTTCCAAACGCTGAAGAAACTTCAAAAATAATGTGTGAGAAGTCATATTTATTTGCATCAAGTTCACCTCCATAACGATCGAGACTTGTTGTGCAAATTAAACTAAACAAGACAACAAGTAATGTTGAAGTGGTGAATATTATTGAACTCATTTTTACAGTTTTTTCATCAACTCGTCTTCGGAAGGCTCGCACACTATCTTGTCCTTTTATTCTTGCAATTATAGACATAATTAAAATTGCAATAGTTGTTGTACGAATTCCACCACCTGTTGAAACAGGGCCAGCACCAATAAACATTAAAATAGTCATTGTTGCAATACTTCCAGTACTTATATGACCTAGATCGACAGTACTAAAGCCAGCTGACCTTGTTGAAATTGAAAGGAAAAATAGGTGCCAAATTTTTAGCGGTGATGAACCATATTCTCTGCGATCTCAAAACGAATCACCTGCTAATGAGTTTCGAGCCATAAGTTCAAACAAAAGAATAAAAATAAAGCCAAAAAATGTTGTGATTAAGTAAGTCAATAAAGAAAGTTTTGTTATTAATTTGAACACATAACGTTTTTTATATGGTCCTTTATGAATGATTCGAAAACGAATAAAACTTAAAATATCATAAATTACTGGATAACCAAGACCGCCAAGCACAAATAAAAATGAAAAATAAACTTGCAAGCCAACATTGTTATAGTAAGAAAGCAATGATTTTTTACCTATGATATCAAAACCAGCATTATTTAGTGCGGAGATTGAATGAAAAAAACCATATCGTAGTGATAAAGCAAAATCGCTTTTTGGCGAAACAAAATCGCCATGTAAAAATTCATCACCTGCAGGAAGCGGACTAGACAAATAAAAATAAAGTGTTAGAAAAATACCCGAAATAAACGTTGTTATTAATAAAAAACCTACTGAGTTGAATATTATTTTCTTAGTAGTTCCAAAATCATCTGAACCACGCTCATGAGAAACAATGCCCATCTCAGAAATTGAGTTCTTGGAATTTGGCAAAATTAATGAAATAAAGAAGACTTTTAATACAAAAATTCCAATCCCGCCAGCCAAAATTAATATCGCTATAAGTGCTTGACCAAAAGCGTTTCAAGTTTTATAAGTATCTACTGTTACAAGACCTGTGTCACTAAATGCACTAGCAGTTGTAAAAATTGCGTCAGTATATGATACATTAACATCACCAGTTTGAGCCAAAGGACTAAATAAAATTAAACTTGATAGCAAAATAACAAATAAATGGACTAGAAAAATAATTCTAACCTTTGATAATTTGCGTATTTTTAAAATAATTTTATTGAAAAATTGTTTAAAAGTCAATTTGGAGTAATTATTACCTTGTTGAGCATCATTTTGCTTTTTCATAACATAAATTGTATAACATAATTAAAATAATTATTTAGAATATAATAAGATGCAAAAGGAGCAATATGAAGAAAAAATCTATTCAAAATATTTGTGTTATTGGTGTAGGAAGGTTTGGAAGCGCTATTATTAGACAACTTCTAAATACAGATGTTTCTTTAATGGTGGTTGATAAAGATGAAAAAAATCTTAAACCTTTTTCAGACACAGTTGATAAACTCGTTATTGCTGATGCTGCTGATCCAAAAACATTAAAAACTCTTTCAATAACTGACATGGATATAGTGGTAGTTGCAACAAATGATAATATTGAAATAGTTGCAGCATTATTTGAACTAAAAGTTACAAGCATAATAGCTCGTGCAAGATCATCACGGCATGCTAATGTTTTAAAACAAATTGGAGTTAATGTAATTATTCGTCCTGAAGAAGAAGCAGGTGTAAGAACTGCTTTACTTGCTGCTAATCCCTACTTTGCAAAATATTCACTTGACTTACAAGAATTGGGCGATGGTTTTGTAATGGGTACAACCGTTTTAACTTCTCCAAAATTCATTAACAAAACACTTAAAGAATGCAAATTTGTTGATAAAGGTGTTTCAGTAGTACTTATTAAGCGTGCTTCTGAAAGCATATTGCCAAATGGACATAGTATTTTAAAAGAGGGTGATTTTATAACAATTCTCGGTAAGATTGTTGATGTAACTCATGTCTTTGGACTGCTAAATAATGTGGATTAATGTGGATAAGTCTAATAATGTAAAAAATGCGATTTTGCTTCATTTTTAATGCAAAAATCGCATTTTTTCTTTTTTGTGGCTTATTGTGGTGATTTATTAATTTTTTTTGTGTTTTTTTATACGAATATGTATTAAAAAGTTGTAGAATAGTGGTGGATAGTGGAGGTAAGTGGTGTACGGACAGTATGAACGAAATATCGATGTCAAAAACCGAGTAGCGTTGCCCGCAAAGCTGCGTGATGCACTTGGATCGAGCTTTTTTTTGACTATTGGCCTTGATGATATTGTTGAATTACGTAGCAAAAGTGAATTTGATTCATTGACTGCTAATTTGACTTCACAAAGCATTTATGATAAAAATGCTCGTTTGTTGAAACGTTGATGATTAGGAAATACTCATGAAATCGAACTTGACTCACAAGGACGTTTCATTATTCCAAAACAAATACTTATCAAAAGTGCTATCCAAAAAGAAGTAATTTTTGTAGGAGTAGGCAATTCAGTTGAAATGTGAGCTGCTGAAAAATATCAAAATTACAACGAGTCAATGAGTGTAGAACAATTACAAGAGGCTGCTCAAGCATTAGCGGAGAAAAGTTAATATGTTAGACAATCACTTTTCAGTGTTGCTAAATGAAACAATTGATGCTCTCAAAATTAATCCTGAAGGTGTCTATGTAGATTTAACTTTAGGAATGGGCGGTCATTCAGCAAAAATTTTGCAAAAACTAACTACAGGTCGATTGATTTGTTTTGATAAAGATGATTTTGCGATAGAGAAAAGTCGCGTTCATTTGAGCAAAATAAGTCAAAATTTCACACTAATTCATTCAGATTTTAAAAACATAAGTCAAGAATTAGCAAAAATTGGAATAGATCAAGTAGATGGAATAATTGCAGATTTAGGTATTTCTTCTCCACAAATTGATAATAGCCAAAGAGGCTTTAGTTATAACAAAGATGCTCGTCTAGATATGCGAATGGATACAACTCAACAACTAGATGCTCACTATATTGTTAATAATTATGATGCCAAATCACTTGCAAGAATTTTAAACGATAACGCAGAAGTAAAGCTTGCACATAAAGTTGCGAATGCCATCGTTGCAAATCGACCAATTGAAACAACATTACAATTAGCCAACATCATTAGGAAATCATTGCCTGCAAAAATTGTAAAAGCAAAAAACCCTTGCAAAGCAATCTTTCAAGCAATCCGCATCGAAGTAAATAATGAATTAGATTCATTAAAGCAAATGCTAGCGCAAAGTATTAAATTGTTGAAAACTAATGCTCACTTAGCAATAATAACCTTTCACTCATTAGAAGACAGAATAGTTAAAAATTTTTTTGGTGATTTAATAAAAGATAAATTACCAATAAAAATGCCAATAAAAGAAGAAAAAACATTCAGTGTAAAAGTAATCAATCCATCAAGTGATGAACTTGAAATAAATAATCGTTCACGCAGTGCTCGATTAAGAGTTTTAAGCAAACTAAAATAATTAAAGGAGGTAAGCACAATGAAAAATATTGCTGTAAATATCGAAATAAAGAAATATTTAGCAACCGCAAGTATTGTTTATTGCACAAATTCAGCATACAATGTGCTTGCTAACTTTAATCAAAAATATGCAAATATTGAAGAATTAGGTTCTTTAATACAACAAATTAAAGCATTTAGTAAAAAATACATTAATTTAAGACGTTCTAAAGTTTCGTTTAACTTGATCTTAGATCCAAATTTAGTTCAAATTGATATTTTAACCAATCATTTTGAGCAAAAAGTAGATAATTTAATAAACAAAACACACATAAACAACTACAAAAAATACATTGCAAAATCAAGCTCAAACAAAAATTATGACTTGATAAACGATAGTGTATTTATCTATGAAGTTGTTGATAATGATCAACGAAAAAAATATTCTTCATTCCCAATTGATAAAAACGGATCTAAATTAATTATGCACTATGCATTATGAGTCATTAAAAAAGACAACAAAATGTATGCAAAACTAATGGATTTGTTCAAACGCAGCGGAATAGAATTAAGCAATATTTTTAGTCCGCAAAGTTGTTTATTAGCATCACAAGAAGTTAAAAATCACTCAATTTTGATTGATTTTGATTGAAAAACATTGTCAATTGACAATTGTTTCAATACAACATTATTAATCAGCACTCAAAGCAAGTTAAACTTCACAAAACTTTTTAAAGTATGTGGAAATATAGCAAAAGTAAGTGACATTTTAATTATTCCATATGTTAAATCAATACTAAATAATTGAGAACATTATGTAAATGAAACAAAAAATGAGTCTAATGAACAACAAATTTTCAATATCCTATATAAATGCTTTACCGATACACTTAAAACTGTAGAGGAAAATTACGACAAAAACTATCCAGAAGGCCAAAAAGTTGAATTCATTATTAAGGGAGACAACTCTAGATTATTCCAATATCTTTTGGCCAAAGAATTTGGAATAAAATGCCAACTGTATGATGACTATGAAGCACAAATAAGCGCACTAGAAAACACACATTTAGGTGCAGCTATACTAACTTTTGATAAGTCAAAAATAGATCTAGTACAAACATTGACCAATCTTGAAGAAATTAAACCAAAAAACTTCATACAAAAAATCTTTGCTTCACTAAAAAATCATCGTGTTTAGATATACAAAGGAGTTAATTTAATGGATGATAACATTGTTAACATTAAAATAATTGGCGTTGGTGGTGCTGGAAGCAATATCGTTAATGCTTTTCAGCAAGAAAACTCAACAAAAATTGAACTTTTAATAGCTAACACAGATAACCAAGATTTATTAAAAAGCAAAGTAGAAAATAAGATTTTTTTAGGTAAAAACACACGAGGATTTGGAGCTGGTGGCAATCCTGAAGTAGGTGCTCAAAGAGCACAAGAAAGTATTGAAGAAATTAAGCAAGCTCTTGCTAATACAGATTTATTAATAATTGTTTCGGGAATGGGTGGCGGAACTGGAACAGGGGCAAGTCCAGTGATAGCCGAAGTTGCTCGCGAACTTAATATTTTAACTTTAGCAATTATGATAAGTCCTTTTAGTGAATTTGAAGGTGCAAAAATCAATAATATAGCTCAATATGGCATTGAAAAAATGCAAAAATTAGTTAATTCATATGTTATTGTTAACAATGAAAAAATTGCAGAGCAATATGAAGATTTACCTTTTCAACAAATTCTTAAGATTGCAGACATGTCTGTAAAAAATATGATCAATATTATCGAAGAAATGATTTCAAGCAAAATGCATATCAACATTGACTACAATGATATCCTTGCATTATTATCAAATGGTGGTCAATTAATAATTAGTAAAGGGAAAGCTCAAGGTGATAGTTGCGTTTCTAATGCAATTGAAGTAGCAATAAATTCATCAAATTATCTTGAAAAACCTAATAAATTAAGTAGTCTTTTGCTTCATTTCTATATCGATCAAAAAATTAATTATAATTCTCTTAAATTATTAAGAAATACATTTATTGAAAAATATCAACTAGACCAAAAAATCCATTCAAAAATAGGTATAAGCTTTACAGAAAGTAATGAAAAGCATGCTGAAGTAGCAGAATTTAGTTTTATAGCTATAGAAAATATTGATAAACTAGAAATTCAAAACGTTGATCAAAGTCAACAAAACGTTAATACAAGTATTGAAGAATTAACAAGCAGCATAAGCATAATTGATAACACCGATACAACTGAAACAAACATCGATTCTAGTGGTCATAAACTACCTGATTTCTAATAAAAATTTAAACTGACCTTTGTGGTCAGTTTTTTTCATAAAGTACTCAAAAATGTGTGTATTGGTAAAATTATAATATTCAAAATGAATAATTTTTAAGTATAATAATTATTGTATAAAGGTGTGATATGCATAGATTTTTTTGTGATACAAAACAAGGTGATTATTTTATTCTCGACAAGGAATTATTGCATCATATTAAGGTTGCAAGATTACAAAATGACCAATTTTTGATAAATTTTCAAGGTGAATTTTATAAATGCAACTTAATAGCAAACACTAATAAAGCAATAATTCACTCAAAAGAGAACATAGATCATGAGTTTAAAGGTGATATTGTTTTAGCAGCCCCTATAATTAAACCTAGTCGTTTTGAAATAATGCTTGAAAAAGCAGTTGAATTAGGTGTTAAAAAAATCATTCCACTTATAAGTCATTATTGTAACCGCAACCAAATTGAGTTTATATTTGGTTCTGATAATAAAATAAATCGTCTAAATACTAAAATTAAAGAAGCAGCACAGCAATCATTTCGCAATATAATTCCATATTTAGATAAACCTACTGAATTGCAACAAATAATTAAATTATATAAGGAGCAAAATTACACAATTTATGTAGCTCATGAACTCATTAAACCTAGTTGGCAAATTGATAATCTAGCAACAAATTGCCTAATTTTAGTAGGGCCTGAAGGTGGTTTTAGTCAAAACGAGATTGATAACATTTGTGAGGCTGCTGGCGAAAATGTTAAATTAGTTTCGTTAGGTAAAAGAATATTACGTGCCGAAACTGCAGCTATAACTATGCTAGCCAAAATTAAAGAAATCTAGGAGAAATATGCCTGAAATGCCTGAAGTAAGCACGATTGTTAATGCTTTGAGACCTTATGTGAAAGGTGCAAAAATTATTGATATTGAAGTCTATAATGCAAAATTAATTAAAGATATTAGTGCCGCAGATTTTACCAATACACTGAAAAATGAGTATATTTTGGATGTTGAAAACTTAGGAAAACATATCATATTTAAATTAAGTAATGACTTATTTTTAATAAGTCATTTAAGAATGAGTGGAAATTATAGTTTTTATAATAAATACCATCCACCTATGCACCATGACCATATAATCTTAAGACTTGATAAAGGATTTTTATATTACAATGATCCAAGAGCATTTGGTACATTTCATTTGCGCAATACTTTTAATTTGTATACAAGCAAACCATTAATGAATTTAGGTGTTGAACCACTAAAATTAGATACACATAATTTATGAAATAAAATCAAAAATCGCTCTATTGCAATTAAAAATGTGTTATTAAATCAAAATTTAATTTTAGGAATAGGGAATATCTATGCTAATGAGGCATTATGAAGTTGTAAAATTCACCCGCTTACACCAGTTAAAGCATTAAGTTATGAACAGTTTAATGAATTAGTATTATGTGTTGGTAAAATTATGAATGAAGCAACATTAAAAGGTGGATCATCAATTCAATCTTATTCTTCCTTGAATGGTGTAAAAGGTACATATCAAAATGAACTTAAAGTTCATGGAAGAGAAAATTTAAATTGCTTAAGATGTCAAAATAGATTGCAAAAAATTTGAGTCGGTGGTCGTGGAAGCGTTTTTTGTAGCGAGTGTCAGAAGGAAAAAAATGTATAAAATAGATTTACATGGTCATAATGTTGAACAAGCAATAGGAAAATTAACTTCAACTATCTATTTAGCTGAATTAAATGGACATGATGTAATTGAAATTGTTGCCG
Organism: Mycoplasmopsis mucosicanis; assembly: GCF_006546935.1. Classification (GTDB taxonomy): domain Bacteria; phylum Bacillota_I; class Bacilli_A; order Mycoplasmatales; family Metamycoplasmataceae; genus Mycoplasmopsis; species Mycoplasmopsis mucosicanis. Next base: position 42,741 of record NZ_SMDN01000001.1, read on the forward strand.
GTAAAGGAACAGGTGCAATGCAAGTAACTGTTGAAGAATTTTTGAGCAGCGGTGGATATGATTTTGAACGTCAGCGAGACGGTGTTTATGTGGTTTATATTGCAAAAACTCGTTTAGATGACTGAAATATTCAAGATATTATTGAAAACTAGTCAGTATTACATAGAATAATAATATAATTTAAATATTAATTACATATTTATATAAGAGGTATATCTAAAAATGAAAAATAAATGACTAATTTCACTCGGTGCAATTACATCAAGTTTTGCAGCAATGCCTTTACTTGCTGCTGGTTGCAGTCAAAAAGGTCTTAAATTAATTAAAAATGATGAAAATCTAAAAGGTAAAGAAGTTGACGATGATTCTCAAGATGATCGTAAAAAAGCAGTATATTTTTCAGTTACTGAAGAAAAAATTGATTTATCTAAAATAAAATTATCATTAATAAAACCAATCGAAAAAGATAAATTATTTACTAGAAAAAATGTAGAAGGTTTTACAGCTTACTTCCAATCTTTTGAAAATGAAAACCAATTTCAATTCAAACCAGATTCTAGTGATAAAAAAGTCTATCAAGGTGAACCATTTGCAAAATTGTTAAATATTCCTGATGGTTATACAATAACAAATGTACAAAAACCTGTCTATGTTAGCGGCAAAGGTTATAAAAATGCAAGTGGTTTTATTAAATTAACTCAGGAAGGTGATGGTTGAAAAGCAACATTTAGACTATTCAGAAAAGGTTCTAAAAATGTTGATCCAGCTGTGTCAACTGAAGTTTATGAGTTATTCATTCCAAACAAATAGTTTAAGTCAGCTTTAGGCTGATTTTTTGCTAATCTTGCAAAAAATCATTATAGTTATGCATAAAATGTCTTTCAAGGTTGAATATATAGTTAATATACTTAAAAAGAATATAATTTATTTACAACAAAACAAATTACGAGGTACTAATGAAAAATAAATGATTGATAACTCTTGGTGCAATTACTTCAAGCATTGTAGCCGCTCCATTGGTGATTGCCGCAGGATGCAACGACCAAAATAAAGATGGAAAAGGCAAAGATAATACAGGTAATACTCAACCAGGTAAAAACGAAAAGCAAAACAACGATAATAATGCCGGTGGTAATACAGGCAATACTCAATCAGGTCAAAATGAAGACCAAAAAAGTGGACAAGATTCTACTGATAAACAAGCAGTTAAATTAGTTAAAGACGATGCAAGTCTTGAAGGTACATTACCTAAAGGAGTAGATGTTAAAAAACACAAAGAAGTAAAATATACATCATTTGTCAAAAATGTAAAAATTTTCGATGTTTCAAAATTAACTCTAGAATTATTAAAACCTATTGATGAGGATAAGTTAATAACCAATAAAAAAGACAAAAACAAAAAACAAGTCTTTTGACAAGATCACAAGAGCGAAAATGAATTTCGTTTTAAATCAGAAACCGACAAATTCTATGAAGGTGAAACATTTGCTAAATTGCTAAATATTCCAGAAGGATACACAATCGCAAATGCTGAAAATCCAATTTATCACCCTAATCCAAAAAATAAAAATAAAAAAGCTCACAAAAAAGATAAAAATAAAAAAGGTCACAAAGAAATGGCTGCAAAAATGGACGAAAAAATGACCGAAATACAAGATTCTAGAGCTAGTTCATATATAGATGTTACTAAAGATGAAAAAGGGTGAAAAGCAACATTTAGATTATTTAGAAAAGGCACTAAAGATGTTGCGCCTGCTGTGTCAACTGAAGTTTATGAAGTTTACTTTATAGCTGCCTAAAATAAAGAAAAAATCAGCATTAATGCTGATTTTTGTTTGCGCTTTGGAGCGTTAATTAATGAATTAGTTGAAAAAGTCTTCTGAATCATCATCAAATTCGATATTGTTGTCATTTGAAACGTGATCGCCGACTTCTTCAAGTGAAAGATCTGAGAAAATATCTTCGAATTCTGAATCAAGTATTTCATTTTCGTAGTGAATATTATTTTGGTTAAATAATTCTGTGTGTTCAGGTTGATATTTTGAACTAAAGTAACTACGTGGATCACGAATGTCGTATTTTTCTTTATCTTCATAGTTAGCATTTGTACCGGCAGGAATTTTGTGACCAAGAATAATGTTTTCTTTAAGTCCTTCAAGTTTGTCGGTTTGAGCTGCAATAGAAGCATTAACAAGAATTTTTGGTGTTTCTTGATATGAAGCAGCTGCAAGGAATGAATCAGAAAGTAATGGAGTTTGTTTAGCACCTTTAATTTTTACTTCGCCAAATGGAGGACGTTTACCTTGAGCTAAAAGACGGCCAGATTCTTTTTGGAAAGTAAGAATGTCTACAAGTGAACCAGAGAAGAATTTCGAATCACCTGTATCAGTGATCATTACTTTTGAAAGCATTTGACGGATTATGATTTCTATGTATTTGTCAGCAATAGAAATACCTTGAAGACGATAAAGTTTTTGCACTTCTTTTAAAAGATAGTTTTGTACTGCTCGAGTGTCAGCATATTTTAATAGGTCACCAAGAACAATAGGTCCTTCAACAATTTTTTGACCAGGAACTAGTTCATCACCTTCTTTAACAACAATACGACGATCTGCTTTGGTATCAAATACTTTAGATTCAAGATCGCCAATTTCATTGTAGTATTCAATTTCGATTAGTTTAATATTACGAACTGTACTATCAAGTGGTGTAGATATTGATACAACTTTACCATAACCTGGAGAAATAATTGCAGGGCGTCCTCATGGTGAATCATAAGCATCGATTAGTTCCATAAGACGACCAAAACCACCAGTAATATCTTCAACACCCGCAACACCACCGGTGTGGAATGTACGCATGGTTAACTGAGTACCAGGTTCACCAATTGATTGTGCAGCAACAACACCAACAGCTTCACCAATGTTTACAACACGGTTTAATGCAAGATCTTTACCATAGCATTTTTTACATACACCATTACGTGTATAACATGATAATACTGAACGAATTTCTACTTCTTCAATTCCAGCATTTGAAATTCTAGAGGCAATTTCAGGAGTTATGAGTTCATTAGCACCAACAATCAATTCACCTTTAGAATCTATAATCGGTTTGTTTGTAAATCTTCCTTCAATTCGTTCAATTAATGATTCAATAACTGTATTGGTTTTTGTATCTTTAATATCACGAATCACAAAGCCAAAGTCACTTCCACAATCTTCTTCACGAACAACAATACCTTGAGCAACATCGACAAGACGACGTGTTAGATAACCTGATTTAGCAGTGTTAAGCGCTGTATCGGTTAGACCTTTACGAGCACCGTGAGTAGATGAGTAAAATTCATAAGCGGTAAGACCATCAAGGAATGATGATTTAACTGGAATTTCAACAGTTGAACGAACAACACGTTCGTTTTCAGCATCGGCTTTAAGAATTTTAACGTTGTTGTTCATTAAACCACGCATACCAGCAAGTTGCACGAAGTTTGATGAGTTACCACGAGCTCCAGATGTAAACATCATGAATAGAGGGTTATGTGGATCAGATTTTGTTACCTTTTTAAGATCATCCTCTATTGAGTTCTTAATTTCAGATCATTTTTTAATTGATAAACTGTAGCGTTCATCATCAGTAAGCATACCTTCGTAGAAGAATGATTTAAGTTTTTCAATGTATTGCTCACCTTCTTTAATTTTGTTTTTGGTTTCAGGAAGAGTTTTAACATCACTTACAGCAATAGTTGTACCTGAAATAGTTGAGAATCTAAAACCTAATTCCTTGATTTTATCTAATACATTGGCTACAACATTGGTGTATTTAAATCATACTCGTTCAAGCAATCTTGTATAGTCATCAACTGTTCAAATTGCGTTTTGATATTGTTGATCTCTTGATACTTCATATGAAATTTGTTTGAATTCTTCTTTGATTAAATTGCAAAGAATTTCTGAGTGAGCTGTATTAATTTTCTCGCCATTATATGTTGTTAATTCATTACATTTACTGAATACACTATCAAGAGTTTCGCTTGTGGTTTCATTAAGAATTGAAGCTAAGTCTTCCATGCAAATCACTGAAACATATTGGTCATATACACGACGCACAATTTTTGCAATATCTTTTTTAGAAAGAGGTAAATTAAGAGGCATTTTAGCTATGTGTTGAGCAAAGTTTGTTCCTGAAGGAATTAAATAGTGTGATAAATGCTCTTGATTAGCTGATGTATGCACAATTTCTTTACCGTTTTGGTCAATGTATTTACCAAAAATAAATTCAAATGTATTTGGAAAGGCACGGTTGAAAATGAATTTACCTACTGTTGAAACAACATAAATATTGTTATCTTGAGCATTTATTCATTTTTTATCAATTTGATCAATTGGTAAAACAACACGAGAATGCACACTTACAACTTTATTTTCATAAGCAGTTAACAAGTCATTAAATGAAGCAAAATATTTACCTTCACCTAATGCACCTTCTTTTTCCATTGTTAGGTAGTAAAGACCTAGAATCATATCTTGACCAGGGTTAATGATTGGTTCACCATCTTTAGGACCTAAAATGTTTTTAGATGCAAGCATCAATTCACGTGCTTCACGAGTTGCTTCAGGTGAGATTGGCACATGGACAGCCATTTGGTCACCATCGAAGTCAGCGTTAAATGGTGTACATGAAAGAGGGTGTAATTTAATTGCTTTACCACGAATTAACACTGGTTCATATGCTTGAATACTTAAACGGTGCAATGTAGGCGCACGGTTTAAAAGTACAGGGCGTCCTTGAATTGCTTTTTCAACATAAGGTCAAATAATTGGATCAAGGTTTTCAACTGCTTTTTTACCAGCTTTAATTGAATAGATATTATTATCAGTTGCTTTAATTAATTCACGAATAATTCAAGGTTCAAAAAGTTTAGCAGCCATTTCACGTGGAATACCTACTTGGTGCATTTTTAATTCAGGACCTACAACAATAACTGAACGACCTGAATAGTCAACACGTTTACCAAGAAGGTTTTGACGGAAACGACCTTTTTTTCCTGTTAAAGCATCAGAAATAGATTTAAAAGGACGACCATCTTTGGAAGCGACTGGATTTGGTTTTTTTCTTGCATTATCAATTAAAGAATCGACTGCTTCTTGAATCATACGATACTCATTTTGTTTAATAAGCATTGGAGCATCGTTTTCATCTCATTTTTTAAGACGATTATTACGGATGATTATACGTCTATAAAGTTCATTAATATCACTAGTTGAGTGACGACCACCATCAAGTTGTACTAAAGGACGTAAATCGGCTGGAATAACAGGTAAATTGTAAATCAACATTGATTTAGGACTTTGACCAGATTTTATAAAGGCATTAATAACAGAAAGACGTTTGTAAAGTTTGGCACGTTCTTGAATTTTTGAGTTAGCAGAAGGATTTTGAGCAATTTGGAAATTCAATTCATCAATTTCTTCTTCAAGTTTTTTTGCTTCTTCACGAGGATTAACATGTTCTAAAAGATATTCAATAGCTTTAGAACCTGTAGATATTTTTGCATCTGAATACTCATGAATAATGTCATTGTATTCATAAAAGTCAATACCATAATCCTGACCCATTTTTGAAGTCGCTTGCTCTTTAAGTTCGTTGATAGCCTCATCAATAACTTCATATGCTTCTTGCTCATATTCATCAGCTTGTTGATTGAATTGTTCTTTTAATTCTTTTAAAGCTTCATAATAGATAATTGCTGCATCTGAAATATCAATTATTGTGTTTTTCTTAAGAGATTTTAGTCCACCATCTTCTAAAACTATATGACTTTTATAGTAAATTAATTTTTCAAGTTCAGATTTAGTAACTGAACGCGAACTGTTTGCTACTCTAAGCCCTAAAAGTTTAGAAATTATAGAGTGGTCAATTTTAAAGAATCAGAAGTGAACAACAGGATTTTTAAGCTTAATGTGGCCCATACGACTACGACGGGCGATTTTTGGCAATATTTTTGGTTTGTGTTTTACACACATTGGAGTTTTAATACATTCTGCATTTTCATCGCTTCGTTTGTATTTAGTATTACATACAGGACACTTGTAATCAGTGGTTGGCCCAAAAATTATTTCATCAAAAAGACCTTCACGTTCAGGTTTATAACTCTTATAATTAATTGTTTCAGGTTTTGTAACCTCACCATGAGATCATTCCATCACATCAGTATCTGTAGCTAATGATAATGTAATTTTTTCGATTAAGGATTTATTTTCATTTATTCGATTTCTATTCATTTAAGCCTCCTGAAGTGTCAAAGTGTTGAAGAGATGAATCTTCATCATCGCTATCAACTTCATTTATATCTAATTTCATACCTAAGCCCCTAAGTTCATATTTAAGAACGTTAAATGATTCAGGTACTCCTGGTTTTGGTAATTCTCTTCCAGATGCTAATGCAGCATAAAGTAAATTACGACCATTTATATCATCAGATTTATAAGTTAGAATTTCTTGAAGAATGTTTGTAGCACCATACGATTCAATAGCTCATGTTTCCATTTCACCAAATCTTTGACCACCATTTTGTGATTTACCACCTAATGGTTGTTGAGTAATTAATGAATAAGGACCAACTGAACGAGCGTGCATTTTATCATCAACCATGTGGTTAAGTTTTAGCATATACATCACACCAACAGACACAGGGTTGTCAAATTTTTCACCAGTAATAGGATCAATTAAGATCTGTTTTCCTGAAACAGGAAGATTTGCTTCTTTAATTACATCATAAATTGCTTCTTTTTTAATACCATCAAAAGCACGAGTAACAAACTTGGTATTCAACGATCTTGCAGCCATACCTAAATGGATTTCAAGAACTTGACCAATGTTCATACGTGAAGGAACCCCTTGAGGGTTTAACATTACATCAACTGGAGTACCATCTTCTAAGTGTGGCATATCTTCTTCTGGAAGTACTATTGAAACAACACCTTTGTTACCGTGACGTCCAGACATTTTGTCGCCGACTTTAATTTTTCGTTTTACAGCAATAGAAACCTTAACAATTTTGTCAATACCATCTTCTAATTGGTCTTTGTTTTCTCTGCTTAAAATTTCAACACCAATTACAGTACCACCATGACCATTTTTAACTTTTAATGATGTGTCTTTTACAGGAGTTTGTCTTTGTTGTAATACTGCTAAAAGCAATTTTTCTTCTTGTGAAGGGTTGTCATCACCTTTAGGACTTACTCTACCAACTAAAACATCACCAGGAACAACATCACTACCTACACGAACAATACCTAACTCATCAAGATGACGTGTTGAATATTTAGAAACGTTAGGAATATCAGAAGTTAATTCATCATCACCTGCTTTTGAAGATCTAAATTGAATTGTTTGTTCTTCAATGTGTATTGATGTAAAGACATCATCTTTAACCAATCTTTCGTTAAGAATTACAGCATCTTCATAGTTATAACCTTTATAGGTGCTAAATGCAACAAGAACATTTTTACCTAATGCTAATTCACCATTTTGGAATGATGAACCATCAACAAGTAATTGACCTTTTTTGATTTCTTGGCCTTCTTTAACTAATGGTTTTTGATGAATAACTGTATCTTGGTTTGAACGTTGGAAATTTTTAAGGTTGTAGGTATCTAAACCGCCTTTTAAATTTCGAACCTTGATTTTTCTTCCATCAACAAATTCAACTAGACCATCTGCTTTTGCAACAAAGTTACCAGATGAATATTTTGCAATTTCACTTTCAATACCTGTAGCAACATAAGGAGCTTCAGCTTCAAGCAAAGGAACTGCTTGACGTTGCATGTTAGCCCCCATAAGAGCACGGTTAGCATCATCATTTTCTAGAAAAGGAATGCAACCAGCTGCAACCGAAACCATTTGATTAGGTGCAACTTCAATAAAATCAATTTCATCAGCATTACCAATTTGATAAGTATAGTTATGACGAATTGTAATGTTATTGTCGATAATTTGGTTGTTTTTGTCAACTTTTACTGTAGATTGTGCAATTTTGTAGCCCATTTCATCAGCAGCAGTTAAATAAACTGGTTCGCTATAATCAACTACACCATTTTCAACTCTATAATATGGAGTTTCTAAAAAGCCAAATTCATTAACTTTTGCATAAGTTGCAAAGTTCAAAATCAAACCGATGTTTGGACCTTCAGGAGTTTCAATTGGACAAATACGTCCATAATGAGTTGCGTGCACGTCACGAACCTCAAATTGAGCAGTGTCTCTGTTAAGACCACCAGGTCCTAAAGAAGTAATACGTCTCTCATTAGAAATTTCCGCAAGTGGATTGATTTGATCCATAAATTGTGAAAGTTTTGAAGAGTTAAAGAACGTTTTCATTTGATTTGAAATTAATTTGTTGTTTGTAACATTTTTTGGAGTTACTTTTTCAGGATCTTTAGCACCCATACGTTCTCTAGTTGTTTTTTCTAATTTAGAAAGACCAACTTTTAAGTTATTTTGAACTAGTTCGCCAACTGCAACTATACGTTTGTTGGTCAATGCATCAGGATCATCATCTTGACCAATTCCATCAAGAAGGTTGAAATAATAATTAATTGTTGCAATAAGATCAGAAACAACAAGATGTGTTTCGTTAGCTTTAGGATCAGTACCTATAACACGAACTGGTTCTTTTCCTTTTTCCATTCATTTTTTAGATGGATAAACTTTAATTGAAACGATTTTATCTCTTCTTTTTAACGAAACATTAGCTGGATCACTTAATAATTTTGCATAAACAACATCTGTTTTAATGCATTTTAATTTTTCAGAAGGTAATTTTCCGTTATTAAAGTTTCATTGGATTAATACAGCTAACTTGTGTGTTAATTGTGTTCCAACTTCTAAAATGATTGGATTACCAGCTTTATCAACAATTTCAAGTTTTTCAGCCAAGATTGTACCTGAAATACGATCAACTAAATTCAATTTTATGTTGAGCATATATCGACCAGTTTGACTTAAATTATAATGTCTTTTATGGAACAAAAGACTTGGTATTAAGTTGGCAATTGATTCATCCGAAACACGGTCACCTTTACGCAATGTTCTAAATAAGTCATCTTGACAATTTCTTATAATTTCCTCACGAGTCATTTCTTCAGAAACAAGTTTTCTATCTCTACGAATAGATTCAATTAAAACTTCTGATTGACCAAAAAGCTCATAAATATCATCATGAGTTAAACCGAGCGCGCCTAAAAAAGTAATTAAATTAACATTTTTGTTTTTGTCGATTTTTATTTTAACTGTATCAGGGTTTTTTGATGTAACTTTGTGAGAAATTTCTACTCAAGAACCTAAACGAGGCAAAATTTCAACCTTGTTAAAAAGGTCGTCAGATTGTTTATTACGAACTCCACGTCCAAAATATGCACCAGGCGAACGAATTAACTGACTCACGATAACTTTTTCACTACCGTTGATTATAAAACTACCACCTGATGTCATTAAAGGTATTTCACCTAAAAACACTTCATCTTCATGAACTTGTCCATCAGTTGTGATTGTGGTTTTAAATTTACCATACAGTTTAGCTGCATAGTTTGTCCCTTTAACTTTTGCTTTTTGAACTTCGTCGTATTCTTTTGGTGGAATTTCTAGACGAACACTGTTGTGAATGTAGTCTAAAGTCACCATCTTGTTAGATGATGAAATTGGATAATGTTCTCTAATTGCTTCTTCAATTCCATATTTTTTAAATCATTCAAAAGACTCTTTTGAAGTTTTTAAAAAATCTTGAACTTGAAAAATGGTTTTAGTTACTGAATAATCTCTTCTTTGTGTTCCTGCACCAAAATTTGAAATTTTGTAAGGGTGCATTGATTTATTTTCTTCCATATTTCTCCCTCTGTGTGTAGTGCTAAACTAATATATAAATATTAACATAAAATATTTTTTTACAAAATAAATTTTTGATTTTTTCAAATTATTTGTTTTTTTACGAAAATACTCATTTTTGAGTACTTTTGGTAAAATTTAAAAATTTATTTTTTGCCATATTGATAACATTTAGATCAAAAATCGAAAAAAATATTTTTTTTGTTGCTATTGTTGATTAAAATTTAATAAGACTACAAATGAACTCAAATAAAAAAATCAACTGAAAGGTAAAAAAATGATAAAACTTGGCTCACATGTTGGTTTCAATTCTCCAGACTATTTACTCGCAAGTGCTAAAACTTCTATTGATAATGGTGCAAATACTATGATGATTTATGTTGGTGCACCACAAAACACAAAACGAGTTAATGTTGAAAAATATAAACTAGAAAAATTTAATGCAGAATATAGTGCTGTGCTAAAAAATGAGGATATTGTGGTTCATGCTCCTTATATTGTGAATCTTGCTTCTCCTCTAAAGGGAGACTTTGCTGTTGAATTTTTAATTGAGGAAATTAAAAGAGTTGATTATATAGGTGCAAAATACCTAGTTTTACATCCAGGTGCATATACAAAATTCACAAAAGAATTAGCAATTGAAACGCTTATTGAAAATTTAAAAAAAATCATTGCAAAAACTAAAAATGTTGTCATTTGTCTTGAAACAATGTCGGGAAAAGGTAGCGAAATTTTTAGTGATTTTGCAACAATGAAATATGTTTTAGACACACTTAACTCACCTCGAATTCAACTTTGCCTAGACACTTGTCATCTCTGAGATGCGGGCTATAACATTAAAAAATACGCTGAATTTAAAGATGAATTGAATAGTTTTGGCTTACTAAAATATGTAAAAGTTATCCATTTAAATGATTCATTAAACGATATAAATTCGCACAAAGATAGACATGCAAACATTGATAAAGGTTTTATTGGACTTGAAACACTAGCTAAATTTGTTTTTGATAAGGATTTTGATAATATTCCAATAATTTTAGAAACTCCTTGAACGGATCAGGGACCAATTTATAAAGAAGAAATTCAAATGCTTTTAAATTACAATATTAAAAACTAAGTGAATAATTAATTAAAGTATAATAAACATATGAAAAATATTGCAACGGAAAAACCCGTCATTTATAAACCTTATTTTGCAAAAATTGAGCAAAAAAAACAAAATGAAATTATCGCTACTCAATCATTAGGTATAGGAGCTGAATTCATTAAGTTTTTCTTGCTTGTTTTGCTTGTTTCTATATTGCTTTTATTTCAATTTTCACATCATTTAATCAAAGATGATGCAGTAGTTTCAAAAATTGAAATAATATATAAATATTCTTTAGGTTTATCGTTTGGTAATTTAGCTTGGTTTATTGTTTTTGGTATTTTTGCATCACTTGTAATCAATTGAGCTGAAGCAATATTGAAAAAATATTACTGCTTTTGACTCAAACATTACACTCGAGTAGATTACTGAATCATTCGCAAACGAGTAAAAATGTTTTTATGAATGAATATACTCGTTTTTGTGTTGATTTATCATTGATTCTTGGTTTCACAAAGACAATTGAGTTCAAATTTTGTCTATAATAGTGAAGATCTAAAAAACATTTTTATAAGAGGATGATATTGATCTTTTACACAAGATTCAAGTAGCAATAATTTAGGTCATATAGGAATTTTTCTTGATAGCATTCTAAACATTTTGCACATTGTGGCAGTAAGTCCATGACTAGTATTAACATTAATTTTATTGATTCAACTATTAGCTTGATTATATTTACTTACACTTAAGCCATCTACCTACTTCAAATATTTTGCAGGTAATAAAAACCTAAAAATTGTTAAAGCTCAACTCAAAAAAATCAATAATATTTTTCACTACACAAATGAAACTGAACGTTATTTAAACTATTTAATACTTTCAGCGCAAGTACTTGAAATTGATATCAACACAGTTTCGATGAATAAATTAATTAAATTAATTAAAAAAGACATTGATATTGTTGCTCAAAACCCTTTAACATCTAAGTTTTTCATTAAACCACAAAAACTTAAAAAACGATCTAGCGATCAAAATGATGAGTTTGTTGAAAATATTGACCGCGAGTTAAATAAAAGCAGTATTGATGAACATGAAGATAATCAAGTAGTAATTATTGAAGCACAAACAAATAGTGAAATTTCCCAAAACACTGATAATTCAGTAGTTTTAGAAGAAAACAACAATTATTTAACACATTCAAATAACACAGAAACTCAAGATAATAATATTGAAACTAATAATCACGCTTCTAATGAAGAACATGAAGAAGAAATAGCAGATTTATCAAAAAATGTTGATAGCACAGAGACTAGTATCCAATTAAACACCAACACAGTTGAGCAGTCAAATTTAACCAACAATATTGACAAGACCATTGAACTAAACAGTGTTTTAACAAGTGAATTCATTGCAAATCAGACAATTAAAGACATCACAAAACCAGAAACACAAACCGAATCAATAGTTATTAATGTCAATAGTGAAAATGCTCAAACAAGTGATAAATCAACTAGAAAAATAGGATTTATAATTCCAAATACTGAAGAAACAAACATTGAACATGACGAACAAAAAAATGACGTAAACACACAAAAAACAGTAGGTTTTGTCAATATAGACACATCTGAATTCAATACAGTTGAGACTGAAAAAACACAACAAAATGCAAATGAAACTCATTCTTCAGTTAACAAAAAAAATAAAAATTGTATAGAACTTGATGATGGTGATTGAGAAAGTCCTTTTGAGGCTTAAATATGAAACAGTTAAATTGAGATGAAGCACAACACATAATAAGCGACAAAAAAAACAAAAATAAAGTTTTTTTTGTAGTTTTTACTATGCATAATCAATTTGAATCAGCAGTCATGGAATATATTTACGATGAGATTTTTCAGGACTTCAAAAACGAAGGTAATGTTAAATGTATTCAAATTGATATTGATGAAGCAAAAATTTATCAAGATCTCAATGATAAATATCATATCCTTTCAGTTCCAATATTTTTAATAATCCAGAACAATCAAATTAAAAAACGTGGTATTGGTTTTTATCCTAAAGAAATTATTGTTGATTTCATTGAGGAGCATTTATAGTGTCCAATTTCATTAAAGAAAAACTAAAAACAGTACCTAAATTACCTGGTGTTTATTTATGAAAAGACGCAGAAAACACTGTAATTTATGTCGGAAAAGCAAAAAACTTGAATCGAAGAATGAATCAATATTTAGAAGGATCAATAAACTCCTATAAAACTCATGCAATGGTTCAAAAAATTTCAGATTTTGAAATTTTTATAGTTCGAAACGATAAAGAAGCATTGCTTTTAGAAAAGCAATTTATTGAAAAATATAATCCAGAGTTCAATATTTTGCTACTTGATGACCGGCGTTATCCATACATAAAAGTTGAACTCAAAAACGGAAAGCTTGATATTTTAATTGTGCGTAAGATTACCAAAAAAGAGAGCTCGTCTATATTTTATTTTGGCCCTTTTCCACAAGGTTATGGAGCTGGAGTTATTCTTAAACTTCTTCAACGTGAAGCATTTTTTGAAAATGGTCTTAAGATAAGCAACACAGACATTGAATTTTGAAAACAAAAATTTCAACACATTAAGAACATAATAACATTCCAAAAAAAATATATCCAAGAACTTAGACAAAAAATGTTACAAGCAAGCAATAAATTGCAATTCGAAATTGCTCTAGACATTAAAAACAGTTTGCAATACTTAGAAAAAATTTCGCAAGAACAAATAATTGAGTTAAAAAATTTTCAAAATATTGATGTTTTTGCTTTCAAAATAATAGAAAATAAAATGCATCTTACTGTGTTGTTTTATCGCCATGGTAATCTAATTGGAAATGACAACTTAAGTATTGACCTCTATATTGATGAGTATGAAACGTTATTGAACTTATTTAATGCATATTATTTGAATACAATTAAACCTGATGCAATAATTCTTGACAATAATCTAGAGCATTATAACTTCCAAAATGCAACTGATTTTAAATTTATATTCCCTAAAAGTGGAAACTATGAAAAAATAATGCAGTTAGCATACTTAAATTTAGAACAATATTGTTCTAAAAATATTGCTCATATCAAGAGCATTGAAGAAAAAAACTTCACATTGACAAAAGAACTATCAAAATACACAAATGGAAAATTGTGTTCAAAAATTATTGCATTTGATAATTCAAATTATGCAAATACTCTCCCTGTTGGTGTTGCAGTTGCGTATGTAAATGGCTTAAAAAACAAGCATTATTATAGAAAATTCAATCATTTTTCAATAGAATCGCGACATTCAGATGTTGAATATATGCGTCAAAGCGCTTTAAAATATTTTACAAATTTAGAAAAAAATCTTACACCTGATTTAATAATTGCAGATGGAGGTCTTGCTCAAGTTCACGAAGTTAAGCGAGTATTAAAAGAACTCAATCTAAATTTCAGTGTAATAGGTCTTATAAAAGATAATTATCACCGAACCTCTAAAATTGTTGATGTTAATGAAAAAACTAGCATCATTAAGCCACAAAATCTCAAAAATTTCCTTGCCGCTATACAAATTGAGGTTGATAGATTTGCAAAATCTCACTATCATAACCACAAAAAAATATCATCACTTGAAGGAAAATTGCAAAGAATTAAGGGTTTAGGTGAAAAATATGAGCAAAAATTGCTACAATACTTCAAGACATATACAAATATTTATAATGCATCATTCGATCAACTCTGTTTAGTGGTTCCAAAAAACATCGCTAAGAAAATTTTTGATAAAGAATATCTGAAAGGAGATTAATGAATTTTAATCTAAACACAGCCAATGGTGCTAATACTGAATCAATAATTAATCCAATAGGTTTTTTTACTTCAATCAATACATTAAACTCTTTAGTTGTTCTAATCTTACTAGCGCCGCTCATTGCACAAATTGTTTTTTGAAGAAAATTCAATAAAATGCATAAATATTTCAAAGAAAATAACTTAATTTTGGAATTCGTAAAGAAAGATCATTGAATTGCATTTTTAAAATTTATTATTCTTGGTGTTGTTGGTTTTGTTGTTCTTTTATTGACTTTTGTTATTGGTGAAAGTGCTTTTAAAAGCACTACATTATGACAAGAAAGTCGTTATGGTTTACTCATTTGTATTGGTATTATTGCTTTAATTTCTATAATCGGTGTTATCCAAATGGCGATTTCATACAAAAAAATACACATAAACACAAGTTTTGACTGAGACAAGGTACTTGAGTACACAACGCAACATAATCTTAGTTTTTCAGTTCAAAAATTAGAAATCAGATGACTTGATCCAACAACAAAACAGTATGAAAAACAAAATCAAAAGGATGTTGTTGCTGAGTGAAAAAGAGTTGTGCATAACACTCGCTCTTTTTCAAAAGAGATTAAAGTACCAACAAAAATACTCAAATACTGACTAAAAAAAACAGATACATTCTTCTTTAAATTCGAAACACTTCCACAATATAAATATTTATTAGTTGCTTCAGCAGTTCTTAATCAACTCAATGAAGATGGTATCATTAACAATTTAGAAGAATCAATATCTTCATTTAAACAAAATGAATTTAAATAAATTAAAATTGGCTCACTAGCCAATTTTTTTTAAATGTGTGCTTTAACTCTCGATTTACATGACTTTTTAATTAGTGATATTTCACCATATTGATCTCAACCTTCAGCACTTCAGTCAATCTCTGCTTGTGAATATAAATCAGAGCTATCATTAACAACCGACATTATATTTCTAAGAACTTCAACATTAAAAATAGCTGATAAATATTTAGTAGTCAATGTAATTGTGTTTAAGTAGTGTTCATAATCAGTCTGGTCAATTGACTCTAACAATACAATTTTTAACTCATTTTTGTGTGTTTTGGTCAAATCTGCATTTGCAAAATGACTTAATTTTGCACCTTTAGATTCATAAATTAATTCACCTTTTTGTTCAACAAGAGATAGACCGCTTTTAAAATCACTTATATCAAAACTGCTGAATGTATAACCGCTTATTATTGAAAGCATATTTAAAACATTCTGTAAAATATCTTTACCATCAAAAGCATCTTGACCTTGTTGAAAGAGATTGTTATATGAATTCAACCCTATTTTTTTGCACACGAATTCACTTTGGTATTTACTTTGAGTTGCTTCATCCATTAAAAAATCAATTGCAAGAGATTTCAATTCATTGTATGCTTCTTGGTTTTGAACGATATTAGAACTTTGGAATTTGAATGCTGTGATGGTAGCTAATGGAAAGTTTTTAAAAAAACTTGTTTCTATTTTTATATACACATAACCCCTTAATTTTTATTTGTTTTTTAGCAAAATATTGTCGTGTTTTAGTAATTCAACACAATAAAATAAAGCTTTAAGGTCGAACTAAATTGTCAATATGAATGCAGACTTATTATACAAATAGAACAAAAAATAATGCTAAAAAGTTAATTTTTGCATTATTTCTACCAATGTTTTTGCAATTTTTGGTTCTCGCTGTGTGTGCGCTGTTTTACTCAACATATAAAGTTTTGAATTCAATAGAGCTTTATGTAATTCATATGCACCTATTGGTCTACAGTCCAAATCATAAACACCATGGACAATATGCGTTTCTATGTGTTTAATTTTGTCTACATTGTTCAAAATGTAATTTTCTTCCATAAAACCATTGTGTTCAAAATATCAGTTTTCTAGATAAGCAATCTCAATTGTTTCACGAATATTTTTGAGTGGATTGAATTCTAATTTATTGACACTAATTAAACACATTTCTCATTTTGCTCACTCAATACATGTCTGAGTTTTGAGTTGCTCATTAGTTGAGTTCATTAGTTCAAAATATTCATGAACCTTGTTTAGAGTATGAGTTTTTTTACTCAATAGTGAACAAAATTGATCAAATTCTTCAGGTTTAAAATAACTTGCACCTTGTTCAAAGAGTCAGTCAATGTCTGAACGACGATTTAAATAAATTCCTCTCAAGACCATTTTAAGAACATTTTGAGGGTACTTTATAGCATAACAAAGACTGAGTGTTGTTCCTCAAGAACCGCCAAAAAGTACTCATTTTTCAATGTTTAGGGATTTTCTTATTGCTTCCATATCTTCAACCAAATAATCAGTTGTATTGTTAGTTGTGCAAATTGATGGAGTTGATTTACCACATCCACGTTGATCTATAAGGATTATTTTATACTTCTGTGGATCAAAAAATCTACGACAAACTGCAGAAGTACCACCACCAGGACCTCCATGAACATACACAACCGGAATCCCGTCTGGATTCCCACTTATTTCATAGTAAATTCTATGTTTAGAATCATTAGGCGAATAAAAACCTGTGTGATATGGTTCAATTGCTGGATATAAATATTTCAAGTAACTCATAAATTAATTCTAATACAAAAAACGATTAACACATATGTTAATCATTTTTGACTTCTAAAAATAGTTCATCAAGTTGTTTTTTATCAACTGAATTTGGAGCTTGAGTATAAACGTCTTGAGCTTTTGCATTTTTAGGGAATGCAATTACATCACGAATACTTTTTTCATGACAAAGAATCATCACTAATCTATCAAGTCCTAAACCAATTCCACAGTGAGGTGGAACACCATACTTAAATGAATTAACAAATCAGCCAAATTTTGATTGTTGTTGTTGTTCATTCATTCCTATCATTTCAAACATTTTTGCTTGTGTTTTAGCATCATAGATTCTTGCTGAACCTGAACCTAATTCAAAACCATTGAGTACTAAGTCATAGCTTCGAGCCATTATTTTTTCATAAGGGAGATTGTCTAACTCATTTAATTCATGGTCAAATTGTGTAAAAGGGTGGTGTGCTGCTTGTCAAGTATTGTTTTCTTCATCGAATTCAAACATTGGTCAATCAGTAATTCAAGATAGATGATATTCATCAGGTTTTGCATACTCAAACATTTCATTTAACTCAACACGAACTGCGCCAAGTGCTTTTGAAGCATTTTCAAATGAATTAGCCACAATGAAGTATGTTCCATCACCTTTGTTCACTTTTTTGATTAATGTTTGACAAGATTCATATATTTTGTTTGCAAAATTTGTATGAGTGATTTCACCGTTTTCCAACACAAAGTAAAACAAAACATTTGCTTTGTTTTTTGTTGCTATTTCTGAAAGATGTTTAAAATCTTTTTTAGAAATTTTAGTATCCACATAAAGCAATCTTTTTGATTGTGCTTCTTTTATAATATTGAAGTCAGTGTCGTTTGCAAAATCATTAATATCTTGAATTTTGTAACCAAATCTTAAATCTGGTTTATCTGTTCCATAATCACGTAATGCATCAAAATATTTAACTCTTTGAAGTGGTGTTATTAATTTAAGGCCAAGTGATTTAAAGATGTGCACAAATAATTCTTCAATGTATTTTTGGAAATCTTCAACATTCATAAATGATGCTTCAATATCTAGTTGAGTAAATTCTGGTTGTCTATCCTTACGTCCGTCTTCATCCCTAAAACAACGTGCAAATTGATAATATCTTTCAAAACCAGACACCATTAACATCTGCTTAAATAATTGAGGACTTTGTGGAAGTGCTCAAAATTCATTTTTTGTTCTTGTTGGCACCAAAAAATCTCTTGCGCCTTCAGGTGTAGAACGTGCTAACATTGGTGTTTCAATATCAATAAAGTCATTTTTATGCATAAATTCACGTACTGCAAATACTAAATTATTTTTGAGTATTATGTTGCGTTGCATTTTTGGTCTTCTCAAGTCTAAAAATCTATATTTTAGTCTTAAATCTTCTTTTACATCAATATCATCTCTAATTGCAAAAGGTAATTCATCAAGTGAAGTGCTAAAAATGTGAAATCGTTCAACAATAACTTCTATTTCACCAGTTTTCAACTCTTTATTAACTGATTTACGTGCTGCAATTTTTCCCTCAACCTCAATAACACTTTCTTTAGAAATGTGAACATCTTGATTAAAAACACATTGAACAATTCCGCTTCTATCTCTTAAATCAATAAAGGTTAATTCACCAAAACGTCTTTTGTTAGCTATTCAACCTTGTAGGACAACTTGTTCTCCTATGTTTTTGCTTGATAAATCATTATTATTAATATATTTTGTTTTCATTTTATACTCCTATAAAAACTAGATTAAATTATATATTAAAGATTTTAATCAGTGCTTAAATTGTGAATATATTCAATAGATAAATTAATATTTAGATTTGAGACTCTATAATTAAAAAATTCTTTACTCTTAAGTCGAGAATTAACCAAAAGTACTCAAAAACGTGTGTATTGGTAAAATTTTATATCAAAACACGAAAAATAAAAATATAAAAAAATTACGATTTTGCCTTCATAATTTATTTTTATGTTTTTTTGCTTTCTTTGTTAAAATATTAATGCTATTTTATAATATTTATATATAGCTAATGGATAGGATGTGGATGAAAGGCCATACTTAGGTTGGTTTAGCGCTAAACAATTAATTATTCTAATGAAAGGAAAATAATAATATGGCAAAATTAGATTTTAACCGTGATAAAGAACACGTAAATATTGGTACCATTGGTCACGTTGACCACGGTAAAACCACTCTTACAGCTGCTATTGCTTCAACTTTAGCTAAAAAAGGTTTAGCTGAAGCTAGAGACTATGCTTCAATCGATAATGCTCCTGAAGAAAGAGCACGTGGTATTACAATCAATACTTCACACATTGAATACGAAACTGAAAAACGTCACTACGCACACGTTGACTGTCCAGGTCACGCTGACTACATCAAAAACATGATTACAGGTGCTGCTCAAATGGATGGTGCTATCTTAGTTGTTGCTGCAACAGATGGTGCTATGCCTCAAACACGTGAACACATTCTACTTTCTAAACAAGTTGGTGTTCCACGTATGGTTGTATTCTTAAACAAATGTGATATGTTAGCCAAAGAAGAAGAAGAAATGGTTGACTTAGTTGAAATGGAAGTTCGTGAATTACTAACAAAATATGGTTTTGATGGTGATAACACTCCATTTGTTCGTGGTTCAGCTGCTAAAGCTCTTGAAGGTAATGCAGAATACGAAGAAAAAATCATGGAACTTATGAATGCTGTTGACACATGAATTGAAACTCCAGTTAAAGAATTTGACAAACCATTCTTAATGGCTGTTGAAGACGTATTCACAATCTCAGGTCGTGGTACTGTTGCTACAGGTCGTGTTGAACGTGGAAGATTAAACCTTAACGAAGAAGTTGAAATCGTTGGTCTAAAACCAACTAAAAAAACTGTTGTTACAGGTATGGAAATGTTCCGTAAAAACCTTAAAGAAGTTCAAGCAGGTGACAACGCAGGTCTATTGCTACGTGGTGTTGAAAGATCAGCAATCGAACGTGGTCAAGTTCTTGCAAAACCAGGATCAATTGTTCCTCACACAGAATTCTCAGCTCAAATTTATGTACTAACTAAAGAAGAAGGTGGTCGTCACACTCCATTCTTTAAAAACTACAAACCTCAATTCTACTTCCGTACAACAGACGTTACAGGTGGTGTTGAATTTGAAGCTTCACGTGAAATGGTTACTCCAGGTGAAAACGTTGAACTTAAAGTTAAACTTATTGCTCCTATCGCAGTTGAAGAAGGAACTAAATTCTCAATTCGTGAAGGTGGACACACTGTAGGTTACGGTAACGTTACAAAAATTATTAAATAATAATTTACACACAACAAAAATCAGACATATTTGTCTGATTTTTTTCTTATCATACTGAAAAACGTGTATTTTGGTAAAAAAGTAATGTTTGCAAAATATTAAAAAAATTAAACCTATAAAAGGTAAAATTAATAAATAATAAGTATAGAATAGGTAAATATGGAACAGATTTTTGTAAGCAAAATGAATGAAAATATTGATTATATAGCTAAATATGTTTTAAATAATCTAACAAAATCCAAAATAATATTGCTTAACGGTGATTTAGGTGCAGGTAAAACAACTCTAATCAAATCACTTGCAAAATTAATAAACATTAGTGAGCCAATAACTTCACCAACGTTCAATTACATGAAGAATTATGATGGCTTAATTCATATTGATGCATATAATTTAAGTGAAAGTTTAGATGAATTCGAAGATTATTATCTAGACAATATTGTAGCTATAGAATGAGCTAACAACATTAGTCATAATTACTCAAATTATCTAGATATACATATTAGTTTTGATAAAGATAATAATCATATTTTTAATATCAGAAAGGTTGAATAATGAAACTATTTCTAGACACAACTGCTAAAGATTTTGCACTAGCTTTATTTGACAATAATCTAAAACTTATCAACAAAATCATCATTTCTGACCAGCCAAAAAAAGTAGATCTAATTACTGAATATGTGCCTAAAATATGCACTGATTCTAATGTAAACATACACGAAATAGACACTTTTTACACTAATTTAGGGCCAGGACTTTTTACCGGTGTACGTATATCGCTTGTTTATTTACGAACAATTACACTAATAACAAATGCAAAAATAAAAACAGTATCAAGTATGCAAATTTTACAACGTCAAAATCCTTTGCAACGTGAATTCAATATTAATGCTATGGGGAATAAATATTTTAATTATTTTGCCCTAAATACTCATTTTTCAGTAGATTTGGTAAAAGTTGTTCAAGGCGAACTTACAAATTATGATCAAATAGACTATGAAGAATTATTCAATAATTTTGCAGTATATGAAGACTTATTTATTGAAAACAATGAACCAATAAACATTGAACCATACTACATCAAACAACCACAAATAGGGAGCAAAAAGTAATGAAAATTTTAGGTATTGAAACAAGTCATGATGATACTTCAATTGCACTGCTTGACGATGGTAAAGTTATTGAAATGCAAACAATAAGTCAAATTGATGTTTTTAAAGAGTTTGGAGGCACTATTCCTGAATTAAGTTCACGTATGCATGTTAAAAACATCAATTTAATTCAAACAATTTTTCAAAAAAAATATGACCTAAACGATATTGATTTGATTGCATATACTCAAAAACCAGGTCTAATTGGTACATTACAGATAGGATATTTATTTGCTGCTGCATTGTCTTTTTGTCTTGATAAGCCACTAATGCCAATTAATCATCTTGAAGGACATTTCTTTTCAAATGCGATTGAGCAAGAAATTAAATTTCCATCACTTTGTCTTCTTGTTTCTGGGGGTCATACTCAATTAATGTATGTTAAAAATCCTTTAGATATAACAATCATTGGGCAAACATTAGATGATGCGGTTGGTGAAGCATTTGATAAAGTCAGTTCAAGAATAGGTTTAGGTTTTCCAGGTGGCCCTAAAATTGATAAAATTGCACGCAATTACACAGGCGAGTATATAAAATTTACTTTCCCGCACACTGAAAATGAATTTGATTTTAGTTTTAGTGGTCTAAAATCTCAAGTTATTAACTATCACAATACAAAAAAAATGCGTAATGAAGCAGTTGACAACACTCAAATTGCAGCTAGTTTTCAAAAAACAGCCGTTGATTATCTCATAAAGAAAACAAAATTAGCACTTCAAAAGTATGAAATTAACTCTTTGGTTCTTGCTGGAGGTGTGAGTGCTAATAGCGAATTAAGAGAAAAATTCTTAAAATTAAGTCCAAAAGCAATTGTGCCTAATTTAAAGTATGCTACGGATAATGGAGCAATGATTGCAATGTGTGCATATAAAATTAAAGAATTTGAATCAAAATTAAGAAGTTAATTTTACCTATACACACATTTTTGAGTACTTTTGGTCAAAATTTTGTCTAGAAGTAAAATAATAATTATTTATTTATTATTAAAATATATATTATAATATACCAAAACAATATAATATTCTATATAAATATTAAAAAGGAGGAGTTATGGCATACAAGAGACCAGAAATAACAAATAAAATTGTTAAACATATTGGTAATATCAGCGAAACCGGAAGCACTTATACTAAAGAATTGAATTTAGTGTCATGAAACAATGGTGAGCCTAAATATGACATTAGAGACTGAAGTGAAGACCATGCACGTTCTTCAAAAGGGATTACTTTAACAATTGAAGAACTTAAAAGACTTAAAGAACTTCTTGATGAAGAACTTAAAAGTATTTAATAATTTATAAAACTAGGCCTGCAAGGGTTTTGTTTTTATATTATGTAAATAAAAGGAGAGAAATGATTAGAAAAGCACATAAAGATGAATACAATTCCTTAATGGAATTTTTGCAATTAGACAGCGATAACAATTTCTTTTTAATCGGTGATTTAGAAACATTTGGAATTGAATCAAAAATTCACTGCTATTATGTGTATGAAATTGCTAACAAAATAGCTGCAGTATTGTTAAGATTTAATCAAACTTTTCTTTATTTCGATCCAAATAACAAGCTTTCATGAGATCAAATAATCAATTTTGCTAGTGAGCATAAATTAAACAATATCAATATTTCTGAAAAAATGTTTATTCATAACCAGCAACACTATATGAGCAATTCATCATTTGTTATACATAAACAATATTTAGCAAAACTAACTCAAAAAACATCAATTGACACTAGTGGAGTAGTTAAGGCTCAACGAGAAGATATTGAAAATATTGTCAAATCTCGTTTAACAATTGCTGAATTTAAAGACTTTTTCAATACTTTTGATAAAGAAATGCAACTATATCTTGAAGCTTATGATGCTGGTGTGTCTAATCCTTTTATTATCAAAGATAAAAATAATACTGTATTAAGTTGTGCAACTGTTCAAATCAATGTTACTGATAGAGCATTTATTGGTGGTGTTTATACAATTGACTCACACAGAAAACAAGGGTTAGCTTCAAAAACTGTTGCTGCTCTTGCAAATTGAATAATTGAACAAAACAAAACACCTATGCTCTTTTACCACAATGAAAAGGCAGGCAGAATTTACCAAAATTTAGGTTTTAAAAATATTGGTATATTGTATACAATTGTAATTAATTATTAAGGGGGCAAAATGTTTAATTTTTTAGAAAACAAAATCCAAAAGACTCTTAACAAAATGAATTCTAAAACTATTGTCAATGAAGAAGATATTTTAGAAGTAACTCGAGAAATTAAACTGGCTTTATTAGAAGCTGACGTAAATTTAAAAGTCGTAAAAGATTTTGTAAAAAACGTTAAAGAAAAAGCCCTCGAATCACGTCTTGTTGGCTCACTAAATGCTTCGCAACAAATGATTAAAATTGTGCATGCTGAATTGCAAGAAATATTGGGTGGTCAAGTAAAAGAAGTAAAAATCGACAAACGTCCTTATATTATTATGATGACTGGACTACAAGGTTCAGGAAAAACCACTGCAACAGCAAAATTAGCATACTACTTACGCAAAAAAAACTTTGTTAAAAAACCATTAATGGTGGCTGCGGACATTTATCGACCTGCTGCGGTTCAACAATTAGTTACATTGGCCAAAAGTATTCAAGTTGATTATTTTGAAAAAGGTACATCTTTAAGTGCTCAGGAAATTGTTAGCCAAGCATTATTACACGCAGCACAAAATGATAATGATTTAATAATTATTGATACTGCTGGTAGACTAGCGATTGATGAAGCATTGATGCAAGAGCTTTATGATTTAAAAATGATTGCACATCCATCAGAAATATTTTTTGTAGCCGATGCATTAAGTGGTCAGGATATTCTAAATGTTGCAAGTGCATTTAATGAAAAATTATCTTTAAGTGCTGCAATAATTACAAAACTTGACTCAGATGCTCGTGGTGGTGCTGCATTAAGTTTGGCTAAAGTGTTAAATTTACCAATCAAATTTATTGGAACTGGTGAAAAAATTTCTAATCTTGATTTGTTTTATCCCGACCGTATGGCCGACCGAATATTAGGCATGGGGGATGTGCTAAGTTTAATTGAAAAAGCCGAAGAAGTCTATGATCCTAATCAAGCCAACAACTTAATTGCAAAAGTTCTTAAAGGCAATTTTACTTTAGATGATTTAATGGCTAACCTAGCTCAAATGAAAAAAATGGGCAAAATGAAATCACTTTTAAAAATGATTCCTGGTTTAGCAAACAAAATTAGTGATGAAAAAATTCAAGAAGCAGAATCTAAAATCGCTTCTTATGAAATCTTAATGAGTTCAATGACTAAAAAAGAACGTCTAAATCCTAAACTTCTTAAACAAGCAACACGTAAAGCACGAATATTAAAAGGTTCGGGCCGTTCTGCTTTTGAATACAATAGACTTCTAAACGATTTTGACTCAATGAGCAAAAACATGAGCGAAATGGCCAAAAAAGTTAAAAGCGGAAACCTTGCAGATTTAGCAAAAATGGGAATTGGAGGTTTATAGTGCCAAGCTTTTTTGATTGACATTATGCAAACAAACAATTTCGCTTTGAAGGTGTTAGTTTTACAATCTTCTATTTAATTTTTAGCCTTTCTATAATTTGTGGTTTTTTACTTTGATTCTTTAAGCGTCCTATTAATCGTTGATTTAATAGCAAAGAGCGTCATCTAGGTTTTTTATCAAAGAGAGCGCTTTTTGCAACCATTGGCTCGCTTATTATTGTATTTATGGCAACAAAATCAACATTTGTTTTATTTAATAACTATCCTTTCCCTTGAGAAGTATTACCTTTCCATTTATGCCGTTTAATGCTTCTTTTCCTTGGATTATGTTTAGTGTTTAATCGACTTGAACTAGTTAAATACTTTGGTGCTGTCGCATTAATTGGTGCATTCATTGCACTAGTAAATCCAAGTTTTGAATTTGAAAAAATACCAAAAGGAGATAAACCAGCAGTAGGTTTAGATTCAGTGTTCTACTATGATTACATATTAATACACAATTTCCTATTCTTAGGCATTATGAGTGCTTTTGTAATTCACAAAATGAACTTCAAAGCTAAGCATTTAATAATTCAAATTTCATTCTTTTCATGTTTAGCTCTCTTTATGTTTGGCATTAACTGACTTACTTCTCTATTAACCAAAGATGTTAAAAATCCACATGTTTGACAAACAAACTATTTATATTTAGGCAAAGATGAAGTAAATGCACAAAAAAATATTTTTGGACCTGCTTCACACTGACCTTATAACTTAATAAGTTGAAGCGTTGTTGGAATTATTGCGTGTATTTTGGCCACTTGTTTTTGACTTGCTCAAGATAGCATATTCATTGATAAAATCAACAATAAATGAGTGTTTAAGTACCAAAAAACTAGTAACTTCAAAAATTTTATGAGTTCATTTAAAGAAATACGAATACGTCGTAATGTATGCATTCAAAACAACTAAATGTTGTTTTGTTTTTTTAACTTTTTTGATATAAATATATTGCACACTCGGGGGTGTAAATGGTTTCGACATGCAGCGGGTAATAGTAGCATCAGTGGTCTGGTAAACCTAAATACTTCTAGGCTTTATAGTCGCAAACAAAAAAGACGAAGTTCAAGTTGAACTTAAAGACTTGCTAGCAGCTAACGCTCTACAAGCACAATCAAACCTAGTTTTTGCGTAATTTTGCAATCTAGTGCATCAATATCAATGCCTTAGGTTATTGGTGTGGTTTTAAGGCTCGGTTAGAAATAGGCACACTATTCTAGCTTAAATTCAAGTGCACTAAAAGCGTTTATTTTGTTTATTTCTAAATGCTTTTAGAACTCAAAAATAAACTAAACTGTAAAAAGTGCTGCTATGTCTTGTTGTGTGGACACGGGTTCAACTCCCGTCATCTCCACCATTTGTTTTAAACACCAAAAAATCACGTTCGTGATTTTTTTTCTTTTTGTATAAGGTAAAATAGAAGCATGAAAAAAGAAAAAAAATCAAACCTTTTTGATTCAAGTGAAAATACAATTGACGCAACATTAGAAATTAATGTAAAAACTAAGTTTTCACGAAGTGAACTTAGTAATTTAGACCCTTTCACACGCAATCAATATCTTCATCGTGCAAGAGAATTTGCTAATAAAGACACAAGAGTAATACGTAATGCACTTTTTAGAAGAATGTGAACAACAATAGCAATTATTGCAATTGTTGTTGGTTTATTATTTGGTTTGATTATTCTTGGAATTGCAATTTATCGAAGTTCTATTTCATAATTTAAGCAAAAATACTATAGAAATTTTAATAAGTTAGTGCATTTTTTGTCATGCTTATTTAGGTGTATTTGTCTGTCTCTGTTTAGCAGCATAAATAAAAAGTTAGTCAATTAGACTAACTTTATTATTTATTAAACTTATTTTTTATTGCTTTTTTGATTTTTTGTTTTTTTGCTTTTGTTATTTTGCTCTAATTCATAAACCATTGTTTTAGTTTGTTCAGAAAATTGAGCATGACTTTTGTATGAAATGTATTTTGATACTTTAATTACATAAAGTGAACCAGAGATTAAACTAAACACAAGCGCAGCAATTAAAGGAATGTTGATTGCTAATCAAAAACCATAACGTTTAGCATCTGTATCTATACGATAAAATGCAAGAACAAGGCTATCAAAAGAAGGAAAGGCAATCATCAATATTAGTACTCAAGCAATAGCAAAAGTCAAAATAAATGTTTTAATTTTTCCTCAAATTGATGAAGAAACATCTAATTTAAATTCCTTCATCGCAACTCTACAACCATCAACTATCAAATCACGGCAAACAAATAATGCTAAAACAATAAATGAAACATAACCTTTAGAAACCACCGAAAGAAATAAAAGAATTGTGGTGGTTACTAGTTTATCGGCAATAGGATCTCAAAGTTTACCAAAGCTTGTAACATTATTGGTTTTACGTGCAATCTTGCCATCAAAGTAATCTGTTATCATTGCACCGGCAAAAATTACTAAAATTAAAGCTAAAAATACTCTTGCTAAAACACTTGAAAACCAAAAAGTATGAAAATGGAATTGCTGAATAGCTACATACAATGAACAAATCAACAATAAAGGTAATAATAAAAGAATTCTTAATAAAGTTAATTTGTTTGGTGTATTAATGTCTTTTCATTTTGTCCGCATAAAACTCCTCAATATTTTTTTGTGCTTCGATGAATAATTTTTCATCTAGTTTTTCATCAATTAAATGAATTTGTTCATCTATGTATTTATAAACTTCAGTGAAACTTTTTCATAATGTACAACGTTCATCTTTTAAGAGCGCGAAGTATTTATATAACTCCTTTTGCTCAACATTATTAATAATATACTCTTTAAAATCTGGTTGATTATGTTTATCTAAAAGGTATTGGCGAGCACTCTGAACCACTTCTTTCATCTTATACTCACCAACACTAGGTACAAAGTTATTTAATAATTCTTCGTTTTTTTTAAGTAATAAACTAAGTTCAATAATAGTCATTTTTTTGACTTCGTCTGCTTTATTCATAAACTCCATTTGCTTAATTCTTCGTTTTTTCTTTTTAATGCGTTCTTTAATAAATGAATAAACAAAGAATATCACTAAGAGTGCAACAACAACAATTAATATTATTCATGTAGCCATTTTACCTCCGTATTATTAAATTATATATTAACAAGTATAATATTAATTATGCTTAATAAAAAAATGCGTACTTTTTTACTTTTAACTGCAGCATCTGGCCTTTTAACTCCTGCAATATGTGTGAGTTGTGATAATAGAGATGCAAACCAAATGTTTAATGATTATAAAAAAGCTCTTCACGATGCACAACTACTCTATAATGAATATCAAAAAAAATATGATTCTACTGCAAAAAATAATGATGTCGATTACCTATTAAAAGACTTTTTTTTAGATGACTTATTACTTTATAAAAATCATGAAGATTCAATCAAAAAAAATTCTTTATCACCTTCAGCTACAAATCTTTTAAGCTTAAGAGTAATAAATATATTCAAAATTATTGATAGTTTAGACAACAACACTCATCAGCACAGCGACTTTGATAACCAATACAATCAAATTAAAAACAATTTAGAAACCATTAATAAAACAATTGAAGAAAACTATAAAAACAATAAGATTCGGACAACTTTTAAAGAAGTAATTAGCGAACTTGTGAGTGAATATGAGCAAAAATTAATGATGATAAAAAAAGCAGGTTCTAATGAATTGCTAAATTACATTAAGGATGATATTGAATCACTTAAAAAATTTTGCGTAGATGCAGACATTACTAAAAAAGTTGAGAATGCATGGGCCAATATAAACGATTACAATTCTATTAGTTTGCTTTACTCTAATGAACTTAAAAATTATAAAAATCTTATTGACCAAAAATATGACATAGCTAATTTTTTTGAAAATACAAAATATGAAGAACTTAAAGATCTTCATAAAGGTCCATCCGCACAAAACGCCGATGCTAATGTAGAATTCACGCACTTTAAAAACATTGATTTTAATTACATCCTTTTACTTTGAGAACAATACTTACTCATTAATAAAAATAAATTCAATGATGTTCTCATCAATGACAAAGAATTAAATAAAGAAAAAGTCAATGAAACTAAACTTAATGAATTAATAAATCGACTAAATTTGCAGCGCTATAAAGATATTTTAGATAATGCAAAAGATTACAGACAATTAGCAAGTTTTATTTATTATGTAGGACCACAAAGCAGCGAAAATATCAAGCAATTGGGTCTTTTAGATCGTCTATATTTTCACACATCAAACTTTTCAAAAACAAATAATTTATTCAAAAATTGAGAAAATAAAATCAAAAATCTTAAAATTATTTCTTACAAAGATAATTTCAAAAGTGAAATACCTTATTTATTTAGAAAGTCATATGAGCAATCAATATGAAAAAACACATTCAAATCACTATCAAAAAGTTATACACTGCCAAATGATTGGGATAATTTTGTAATTGTGTTATAATTATCAATCAAGAACAAAAAAAGTTTGTTCTTTTTTTATTTACCTATTTTGTTTGATAATAATAAATTCTATATAATTTTAGTGCTTATTATCAATATATTAATAAGTATGATTGAAAAAAATTGATAAACAATAAAATCAATATATAGGGGAACAATGAAAAATAATAAATTTCTTACAACAATGGTAAGTATTGCTGGTGCTGCTGGTACATTATTGCCATTAGTTGCAGTGTCTTGTTCAAAATACAAAAGAGATAAAATTAAATTTGGTGTAACTTTTTCAAGAGGAAAAGACCAATGAAATGCTCTTACAGATGTTATTAATAAATTTAATGAACACACTAGAGCTGAACAAACAAGACTTGATAATCTAATCAAAGAATTAGGCGAAAAAATTAAAACCGAAAAAAATAAAGAAGAAGCTTCAAAACTAAAAGCTCAACTAGAAAAAGCAAAAGTTGATCGTCTTCAAACATTAGAAGTTGACTTAACTCAACTAGGTTCAGGTTATGGTGCTGGACACGAAAAAATTGTTACAGACTTAAAAAACAAAAACGTAAGTTCCATCCCTAACATTACAGTTAACTACGGATCAACCCTATCTGAAATAGTTAACTATGGAAAATCAGTTAATATTGCTGATGCAGAGAAATTTGGAGATTTAGCAGTAAGTAGAGATAAATTCGACCCTAGATTTACAGTAGTTAATGACCAAGTTGCAGGTCTAAAAGAAGGTGGTTTCTACTCAGTTCCTATCTTTAAATCTACTCAAGTATTTGGTATCAATGGACCAATTTACAAATACCTCTTCACAACTCTTAAAAATGCAGGTTATACACTAGATGATAAAATCAAAACTGATTTTAAAGTTGAAGGTACTGACTGAAACGCTGATATTGAAACTTTAAAAGGTGAAACATATTTAGGTGCTGCTATATCGAGTGATGAAATTAAAAAAATATTTACAGAAGATAAATATGCAGGAAAAACTATAAAAGCATCTATCTTTGAAGAATTCCAATCATTTGTTAAATTTATTACTGATGCAATCCAAATCTTCCCTAAAGCTAAAGATAATGGCGTTGCACTTTTAGGTATAGACGATGCATTCGGTACATTAAACACAATAGCATATTCAAAATTAAATGGTAAAAATTCTGAAATGTTAATCAGTGTTGGTACAGATGAAAATGGAGTTATTAAGGTAGGCTACAACAAAATTAACGATAGTGCTAGCGAAGGTTACAAAGCATATAAAGAACTTATCGAATTAGTATTCAGTGCTATGGGACAAGGTGCTATTAAAGTTTATGGTGGTGGTTCATATGGTTCTCAAGATGAAGTAAACCACAAATTAGGTGCAAACATTGGATCATCAGCAGGATATACTCACAACTTTATTGAAGAAGATGATATAAAACCAGAAATTATATTCGGTGCAGGCGATAAAAAAAGAACTATTGAACGTGATGATATCGGTAAAGTTGTTGAAGTTTTAAATGAAAAAACAAGTAAAAAAGAAAAAAAACTTAGATTTAAACACTCAAATGTATTTATTAAATCATCTGGAAGCACAAAAGCATCATACTACTGACAAACTGATGTAGCAAATGATGGACTTATTGATAAATTAAATGCTCTTGAACTAGGTAAACGATATATCTTCCAAGTTGATAAACCAGGTGATAAAGCAGATGATGTTCAAAAAACAAAATATAGCGAGCTTTCTGCATATTTAAGCAAACACTTAGATAGATTTGAAAAACTTGGTGAAATTAAAATGGTAAGCAAAACCAAAACTGAAGTGAAAGAACTTTGAAAATTCAAAGAACTTAATGTTCAACAATTTGAACAGAAAGATGTCTTAAAAATTAATATTCCAAGTACAGCTACAAGCTTGCAAGACACTGAGTTAGTTGTTTATAAAACTCCTTCGAAATTTGATTCTGCTTCACAAAAATCAGTTACATTCCTTCAAGGACCTAACATGGTTTTAATTGATAATGGTCATGACCAAAATGTTGCCACAATGAAATTCATTAACTTTATGCTTCAAAATAGTGAACAAGAATTTTCGAAAAAAGGTGGTAAAGATAAAAAACCGGTAAAGGAAAAAATTCTTACTCATATTTCAAAAACTGCTTCATATGTAGTTCCTTATGCTGGTTTTGACAAAGATATTACTGGTGATAGCAAAATATATGAATATAAAAATGATTATGATCAAATAAAAACCAATACATATCTTAAAGTTGCTTTTGAAGCATTATCTAATAAAGACAATAGCGTAACCTATTATGAAGAACCAGCTTCTAAATATGCTGATCCATTCCGTAAATCATTTAACTCAGCTCTTAGAGCTGCTTCAGATATCTTTGTAAATGGTAATGATTATCCATTTAGCGATTTAGTAAAAGCTCTTGTACGTACAACTACAAACTTCAAATAATATGTAAATAAATTAATAAACGTTTATGCTCTGCATAAATGTTTATTATTTATCATAAGAAAGAAATAATTATGTCTAAACAAAGAATTTTAAATTTGATAGGTATTTCATCTGTTGCAACCTTTGTTCCTTTTATTTCAGCAAGCTGCAATAACAATAAAGATAGCGACAACTATAAATTAGAAATCCATCTTGATAAAGACAACAAAAAAGTAAAACTTAGTGTTTTTAAAGCAAGAGTTGTTGGACACTCTGATGGAGATACTATAACAGTTCAAGCTTTAGAGGACAAAGCTAAAATAAAAATTGTAAAAAACACCAATTACAAACTAAGACTTTCAGGTATTGATACACCTGAAAAAAATGTTAGTGGTACTGATGCAGTAGATCCTGAACTTTATTGAGCTAAAAAAGCTTCTCAATTTGCAAAAGATGAATTAAAAACAAACAAAATTGTTTATGTATATTTTGATGGTAAAGATACATATAATAGAGTAACAGCCGATGTTTTTTATAATAAAACAAAAGATAATATCGATTCTATTGATGATGCAGTTTCATCATATAGTGTTGAAATTACAAAAGCTGGTCTTACATTACCTTATGAAACAGCTAAAGAATCGATTGGTATCAAAATTACAAACTCACACTCTCTACAATACTATACATATTACTCATTAGGTCTTGCACTTAAATATGCATATGAAAATCAAAAAGGTTTCTTTGAAAAACCATGATATAAATTTAGAAAAACACCTGATGATTTTGAAAAAATTTATATGCTTAAACCTATAGGTGCAGCTTGAAGATCATTTTGATATAAAGAAGCAGATGCAACAACTAATCCAAACAACGTCTTCTCATATGCTGATGCAACTTACAACCCAGAAAATCAAGAAAATTAATATAAAACTATAGAAAGGACAAAATGAGATTATTTAATAAAATAAAAGATTTTATCATTAAAGAATTCGTTAATTATACTGATGATGATTTTAATCAATATCAAGACATCTTAAATGAAGTAATAATGCACAAAGAAGAAAAAGATCTTCCTGCCATTGAACTTAAGAATGTTTATATTGATTTTGGTGAAACATTGGCCGTTGATGACGTTAGTTTCAAGATTCCTGAAGGTAAATTAGTTACTCTTCTAGGTCCTTCAGGTTCAGGTAAAACAACAGCACTTAATGCTATTAGTGGTTTATTAACCATTAGTAGTGGTAAAGTACGTTTTTATGGTAAAAACGTAACTGCTCTTTCACCTCAAAAAAGAAAAATTGGTTTTGTTTTCCAAAACTATGCACTTTATCCACATATGAGTGTTTATGCAAACATTGCTTTTCCTTTAAAAAATGATGCAGATTGACAGAACGGAATTATCACTAAACGTATCATTGCTCAAACAAAAGTAAACATTATTTATCTTAAACACTTAGGAGCAAGTGAAGAAGAATGTAAAAGTTATTTAGAAAACGTACAATACACAAGAGCAGTGCTTGATGAATTGTCACGTCAACACTCTCGTGCAATATCAAAACGTCGTAGCGAACTTTCAAAAGCTCAAACTTCATACAAACTTGCACTTAACAAATATGAAGCAAAATCAATGATTTTATCTAAAAATGTTCTTGAACGTTTCTCACAACTAAAAGAAGATTGCAAAAAAATTATTGCTAATATTAAATTTGAAAAAAGCGTTGAGTTAGCAAATGGAATTGTTCGTGATCCTAAAGATCCAGAAATAATCCAAACCATTATTGATTCTGGTCTTCTTAAATTCACTAAACCTACTAAGGTTTCAACAGAAGAATTAAAAGCAAAATTAATGGAAATTAATACTCAATACGAGAAATTAATTAACAAAATTGCTGCTGAAAATAAAATGGATTACTCACAAAAAGATGCAATAAAAATTGCAAAACTTGAAAAAGAAATACTCAAAAATCAAGCAATTTGTATGTTTACAATCAAACAAATTACCAACGATGAAGAAAACAAAGACAAAATTGCTCAACTAAAAAAAGAACTTAAAGAAGCAGAAGTTAATCTAAAAACTATTAGTCTTGATGAAGTTAAAAGAACAAAACGTAATATGCGTATGGTTCCTATCATTATGCAACAACAACATGCAAAAATAGAAGAAGAACTAAACATAAAATACGGATTTAAAGCAATAATCAAAGAAGACAAAAAATTCAGAAATTTTGATCTTTCTGTTGAAGAACGTAAAGAAATTGAAGAACTTTCACAAGATATAATCAGCATTTCTAAAGCATTGCACCGTGATGTTTTAGATGTTGCTAAACGTGTTGAAATTCTTGGAATTTTACAAAAAAAACCTACACGTTTATCAGGTGGTCAACAACAACGTGTTTCAATTGCACGTGCAATTGTTAAAAAACCAAAAATCTTATTGATGGATGAACCACTTTCAAACCTTGATGCTAAATTGCGTATTCAAACACGTCAATGAATTCGTGAAATTCAACAATCTCTAGGCATCACAACCGTGTTCGTTACTCACGACCAAGAAGAAGCTATGTCAATTTCAGACATTATTGTATGTATGTCGACTGCTAAAGTTCAACAAATGGGAACTCCAATGGAACTATATAACAAACCAGTAAACCAATTTGTTGCTCGCTTCTTAGGTATGCCTGAAATGGGTTTAATACCTGGTAAATATGAAAATGAAAAACTAAATGTATTAGGCGTAGAAATACCTAATATCAAACTCCAAAATCGTTCATTTGCTGAAGTGAATGTTGGAATTAGATCAGAAGACTATGTCATCGTTGAAGATGCTAGTCAAGCTCAATTCCATGGAAAAGTCATTACAGTTGAACAATTTGGTAAGGAATCAAAATTAGTTGTTGAATTAGAAGGCAAAATTAAACTTAATTTCTTAGTTCACAACAAATACAACCCTCAAATTAACACAATAATTCACTTTAATATTCCAACTGACAGACTACACATTTTTGACTCAACTACTGAAGAGAGAATAGAATATGATGTTATCTAATTTTTATCGTAAATTAAGCATTAATTCTAATAGTAAATTTCTTTTCAATTTTGCAGTAAAAAAGCAAGCAAATAAAAACACAGCCATTTCAGGCTCTGTTGTTGATAAAAGAAGTAATTTCTTTGTTGCATTCTTGCTAATTTTACCTGCATTACTTGTGTTGGTTTCATTTACTTTTGTACCATTTATTATCAACATAATAAATGCGGTAACTGAAAAGAAAACTGAATTTGGGGTTGAAACACTTAAATTTGTTGGTTTTAAAAACGTTGTTGATTTATTTAAGCAACTTGAGTTTGCAATTGGTATAAGAAACTCATTTATATATGGTCTTTTAGTACTACCTTTTTCAATGATAGTTTCGCTTTTAGTTTCATCATTGATAGCAACCGTTATACGTAAAAGATTAAGAGGTTTTTTACAAACTATATTCTTCTTACCATATGTTACTAACCTAGTTGCTGTTGCATTGGCTTTTGTGCAAATTTTCCAAAAAGATGGTCAATTCAACCAAATTCTTCGTAGTATTGGTATTAACGCACAAACCGACTGACTTGGTTCTACTGATAAAGGTATAGCCGCTTTTAAATCAATATTCGTAATGCTAGTTAATGGTGTTTGAAGTTCACTAGCATTCAACATTCTTTTATTCACAACTGCAATGCTTTCAGTGGATAAAAACCTATATCGTTCCGCTTCAATTGATGGTGTTGGCGGAACAAAACAATTCTTCACAATTACATTGCCATCTATATCAAAAACTATTACTTTTATAATGACCATAGGTATTATTAATGGTATAAAAGTATTCCCTCTAGCACTTTTTGAAAACGATCCTAAAAAAGCCGTTCAAGCAGGTGCTTCAACAATTATGTTATTCATTTACTACTTCGTTAAAAGTGAAAATAACTATGCTTTAGCAGGTGCTGCATCAATTATTTTATTCATAATTGGTGCTTCATATTCAACCATTATTCGTGGTGGATTTAGAGTACTTGCAATTACCTCAATAAATAAAGGAGAATCAGATGTTTGAAACAAAATTAAAGATTCAGCGGAAATGAATGAATTCAAAGCTAAAACAAAAACGCGATTCAGTTACGCTCCAAGTACATGATAAATCTGTTGCATCCTTATTAACGAAGTATTTATTAAAATTAATTCTAATTACATTTTTTGCTTTAATAGTAATTATTCCTTTTGCTTATATGATTTTGTTAGCTTCAACAGATAATCAACAAGCTGACTTAATTAAAAATGGTTCATCAGGAATTTGACCTCAACACTGAAAACTAATTGACAACCTAGTAATTGCTGGTTCAGGTAAAGGTGATGTATGACCTTGACAAGAAGGCTGACAAGAAGGCTATGTATTCTCATTTATTCTTACATTTGCTAACGTACTAGTTTCAATTGTTCTAAAAATATTTATCACAATGCTTCTAGGTTATGCATTTAGTCTTAAAAAATGATATGGTAAAAATGTTGTTTGAGGTTTCTTAATGCTTCTACTTGTTTTACCTGAAGTTGCTCTTCTTTCTGGTCAACAATGAGTAGTTGTCCAAATCGATAAAGTCCTCAAACCTCAAGAAGGTAATAAAGTAGGACTATTCAACTACAACCTATTTATTATCGCAATTCCTTTTGTTGCTTCTATATTTAATGCTTTGATGTTCAGAAACGCTTTTGAATCAATTCCTAACAGAATTAAAGAAGTTGCTATGATTGATGGTGCTGTAGGTGCAAAATATCTTTTCAAAATTGCTATTCCTATGGTTACTCCAACAACTCTTACAATTGTAATCTTAACAACTCTTGCCTCATGAAACTCATATCTATGACCTGCTCTTATTGCTGGTGTTGATTATCGAGTTATGTCTGTTTGATTATTTAATGTTGGTGTTGACCACACCGGAAATGATGAAAGAACATTCTACAACATCAAAATGGCCGGTGCTATTCTTGTTGTTCTTCCTATGTTTGTCTTCTTCTTGTTTGCTCGGAAAAAAATTATGAATGCTATTAGTCGTCAAGGTAGCACAATTAAAGGATAATTTATGCGGAAAATTAATGTTAAATCAATGACTATCAAATGAACAATTGTTGGTATTATAGCTTTAATAGCTTTAATAATTTGCTCAGTAATTATTGGCCAAATCACAAATAGAATTGAATCAATTAAATATGTAAAAATTGAAACTCTTTTAATTGACCAATACATTGCTTATAAAGCATACGGAATAGGATTTTTAGCATTTAGTATAGTTGTATTTCTAATTTCTGCTTCTATAGCATACAAAGGTTATAGATCATGAAATTACCAATCAACACTCTAATTAAGGGGTTATAAATGAAAAAAAGATTGATTTTATCTCTTGTAACAATAAGTGCATCAACTCCACTAGTTGCTGCTGCATGTGTAAATCCATTCCAAGACAACAACATTATCAAAAAAGCTAGATTACACTACAATCAAAACAAAATTCTAGCAACCAAAACATTTGAAGTCTTCAAAGAAAAATTGATTAATTCTAAAATTTATCCAACTAATAGTGACCAAGAAAAACAAACATTTAACTACGTTCTAGCAACTTTTGAAAAATTCTTCAAATCACTCGACAAGTCATCTTATCTTCACCTTGAGTTGTATCGTGAAAACTTTGCACTTGATGAAATAAAACTTAATAACCAGCAAAAAGATGAAAAGGGCAACAATGTTGCTGCTCCAATCAAAAAAGAAGCTCAAGTTCTACTTCTTGAATACTTATTTGATAAATCACCTTTTGCTTATAAACAACTCGAAAACACTCGTCTAAATAAAAAAATAAAAGACAAAAACAGTGTAGAAACAAACATAGATTTCACAGCCTTGGACAATAGTGTTTTACCCGTTTATTTCCCTAACGTTATTGCTGATATTAACTATTCAGATAAATTTGTTAAAAATGATAATCTCGAAAACTTCAAATCAGCTTATCAGTTAGTATTACAAAACGGCCGAAAAATATTTAAAAATTTGAATACTGATGCAAATTTTAATGATGGTTTTACAAGATCTTTAGCGCCTATTTACTACGTTATCAAACCTGAAAAAACTGATAACGATGATAAAAAAGCAATAAATCAAAACTATGCCCCCGATAAAAGTAACTTTACAATGTTCTCAGTTGAAAATTTTGCAAAACTTGAGCAAGATGTCAAAACAAGAATATTTGACTTTGCTGCCGATCCTCAAGCATATCTCAATAAGAATATTAAATATGCTACACGTTCATTCAAAGATAATAAAAACGAAAACAAAATGAATTTCGATTCAGCAGTAAAAAGATACAATAACGGACTTTCGCGTTATGGACTAGCTGAATATGTAGCATATGCTCTTTACTCAATTAGACCTACACAAGTACAATTCTTTGCTTTCACTAATAAAAGTGATAAATCAACACACTATATGGTCGAATACACACTCAATAATCAATCATACTTATTTGACGTTGAAAAAGATTTCCTAAGCAAAGAAAACAATTCGCAACCTACAATTTATTCATCTAAAAATGAATTAAATAATGCTGGCTACGAATATCTTGATAATCGTTTAGGTACTAAACCTATTTGAGCTTAATAACAAACAAAAATCAAGGTTTAAACCTTGATTTTTTATTATACGAAGGCCAAAATAAGTGAACAAGTTACACCTATAAGACCTAACAAAATTAAAATTCAATAAATTAGATTATTTTTCTGTTCGCTTCGTGCAGATTTAATTTTTGAATTCTCTAATTCATCACTCAAAACTTTTATTTCAGCTTGTGTTGATGAATCTTGCTTTGCCGAGTGCTTTAGTTTTTCAATACGATTAATTAATCTATTTTGCACCTTTGAATAATGCATTTGTCTAAATGAAGAACCTAATCCCTTATTAATCGAAATTAATAAAGTTCCATAGACAACTCATCATATTCCTGCACCAAGAAATACATCAGAAAATATTTTTTGTGCTTGTCCATCATACTTATTATACTTATATGCAACAAGTCCTGCAGCAAGTGCAATAATTATTCCAATGACCAAAACTACACAAAAATGAATAGTTTTGGACAATTTAAAGCCTTCACGAAAGTATTGTTTATTCATTAAAATTATTTAACTCATTCATCGTATTGAGCTTTTGTACCATATATGTAGTGGTCTTTTTCAACTTCAAAAATTTCTGGTACATTTGGATATTGTTGACCTTTAAAGTAGTCAAGTTCAAAACTGATGTTTTCAAATTTCTCATTAGCATTCGAAATTTTTGGAATAGCTTTGAATAAATTAATTGTGTATGGATGTAAAGGTCGTTGATATACCTTTGCAGTGTCACCAGACTCAACAATTTTTCCATAGTGCATAATTTGCACTCTATCAGCAATATATTCAATCATTGATAAATCGTGCGCAATGAATATCATACCTATATTTTTTTGCTCGCATAAATCTTTAAGCAAGTTTACAACCTGAGCTTGAATTGAAATATCGAGTGAAGCAATAGGTTCATCGGCCACAATTACTTTTGGTTGAGTAATTAAAGCACGCGCAATAACAATTCTTTGTCTTTGACCACCGCTAAATTCATGTGGATAACGGAATGCAAATTGTTTAAGAAGTCCAACACTTTCTAGTGATTTATAGATTGTAGTTTTAGTTAATAAGTTAGCAATTTTTAATCATGAATAAGGATATGTTGCTAAGTGTTTAATAACTTTTCATACTTTATTTTCAACTAATTTATCACTTTGAATACCTAAAAGCACTTTAATCGCTTTAATATCCTTGTTAAGATATCTAGCTTCAAATTCAAATGATTTTAGTGTTGCTTTTTTACCTTTATATTTAGATTCATAAAGTTTAATGAGTTTTTGTACTTCTTTAACATGTGTTTTTTGCTCATTAGATGTTTTTAAATTGTGCAAGTGTTTATTTATGTATTGAATAAATGTAGCAAATGCTTGATCACATGCGCTATTGCACTCACTTTGAATGTCTTTGAGTGAATTATAAATCAGTTTTTGCTCACTGATTTGTTGTTCAAGAACTTCAAGACGTTTCTTGTGTTCAACAACATACTCATCAATCATTTTTTGGTTCATTGCGACTGCGTCTTGATATGCTTGTTTAGCATTCTCAAATTCTTCGTGAGTTATAAACTCATCAACATTATTAGGTGTTTTTACCAATTCACTCATTTTTGAGTATAATTGGGAAATTTGTTCTTGGTTTTTTATATGATTTTCATCATTTAGTTCAATAAAGCTAGAAGCATCAAAAAAGAAGTTTTTACTGATGCAATCAAGAATATTTGACTTTATTTGAGGTGTGTATGAAATATTTAAAAGATGCTGAGAATAGAATTGTTTTGAGTATTCCTGCAATGACGTAATCACGGCTCGCACTTCTTCGTATTTTAGGTGAGGTAGTTGAGTTTTGAGTTCTTTAGAAACTTTATTGAGTTTTAAACTCAATAATTGATTTTTAATATTGTGTGCATAGATTTCTAGATCAACACTAATTCATTTCGCATTTCGGTAAATTATTGCATCTTTTTTAAATTCAGTTATGAAATTATTGAATGTATTTGTGTTTGCAATTCTTTCTTCTTTGATTGCTTTTTTTAGTTGAATATACTCATTTTTGAGTACTTTTCGTTGATTTAGAGCTTCATAACGTGCTGGTGAAATTTTCTGTAATTTTTGTGCTTTATAATATTTTTCTTTAGCTTCCAACAGATCACTTTCATCAAAATCAATGTTGGATGTACGATAGTCATTTTGTTTTTGAAAATAATAATTCATTAACTCATCAGTGTTTTTATATAAATCATCAACAATTTGACTTTCCACATTTTGTTTGCTTTCTAAATAACCATAAAATGAGTTAAAGTTGTCTTCAAAACTTAATTTTGGGTCAATTTTTCAAAATGCAAAACGTTGTTTTCACTCTTGAAAAAATTCAGCAGCCAACTTATTAATAGTAGTTAAGTTTTTCAACTTCAATGTTTTGTATTTGTGCTTAAAAGTATAGAAAAAGTTTGTTTTGATTTCTTGTCAGTCTTTAAATATATCATTGACTTTGTCTTTAATTATTCCATTAACTACTAATGGTTCTTTGAGTGTTGTATAAATATTTTTTTGACCATTTAGCGAAGCATGCGGGTCTTGGAATATCATTTGGATATTTTTACGTAAAAACTTACTTTTGCGACGTGAAATTCTTTTTCCACTAATCACTTGACCATCTAATGTAACAAAACCATTGAAATCATCATAAAGTCTGAGTAATGAACGTCCAACAGTGGTTTTTCCTGAACCTGATTCACCAATTAATCCAACAATTTCACCCTCATGAACACTAAAAGATACATCATTGACAGCTTTATTAATAATTCCGTTATTGGTAAAATATTTTTTTAGTCCTTGAATTTCAAGAATTAATTTAGCATCATTATTTTTCATCAATAAATACCTTTCTAAAGCTTTCAATTCTAACTTTTAATTCATCAGGAAGTTCAATTTTTGGTGCATCTGGATGGAGTAATCATGTTGCTGCATAGTGTCGTGATTTAACTGGTAAAAGTGGAGGTTCTTTGTAAAAATCAATTTCCAATGCATAATCATTTCGAGGTGCAAAAGGATCACCTAATGGTAGGTTTGCCATATCAGGAGGAGTTCCTTTAATTGAGTAAAGTCGATCTTGACTATTTTCTGGAATAGCAGAAATTAAAGCTCATGTGTATGGATGACGAGGATCAGTAAAGATGTCTTTTCTTGAGCCTCTTTCAACAATACGTCCAGCATACATAACGTAAATATAATCACAGAATTTGGCAACTACACTGATATTGTGGCTAATTAAAATAATTGAAATATTAAGCTTTTGGCGAATTCGTTCAAATAATGCTAACACAGAGGCTTGAACAGTAGGATCAAGTGCTGTTGTAGGTTCATCAGCAATAATTAATTTTGGTCGTAAAGCAATAACCATAGCAATTACAACTCTTTGTTTCATACCACCTGAAAGTGTGTGTGGATAACGATCAAAAACGCCTTGTGGATCAACAATACCAAACTCATCTAGTAGCGAAACTAGGTAGTTTCGCTTTTCAATATATGGTTTAGATTTTCATTCATCATTTAAATTCAATGCATCTAAAAGTTGCTTACCAATTTTTCTTGTTGGATTGAGT
The DNA here is from genome assembly GCF_006546935.1 of Mycoplasmopsis mucosicanis. Classification (GTDB taxonomy): domain Bacteria; phylum Bacillota_I; class Bacilli_A; order Mycoplasmatales; family Metamycoplasmataceae; genus Mycoplasmopsis; species Mycoplasmopsis mucosicanis. The sequence goes on from NZ_SMDN01000001.1 coordinate 85,353, forward strand.
GAAGTTAAAGGATCTTGAGGAATATAACCAATATAGTGTCCTCTGATTGCTTGTCATTGTTTTTGATTGGTAATTTTTGTTAAATCTAGGTCTTCAATTTGAAGTGTATCTGCTGTACATAATGCACCTTCATTAACATTAATTAAAGCTTTTGAAGTTACTGATTTACCTGAGCCTGATTCACCAACAAGCCCAACTATTTCACCTTTTTTAATGGCTAAATCAAGACCCCGTACAATACGAATAAAGTTTTTGCGTCCATTTTTAAAGTCAACTCTTAGGTTTTTAACAACTAAAAGTAAGTCATCTTCGAGTGATTTTGTTTGAAGTTTGCTAAGTTTACTTTGCTCTGATTTATTTTGAATAATATCTTGTGTCATAAATTCCTATCTTTTGACTTTAATAACTTTAGGGTCAAGTGCATCGTGTAGACCGACTGCAATAAATTGTAAACTAATTGAAATACTTAGCAAAATGAAGGCAGGTAAAATTAGCAATCAAATATTTGTTTTTGAATCACTTAGGTTATCAAGCATAAATTTACCTAAGTTAGCTGAATTATCATCTTTGAAAAATCCTAAAAAGGCTAATGAAGCAATTGAAAGAATTACTGAAGGAATTCTACGTACATAACTCAATGCAATTTTTCCTAAAATTGCTGGTAAAGCGTGTAAAAAGATTTGTCTTTTAGTACTTGCTCCAATACTTTTAGCAGCCAATATGTACTCTTCATCTTTTACAGTAATAATAAAAAGTCTAGTAACACCAATAGGACCAGTTCAGCCAACAAAAAGTAAACCGGCAATCAATACTCAAGGGTTAGTTCCTCAAACCGTAACAAAAAGTAGCAATCAAATTATTGAAGGAGGAGAAGTAAAGATCTCAATAAGACGCATCATAAATGTATCTAATCATTTACCAGTATTAAAACCTAAGTATGCGCCAACAAAAACACCAATAACTATTTCAACAGTAGCAACTAAAAGTGCAATTCACAAGCTTTCAAGTGTTCCTGTTCATACAGTTGTTCAGATATCTGAACCTTGTTTATTAGTACCAAAAAATGTTCTTAAATGTGGTATTTGTGCTTTAAATTCAGCAATTAAACTTGCATTATTTTCAAGTGTTGGTCAAGAATTATTAATTTCGTGATATTTAACTAATTTTGAAAGTAGTTGAGCCCCTTCAAAATATTTGTATGCATCATAACGCAAAATTTCTCCAGGCTTAATTTCTTCAAAGACTGCATAATCCTTAAGAATACTGTAATAATGCGGTTTATTAGGATCGCTTCAATCATAAAGGTTATTTATAATTTCTTGATTAGATGTTTCTTTAAATGGTGAAAAAAGTGGGGGTAGTTCATAGAAGTTCGCAACTCTTTGCGAAAAGTTTTCATCAATTCTTTTTACTGCTGGATAAGGTGAAGTTAAAGTTACAACAGCTGCAGCAATAATAATTGCAAAAAATACAACAAAAGCAATAAGAACAGCAGGGTTAGTAAAAAATCTTTTAACAATTTCAATAAGTAATATTTTAGGTTTACCAGCAATATTGTTATTGTGTTTTTCGCGATTACTGAGTACAAATTTTGAGGCCAATTCATCACTAAGACTATATTTTGCTTGCACAAATTTAAATTTTTGCGACATTATTGACCTCCTTGTAGTTGTTTTTGAATATTAGCTCATTGCATTTTACGTAATTTATGAGCTTTAAAAATTTGGAAAATATTAATTCCGCTGCTTGCTTGATATTTGATACGTGGATCGATGAATGGATAAGAAATATCAACAATAATTTGTGTAAAAAGACCAAGAGCTGTGAAGAAAAAGACACTAAACATTACAACATTTATTTCACCATTAGGGAATGAGTTTGCAATTGTTGTCGCAGTACCCGGAATAAATCAGAACTGCTCAACAATAATAGAACCAGAAAGCAAGATCAAATATGAAGGAATAATTACAGTAGCAAGCGGGATTGAAATATTTCTAAATACGTATTTGCGGAAAATTTGTCAATTGCTCAAACCTTTGGTTTTAGCAATTAAAACATAATTTGATGTTAGCACTGTAACTACTTGATTTCGTGAATAAAGTGTATATCCTGCAAGTGAACCAAGTGAAACAACAACAATGGCTGGAATAACAGACAATATTGTGCTGCCTCATCCTTCGCCAACCTCTCTAGGGTGAATAAAACGAGTATCAAATCCAAGTTTTTGGAATATACCAAGAATAATTGGAGCTAAGACAAAACTAGGGACTGCAATAAAGACAAAAACAAAAGCGCTTATTGCATTATCTATTCATGTACCTCGTTTATAACCGGCCAAAACACCAATCATTACTCCTAAAATTGAAGAGATAATAAATGAAGGTAATGAAACCAATATACTTCAGCCAAGTGGTTTAAAGAATAAGTCAGGAATTGTGTTGTACCCACCTGTTGGTTTGAATATTTCACCATAGTCAAATCTGAAGAATTTAGCAAAATATTGAGCCATTTTTACAATAACTGGAATTTCATTGTACTCTTTTGATTTTGCTTCCAAAGCCAATCTCTGTGCATGATTATTTTCACTAAGTAATTGAATTTCGTAGGGGTTTTTGATAAATAATACAACCAGTGTGTATGAAAAGATTAGCACAACAAATAATGTAAGAATGGCCAGGGCCATTCTTTTAGTAATATATTTAAACATAATAGATTATTGTACCACTTCAATATCCATGTATCATAATTGTTCAGGACCAGTAAATGGTCTTATAAAGTGGTCGTTTACTAATGTTGGAGTAAATCTTTCTAGAGAAATAGATTTAAGTACACCAATAGTTACACCTGAATATGAAGTAATTTCTTTTGATAATTCTAGAATTTCTTGGTTGCTTAATGTTGATATGTATGTTGTGAAAAATCTTGATGTTACTGATGATAAGTCTGCATCTGTTGATTTAATTTCTGAATCGGTTCTGTGAACTAGTTTTCCATTTTCCAATTTATATTTGTGATATTCACTGTGTATTTCACTTAGTTCTCTTAAAGAAAGTGTGCTTAATTTTTCAAAAGGTATTGAAAGTGTGAATGATTTTTTATCAAGTTCTTCTTTAACTCATTTGTTTAGTTCTTCACTTAATTTGAAAATTCTAGGGAATGATTTTGCAAAGTCTTTTTGTTGTTGAGTGTACTTGTCACCAGATTTTTGAGCAATAATTGCTAAAGGAATTGAAAGTTTTAGCGTATTTGAAAAACCATCGAAACCAGAACCTGCTGAATCATAGTCATAACCTCAACCACCAATTGTAAATGGTGAGCGACCAAAAATGTGTTGAGCACGTCAATCAGCAGCTTGAGCACGTTCATATTTCACAAATTTTGCTTCTAGACGAGGGTCTAATTCTTTATAAAGTTCAGGCATTAATTTATAGATTGTTTCCATTTTTAATGGAAGTCAGTTTATTCATCTAAATGTTTGTTGTCATTTAACTTTTTCATCTGCTTTAATACCTGCATCATCTAAAAGTTTTTTCATTTCTTTTTTTAGTGCTTCAAAATGAGGTGATTTTAGTTTTTCCAAATCTGAAGAAGCAGTTCTTGAACGCTGTGAGTAATCGCTGTATCCTTTAGATTCTGATCAAGTTCCGTCTTCTTTTAGATAGCTAAATTTGTGTAATTCTTCATATGAGTCACGTGGTGTTTTGGTTGAAGCACTTAATTGGTCTTTTCCACCTCAACTAGCATCAGGAGCTAGTCCTGCAAGATACATTTTTTGTTTACCATCTGAAACAAATGATGAAACATACTCAAAGTTGATTGCTAAAGACAATAGGTTTCTAAATCGAGTTGCAGTTTTACCAGTATAGAATGTTTGTAATGCATCATAACCTTTAATTTTATCCTCAAGCAATTCACGTAAAGTTTTACCATAAGCAAGTTTTGCAAACGCATCATTATAAGAAGCTTCACCTACTAATTTATCAATTGATTCTTTTTTAGCAGGATCAAAATCTTCAGGCAAGTTTTCAAAGGCTGGTACAAATGATCATCCTTGTTCAAACATTAATGAATTTTTGTTCAATGATTGAAGATGTTTTACACCATATTCTTCACCTTTGCTATCAACTTTTGATTTATCCGAATCAGGTACTAATATATAAGGTATTGATATTATTCGACCATTTAAGTAGTCGTCTCATTGAGTTTGTTTAAATTGATCTTCGTTTCCATTAGCAAAATATCTTTGTCTTATTTCTCTTACAGAACGATCTGATTTAACTCAATCTTGGTCTACATAATGATCGTTTTTAACTCATTTTTCTTCTTGTGTTGATTGATCATAACCTGCATAGTAGTATCCACCTGCATACAAGTTGTTCTCAGTGTTAAATCCATATCAATATGTACCAGCAAGTGCTAATAAACTATCTTTTGGAATTGCATTAATCAAACTTGAATCAACAACACTTGAGTCTTTAAATGATTTTAGTTGTGGAATTGTACCTTTTTCAACCATTTCTTTAATATATTGACTTGGTGCTGCTGAAAATTCTTGTGAAGCTGTTAGATGACTAAATAATAAATCGAATTTACCAACTTGTGAAGTAGCAAGTTTATTGAATGTAATTTTGCCATCCTCTATAAATTTATCTTTTTGGCTAATTGGAGCAACATCAATGTCATAAAGACCAAAAATATAGTCATTAGGATATCTTAATTGTTCGCTAAAGTATGTAGAACCTTGATCAGCTGCATTAGTCAATAATTCGTCTAATTTTGCTACCTCAACACCTTTTAGTTTACCTTCAACTTGTCTTTCTTTAACTCCTAAAAATCTTGTACGCATTCATGAAATGTAGAAATCTTCTGGTACAACCTCATATTTTGTTTCTTTACCCTCTTTATCAACTCATTTAGTACCTTTTTTAACTTCAAATTGTAGTTTTGTTGCATTTTTTAAAGTTTCAAAGAAGTGTTGTGAGTTAATGCTTTTTGAATCTTTTGATAAACCTTGAACTAAAGCTTCATGATAAAGACCATCTTTTGGTGTATCTAATAATTGTGCATCATCTTTATCAAATGTTTCAACTTTACCATCTTTTGTTGTAACAATTACTGATTTTGCATACTCTAATTTATAACTTCATACTGATGGTTTGTGAATTTTATATGAATTTTGTCGTGTGCTTCTATCAAATTCTTTTTTTATCTCTGGCTGACCGACAATTCTTTTTCTTATTAATGATGCTGCTGTTGCTTCATAATGTCTACTCTGTCAACTACCATAAGTAATTGATGTATCTTGTGAAAATTCTTTTGCCTTAAATGGTGAATTAGAACCAGTTCGAGCAACTCTTTGAGTTATATATTCTGAATCTTTTATTTGTGATCTTTTAGTAGTGCCTGTGCTTCCACCACTACCTCCACTACATGCAGCTGCTAGACCCACTAATGGTAATGCACCAAAAGACAACGGGACTAGTCATAAACGTCTTTTTTTCATAATACCTCTAAATTTTAAATTTTTATTGAATTTTGATTTTGTTATGTTGAAGCCTCATAATTTTTAAAAATAAAAATTTTGTAAGACTCTATAGCTCCTCGAGTCTTACAAAATAATAAAGTATGGTTTATTACAATTATAAGACTATAGCACCAATGCTTCCAAAGAGCAACAAACTGTTATGAATTGTTGCCATTGATTAAGTATGCCTACTTAAACAATTCGGCCTTCTTATCCTTTCAATAGTTTCTTAGCTTGCCTGCTCCACTATTTACTCTTATAGAAGGCTCCTCTATAGTATTTTGAGTATTTTTAGAAAAAAAGCAGGTTCGTTATTATCAACCTGCCTTCCTAAAAATATATTTTATTCACCAGGTATCAAATTAAATAGAAATCGCGTTAATTGCCATTCCATTAATTCAATTGATACGTTTAGATGAATAAGTTTGTTGTAACATAACGCCATTATTATAATGCACTTTTTTTGTAATGAGAAAAAAATTTCATATTTTTTTGTGATTTTTTTTGTTATTTGCAAAAATGAATACCACAAAAAAAATAATAAATATATATAATAATACTATGAAATATAAACCGCTTCAAGACACAACAACAATGGAAGTTGTGCAAACTGAAATTGAAAACAAAGATAAAAAACAAGTAAAAGACCCGCAAGGTCAAATTTCTCCACGAGCATTTCGCGTTATTCGTTCTGAAAAAATTATTAAAAAATTGAATTTAGGCATCTCATTTTCTCTAATGTTAATTAGTTTGATATTGTTTGCTTTTGCATACTCTAAAGTACCTCCTTTTGATAAAAAATATATTGGTTATTTGATATTTTTTGCATCAACTGCTTTCATATTTTTTGCACTAGGTACAAAAAATTCAATTGAAGATGTACAATGAAGCAACACAATTAAACGATATCGTGAAGCCTTAAGCAATGGTGATTACACATCATCAAACACGTTTCATCTTGCATACAAAAGAATTGTTTTAAAAGGTGTAAACATTACTTGAATATTGATTTTTATATTGACTTACTGAGGTTTAATTACTGCAATAATTTTTGGTTTATATCAAGCTGATCGACTAAAACTAAATTGACAAACATATATTGTTATAGATTTACCTTGACGCGAATGACTTAATAAGGGTTTTGGAAACACATTGCTTTATTGCCTAATTAGTGTTATCGGAATGTGTAGTTTAGTTGTCTTTTATGTAATTATGTTATTAGTTGACAAAAAGCGATTAGCAGATTTAGATGATTTTTTAGGTGAAAAAAGTGTAGAAATACACGAACAAATTAACAAAGCTCGAAAAGATCGAAACAAAGCTTGACTAATTGCTTATCTAGTTATAGTATTAGTAACCATCTTTATTCCACTCACATTAATTGCTCTTGCAATTTGACGTTCAGTTGTACGTCGTCGTAAAACAAAATAAAATATATTTACAACATAACGCACTTACGTGCGTTTTTTTTACTAAAAGTACTCAAAAACGTGTGTATTGGTAAAAATAATGTTAATTAATAATTTATCTAATTAAACAATTAGATTTCTAAATATTGTGCTTATTTTTTTACCAAAAGTACTCTAAAACGTGTATAAAAGCAAAATTATTGAACCTAAAACTTATTTATAAACATAAACCAAAGCGTTAAACTCTTTTTGACTTTTTAAACATCATAAAACCACAAAAAATTGATTCAGTAATATCGAATTAAAAATTCAATGAAATATCTTTATAAGTATTAAATTAAAACACAGCAACTACTTGCTGTGTTTGTAAGGCGAATAAACATATGGTACCTGAGACAGGACTTGAACCTGCACGGATTTCTCCAGTAGATTTTGAGTCTACGGTGTCTACCATTCCACCACTCAGGCATATTTGCTTAACAATTATAATTTATTTTTTATAATTTAAAACGATTTAATAAATTAAAAAGAAGGCAAAAATGGCTATTGGAATAATCGTTGAATACAACCCTTTTCATAATGGACACATACGGCAACTTAATTGAATCAAACAGAAATGACCAAATGAAAAAATAGTTGTTGCTATGTCTGATAAATTCTCTCAACGTGGCGAGTTATGTATTGATACATTTGCACATAGAAAAAAGATTGCTAAAAAATATGGTGTTAATAAAGTAATCAAACTTAAATTCGAACAAAGTGTGCAAGCTGCTCATATTTTTGCTCATAATGCAGTTATTGCGCTTCATAAAGCAAAAATAGATAAACTTGTTTTTGGTTCTGAGTCAAACAATGTTGAACAAATGAAGCAAATTGCAAAATATTTAATTCAGCATGAAGAAGAATTCAATGAATTAATCCGCAAGTTTATTAAAATTGATAAATTAGGTTATCCAAAAGCATTTGCGATTGCTCTTGAACAATTAACTGGTCAATCTTATTCGCTTCCTAATGATATTTTAGGCTTTGAGTATGTTAAAACAATCGTTAAAAATAATTTAAATATTGAAGTTTATACAATTGAACGCAATATAAGTTTCCATGCTGATGAGCCTATTGATTCATATGCTTCAGCTTCACATCTTAGAAATATGTTGCGTCACAATTTAGACATCTCTCAGTATAGTCCATCAGTTATCAAAAAGCCATTATTCATAGAAAATTTATACGAGAAGTTCAAAAAAATACTGAGAAATACAGCAATAAGAAAAATTAAAAAAATACCATTAATTTCTGAGGGTATTGAAAACTTATTACTAAAAAATATTCATCACAAAACATATGATGAATTTGTTCTTGCATGTGTATCAAAACGATATACTTCAGCAAGAATAAAACGAATTATGGCCTGAATTTTAGCCAAAAAATGAAGATAGGATAATAATGCAAAAAATAGTTATAGGCAATGAAACAAATATTAATAAAGCACTCAAAAATTTTGAGTTAGAATTAGATGAATGTTGAGAGAGTGGAGCAGATAATATTGAAGTTTATTTAATCCACCAAGACTCACAAAATATGTGAAATTCACTACTAAAATATTTACAAGAGCACTCTGACGAATTTAAATATGAAGTAGTCAAAGAATTTGAAAAATTATTGATAAATTTTGTTATATAGAATGCGTTTTTTACCAATACTACTCAAAAATGTGTGTATTGGTAAAAAATTTTTTATTTTTCAATTCTTATATAATCTATATTTTATGTTAAAATTAAAAAGCAATGTTTAATTGCAGAAAGTAGATCACATCTCACCTGATGGCCATATAGCCTTGGGTTTCTAGCTACAATTAAAAGTCATTTTATGAAGTAGTTTAGAAAGTGGTGAAACCACTTTAATTTTATTTATCTATTATTAAGGAGTTATTATACAACCTACAAATACAAAATCAAAAAAACCTGTTGCAGAACATATGATTAACAATAATATTCCGTTTTCAAAGGTATTTTTAATTGGACCAGAAGGCGAAAAATTAGGTGTTACACCAACTCGTCAGGCAATTGAAACTGCTAAAGAATATCGTATGGATTTAGTGTTAATTACTGTGGACCCTAAACCTATCGCAAGAATTTTAGATTATGGAAAATTCAAATACGAACGAAAGAAAAAACAAAAAGCTGCAAAGGAAAAACAAACTATTATTCAAAATCGACAAATTCGTTTAACTGTAATGATTGGTGATCATGACTTGCAAGTTAAAGCTCGTAAAGCAAGAGAATTTTTACTTGATGGTGATAGATTAAAAGTTAGTCTTAAATTTAGAGGTCGTGAAATATCGCGTCCTGAACTAGGTCATGAAACAATGAATAAGTTCTATAAACTAATAGAAGACATAGCTGATATCACAAAAGAAGCGGTTTTGGTTAATAACAAGTTTCTTGATCTATATTTACAACCTAACAAAATAAAAGTTGCAAAATATAAAAAAGAAAACAACATAGTAGATAAAAACACTACAAAAAGTTCTGAAAATTCAGATTCATCTAACGAAGATCAAGATGAAGATGATGCAGAATAATTTAAGGAGTAAGCATGCCTAAAATGAAAACTAAAAGTGCTCTTAAAAAACGTATCAAAATTACTGGTACAGGTAAAGTTTTAAGAGAACAAGCATACCGTTCACATTTAGCCCAAAATAAAACCACAAAACAAAAACGTCAAGCACGTAAATCTGTTCAAATGCACGCATCTGACATCAAAAGATTCAAAGGCTTATTTTAATAATTAAGGAGAAAACGAAACTATGAGAGTTAAAGGCGGAACAGTTACAAGAGCTAGAAGAAAAAAATGATTAAAACTAGCTAAAGGTTATTTTGGACACAAATCAATAGGCTATAAAGTTGCTAAACAAGCCGTTGTAAAATCATGAACATATGCATTTAGAGACCGTAAACAAGTAAAAAGAAACTTCAGAAAACTTTGAATTGCTCGTATTAATGCAGCAGTTAGAGCACAAGGAGTTAATTATTCACAATTTATTAACGGACTCAAAAAAGCAAACGTATCAATTAATAGAAAAATGCTTTCTGAACTTGCAATTAATGAGCCAAAAGTATTTGCTTCATTAGTTGAACTTGCTACAAAATAAGATATTAATAAACTAGGTTAATTCCTAGTTTTTTATTTTAAATAATGAAAAATATATGAAAATATTACCAAATTCAATTTTTAATTCAATATTAAGTCCATTATTAACTAATAAATATTTTAATAAAATAAATATATATATAATAATAGCGATACAAAAGGTATCATGAGCAATGAAAATTGCGTTATTCTGGAGGCATATAAAAATGAAACATAAATTACTATTATCTTTAGGTGCTAGTTCAGTACTTGGACTAGTTCCTGCTGTGACTGTTGCATGTGCAGTGCGTGCATATGATCACCCTCTTGCTCCATCTGTGGCAACTGCAAATGTTGTACTTAATGATAAATTCAATCTTACTGATGAACAAGCTAAAGAAGCTCCATCAATTGTGCTTATTAATGATGGTGGTGATATCAATGATAAATCATTCAACCAATCTGCTTGAGAAGGTGTTTTAAACTTCACAAGAAAACAAAACAAATATCCAATTTCAAAAATTGGTGTTCAAGACGTTAAAAATGGGGAATATGTAAAAGCATATCAAGCTGCTTTAGATAGTAAATTTAAAATCTGAGTAGCTCCTGGTTTTCTACACGCTAAACACTTAAAATCATTCTTCAGCAATCCTGAAAATGTAAAAAAATTTAAAGAAAATGGTTCAAAAATTATTGGTGCTGATTATGCAAGTGGTTTAGACTTAAAATCACACTACCAAGACTTCAATGTTAGAGAAGGTGCATGAATCGCTGGTTATGCAGCTGCAATGTTTTTATCTAATGAAGCAGAAGCAAAAGATAGAACATTTACATCATTTGGTGGTGGTAACTTCGCTGGTGTAACTGACTTTATTGAAGGTTTCTATAAAGGTGTTTGATACTGAAACTCACAACAAACAGATGAAAACAAAAAAGTACACTCAACAGAAGCAAACGTAAACTTAAGTACTGGTTTTAATGCTACTGAACCAAAAATGGCAACTGCAGTTCAACAATCAACTGCTTCTGGAGCTAAATTAATTCTTCCAGTTGCTGGACCTGCAACATTTGTTGTTCTTGATGACCCTACATTTACAAGTCAAAACAAATATATAGTTGGTGTTGATACAGACCAAGCACAAGCTACTGAAAAAGGTAAAAACAGATTCTTTACTTCAATATTGAAAAATCTAAGTCAATCTACATATGATATTGTTGGACTTTTAGCAACAACTCCTACATCAAATAACTGAGAAGAACTATGAAAAAGTATTGAAGGTAAATTAGGTGTTGATAAACAACTTGATTCAGAAATTGATAGTGACAAACACAAAACAAATGATAGAGTTCTCAAAGGTGGAATTGATGAAAAATGAGTTGATGTATCAAGTACATACATCGATGGTGATAAAAAAACTCTAGCAGAACAAGCATTAGTTAAAGCTAAAGCGTTGTTTGAAGAACTTAAAAAAGCAAAAGATACTGATCCAACTGAAATGTACAAAACTCTTTTAAGTAAAAAAGCTAAAAAAGGTTCTACAGATTACTCAACTAGTGAAACTAAAGAAAAACCAGCAGCAGTGTCTGTAATTGAAGAGCTTGCAAAAGAATTATTGATTAAAAGATAATGTTTGCTGTTGAATTTAGAAATATAACTAAAACTTTTCCCGGAATTATTGCTAATAGTGATGTTAGTTTCAAAATTAAAAAAGGAACTATACATGCACTAATTGGTGAAAACGGGGCTGGAAAAAGCACTTTAATGTCCATTTTGTTCGGTCTTTACGAACAAACTAGTGGAGAAATACTAGTAAATGGCAACAAAGTGCTTTTTACTGGACCAAATGATGCTAATGAAGCAGGAATAGGAATGGTCCATCAGCACTTTAAATTAGTTGATATATACACAAACCTAGATAACATAATTTTAGGTGATGAATGAGTTAAAAAATTTGATGTAATAAACAGAAATATTGCCATCAAAAAAATTAAAGCATTGCAAAACACCTATAACTTGCACTTTGATTTATTCCAAAAATCAGGTGATGCAACTGTTTCAACTCAACAAAAAGTTGAAATTATGAAGATGCTTTATCGTGGAAACGAAATTTTGGTTTTCGATGAACCAACTGCAGTTTTAACCGATGAAGAAATTCAAGGTTTGCTACAATCTTTTGAAATATTTAAAAAAGCAGGCAAAACAATAATTTTTATATCGCATAAACTAAAAGAAATCGAGCAAGTTGCAGACACTGCAACTGTGCTTAGACTTGGTAAGGTTGCGGGTAACTTTGATGTTAAAAATACAACAACTGAAGAACTTATTAAAGCAATGGTAGGTTCAGATGTTATTGAAGTCAAAAATAGTATGCCAGCAACTAGAGAAGATGTCGTTTTTTCACTTAAAAACATTTCAACACACAACTTACACAAGAATCTAAAAAATATTTCTTTTGATGTACATGCAGGTGAAATATTTGCAATTGCAGGTATTTCAGGTAATGGACAAGAGGAACTTGAACACGTTGTTGGTGGTTTAGTTTCTCCTTCAAAAGGTTCAATCTTTTTACGTGTCAAAGATAACAAAAATAACACATATGCATTAAAAGACATAACCAAAAAATCTGCATATGTTCGTAGCAAAGATCATATGGCTTATATACCAGCCGATCGACACCACCATGGTGTAATTCTTGACTATACAATTGAAGAAAACTCAATTATTAGACGTCTATGAGATAAACAATTTCAATCACTTGGTGTTCTAAAGCAAAAAAATATTGCTAAGTTCACTGATGAAATTATTCAAAAATATGATGTTCGTAGCTCACAAGGTGCAAAAAGTATAGCTCGTTCTCTTTCAGGTGGAAACCAGCAAAAATTCATTGTTGGTCGAGAGATGCTTTTCGACCATGACTTCATAATCATAGTTCAACCTACTAGAGGTATGGATATTGGTGCAATTACTAATATTCACTCAGAGATAATTAAAGAAAAGCAAAATGGAAAAGCTATTCTACTTATTTCTTATGAACTTGATGAAGTTTTAGCATTAGCTGACACTATTGCAGTTATCAATGAAGGTAGAATCTTATCGATTCAAGATGCAAAAGACGTATCCAGACAACAAATTGGTAAATTTATGTCTTCAAGCACCAACGATAACGCTGACATTTGATTCGATCCTGAAAACGTTGATGAATCACGTGAAAGTTATTTAAACATTGTTGAAAAAAAATACAATTCACTCATTGAAAAATCAAAACTCAATATTGCAACACTAAAATCAGCGCTTTATATTGCTAAAACTACTCGCGCAAGCAAAGATCATCTTGACGAAATAAAACAAAACTTTAAAGAAGCACAACAACAGCTTCAACAAGTTCAAAATGAACACAAAAATCAAATAAAAGAAGCTAAAAATAATTTTGAAATTATCTTCTATCAAAAATTAGACGAAGAGCATGCTGATATCTGATTTGATGCTAACAACATTCAAAAATCAATGAGTAATTATTTAAAAATTACTAATCTTAAATATGTTGCTCTAATTAAAAAACAAAAATTGAACATTGAATCATTAAGACATCAAAATAAACAATTTAATAAGCAATTTTTAGCTGAAATTAAAGAATGTGATTTAAACTTTGAACAAATCTACAATCAACAACAAGAACTTGAAGAAAAAGAACTTTGGTTTGACAAAGATAACAAACAAGAGTCTAAAAATAAACTTTTAGCCTCAATATCTACAAAATACAATGATCTTAATAAAGATATAAATGAAAATATAAACTTGGCCCTTCAACAAATCAAGCAACTTAATCAAGAACTAAAATCTGAAATTAATGATATTAATGCAAATTTTGAAGAAATTTTCAATCAAAAATTAAACGAAGTTAAAGGAGAGGAGGAAGCAATAAACAATGCAGTCTAATCGTACAAATATTAAACAAGCATTCGCAACATTTGGCCAAAAAATGTCAGAATTTATAAGACGTGATAAAACAAAATCAACTGGCCGAAAAGTCGCCTCTTCATTATGAGCGCTTGGATTTGGTATATTCATTGCACTTTTATATATGGTGCTAAACTCAGGAATATCAAAAAATATTGCTCTAAACCCTTTTGATATATTTAAAGTAATCTTTGAAAGCTTTAAAGAATCAAGAAAAGAATATATCATTAATTTCTTCCTTATTTTTGGATTTAGTTCATTTGCATGTGCTATTAGTTTTAAAGCCGGACTCTTTAATATAGGGATTCCAGGTCAAATGATGGCGACTGGTTTTACTTCATTTGCACTATTTATCCATTGAGGACACAATAATACCAACCAAGTAACACCTTCACATCTTGTTATAGCATTAATTGCTTCTGTAGCACTTGCAGCATTATTAGGAATAATTGCTGGTGTATTAAAAGCATACTTAAATGTACACGAAGTTATTACCACAATAATGCTTAACTGAATAGTTGTTGGTATTTCAATGGCTTTATTTCAACTTTCATCTGCTCCTTTATTCTGAAAAGGTTTAGATCCAAAACAAATAGCATATTACTTCAGCGTTGAAAATGAGGGTGTCACACCTGGAGCCATTACAATTTCACAAAATGTTAAAAATATATTCAGTATCATTGGTCTTGTTTCACTCATTGGTTTAGTAATTATTGGAGCATTTATATTTAGTTTCACATCTTTAGGTTACAAAATAAAAATGCTAGGGATATCAAAAACCAATGGTAAATACATGGGTGTAAATGATAAATTACTAACCATTATAATTCTAGGTGCTTCAGGAGGAATTAGTGGTATTGCCGGCTTCTTCTATTATGTTGTAGCACCTTCACCTTTATATGGTAGCATAACTCAACCATTAGCAATTGGTTTTGAAAGTATTGCAATTAGCCTTTTAGCCTTAAACTCACCTGTTGGTATATTGTTTACAAGTTTATTCTATACAGGTATTTACAATGCTCGTCAACCTCTTCAATTTGCACCTACATTCGTTAAACAAGAAGACATTCAAGTTATTACTTCGCTTATTCTTTATCTTGCAGCTACCTCATTAATGTTTCTTAACTTTAAACCTGCTCGATACTTTACATTATTAGCATTCCTACAACGTGATTATCGTACGCGAGCTAATAAAAAATTGTTCAGATTACAGCTTAAACGTCATCGTCTAATTCGAAGTTATGAACTCAAAGTTCATAAACTTAAACTCAATGTAAGTAAAGTAAATCTTGTTGAATTTGAGCAAAAACTCAATGAAATTGAGCTTAAACACCAAAGACAAATGCTTAAAAACAATGTTTTATCACAACGAGCACACACACTTATCTTGCATGCTAACCAAGTTCATGAATTGCAAATTCAACTTCACCAAGCTAAATTAAATTACATTACTCAAAAACATATTTATCAAGATAAACAAAAACAATTGCAAAGAAATGTGTTAGCATTGCAAAACTCTACTCATAAAATTAATCAACAAAACGCATTTTGAAAACTACAAACCAGACTTAATGATGCAAAACTAGCAAAACTTGCTCAAAAATGTGCTCAAATTCAAACACAAATAAAAGAGTTAAAAAACACTCATAGTGATGAAATCAGCACATGAACATCATTTAAAGCGGCCCTTTCATCTCTACAAACTGATAGATTAAGTTTGCAAGCAGATACAATTTCTAAAGCTCAAAAAATTAAAAACTTGCAATTAGAATTGAAAAAAATAACAAACCAATTTTTAAGCAAAGCAATGAATTATAAAAATAGTGACCAAGAAACTATTGAATATTTTGAAAGCATAAACGCACAAAAATACCAAATTCTTAATGAAATGAAAGAATTAGGTAGCGATGCTAAATTCAAAATAAAACAACAATACACCGCATCTGTTAAAAATACAAAAAATAGTTTTAAAGAACTATTCAATTCATTTATCAAAGAACAAATCACAATGTTTAAGGAGTGCTACAGAGCAAAACTAAACACCAGCAAAATGGAGGTAAAATAAATGTTATTATTAAATTTATCTGTCAATGTCTATAATAACCTTATTATATTCTTCTGTTTATTTGCACTCGGTGGAATAAGTGGTTTATTCTGTGAAAAAGTTGGTATTGTAAACATTGGTATTAACGGGATGATGGTAATTGGTGCAGCCACATATCTCTCATTTGCAGATATTATGTCCAAAGTTTATCCAGGTGGTGCAAATAATGTTCCAGGTGGCTTTATAATACTTGGTACAATAGTTGCAATGCTATTTGCTGCATTATTCGCACTACTTCATGGTTATGCAACTATTAAATTAAAAAGTGAACACACAATCAGTGGTTTTGCTATCAACCTTCTAGCTTTTGGACTAGCTATTCTTCTTCTTGAAATATTTGGAAATGGTTCAAAAAGACCTGCTAATACAATAGCTCAACTACAATATAATCTTAATGTTGGTGCAACAGTGCCTCTAGATTTAATCTCATTTAAACTTGTTGTTACATTGCTAGTTATTGCAATCGGTGCATTTGCACTATACAAAACTCGTTGAGGTCTTAGATATAGATCAGTTGGTGAAAATCCTCAAGCTGCTGATGTTGCAGGAATTAATGTTTATAGCATTAAATGACAAGGAATTTTAATTTCTGGTGCTATTGCAGGTATTGCAGGTGCAATCTTTGCACAAAACCTAGGTTCTTCATTCAACGGTGATGTTAGAGGTTATGGTTATCTAGCTTTAGCAATCATGATTATGGGTCAATGAAACATATTTATTGTTTCAGGTATCTCATTAATATTCTCATTCTTATATGCACTTTCATTCTCTTCAGGTACATGAATTCCTGAATTAAGACAATATAGTGGTATGTTAACTATTACTCCATATGTTCTTTCATTAATTGTTATTATGCTTACAGCTCGCAAGTCGCATGCCCCTGCTGCTTCGGGTAAAGTATATGACAAATCAATTCGTTAAAACCACATCAAAACTAGGCATCTTTGCCTAGTTTTTTCTTTACTTTTTTTGACCAATATACACACTTATGAGTATATTTGGGCAAAATTTACACTGCTTAAAGCCTCTAAATAACCAATACAATATGTACAATAATTACACCAAATTTGATAGAATTAAAGCAATAATGCTAAGGAGAAAATATGTCTAAAATATTTGCTTTTGATCTTGATGGAACTCTATTTATGCAGGCCAACGATATGCATCCAAACACACAAATTGCACTACGCAACGCTCAAAAATTAGGCCATCACAATCTCATTTCTACTGGCCGATCATTACCAAACATCTTAGTTTCGCTTGGCGAAAATGTCAATATGTTTAGTTATATAGTCGCTTCAAATGGATCTGTGCTTTATAACACTACCACAAAACAAATTAGCATTCTAGGAAATGTTGCTCTTGATGCTTTTGAAATCCTTTTTGACGCTACTCTCAATCACAACTACATTATGCGTATAGACACAACGCAAGAAACTACATCATATCTCAATTCCTCTCAACCACCACAGTGACTAAGCAAACAAAACGTTATGGACATAAACAAGTTCAAAGTATGCGACCAACAAGAATTTAAACGCTTTGCCTTGCAAAATAAAGACCAAATTGTACAGATGGCTTTACGTGGTCCTAAGGACGAAATTTACCGCGAATTTCTTAAGATACAAGAAAAACTTGGCCAAAAATATGAGGTTAAATACACAAATGAAGTCTATGTTGATATCAATGCAAAAGACATAAATAAGTGAAGTGGTGTTAAATATGCGGCCAATAAACTCAATATAAGCACAAGTGATGTCTATTGCTTTGGTGACTCAGGCAATGACATAGAAATGCTAAAATATGCCGGCATTGGTGTTGCTATGGGTAATGCAACACAAGATGCAAAAGGGGCTGCCGATATAATAATTGGTGATAATAAAAGCGATGCTATAGCAACATTTATCAACGAAACAATTTAGCAACAAAAAAATGACGAAAACACTGATATTTGAGTAGTTTTCGTTATTTTTTATCACTATAATTTGATTTAATACACGCACTATTGTATGTGCATGTTTGAATTTATTTTAGCTTAATATCTATGTTGTTACTCAGCACAAGACACAATGGACAAAATTTACCTAAACACTGAATTTTCAGTATTTTATGACTAAATAACTACTGATATTTTGACTCAACCACAATAAAAATATACAAGTGTACCTTAATATTAATGAATTAAATAAAAGAAAAACTCCTATAACTTTATATAGGAGTTTTTACTATTTAAATCTTGCAAGATATGCTTTTCATACTTGATTATCAATATTGTTAGCATCAATAAGTGAAAAATCAAGAATGCTTAATAAATAAAGAAAACTCTTTTTGAACTCATTATCTTTTTTAAATAATTTGAAAAATAATGCAATAAATTTTGTTGACCATAGAAGAATTCTATAGTTGCTATATCCATTTAAGTTAACTTTAACAAATGAAGGTAATGAAATGCTTTCATTAGTGTCTAAATGTTCGAAATTAGGTGTTTGAACGCTTTGAGAATCTTTGTTGCATATTTTTTTCAATGATTTTACTTCCTTAAAAATAACGATTTGTATTACAAAAAATACAATTGTCAAAATCAAAGCAAAATTAGAAACAAACAAAAAAATGTGAAAGACTATGTTAGGGACATTGTCATACATTTTGATAAGTCCAAATGCGAAGAACACCACACTCGAAAAAATAGCACAAATTGCAAGAATACTGAACCAAATTCAGCTTAATACTCCAATTTTTTTATATACATACTCAAGCGCATTTAAAGAAGTTGGTATATTGTTTTTGATGCGTTCAGGTAGCACGATTAGTCTTAACATCTTTATAAAACTGCTAAAACCAAAAGATGTAATAAATAGTGTAGCAATGATGAGTGGAACTACAATAATGTTTAATGCTCACACTGCAAAAACTCAAATATCTATAGATAAAATCATAATTAGTTATCTCACTTAAAATTATATAAATTAATAATACTTTAGTTTTGTGTAATTTTGATTAAAATTTACACCCGCGCAGCAAGACTAAAAAGTCCACTGTAGAAAATCAATTTAACAAATGTTCATTAAAGTTTAGAAATCAATTGGTACATCAAATAATTTATTTTTTAGGTGCTTGAGTTATAAATTTTCAATAAATTTATTAAATTCTTGCTCGAATTCAGATATTTTTGACTTATTGAAGAAAGGCATACCAATAACTTTTCAATTACCATCATTAGGCATTAGATTGATATCACTATTTATCAAACTTAATAAATTTGCCTTCCAGTTGTCATGCTCAAGTAGGTGAGTTCCTTTAGGTTCAACAAATACTTGAGAATTTATTTTATCGGTTTTGAAATAAAGAAGAAAATCAGGTTCAAAACGATTACCATTATCAAAATCATAAAGTGCAAGTTCACTGAATCGTTCGTTTCTAACTAAATAGAATTCAATATTTTTGCTTTCGAGACGCTCTGCATAATTGTCGCTAAATCATTTGACAAATTCTTTTTCTTCACTTGTTCCATAGTTTTCATTAAAAACATATCATTTTTTAGAACTTAGGTCCATTCTAAGTTTTTCACTTGCTTGACTTTGAGGATTACCGTTTCCGTCTTCATCTTCAACTTTAGCAACATATATTAATTTATCATCGATAACTTCTTTAAGTTTTTTAGGACGGAGAACTTTTTCACCTACACTTGCATCTTTGAGCGAATAAAGATAATTTTCAATTTGTTTAAATACTTCCATAACAGCATTAAACATATCTCTTCCACTTATTTTTGCTTTCTTGTCATTAGACTTAAAGATAATTTCAACATTTGAACCTAGATATTCAGAAGAAGTTAGAAATTCTTGAAGTGATTTAAGATTAGAAAACTTAGATTTTAGAAAATCAAACTTCAATGATTCAAAATAAAGTGCACAGCCCTCAAGAATGTGATATTCAACATCTTCAAGTTTAAGTTCTCGAACAGTTTTAAGTTCTTCTATTTCATTATTTGATGCTGCATTTAAATCAAAAAGTCTTTCCTCATTAGCCTTAATTTGTCTAATTTTAAAATCAATAGTTTTAGTGAAATTAACTTTATCTTGCTCGCTTGGCATACTATTTTGTTTTGGAACTCTTTTGTTAGTTCAAACTAAAGCATTTTGAAAAAACTCCGAATTTTTAAATTCTTCTTTGAGTTTAATTTCGACTACTTTACCATTATCATCATCAATAAGACCAGTTTGTTTAAGTGTATTTTGAAGGTCATTGATATAGCGCGAATCATTTTTACAGTGATAATAAAGGGTTTCAAGAACACGGTATTTATTGCCTAAGTCGGCATCGAATTTTCGTTTGTTACGATTTTGTTCATCATTGTTATACACAAAAGGACAATAACGGGCTCCACGTCCAATTAATTGAGCTTCTTTAATTGTATACTTGTTGGTTTTTACACGTGTATTTTCTTGACGTTCATCATGTAGTCTAACAATGTCAAAAAGGTTAAGTACATCTCAACCCTCATTTAGTTGATCAACTACAAAAATACCACGCAAGACATTGTCTTTATCTTCTAATGTATTGAGCAACACTTGCATTTGTGCATCAATTGCACTTTCAGTGGATGAGTTAATAATGATTAGTGTTTGCTCACGAAAACTTTCTTTGAGTAGATTAACTAATAATTGATAGTCTTGATGTCCTAAATTTTTAAAGTAACTAAGACTTTGCTTCATAATTGGAATATCAATAGTTTCAAGAGCAACTATATCTTCAATGTTTAGTTTTTGAATTTTTTCTTTAAACTCTTCAAAAAACTTCTTACTTTCTGCAATGGTTTTTGACTTAAATAAAACCACAGGTTTTATTTCTAAGCCTAAATCATTAAAAAGCATATGACGATATTCACTAATAATTAATGCTATAAGAGATCTTTGTCAATATGTTGTCTCAGAACTTATGTTTTGAAAGTTTTTGGTTCATTTTTCGTCTCTAAAAGTTTTGAGAGGATAGTCAAAAATTAGTTTATCAGCGTATTTTTTATTAATATCTTCATTATTAAGACCTGCAGTTGCGCTAAATTCAAGTAAAAGAGATTCGGGGTGTTTATTATATAAACTAATTACCGTGTTTTCTCAAGAGGGTTCTTCGAAAATCTCGAGTTTTTGTGCTTTACTTTTGGCTTTTGTGCTTGCATTTAGGTGATGAGATTCATCGCTGATGAATACTACTTTTTGATTGCTAAAATCATATTCACTCATAGCATTTTCACGTGGACTAATAATGTCACTGTGCAATTTTTGAATGGTTGTAAAACATATATTAATTGAGTCTTTATCAATGTTTGAAGCTTGAAAATTATCAACAACATTAATTTTTATTGTTTTATTGAAGTGTTTTAAAGGTGAAGCAAATAAATATTTTGAACTTGCTGGATTTGCAAAATTTTCTTTAGTTTTCTCAAGAATATTGGTTTGAGATACAAAGAAAATAAAGTTTCTATAACCTTGTTGATATAAAAACAGAATTAAAGCAGCCATTATTACTGTCTTTCCACTACCAGTCGCCATTTGAAATAGGTTGTGTATTTTGTCTTGAGTACGTAATTTTGTATTACCTTCATCAAGATAATACAAAATAAATGACTGAATTGCTCTAGTTTGGTAATCTCTCAATTTAATTTTAGGATTTAGTCCATTTACAATAAATGTATCAAGGTCTTTAGGTGGAAAATAATCTAATATATTTTTTAGTTTATCAGCTAAATTATTATTCATTCTCTACCTCATAAAATGATTTACTAAATTGTTTGTCAGCTTCACTAATACCATATGACTCATCATCTATTTGTGAATAATCTACATACAATTTGTTTTTATTAATTATTGAAATAAGACGTGCTTTTTGTTCATCAAGACTAAGTGAATCAAAAGTACTTAAGGTAGATTCAATTTCTTCTTTACTTAAATAAGGGATTATGTCATCAGAATTTAGTATTTGGTTTTTAATATCAACAATGTTGCAGTCAGTTGCTTTTTTTACCAAATCTACTCATTTTTGTGTATTTTGGGCTAATTCACAGTACACAAATGAGCCACCGCTTTGTCAGCCTACTAACTTAGATATTCCACCTTGTTCACCATCAATAACTTTTTTAAGTCTTTCTACTGAGATGTCTTCGATATAATCCATTTGTTCAATACCAATATATTGTCGATTCATTTTGTGTGCTACAGCAGCAGTTGTTCCTGAACCGAGAAAGAAATCTAGAACGATATCATTTGGAGATGTGACTCATTTCAAAATTTCCATAACGATACCCTCGGGTTTAGAATAATTAAAGGGTACTTTATTGAATAATTTCTTCATATGCTTATTTGATTTCGTATTAGAATATTTTTCTATAACTGGAATAGGTTGATTTGTTCTGCTCACAATATTTCCATCTTTATCACAATTTAAGTATTGTTTAGTATAAATTTGACTATTCTTAAAAACTACAAATTTATTTTCAATACCTCATTCAAGTTTTTCCTTACCTCATCTTCAACCTCAGTCTTTTACACTAGCACCACCTTTTTGTCTATCTTCTCATTTATCTTTATCTCCACCTGCATAATATGTTTTTCCATCATATTCTATTGGATAATCTAGACTTTGTGACCATTCTAAACTTCCACTATCAAGTTTAACGAGTTGATATTTACCTCTTATATGCTCAAATTCATCAACTTTTGTATACCTTTCAATATCTTCAACATCTTGAGGGATGATTTTAGCGTAATTCTTATCATTGCAAAAACATAATATATATTCATGTTTTTGTCTAAAAAATTTACTATCACTCTTCCCGCCGCCTTCTTTGTTTAATCAAATAATTGTACTTAATTCATTTATTCTTCCAAATATACTGTCCATTAATACTTTTAAATAAGCATATTCATTTCTATCACACTGAACAAAAATCACACCATCATCCCTTAATAATTTTTTGGCCAACTCTAGTCTATTCTTCATAAACACAAGTCAGGTTGAATGGTTGAATTTATCATTGTATTTAAATGAATCATTACCTGTGTTATAAGGTGGATCAATATAGATACATTTAACTTTTCCCTCATATCTCTTTAATATAGAACTTAAAGCTATAAGATTATTACCTTTAATGATAAGGTTATCTTTTTCATTAAATGATATGTTTTGCTCAACACCTTGTGAACTATAACGTTTTGCATTAACTAATACTTTAGGATCAAGAAGTCTATTAATATCGTCAAGACCAAGAGTTTCATTGAGCATAACTTCACTGCGTTTTTGGTCATCTTTGTCTTGATTGCCAACTAAAACACAATCTTTGTAAGGGAATGATAGTACAACATCGTTGCTCTCGTCAAGAAAGTGTCCATTGTTATCAACCAGGCCAATGCGATTTTTAAAAGAAGTGAAACTATCAGGCATAAAGTCTTTAAGATTAATAAAATCTATGAATTTTTTGTCATTAAAAATTCAGATGTCTTTAACCTTAACAAAGAAATTTTTACGTATTGATTCATTTGAATAAAGAATCTCCATAAGATCACTGTCATGATTATTAACTGCAGCAAAAATGTTGCCTAATAAAAGCTTATTTTGTTCAGAAGAATAATATTTATTATTATCTTTAAGTATATCTAATAAACATTGAGTTAATGATGTGATTTTTGTCTCCATATTAGTCCTTTCCTTGAGGAGTTTTATTGTAAAAACTGTAGTTGAATTTCTTGTCTTGTTCACTTATGTTATATGATTTGCTTTCGATATCACTCAAATTTATGTAAAGTTTGTTCTTATTGATAATTGATAATAAATGTTGTTTTTGATCGTCAAGATCTAAATTATCAAAATTGCTTAATGCTTCAATGATTTCACATTGAGATAAATATGGAATAATAGATGAAGAATTAAGAACAATGTCTTTAATGTTAGAGATATTATCGATTGTTGACTCCATAATTAGATTAACTAGATTTTGTGCATCTTGAGCTAATTCACAGTACACAAATGAGCCACCACCTTGTCAGTTGACTGACCGTGATATTCCGCCTTGCTCGCCTTGGATTACTCTTTTAAGTCTTGCTAGTGTGATGTCTTCGATATAGTCCATTTGCTCAATGCCAATATATTGTCGATTCATTTTGTGTGCTACAGCAGCGGTGGTTCCAGAGCCTACAAAAAAGTCAAGCACAATGTCACCTTCAATTGTGGTAGACTCAATAATCCGTTGAATGAGTTTTTCAGGTTTTTGGCCCTTAAAATTCCTGTTGTCGATTAGGATTGTTTCTTCATCGATGCTTGTTGAGTTTTTGATTGCAACGCTGTCAAGTTCATCTCATTTATTGCAGTTTCATGTGTCTTCAAGCGGGTATCGTTGACCGCGTGAGGTGTGATTGATGTAATTAATTGTGCTGTCGATTTGTGTCTTAGATAAGCCATTTTTTGTTAAAAAGTTAATTAGATCTTTGGTTGGTTTAACTATTTGTTTAAAATCATTGTTAGCAATATAAGTTTTATTAAAAAACATATTAGCAGCATTCTTAGAATAAAAAAGAATTGTGTCATGATTTCTTATGAAGTTATTTACACTGGTTTTATAGCCAGATACAAAGCCCATGCGTCATATAATTTCACGTTGAAAGTTTTTAGCACCAAATATCTCATCCATTAATACTTTACAATAGTGCACCTCATTGTAGTCTAAATTAATGAATATAGAGCCATCATTGCTTAAAAGACGTCTTGCAAGTTCAAGACGGTTTTTCATATAAAGAAGTCACGTGGAATGATTAAATGAGTCATTATAGTTAAATGAATCAGAGCCTGTGTTATAAGGTGGATCGATATAAATACATTTTATCTTACCTTCATAGCGTTCTATTAGTGAGGAAAGAACAATTAGATTATTACCTTTGATAATGAGATTATCGCGCTGATTAAAATGAGTTGCAGGCGTATCAAAACCTTGTTGATAACGGCGAGCATTAAGCAAAACTTTAGGTGCTAGCAGACATGAAATTTCATCAATAGCAAGACTTTGATTAAGAAATCTCTCTTGACGCTTCTGTTCTTCTTTGTTTTGTTCTCCTAGTATAAAACAGTCTTTAAATGGAAATGATAATACTATTTGGTCATCTTCGTTTAAAAAGTTTCCATGAGTATTGCTTAATGCAATTTTATTTTTAAAAGCAGTATAACTATTAGGTAAAAAGTCTTTAAAATTAATAAAATCATAAAAACGTCTTGCATTAAATATATAAATATTTTCGTTATGGATGAAAAATTCTTTTCTAATGATTTCATCATTGTATAGCGGCATTATAAAATCTAATTCATAATTGTATATTGCTTGAAATATATTTGCAAGCAATAAATCACCTGATTCTTTTGAATAATATTTCTTATTATCTTGCAGTATAGTTATTAAGTGCTTCTTTATTTCCATTTTTGTCCTTAATATTAATATATATATTTAATTATATATAGATATATAGTTTTGTCTTGTATTTAGATAAAATTCCTACTATTTTGTAGGAAAAAAGCAAAATAAAAACCCCTAAGGGGCGCTTGGTTCTTTGAAAACTGAATAGTAAATTTTAATTCATTGAAATGTCTAAAATACACATTTACTTTTAAACCTATCGATTTATTAGTACTGGTCAGCTCAACATATCGCTATGCTTACACATCCAGC
>NZ_SMDN01000020.1 GCF_006546935.1 Mycoplasmopsis mucosicanis
AACATTGAAAAATTTAAAGAAATAAACACAATTATTAAAAATGGTATGTAAGAAATTAAAAAAAGCGATTTTTGCGTATAAAATAGCGCAAATTTCGCTTTTTTAGTTTAAACTCCGAAACTCAGGATAAGTTTTTTGTTGCTTAATATTCATAACACTCCCCTAATATGCAATCTAAATCGAAAAAAATTTTATCACTTAATTAATTGCAAAGACATATAACTATTTCTTAAATGAAGCATCAATGGAAAAAGTAAAACTGTCATAATAACGCAAATTATTGGCTCGCCAATTAAATTTAAAGGGTGTGTGATTATTCATTCTCTAATAGGTAAAATTCCTTTAAGTTCGCCAATGAAATTATGGTGAAAATACTGAAAACTCAGTGTTAAAACAGTGTTTAGCACAACAGCAAACAATGCTAAAATTATGCACTTTCATAGCAATGGATTCTTATCAGTTCGCAATAATTTGTAAATTAAATAAACAATTAAGGCCATCAAAAATCTCGGTAGTACTGAAATATCAATATATTGGTATTTCAGCATTCCATAAATAAATGCAGCCATCAATGAACTTAGTCCAAAACCTAGTCCAGAAACAAATGCACCTAGAAAACCTAAGTGAATTAGTGAAACAACCAAAATCGCAGGTAAAAAAGTTAATGTTGTATGACCTAAAGGAATATAGCCAAGATACAATGAAAGTGCTGCAGCAAAATATCACGCAAAATACACACTACATGCGACTATTTTATTAATCAATGCACTTGTTTTAAAATGCATTTTATACTTATTTATAAATGAATTCTTTGTATCCACTTGCACTTTAATCCTTAATATTTATTCATATATTTTAATATAAGTATATTTAAATAAAAATATTTGCGACTATATAGACACTAGAAATCAAAAAAATACCAATATTTACACTGAAGTGTAAAAATTGGCAAATAATTATTGATTAAGTTTAATTTTAAGAGAACTATCCACCATTCTTAAAATTTTGAATAATAAGTCCAGGCCAAAACTATTTCTTTTTTTGATTGTATTAAAAGATTGACGACTCATCCCTAGTTTAGCAGCTAATTCTGAATCTGAATAATTGTTAGTTTTTTTAATTTGATCTATTAGCATATTTGAGTATGAAATTAATTGTTCTTTGCTTGCTATATAGAACTCATTTATTGTTGCATTACTGAATAATCTAATTGCTAACTCATATAATATTCTAACATTGACACTATTTCCAAGTTGTTTGTATGTAGTTGAATCTTTATTGCTAAAAACATAATTTTCAGGGAATGATTGCAATCTTGCTGCTTCACGTGGAGTGATTCTACGTCTGTATTTGCCTACTATTTGAGTTTGCACTAGTGCAACTAATGCTGAAAACACGTCTGGTTTTTTAACTCTTATACCTGATGGCCGAAACTGAATAACACCTTCTCAAATACTGTTAATTGCTTCGCCAGCTTGTCATTCAAACTTAGACATTGTCTTTGAAAACTTCTTAAGATAGTTATATTTTTTTGACCATAAATCAATGAATTCTTTGTTTTTTAAGTATAAATCTCTATTTTTTTTAATTATTATTCATTTTCATTCTGGAAATACTTCATCTATGTTTTTATCATTTAAAAATTCAAATCAAATTGGAAAACCAATTTTTTTAGGTGTAATGTTTTGATAAAATTCATTTCAAATTTCTAATATTTCATTTTCTTCATTGCTTATAAAATACTTTTTATCTATTTTTTCATCTGATTCTAGGATGGTATCAATTGAATTATCTTCTTTTGACAACAATTTTGGCAACTTAATTTCAAGAGGCAATTCAATATTTAAAGGGTCATAAATGCCTAAAATATATACACGTTCTCTAAACTGCGGTACTCCAAATTCATGTGGCGAAAGTACAAGTGGTTTTTCAGTAAGTCTATAACCTAAAGATTTTAATGTTTTCTTTATCGTTTTTCACGTATTACCATTGTCATGTGAAACCAAATTTCTTACATTTTCCAATATTATAAATTTAGTTTTGTGATGTTTTAATATCCGAGCAATATCATAAAAAAGAGTTCCTCGTGTGTCGTTGATTCCTGCTTGTTTACCTGCTTTTGAAAACGCTTGACAAGGAAATCCAGCACATAGCACATCATGTTTTGGAATGGATTTTTCATCAACAGCGGTTATATCACAATATGAGTCAATATTCATATTGTTTTTATATACTTCTACACATTCTTTGTCGATTTCTGAAGCAAAAACACATTCGCCACCTAATTGACTCATAGCATGATGAAAACCACCAATACCCGAAAATAAATCGATGAAAGTAAAATTTTTTTGTTTCATAAATCACCCCTTAAAAATACTAAAATATTATAGCATATGTAATACTCTTGTATTACATTAAAGTGGTTTTTTATAGATAACTATTTGCTTATTTGATTTGTCTATCGAAACTTTAACTTTTCTCTTTGAACCATCAGGCTGCTTACCTTGTTTAAATAATTGTATATTTTTCTCAAAATTATGATTGTTTAACTCGACAACAATAACATTCTTATACTCAACTGTATTTTTAAGTTTTTTTCAATATGAATCTTCTTTATCACTCTTTTTAAGTTTATTTCATTCATACACCAATCTTTGATTAACTGGTAAGTCTTTGTCCTTTATAGTTTTATGCTCAAAAATTATGTATCAAAATCTCTTATACTTTTCAATCGCGTTCATTAAGTGCTCTTTGTCATTTCCTAAAGATCACTTTTCATTTATGTCGCTTGATTTAATATCAGCAAAAAACATCTTTTGTTCAAAAAACAAATCGAAATCTAGATTTTTCTTATTTTTATTAATCCTTTCATCACCTAAATATTTAATTTCAGTGTTTGCATCATTAATCAATGCATTTTTGATTAAATATTCTAAATAAAAACCAGGTCACTCTGACTGCCTTCAATTAGGGTCGTTTGCTTCTTTCATTTCCTTAACAGCATCAAGAACATTTATTTCTTTATTTAACGGTAATAAAGAAACTAGTTTTTCGATGAACTTAAAGTCTCTAACTTCTTCATATTTATACTCATCCTTTGTATCAAAGACGCTACTTAAGTGGTAAATATCATAGAAATTCACTACATTTCCATATCTATCTACTCGTGTGTAAACACCTTTTTTTAAAGTATTGAGAATATCATCGGTATTTAGATGAGCAGATGAATTATTTGATGATTTTTTCATATATTGAGAGCTCTGAAATGTGCAAAAAATTGTGGTTTTATTGTACTTATAAACACCAAGAATAACAAAAATATGATTCGAGTACTTTTGACTAAAATATAATGACTGAAAATGTTTTGAAATCTGAATTCTCTTTTTGTGTAGTGGATGTGGTTTTCCTAAATATGTTATTGACTTTGGTAATATGATGAAACTTCTTGAATTGTGTTTATATTCAATATATTTTCTACCATTAATATTGATTATTTGAAGACTATTGCTATCTAATAAACTTCCTAATAACTGATATATCTGTCTAAAATTCAAAACCTGATCAAAATCGCTTACTGTTTCAAAATTTTCATTTATTTGTATAGATTTTATCTTCTGCTTCATACTCTTTCCTTTATGCTATATCAAAATAAGTATTTTTACCAAAACTACTCAAAAACGTGTATATAAGAAAAAAGCAACATATAATTTTGTTGCTTATTTTATAATAAATTTACCTGCAAAAACATCAATAGTATATTCATTTTGAGAAGTCATATCACCATCAATTATTTTGTATGCTAAAACACTTTCAATGTTAGATTGAATAAATCTTTTGATAGGTCTTGCTCCAAATTGTGAATCATATGCACTTTGTGCAACAAATTCCACAACTTTATCAGTATATTTAAGTTTAATATCTTTAGATTCTTGAACACGATTAAGCAATTTATTGAGTTCAAGTCGAACAATTTCATGTATTGCGCTTTGATCTAAATGATTAAATTTAATAACTTCATCAATTCTGTTTAAAAACTCAGGACTTAAGAATTTCAATAATTCGGCTTTAAGTGAAGGTAAATCCTCAAGTTCTTTTTTCAATACTTCATCGCTGGCTAAATTAGATGTCATTATAACAATTAAGTTTCGACAATTTATAACCCTACCTTTTGAATCAGTAATTGCACCATTATCTAATATTTGTAAAAGAATATTCAAAACATCGCGATGCGCTTTTTCAATTTCATCAAAAAGTAATATTGTATAAGGATTTTTTCTTATTCTCTCAGTGAGTGAAGTAGATGAATCATAACCAATATATCCTGGAGGAGCACCAATAATTTTTGCTACGGAATGTTTCTCCATATACTCTGACATATCAATTCTTATCATTTGTTTATCTGAATCAAAAAGTGAATAAGCCAAAGCCCTTGCTAATTCAGTTTTACCAACACCAGTAGGTCCTGTAAAAAGAAAACTTGCTAGTGGTCTATTTGGATCATTTATATTAGCTTTTGCACGCAATACCGCTTGCGAAACTAAATTAATTGCATCATCTTGCCCTTTAATTTTGGTTTTTAAGTCATTTTCAAGATTTAAAAGTTTTGTTTTATCTGATTCTAACAATTTTGTGACTGGAATTTTTGTTCATTTTGAAACAATTGATGCAATTTCTTCACTAGTTACAGTGTCTTTAATCAATGAAGAATTAGAGTTATTTATTTCATCTTCCATTGCTTTAATTTCTTTTTCAAGTGTCGGTATTTCTCCATAAAGCAATCTAGAAGCCTTTTCATAGTCAGCTTCTTTTTGATAAATTGTTAAAACGTGTTTAAGATTCTCTAATTTTGATTTTGCAGATGATAATTTTTCGAGTCTTGCTTTTTCAAAATCTCATTTATTTTGGTATTCTTCAATTAATTTATTTTCATTATTAATTAATTTTTCAAGTTCTTCTAGCCGTATATGGTTTCGATTTTTTGCATCCTTATCTGAACTCAATGCAATTTTTTCCATTTCTAGAATTGCTAATTTTTGTTGAGCTCTTTCAAGTTCTTCTGGTTTAAAATTGATTTCAGTTTTTATTGTTGAAGCAGCTTCATCGATTAAATCAATTGCTTTATCAGGCAAAAATCGATCAGAAATATAACGTGAAGATAGTCGTGCAGCTGCTACAAGAGCATCGTCTTGAATTTTTACATTGTGATAGTTTTCAAATCTTTCTTTAATTCCACGAAGAATTGCAATAGTTCCTTCTGTTGAAGGTTCTAAAACATCAATTTTTTGCATTCTTCGTTCTAATGCTGCATCTTTTTCAATATATTTTCGATATTCATCAAATGTTGTAGCACCAATCAAATGCAATTTTCCACGAGCCATTAAAGGTTTAAAAATATTGGCTGCATCCATTGCACTATCTTGATTTCGTCCAGTACCTATTAGCATATGAATTTCATCAATAAATAAGATAATATCTCCATTACTTTCTTCAATTCTTTTCAGTACTGCTTTAAGACGTTGTTCAAATTGTCCTTGATATGAAGCTCCTGCTATTAAAGAAGCTAAATCTAACTCAAAAACGTCTTTACCTTTAAGATTTTCAGGGACTTGACCCTCTACAATTTTTCTGGCCAAGCCCTCTACAATAGCAGTTTTTCCAACACCAGGTTCTCCAACTAACACAGGATTATTTTTAGTTTTACGACTTAAAATTCTTATCATTCTTCGAATTTCTTCATCACGGTTTATTACTGGATCTAGTTCATTTCTTGTTGCAAGATCTGTTAAATTACGTCCATATTTTTTTAACACATCTTCATTTTTATTTTCTTTATTGTTGTTTGGATTTAGGTTTCCAAATAAATCATCTAAATTGAAGTCCATATTTCACCTCCTTGTCTTACGTTATATATTTTAGCACTCTAACGTTTAGACTGCTAAAAAAAATTAAAAATTTTATGCTTTTGTTGCTGCTTTAATTTAAAATTGAATTCTATGAGATTAAGACATGATAAAGAAGCATTAAATAAAGTACAAAATAGTGGATTTTATATTGAAAACACTCATTTTCCAATTAAATTAGACCATAATTCAGTCTTAGAAATTGGTATGGGTAAAGGTGAAATGCTTGTTGAACTTGCTAGACTAAATCCTGCAATGATGTTTTATGGTTTAGAAAAATATGCGACTGTAGCAGCAAAATGTCTCAAAAAAGCCAGTGAATATAATTTACAAAATTTCAAAATAATTTTAGAAAATGCTCAAAATATAGACCAAATATTTAGCGGTTATCTAAACACAATTTGATTGACTTTTAGTGATCCTTGGCCTAAAGCTCGTCACGAAAATCGCAGACTTACTCACAAGTCTTTTTTAGAAAAATATGCTTCAATTATGGATGAAAATTCAGTACTTAAATTTAAAAGCGATAATGATCTTTTATACAATTATTCACTTGAATCTTTTTCCCAAAACTACTGAAATATAATTGATTTTGGTCAAAATTTACATCAGTCAATTTATGCAAAAGATAATGTAATGACTGGTTATGAATCTAAATGAAGATCTTTAGGCAAAAATATTAATTTCATTATTGCAAAACCACAAAAAAAATAGAGCATAGGCTCTATTCAATATCTTCTTCATCATCGTGAATATCATCATCAACATCAAAGCTATCTCCAAACATTTCTGCTTTGACATTTTTCAATAGTTCTTTTGTTGTTTCGTTCTCTTCTTTACCTTTTTTGCTAAAAATAACTTTTGAATTTTTCAATGCTTCTTCGTCCTTATCATCAGTAAATAAAATTGTAGGAATTATTATTGGACGTCTTCTTTTTTCTTTATAGAAAAAGTTTTCAAGTCGTTCAATAATTAGTTGTTTTAGTTCAACAACATTGAAATTTTCAGTATTTTTTAAATAATACAATGCTGCACCATGAGCGAGTCTTTTGGCTTCCATAACCAATTCTAATGAGGTTTTTACATAGAATGCACCCCTTGAAATCAATGAAGGACGACCTAATATTGTTTTAGTGTTTCTATCAATAGTTAAAGAAACATTCACAAAACCACTTTCTGCTAACTGCACACGTTCTTTAATAACAGAAGCAGTTAAACTCAATACATTATGACCATCAATATAGATAGGACCATACGGAATAATTTCGTTGGTTGGTTCAACTTTTTGATTAATTATGTTATAAACTCTTCCTTTTTCAGGAACAAAAATATTTTTAGGATCAACACCATTTCGCATAGCACTTTGAGCATGAACAATACACATTCTATACTCACCGTGGTAAGGAATAAAATATTTCGGCTTGGTTAGTTGAAAAATTTTGTCGTGTTCATGTTTGTATGCATGTCCTGAAGTGTGTAAGTAGCCATCCACACCATTTTCCTTAATGTCTGCACCTAATTTAGCAAGTCGGTTAATTAAAAGTTCAATTACCATGTGGTTTCCAGGAATTGGACTAGATGAAAAAATGATTAAGTCACCTTTTTCGATTTTTACACTTTGATGTTTTCCATGAGACATACGTGCAAGAGCGGCTAATTGCTCACCTTGAGAACCAGTAGTCAAAATAACTAAGTCTTTTTCAGGCACATTTGCTACTTGTTTTTTTTCTACTAATACTTTGTTGTCAACTTTAATGTATCCTAATTTACGGCCAATTTTAACACCATTAACCATTGAGCGACCAAATGTTGCAACTTTTTTACCTAATTTAGCTGCTAGTTCAATAATTGCTTTCACTCTTGTTAAGTTTGAAGCAAATGCAGTAATAATAATTTTTCTTGTTGCTTGACGCATATATTTTTCAATATCTTTAAGAATATCGTTCTCAGAAGGTGAGTGAAAAGGTCGCATTGCGTTGGTTGAATCAGAAAGCAAGACAGTTAAACCTTGTTTACCAATTTGATCTAAACGAGCAAAATCTGTGTATGCTTCACCAATTGGATTGTAATCAAAACGGAAGTCACCAGTGCACATTACAGAACCATTAGGCGTATTTACTCTAATTCCAAATGCATCAGGTATTGAGTGTTGTGCTGATCAAAAATCAACACTACAGTCACCAAATTTATGAACTGCTGATTTTTCAATTTCAATAAATTGAATACCGCTTGGAACTTTGTGTTCTTCAAATTTAAGCTTTAAATATTGAATTGCAATTCTTGGAGCATAAATATGTTTGATAGGTACTTGCTTAACTAAATAAACAACACCACCAATGTGATCTTCGTGTCCGTGAGTAATGAAAAGACCTTTAATTTTGTCTTTATTTTGAGCTAAATATGAATAATCAGGAATAATTCCCTTAATACCAGTTTGAGCAGTATCTGCAAATTTAATACCCGCATCAATAATGAATATATTATCTTCATATTCAACAAAAAGTGATGATTGACCAATTTCTTGAACACCACCAATAGCAACAAGTCTAGTTGGTTTCATAAAACCTCCAATAAAATTATTATTAAATAAATAGCATAAAAAAGATGTTTAATTAGTTATACCACAAATTTTAACAAGCAAAATAAAAAAATGGCCGGTAGTAAGGGATTTGAACCCTTGAACGGCGCGAGCCGTTATTTGTTTTCGAGACAAACCTCTTCAGCCACTCGAGCAACTACCGACATAATAATTATGCAAAATAACCAAAAGTACTCAAAAACGTGTATATTGGTAAAA
Organism: Mycoplasmopsis mucosicanis; assembly: GCF_006546935.1. Classification (GTDB taxonomy): domain Bacteria; phylum Bacillota_I; class Bacilli_A; order Mycoplasmatales; family Metamycoplasmataceae; genus Mycoplasmopsis; species Mycoplasmopsis mucosicanis. Next base: position 8,698 of record NZ_SMDN01000020.1, read on the forward strand.
TTAACACAAAAAAATACTTATGTTTTTAGCCTAATTATTATAATAAAAATTTAATTTTTTGTGTAAAATTAACCTATCTAAATAAATGGAGGTTCTCAATGACAGGGAATAAATATGGAATTGTTGCTGGTATTGAAGCTAATTCAGGTTCAGTATTATTCAACATCGGTTCTTTTCCAGTAAGAACTTATTCAATTACGTTATTGTTTGGTTTTATTGCTGCAATATTGACTATTGTGTTCTTTTGACGAAGAGAAAAATATAAATGAGAAATCTTGTATGGTTTTATCATCTTAATTGTTCCTTTTTCAATAATTGGTGCTCGACTTTGAGACCTTGTTGAGGTTGCAATATACAATCCAAACTTTGATTTTAGTTCATGATACAAAATTTGAGAAGGTGGATTAAGTATTCAAGGTGGTGTTGTTTTGGGTGCAATTGTTGGTTGTCTGTACGCGTATTCAAAACGCCACTTAATTGACTTTAGAAAAACTATTGACATAATTATTCCAACAATATTAATTGGTCAAGTTATTGGACGTTGAGGAAACTATGCTAACCACGAAGTTTATGGAAAAGTAGACTGAAGTGGATCAAGTGTATTGATTTTTGGTAAAAACTTTGCTCAAAACTTATTTATTAAAGATCATGTTTCTGATGCATTGAATGTTGGTGGTCTATTTAGATATCCTCTATTTTTATATGAAGGACTAGCTAACCTATTTGGTTACTTAATGATTGTTTGAGTATTCAATTTATTTAGATTATTTAAACCTGGTGTTACTTGTGGAATGTACTTTATATGATATGGTCTTGTACGTTTTGCACTCGAACCGCTGCGAGAAGAATCGTATGAAATTTATTCAGTAGCTGCACTTGCATTTATTGTTTTAGGTACATTTATTTCTCTTTACTTTGCACACTATAGTCCTGTGCATTACATCAAAATTAAACAAAAATATGGTTTTAAATGAGTCTATGCTCATCCACAAAAATACTTAGATCACATTAACCGTACAAGAATTTTTGCTTCAAACAAACCTCCATTTACAGTTTTGAATGCATAAAGTAATCAAAATTATTAATATCAAGCATTAATATGCTAAAATAAGCCCGTATTTAAACACATAAAAAATTTTTTTATGTATAATTAAAACACTTTTTTATGTTTATCACACAATAATGAAAGGAGCTATCGATGGCTAGAGTAGATCAATTAACTTTTAAGCGTGCTCAAGTAGGAAACAAACGTTCACACGCTATGAATGCATCTAAAAGAAAATTCAATGTTAACTTACAAAAAGTCAAAGTAAACATCGACGGTAGAAAAGTAACTCTAAGAGTGAGTGCAAAAACACTTAAAACTCTAAGAAAAGATACAACTACTGCTTAATTCTTTCATTAAATATTAATTTAAATCGCTCCCGCGATTTTTATTTTTTTACTTTTTTTGACCAAAAAAGTAAAAATTTAATCTAAAAAAGTATTAAAGAGGCCTAAAAAATCAACATTTTAGCTCAATTTATGAAAAACAAATTTCAGCAAAGACACGGATTTTGCATTAAAAATCAGCAAAAAACGACGTTTTTAGGGATTTTATGCACTTTGCAAACCTATTAAGCCGCTTTTTTTTTTTTTTTTTTTTTTTAGGG
>NZ_SMDN01000021.1 GCF_006546935.1 Mycoplasmopsis mucosicanis
ATTTTAAAAAGAAACAAAACAAAGAAGGTGTGGTTAGCGCTGAAGATATTATTGGTGTAAAAAAATACAAATTCTTCAAAAAAGTAGGCAATATGAGTTTTACTCTTGATCTAGACAAAATTGAAGATGATGAAAAATTTGATGGATATTATGTATATGAAACTTCCAGAAAAGACTTGAATCCTGAACAAATTGCATCGATTTATCACAAACAATACCAAATTGAAGAGAATTTTAGAACACTAAAAGGAGCTTTATCAATTAGACCAATTTATGTTAGAACACATCAACACATCATAGGTCATTTTATATTAAATTTTATTGCTCTTGTTGTTCTTAAATATACAATTTACGCTATAAACAATTTTTATTATAACAATGGAGTTATAGATAAATACACTAATGAATCATTGATAACATTATTAAATTCATGTTTTGAATACACTCAAAATATAAACAATAAAACTGCAACTAAAAAATTTGTAGAAATAAATCAATTTATTTCAAACATTGAAAAATTTAAAGAAATAAACACAATTATTAAAAATGGTATGTAATAAATTAAAAAAAGCGATTTTTGCGTATAAAATAGCGCAAATTTCGCTTTTTTAGTTTAAACTCCGAAACTCAGGAAAAGAAGGCAAGAAAATTGCTAAACGAAACAGAAATAAATCTATAACTAATAAAGATTTATTCTTTATATCCCAATTTAAATATTACGAATCCAAAGAAAAAACTAAGCGCCGATTAAATTACAAAAACGTATATAAGTTTGTCAATATCGTTGAAATTGATGGATGTAGTCATTACTGACTTAATGTCATAATAAATCACAATGTTGCTTGCTGTCGATGTTGGTACGAATAAAGTTGTTTCAATGCGTTTTGAAGAACAAAAACAAGAACATTGAAATCTGTTTAATGTTCTTGTTTTCATCGAAATGTTGGTTTGGCCAAAAAAACAATCAAATAACGGTATTAAAAACAAAATCATGTTAGTTATTTTTAACAATCATGATATAACATTTACAATTAAACCAACCTATCTCAAGAGGTTCATTTTGTTTGATATTCCTATTTGTTTGTCAGGTAAAATATTGATTGAAATCTAATATAGTTTATACTTTTTATTTCTATTTAACAATGCAGTTTCTCCACCTTCTAATATATCTATAACTACTTTTTGAACCGATTTTCTATCAATCGATCCAATTGCACCATCAATTATTTTTCCTTGTTTATTATGTTCTTCTAATGCAACTATTAATTCAGCATCTCCAAAGACAGGTATATTAGCATTATGTGTAGCTAATATATATTGTCTATTAAACTTATTTTCTCTAAGTATTTTCACTAAATTTTCAGCGATATATGCATTGTCTAAATTATCTTCTGGTTGATCAATTATTAATGGTTCCTTATTTTCTAAAAGTAATATGTTTAAAATAGCTGTACATTGCTGACCTTTCGATAATGAATACATATCCTTAAATTCGTCTCCAACTTTTAACTCTATTTTTGTAAGATCACCCAACATTAATCCTTCTAAATTTCACAACTCTGTCTCATTTAAACTACAAATTTTCTGAGAAATATAATCTGTTAACGAATAAATTTCTTTTATCTTATCTGGACCAAGTCTAATATTTTCAACAAATGTTAGTATATAAAAGTCTTCATATTCTTTAATATGTTGTAATCCTTTATCTCCAACACCATCTATATTTTTCAAACAATTTAATATCTCATTTTTATTTTGAAAACAATGAATCTCTAAACGTTGCACACCATTAAATACATTTTTATTTAATTTTTTAATAGATTTTAAAACATTTTGAGCATATTCGTCATTTGATATTTTACATTTTTCAATAATTTGTTTTCTTTCATTCAATAATTTATTTTTTTGCGATTTTAATGTTTTGATTTTTTTTGTAAATGGTTTAGATTTTACTATGTAAGTTGTTAATCGTCTGTAATCGTCAACTATTTGTTTACTTGACTTATTATGAACACCTTCAATTTCAGATACCAAATTATTGACTTCAGACTCTATAGGATTAACTCTATCTTTCCAATTTTTTATTATTCTATCTATTGCTTCAAGAAGTTTACTTTTTTCCTCTTTAATATTATTAGAAAATCCCTCTATTTTCTCATTGAATTTTTTTAATTCTTGCAGTATTTCAGATATTTCTTCAGATTTTAAAGTATCATTATCTTCAATTTCTAATTTAGAAATTTCACAAACGTAATTCGCCGCGATCTCATGAATATCATTGATATGAGTTCTTTCTATATCTATCTCTGTTATAGACTCTAATTTTTTATCAAGACCCTTCGAATTATATCTCTTTAACTCTTCTTCCTTGCTCGGTATATCGCTTGTTTTTTCCTCAAGTTCATTTATACAATTTGTTATTTCTAGCAGCTTTTTGGTGTTATTACTTAGTTTATTATAATCATTAGTCCTATTATTAATATATGAGGAATCTATATTTATCAATCTACTTACAATTTTAGTAATTTTTGTATCTGATTTGACCGATTCTAATAGTTCATTTTGTCCGTATATCTCTATGTTAGGCAGAATATCATCAACTTTAAATTGTGTAATATCATCATTTTCATCTAAAATTGTTATACTCTGATTATAAGTTTTCCTTATTTTAAATTTAGCACCATCTTGTTTATGAGAAGTTATTGTTAATTCCACATAAGAATCTAAACCTAAATTAACTTTTGCCACTTCTTCAATTTCTTTTTTTGTTAACTCATCATAAATTCCTAATGTATATCTGATTAAATTAATTAATGTAGATTTCCCTGTACCCCTACCACCTATAATTGTGTTGAGTTCATTAGAGAAATTAATATCCAAACCATCCAAATACCCTCCAAAAACTTGTATTCTATCTATAGAACTTTGAAAACAATTTTTCATATCGGATTTTAACTTCACTCTTGATGTTGGGTCTGTAAATGACTGTTTAAATGCTTCAAAAGATAACTCAGACATTTTTAAATATGTACAAGACTCATCAATGTCTAAATCCTCTGGCTTACATATATCCTTGGCATTTATAAGTGCAATATCACTACTTCTTTTATAACTTGGTTCCTTGTTGTTTACTATATTTTTATATTTTGGGTCTATTTTTAATCTGCTATTAGGTATTTGTGCAGCTGTCAACAAATCACTTTGCCAAACTTTATGTAACCCGCCACTTTTTAATATTCCATTATCAGATGTAATATGGGCAGCATACCAAAATCCATTGTTCTCTGTAACTATACGAGCAATATCTAGACAAGATAGATTACTTACTTCAGTACCATTTTCATACTTAGGCATCCCTATTGAACCTAAAATTCTATTCAACTCACTTATTGATGTTGAAGGATCAAAAAGACATACAATATGAATTTTTTCAGCTGTTGTAATCTCAAAACCCGGAAAAACTAAAATATCTTTCTCAGATAAAACTCTCCTGAGCGATTCTGAATTATCGCAATCGCCGTGATTGGCTAAACCAACAATTTTTATATCATTTTCTAAGCATTTTTTTAAAATACTCTCATTATATTCATCTTCATTTAAGTTATCCAAGCCTCTATATTTTGGATAAGAGTATGGATTCACCTGTAATGCACATTTGTAAAATTTTGCGTAATCGACCATATTTCCTCCTATATAGCAATTTGTTATCATTAATTAATGAAATATACTTATCATAATCAATATAATAACTATAAAAATAGTCTATTTTATTAATTATAGTGGTAAAAAATGAAAAAACCGAACGTTTTTTAACGCTCGGTTTTTTCATTTTTCATTATTTTTCTTATTTGTGATTCTGGTAATACAGAATTTTTTAAAGAAGATGGCTGATATTTTAAAATTTCATTTGCTTTTTTAAGTACTTCATTACTCACATTAACATAATTATAATGATTTAAATTTATTGTTCCATCCTCATTTAAAGTAGTTTCAATGAAACGATATTCATTCATTCCCGAACATAATATGGTATCTATCAAGAGTTTTTCTGTTTCAATTGGAGACATTCTAATTGATTTTAAACATCTTGATATCTGAGTTTGATAATCCAACAATGTTACGATAACATCAAATTCAGCTTTTTTTAAACTATTTATCAAATATGTCTTCATTACAACAACTCCATCTTCCTCTAAATAGTTCTCAAAAAAAAGAACTAAAACGTTTTATAATATTTATTTATAAATTTCAACCCATCTAAAATCAATTCACGAGCTGTTTCTATATTAGTTATAACTTGTGTATCCATTGAGTTCTTTGCCCAGTGAGCATAAGGATGTCTCACATTGTTATATCTATTGTACAACTTATTTAGATAATCTATTTGATTATTATTTAATTTTCGCCTTGTTGAATTATACTCATACATATTGGTTGATTTGTTTAATCTAAAATAAGAAAAATTATTTTTACCTTTCGGTGTTGTTGTATTTTTCCTAATTTATCACTCAAAATTCTATGCAAATAAAATTCCATTGCTCTAAAAAGTGGTGTAACCAAACAAGTGTAATCAGGCATTTATCCCGTAAATAGTGTATTAAATACAGCCGATAACAGAGTATTTCTAAGTTTTGTATCACTGTTATTCATTGGAAAATTGGGGAGTATATTAGAAAAGGCATTTTCAACCTCATACTCCTCTATGGTTAAAGCATGATATGTATGAGGTTCATTTTGTTTGGTATTTGAAAAAGTTGCAAAAATATTGTAATATATAAAGAAGTATATTTTTTTTTATTAAAGGATAAGAGAAATGAATTATTTGTTAATTGGTGGTGCGGGATATATTGGGAGTCACGTAGCAGAAGTTATAAACAAAAATACTACTGACAAGGTTATTATTTATGATAACTTATCAACAGGTTTTATTGAATTTGTTGAAGAAAAAAGCAAATTTTACAAAGGTGATATTCTTGATTTGCAGACATTAAAAGGTGTATTTAATGAACAAAAAATTGATGTTGTAATTTATCTTGCTGGTTTAGTTAAAACTGGAGAGAGTATAAAAAAACCACTTGACTACTATGAAACAAATATTCAAGGGTTAGTTAATGTATTGAAAGTTATGCGACTACATAATGTGAATAATTTTGTGTTTTCTTCTTCGGCTGCGATATATGGAAATAATTCATCACATAAGGGCTATTTTGTTGAAGATGATATTAAAAACCCAATTAGTCCTTATGGCAAGTCTAAATATTTTGCTGAACAAATTATTCAAGACTTTGCATACGCAAATCCAGATTTTAACTATACATTTTTAAGATATTTTAATGTTGCTGGTGCTTCTAAAAGTAAGAGAATAGGTTATTTAACTAAAAATAATGAAAAACCTACACACCTTTTCCCTTCAATAAGTTATTATGTATTCGGTTTAATAGATGACTTCAAAATTTATGGTAATGATTATAATACATATGATGGAACTTGTATAAGAGACTATGTTTATGTAGGAGAACTTGCAGAATTACACATACACACGGCTAAAAAAATGTTTGAATTGAAACGATCACTAATTTATAACATTGGTAGTTCTATTGGTTATAGTAATCTCGAAATTGTCAATATGTTTGAGAAAAAAATAGGTCGAAAACTCAACATTAACTATGGACCACGACGTGTTGGTGATCCTGACGTTCTTATAGCATCAATTGATAAACTTTGTAGTGAGTTAAACTACAAAATTAAGACAAACTTAGAAGAAATTGCGCTTTCAGAAATAGAGTTTAGAAAAAAATATAAGACGAATTTTTAGGTTAAAAATGTAAAATTTAATGATTTTATTCGTTAGTCTTTTTCTTATGAATGAATGTAATTTTTGATGTCTTTAATGAATTTAAAGATAAAAGTAGTCAATATATTCAACAAGTTAAAATCATTTTTTATTTATTTAATAAAGTGGAACAGTTTAAACAGAAACAATTTTCTAAAATATAGATTAAGCTTCTTGATTCCGCGTATTATAAACAATAATATAGACTATACCATTTAGAATAATTTAAGCATTTTAGTATAGAAGAAATTTCTTATTTTTGTTTTAATTATTATATTAATATTAGAGAGTTTTTTATCTAAAACCTTTTATTATCTCTAGTATAAAATAACGCAACGTGTGATAATATGTAATAGGACTAATATGAAAAATTCAAATAGTAAAATTAAAAAAAACGCAATAATTTTAGCGGCCGGTTTTGGTTCACGGTTGGTTCCATTAACCTTTGATTCACCAAAAGGTTTAATTCAAATTAAAGATGAGCAATCGATGATAGAGCGTCAGATTGTGTTTTTAAACTCTGTTGGAATATTTGATATAACACTTGTTACGGGTTATTTACACTCTGCTTTTGAAGAAATCAAAAATAAATATAATCTCAATATAATCGAAAACAAGCGATTTAATAGAACAAATTCATTATATTCACTCTTTTTGGCTCAAGACTATCTTTCAAATACATATATTTTGAATTCAGATGCATGAATTAATCACAATTATTTCAATACTGAGCAAGAGTGTCCATACCTTACTGTTGTCTCAAACACACAACCAGATGATGTAGCTTTTGAGTGAAAAGTATCTGTCGATAAAGACAACTTTATACAAAGTCTTAAACCATCAAAATTGAAATTTAACGAATTATTTATTACGGGCCCTGTTTATTTTGATTCCAGTCTTTCGCAAGCTTACAAAAAATTGCTTAATGTTTATATTAAGAATAATGAAATGAAAACAAATGCTTATTGAGAAGAGTGTCTTCTTGAATTAATCAAAACACACAAAATAAAAGCAAATATTCAAACAAATAATGTTTATGAAATTGACGACTTAAATAATCTTAAGGTTGTTGAGCCACAAATGAAAATTTTGCAAAATAACAAATGCATTAGAGAAATATGCGACGTTTTTAATATTGAATTTAATGATATATCTCAGATAGAAACAATCAAAAAAGGTCTTACAAATAACTCATTTTCATTTGTTGTAGATAATACCAAATATGTTTACCGCAATCCAGGAAAAGGTACTGAAAATATAATTGATAGATTGCGTGAACAAAAAGTTTATGAACTTATTCAAAACTTCGAACATGTAGAAAAACTAAAACATTACAATAAAAAAACATTTTCTAAAATATCTTATTTTGCAAATGAACACAAAAATGTCGATTGCTACAATGAAAATGATGTAAAATGTGCATTCAAAACCTTAAAAGAATTTCATAATAAGAAATATATATTAGGTCAAGAATTCAACATTCGTCGTGAGTTGACAAAATATTTGTTAAGAATTACTAAGAGCAAACATTTAGTTAATAAACAAATTGGACTCACAAGAGATATCTATTCAATTTTAGATTTCTTGAATTCCTTAAATGTGCCAAAACAGTTATGCCACATTGATTTTATTCCAGATAACATATTAATAAACAATAATGATGATGTTGTTCTAATTGATTTTGAATATGCAGGTGATTGTGATCCAATGATTGATATTGCTGCTTTTGCTACTAGTGCTTTTTATAATAAAATATGATTAGATAAGACAATAAAGTTTTATTTTGGCGAACAAGGACCAAGTGAACAGGAAATACTTCGTATATATGCATATATGGCACTTTTAGGGCACTTATGATGAATTTGATCACTAGTTTACATTGATAATGGTAATGATATTAATCCAAATTACTCTAACCATATGCTAAAAAATGCTAAATTTTATAGAACACTTTTAAAGGAGAAACTTGAAGATTTTTCTTAAAAATATAAAATTAAACCGCGAAGTAGTTGTTGCTTTATTGGGTGCAATTTTTTGAGCAATTAGTGGTATAGTTATTGCTTTTTTTCAATTTAATACAACTGAAAAAATTGATTTAAAATTTGGTATTTCTACTGCTTTCTTTGTTGATCTTTTTGCTTTGGTGAGTTCATTTTTTCTTGTTCAGATAATCAAAAAACGTTTTAGTTTTAGAGTTCTTTTTCCTTTTAAAAACAAGCGTATTTGAATTTTGTTCCTAAGCAGTTTTTTAGGTGCACCATTAGGCACAGCTATGTATTGAATGGCTTTAATAGAAATAGGCGCTACTAAGGCCAGCGCTATTTCTACTTTATTCCCTATTCTCTCAACAATGTGTGTTTATTTATTTTTAAAAAAGAAAACAAGATGAAACACAATTTTAGGTTTGTTTATTGCAACTACCTGTGCATTTTTACTAGGTTTTATTGCAAACCAACAACAAAGTGGTAGTTGAAAAGGTTATTTATTTATTTCAATTGCTGTTGTAGCTTGAGGTTTTGAAGCTTTTCTTTCATCAATAAGTCTAGAAAGCAATATTGATCCTTATGTTTCAATTTTTCTTAGAAGTTTAACGTCCGTATTAGTATTTTTAATTGTACTACTACCTAGTTTTGGTGCATACAACACACATTTTGGACTAAATTATTTTGTAAAGCAAACATCAAAGCATTTCTATTTGCTTCTAATTGCAGGATTTTTTACAGCAATATCATTTATGTGTTATTATCGCGCTCTTAACAAAATAAGTGTTGCGAATGCAACAAGTATTAATATTACTTATTCATTTTGAACAATGATTTTTGAACCATTACTCATAATCGCAAATCCTAATTGAAAACCTTATCCGTGATATATTTATCTTTTAGGTATTAGCATTCTTGCTGGTGTTATTTTAGGCTTACTTGATCTTAATAAATTAAAAATTAAAAATAAGCATAAAATGCAAGAATAGAATTATAAGTAGTCAAAAATTTAGTTAATTTAATATCGACTTCTAAATTAAATCTTCTATTTCAACTTAACAAAATAGCCTTTTATTGCTACTTTATCAATTAAACAATAAATAAAAAGTACTAAAAAATAGGCCTTATTAGCCTATTAAACTCTACTCAACAATTTCTGTGTGTGATGTGTATCAGTTAATCAATCTTTGTGGAAAGTAGAATGTGTAGTAAAAACCTAGAGTAATTAATGAAAGTAGTCATCATTTGATGTATGATCCAAATAATTGTCCACCTTTTCCATTAAATTTCAATCTTTTTCCACTTAATTGAGTGTTGTTTGTAATGTATCTGTATCTTGCACAAATTACTCATGGAGTTGCAAGTCCTAATGTTAAGAATGAAAGCATAAATAAAATGTTATATACAAACATTTTTCCTCAGTGTCTCATTGGTGATACTAAATATTTTGATTCTTTGTTCATTTTGTCTCCTTATTAATTTGTGAAATCTAAAACATAATGAACCGCTTGAGATAGGTTAGTTTAATTGTAAATGTTATATCATGTTTGTTAAAAATAACTAACAAGATTTTGATTTTAATACCGTTATTTGATAGTTTTTTTT
>NZ_SMDN01000022.1 GCF_006546935.1 Mycoplasmopsis mucosicanis
ATTCTTCATAACTAAATTATATCAAATTGTATATAATTGTATATAAAAAGTTAAAAAAAATTAAGTACGTAGTACTTAATAGTCGAATAAGTGAGCGATTAATTATCGCAACTCAGAAACGCAGGAATTGGTACAAAAAGCACATTCAATTATTGCTACTGCAGTGCAAAAAGGTGTTTTCCACCCAAACAAAGGTGCTAGAAAATCATCTCGTCTAGATAAATTTGTTAACGAACAAAATGCTAAAACAAATGCTTAAAATAAGCGTCCAATCTTAAACAACCGCAAGGTTGTTTTTTTGTGCATTTTGATAATAAAAAACAGGCCAGTGGCCTGTTTAAAATCTTAATTATCCTAAGATTTCTTTGATTACAGTAGCAATTTTTTGTTTTGTAATCATGAATTTGCCTTCCAATGCTGGAAGTGGAACTGTAACGTCTGGTGCGTTTAGACGAACAGGTACTGATTTTAAGTCATCGAATGCTTTTTCATTTACACGTGTAATGATTTCAGCAGCAATTGAACCTGATTTAACAGCTTCAGATACAACCAATAGACGTCCTGTTTTTTTAACAGATTGAACGATTGTTTCAGTGTCAAGAGGTTTGATGGTTCTTAAGTCAACAAGTTCGATTGAGTATTCTTTACCTTCGTCAGCTAATTGTTTAATAACTGCAAGACATTCGTGAACCATGTGTCCGTATGTAACTAATGTTAAGTCTGAACCTTCAACTTTAACATCTGCTTTACCTAGAGGAATGCTGTAGTATCCTGCTGGAATTTCTTGTTTGAATGCACGGTAGTCATGTTTGTGTTCTAGGAATACAACAGGGTCATTATCTTCGATTGATGCGATTAAAAGACCTTTTGTGTCATATGGAGTAGATGGCATAACTACTTTTAGCCCTGGAATGTGAGCGAATAATGCTTCAACAGCTTCTGAGTGGTGTTCAAGAGCTTTAACTCCACCACCACAAGGCATTCTAAGTACCATAGGTACATTTAATTTACCACGTGATCTGTTTCTTAAACGAGCTGCGTTACCAAATAATTGTCCTAAACCGTAAAATGCGAAACCTGAGAATTGAATTTCAACAACTGGTCTAAGTCCTACCACTGCTGAACCAATTGCTGTACCAACGATTGCTGATTCTGCAATAGGTGAGTCATATACTCTTTCTACACCATATTTTTTTTGTAAACCTTGTGTTGCACGGAAAACACCACCTTCAAATCCAACGTCTTCACCATAAACAATAATGTTTTTGTCTTTTTCCATCATAACGTCTAAAGCGTTAGTGATGGCTGCTATGTTATTTACTTTAATTAATTCCATAATATATCTCCTTATTATTTAAAATGAATTATTCGAATCTTCTGTTTGCTTCTCGTTGTTCAACAAGTTCTTCAGGCAAGACTTCGTAGGTGTAGTTGTAGGTTTCGTCGTATGTTCCGGCTGCAAGGGTTTCTGTAGATTTTTCGTAAGCTACTTTAGCTTCTTCTGTAGCTTGGGCAACAATTTGTTCTTTTTCAGCTTCTGATGAAATACCATTTTCAAATAGGTATTTTTCAATACGGTGGAATGGTTCTCATTTTTCGTGTTCAATTTCTTCTTCTCTTGTACGGTATACACGAGGGTCATCTGAAGTGGTGTGTTGACCTTGACGTCATGTAACCATTTCAATAAGAACAGGACCTTTACCTTCACGTGCTCATTCTGATGCTTCATGAAGTGCTTCGTAAGCTGCTAATAAGTCGTTTCCATCAACACGAAGTGAAGGAATGTCGTATGATGCAGCTCTTTGTGAAAGAGTTTTAACTTTGTAGCTATTGTGTTCTGGAACTGAGATAGCTCATCTGTTGTTTGCAACTACAACTACAAGTGGTAAGTTGAATAGTGATGCTCAGTTAAGACCTTCGTGGAATTCACCTTCGTTTGTACCACCATTACCAATAATTGTAAATGCTACACCGCCATTTCCTTGCATTTGAAGTGCTTTAGCAACACCTGCACCTTGAGAAATTTGTGAAGCAATATATACTTGCATTGGAATAATGTTATTTTCAAATTTTGAACCGTATTCTGAACCTCTTCAGTATAGATATACTGTTTCCATTGATTCTCCACGAGCTAGTAAAGCTCCTAATACACGGTAGTGAGGAACAAATCAGTCTTGTTTTTTCATTACATAACCAAGAGCAACTAGGTGAGCTTCTTCTCCTAAACCAGGAGCAAATGTACCTAAACGTCCAGTTTTTTGTAAAGTTAAAGCATAGTTGTCTCATGAACGAGCTCTTAGCATGTGTTTGTACATATCTTTAAGTTGTTCTTTTGACGCTGTTGGTTGGAATGATTTGTCGATTAGATCACCATTAATGTCTAAGAAACGAATCATTGTTTCTGGGCAACTCATTACTTTGCCCGCTTCGATGAATTTGTATTTCATATACGTATGCGTTTCCTTTCGTAATATAAATGTATTTTTATACGATTTAATTATACAAAGATAACACAACGCAAAAAATATTTTTATGTTTATACGTGGAAAAAAGCAAATAAATGCAAAAAACAAACAAATAAATACGTTTTTTGCTATTTTTAGCAATTTTAATATGCAAATATTTACACACGTACGGAAATATTTTTATTCATTTATTTTTTTTGGACAATTTTTTTTAATTTTTTATGTTAAATTTTTAACTGTCTTAGGTCGCTGCATATTATAAGTAAAGTCATAAAATATTAATATTAAGATATCTAAATTACTTTATAATTAAAACATTATGAAATATGCAATTGTAGTCGATTCATCTTGTGGCCTAACACAAGAACAAGCAGAAAAATTAGGTTATTTTTATCTACCACTTCACATAACAATAAATAACAAAGAATATAGAGATGGAATTGATGTTAATGGATCAAATTTATTTGATTTCTATGATAAAAAATCATTTGGCAAGACATCTGCAGTTAATATGGGGCAAGCCAACGATTTACTTGAAGAGTTAAGTAGCGAATATGATAAAGTTTTGGTTTATCCAATCTCTAAACATCTTTCAGGAACATGTTCTGCATTGACAACAATCGCACAAGAATATGAAAATGTAAGAGTAGTTCAATCAATTCAAGTTGTGCAAATTATATTATTGGATTTAGTTTGATTCCAATATCAAATGAGTATTGATCCTTCAAAATTTGATGAGTATGTTGAGCAATTAGAAAATGGATGATTTAGAAATACTGTTACTTTGATTCCTAAATACAATGACTATTTGGTTAAGGGAGGTCGCTTACATCCAGCGGCTGCTGCAGTAGCAAAACTATTTAAAATTGTGCCTATGATTTGCTTTGAACAAGGACAATTAAAAAAAGAAGGTGTAGGTCGCAGTTTTACCAAAACTACTCTAAAATCAGTAGAAAAGAAAAAAGAAATACTTCCTTTAAAAGAGGGAAAAGAGCCTTTGGCAATGGTTTTGCACTCTATGGCTTTAGAGAATGAAAAAAGTGAATTTATCAATAAAGTTGTGCAAGAATTCAATGTTAATCCTGTTGTTGATATAATTCCACCTGTTATTGCAATACATACTGGCCCTGAAGCATTAGCCATTGTTATCTTTGAGCTCGATAAAGTAATTATTGATAAATTTGTTGAGACAATGGACAAAATTAAAATCAAATAATAAAGTACAGAGTTTATTTATATTTGCTCTGTATTTTTTATTTACTTTTGCTTTTATGAAACACTCTAGTTGACCAAAAAAATACATTTTAATCTATTTAAGTCTGTATTTTTCACATTTTTTCACATTTTGCTTGTTTTTATTGTTTTTTCAACATAAAAAAATGTGTGATTGTTTTCATATTGTAATATGAATGTATAACAAAAAAAATTGGAGGTTATATGTTAATTACAAACGTAAACGTAAACAAAGTAGTTCAACAAACTACAGAAAATAGAGTGAGGCATCTAGAATCAAGAAAAATTCGTGATATTAAGATTGCTAACTTTAAAAACTCAGTAATGAGAAAATTAGAAGGTATCAGAGAAAGATCGTTTTACAAACACGAAAAAGATACTAAACTTAATTCATTTATTACTGAAGCTGAATGAAGGTCATTAGAAATTGATTTTGCTATTCAAGTTGAGGCCTTTTTGTATTTACATAAAGGTGTAAAGGCTGTAGGAAAAGATGTGACAGATTTTCTAAGAGACAATAACTGACTTTGAGAATTTATGGGTGGTTTATCAGATGCTGTCGGAAATCTAGTTGATGCAACAGCCGGGGGACCTAATCAACATCTTGAAGCTGCTGCACAAGGTGCATTTATAGTTACCACATTATTGTCCAAACTCAAGCAAGATAACAAACCATTCGAATATTATAATGAGTTTGTTATAACAATATTTTCTAGACTAAGTGGTATTGTCGGAACACGTGATATAGATTTATTAATAGATGCTCTATCAACAGCAAAAAGTGCATTAGAAAGTATTGATTATAAATGAACAAATTTCCTTACTTTGTTTATTTCAAGATCTAATGCAAGTAGTTTATTGGAAAGGGCAAAAGGTTTAAGAGAATTAGCATTAAATCGATTGTTAGATGAAGAAAGACAGTCTGCTTGGGGTAATTCATGATATTAAAAGAAAAAATAGAATTTGTTAAAAACAAGCTTTTGAAACCAAAAGTAGGCGTTAATTTCTTTACATTTGTATTATCGATGTTTTTAGCAATCATAAATATTGTGGCAATAATTGGTGAAACAATTGAGCCAGGCTCATTTGCAATACAGAAACAAATTAGGACTCAAAGAGATAACGAAATTATCATTACTTTCTTGTGAGTAACATTAACAATCCTTGTTATGTGATGTTTAAACTCAGTTGCAAACATAATGATCAATAAATTATTTAAACACAATTTCTTTAGAGCATTGAGATGGGCAAAAATTAAGGCATTCACAATATTTTGTTTTGATTGAATAGTCGCTCTTTCTAAAAAAGTCAATCAAATTGATACTAAAGAACTCAATATTATTAGAAATTTAAGCTCTTCCAAAAATCTCGTCCTTCAAGGCAGTAAAGCTATAGCATTTAAGTATAAAGACTTTTATAGAGAGCCAAATGATATTGATTTTATTGCGTTAAAATCTACATTAGAACAATTTGATGTAAAAAAATTAGAAATAGAAATAGACTATGAAGATGAGTGAAGTTTAAAAGGTCACAAATCTAATCTTTCTATAGAAATATTAAAGTCAAAATTAATTCCGCAAAAGTATGTAGCATCAGTAATCCGTAGAGATGATGAGGGCTTTAATGTTCCAAACAAGCACTGGATGTTAGCGATGAAATTGCATCAACTTTTAACGCTTTATCAACTGCACAAACAAGGCAAAAATATTGAAGCAAAACTAAATAATAATTTAATCGACCTTGCATTTTTATTGAGTAAATTCAATTTATGATGTTCAAAGAAATCATTAAAATATTTTATGACATTGAGTGTTTCTAATATGTTTGTTTCATATGCATTAAACTCTAAATTGTTTGATGATTTTGAAGAAGTAGATGAATTTATAGCATTTTTATCTCAAAAAGTAGACAAGATTGGCTTTATTGATGAACTTAAATCGTTCTTTGAAATATCACTACAAAAAATACTTAATGAACCACTAGTAGTAAAATTACACAAAAATATCAATAAAATCGTTGAAAACAAAGAAAAAATAGAAACTCTTTACACCGAATCATCAACTGCTGATGAGAAAAATATACGTGGTTTAAAACGTTTGTTTAGCAGCGAGCAAGAACTGCATAACTTTGAAAATAAGCACTATCTTAAAGAAATACAAAGCTTAAAAAATTTCAATTTTATCAATGCTTTTTGCTTCGAAAACACACAAAATTCAATAGATATTAGAGAAATACTTATGTGAGAATTAATTAAAAATATGGAGGTAAGTTATGAAAACCAATAAACCTCTAAAAGTTTTTAGTATTATTCAGATAATTTGACTAATATCGATTGCTTTGTTTTCCTTCTTTGGATTTGTTGGAGCTTTTGCACAAAGCATATCTCAACCTATTTTTTGATTATATGGCACATTAATATATTCAACTATTTTTGCTCTAATTTGCTTATTTATGATTTTTTGCTTCTTTACAATCTTTGAACTTGTAAATATGCCTCAATTCAACAAGCACAAAATTTGATTTACAATCGCTCCATTTTCAATCTTTGTTTTATTCATAATTCAGCTTATTCTCTGATTTTTACTTAAAAATCAACCACTTTTATACAATGCAATTAAAACATTTATATCGTTATCATATCTAGCAATAGCAATATATTCAATATATTTATATGTTGATATATTAATCAAACCTAGAAAAAAGGTATAAAAAAATGGCAGGAGTGACAGGACTCGAACCCATAACACACGGGGTTGAAGCCCGTTGTTCTACCATTGAACTACACTCCTAGCTCAAATTGCTATGTAATTATATCAAAAAAAATGAATAATTTCAATATTGAAATCATTCATTTTTTTGTTTCTAATTTTTATGTGTGTTTTAGACAAAAACATAAATTTTATTGAGTTTTATTGAATAAAAAGTGCGTTTTTGTGTTTTTAAACACATTTATAAGTGTTTGCTGCTTCACACTTCCTACTTACTCATTTGTTTGTGTTTATACTTAAACATTAAGCAAATGCAGATTTGAACAATATATACAATAGCCCCTACAGTTTGGAACAATAAAGTTACAAATCACATTGGAGAGAATTTATCCAATAATAATACAAAATAAATTCCTAGAGATATGTTAATTAATAATCCACATATTAATAATATAAAGGATACACCTTCAGCTGATCTATTTTTGATAGTTTTAACTATTTGAGCAATGAATGGTAGTGCTGTACATGAGTTTCCAATAATTATTAGTGTTGTTAAAAGAGGACTTTTTTGTTCAAAATAACCTTCTCTTTTCAATGAATATTCAACAATTCATCAGGTTAATAAACCAATAAAAATTGCTGATACTATTGTTATGACAATTAATTTTGTAACAAAATTAATTCTTTTATCAAACAACATAAATGAACTTATTGTCAAGGCCATTATTCCAACAAAAAGAGTGTTTCCAATAATATTTATTATTGGATCTTTATCAACATTTATTGGAATGTCTTTTTTTAGTAAAGTCATAACAGCTACAAAGATTGAACCACCAATGAAATATATAAAGAACGCAGGGTAAGAAACATTGGAAATATTCTTTGTTTTTAGCGTTGTTATTAATTGTGGAATTGGTAATATGACCATTAAACTGGCCGAAATAATACCAAAAACAAAAATTGCTGCTTGCATTTTTCTCCTATAAAATGATTAATTTATTAAAATTTTGCAATGCAAATTAATTATACTAATTAATACTTATTAAATGTCTTAAATAATATGACCGCACAGAATTACTTGCTAGAGCAAAGAAAAAAAGCCTATTGGCTTTTAGTTAGAGGTTTGTTGAGCAATTTCAGGTAATTTGATTTCTGAATCAGGAGTTGTAAATGTTAATTTGTATGAGAGTTTAGGGTGAGCAGCAGGTAATTTAGAAACCTTTAACTCTGTTTCTACTATATATGAATATGACTTAACTTGTTTTGTTTTACTATCAATAGTTAGCGAAATCTCAGAACTTGTTATTTTTAAGTCTTGTAAGCCTTTTAGATATTTTTCCAATTTATCAAATTTTTTGATTTCTAAAAATTCTTTTATCTTCTCAGATACAGATTTTTGAAGTTTTATAGTAAACTTATCATTATCTCTTGAAACCTGTGCAATATTTTCTTCTTTTCCAGCAAATAATATTTTTGCAAATATTGAACTTTCATATGGTTTGCTAAATGCT
>NZ_SMDN01000023.1 GCF_006546935.1 Mycoplasmopsis mucosicanis
TTTTCTTTAAGGTTCAATGATTTCATTTGTGTCCCTCGGTATAACTACAACATTTCTTATATCATGTTCATTAATTAGAAATAGTATTAGTCTTTCAATGCCAACTCCAAAACCAGATGTTATTATTGGTCGATCTTTTTCTTTGTGCTCATTAAAGAACATATATACCTCCACAAATTTTTAAAATTAGATTAGTATATCACTTTACAAACAAAGACAAAATATTTTTCTTATAGATATGCGTGATTTATAAAATGTAAAAGTCGAACGTAATAAAACGCTCGACTTTTACAATTTTCAAATTCATAATATTTAAATTGCAATATAAAGAATAAATCTTAATTAGTTATAGATTTATTTTGTTTCGTTTAGCAATTTTTTTGCCTTCTTTTGTTGCGTACGGACTAGCAATTCCAAGTTGTTTAAAACGACTAACCAGAGTTGAATATGAAAAATCTTTAGGTTCCGAACACTCAAAGCGTTCAAAATATTTATAAAAGGAAATCAAAGATAAAAAAGAAGAACTATTATTGTTCTCATTCCCTGTTAATCTATAATTATCAAAATAAGTTTTGCTCAATGCTATAAATTTCTCATCCGAATGTTTAAGAGCATGTTTGTTATTTAAGTTACCATGAGAGATTTTGATTTTAGTCCCTGTTTTTTGAAACTCTCTCAACTGTTTTCGCTTTCTTTTTATTGTTGAAATTGAGACATCTAAAGCTATTGATAATTGTTTATTTGTTCAATCGCTGTGTTTTGTAATTTGTCTAAAAATTAAATCGTTTTTTGTTTCATAACTCTGATTTTTCATACCAAATTATATTCCTTAGTTAAATTATAACTAAGAGGTTTATTTTGCTTGCTATTTTTCCATTTTATACTTACTAATTTTCTAATTTGGATTAATAGAAATCTTTTATAATACTATCGTAACTATAAAGAGAAGGGGAGAGACAAGCTCATTGAACCTTCAGCAACTTACCTAACAAAGGCAAAGTGCTAAAGCTTGTATGATAGTGAAGCGTTTAATTTTGGTAAAAATAATTAACTTCCTATCATAACTATAGGAAGTTTTTTCTTTCTTTTTTAGTTACTATTAATTATTAAAAAAGGAGAAAAAATGACAAAAATATTTGATGAATTAGCAAGTATTTGCATTAAAAATAACATAATTGAAAAACAAAACATTGAAGAACTCATAAATGAATATAACGAAATAGATGCAATAGTTAAGATAATTTCATTAGATGAATTTATATTGAATTATGAAAAAGTTGAATCTGCATGAAAATTATTAGAAAAGACTTATTTAAAGAGTCCTGATTTTATAATTAAATTTATAGAGAAAAAAGTATATCTCGATGTAAAACACGACTTTATTGCTCTTATTTTAAAAAGACATGTTGATAAGCAAATATTAAATGAGCCTAAATTTATTAGACAAGTTTTGAATTTTTGTAGTTTTTTTAATTTATTCGATTTTGATATTAATAATGAAGATCATTATAATATCGTTTTAGACGAATTAAACGATCATAGGTATTTATTTAAAAGGTTAAGCTATGAATTTAGAAATAATAAAAAATTTGTAATGGATGCTATAGAAAAAAATCCAGAGATATTGGTTGATATATTTGATAAATTTAAAGATGATTCACAAGTAATGGAGTTAGCAGTCAAAAGGTTGCCAAATAATTTTAAATATGCTTCAGATCGACTTAAAAATGATTTGGATTTTGCTTCAAAAGCTATTAAGAGAAAAGGTGATAATTTAAAATATACACCAACTCAATTGAGAGATAAAAAAGATTTTGTATTGCAAGCAATACAAAAAGACCCTTATTCAATAAGATATGCTTCAGATAGATTGAAAAACGATAAAGAATTAGCATTATTAGCAATTAGTAAAAGACCTGGTTGTTTACAATTTCTCTCTGATGAATTAAAAGATGATAAAGAAGTTGTATTACTCGCTGTTTCATTATCGTCTTCTGAATTAATGAACTCATCAGATAGATTAAGAGCAGATAAAGAAATAGTCAAGAAGTCTATGAGAGATATTTGTTTTTTACAGCATTCAGAATATGTGTCTAAAGAAATTAAGAATGACGATGATGTATTTAAGTGAATATCAGATGCTTACAAAGAAGAACATAAACGAATAGAAGATGATTACAAGCGAAGATAAGTGCTTTAAATGCATGCAAATATTATAAAATCCAAGACAACAACATTTTATCAATTGAGCAAGTGTACTATTAAAATTAAGTAGCTTAACTATTATTAGACTCGTGAGTTTCGGAGTTTAAACTAAAAAAGCGAAATTTGCGCTATTTTATACGCAAAAATCGCTTTTTTTAATTTCTTACATACCATTTTTAATAATTGTGTTTATTTCTACATTTTTTAGTTGCAGTTTTATTGTTTATATTTTGAGTGTATTCAAAACATGAGTTTGATAGCGTTATCAATGGCTCTGGTTTTATACTTAAAGTGGGAAATGTAAGTATAATGAATTTTTAGAAATTGTAAAAATTGTATATAGAAAAACAAAAAGTGTATTTTGACTAAAAATAACGGTCAATTTTACACTTTTTGTTTTTTACTCCGAAACTCAGGTATCAATGATCCTAATTAGCTCTAGTTTTATACTTAAAGTGGGAAACGCAGGAATAATATCGTTAATTATATTGATAATTACATCTCCTTAATAGAAGATTTAATATAGATACGTTCATTTTCGTTTAAACCATATTTGTCAAAAAGTTGTTCATCTATTTCTTCAATAGATTTTGACCAGTCTATATCAGAACTGCTAGTAAAATCTTGCATAGGAATTTTTGACCAAGTTTCTTTAGTCTTATTATTTTGAGTAGTCTTTTTCAAACCTAGCATTAATCTTGCAAATTTAGTTTTTATATACTTCAATAATGCTTCGGCTTCTTCTTTTACTTCAAATTTACCTAGAGAAATAAATGTTTGAGTATAACCTATTACAGGATAACCTATTACAGGAGTAGATAAAACCTCTCCTAATGCACCACTTCCATTTGCTGCGGGTACAAAAACTTTATAATATTCTAAATTTTCGTGATATTCAAGATATTTTTTATCTATCCACATATATGTTCTATCATTAAGAAGCCTTCCATATATTTGAACCGCATTATCAAATTCAAAATTTTTAAATAATAAATGATATTGTTTAAAAGCTGATGATGTAATTCTTTTTTCTTTTTTCATAACATTCACTAATTCAGGATAATCTTCAAAAACATTTTTTAAATTAAATTTATTTTGAACATACATAAGGTCACTTATATTTTCCTTAAAATTACTACTTTTGATACTAACTTTATCATATATTCCTCTAAGAATATTGTTAGAAATAAACATACCTATAGGACTATAATTAACATTTTTATTACGAGAAGTTATAGCAATACCACCTTTTATATCTACATTTTCAAAAACATCTGTAGATTTTACAGAATATCGTTCCACCTTAAAATGCATATCATCCAACATTTTTTTATTCCATATAGAAGGCGTTGATCCTACATTATTTAAAAATCTTGCAGGAGTTACAAAAATACAAATATCTGAGATGGAATAACCTAAATCCATAAATAAATTGTATATTGAATCATCTCTATTTCTTAAAGAATTATTAGCTTGATAAGGTGGATTTCCTATTACTGCTCCAAATTTCACCATTTCTTCACCTGCCTTCATTTCATCAGTTAAGTGTATTTCACTAAACTTTTTATTTTGTTTAAGTAAATAACCTACTCTTTCATAATCAACATCATCTGATTCATTTTTAATATTTATCAAATCATATGCATTAAAATGACTAGCAATGTTATCTACATTCAAATCTAATATTTCATAAAATCTTCTTGTAAATTCATAAGCAATAGAAGACGTAGGAATAGAGCAAATAATGTCTTTTACTTCTTCATGTGAAAACCCTAAATCATCAATCAATCGTTTATATAAAGCTACAGCATACTCACCAGACTTAGTTGCAATATCTAAAAGTTTATTTTTTTCATTTACTATTTTCCTTAATCCATCTTCTGGAATAAGATTAACCATTTCATCACAGACATTTGAGGGTGTAATCACCTCTGATTCAGACATTCTGTTAAATTTCTTTAAAGACGTTAAAGCTCTGTCTAATGGACTAACACTATCATCAAAAGCAAGTTTTGAAATATTTTGTATCTTATAATCTAATTTACTTCTTTTAAAGGGGTCCATTAAATACGATAATTTTTCTAAAACATTCTTATTTAAATATAAATTTTTTGCTAATCGAGTATTTTCATCATTTTGTATAACATTTAATATATCATCTAAAGATGTAACATTATCCTTAGTTAAGAAAGAAAAGAATAGCAACCTTTGATAATAAGTTTTTATTTGTCCTTCTAAGCGTTTAATTTCTTCATCAGTTTTTTCTTCTTTGAATGACTTATTTTCATTATTTTTATCACCATTCGTATCCGAAGAATCATCTGAAGGATCATCTATATCCAATTCCTCACCCTCACCTTGATTTGGAACTATTGTTAAACCTTGTTTAGAATTAAATTCACCTTGCTCTTCAATTACTTTTCTCACCTCATCATCTTCTAAAATTGATAAATCTATAGGAATATCCATTACCTCATCAGAAACACTTCTCTGATTATTATACAAACTCACAGCTTCAAGAATATTTGTTGCTTCAACTTGCTTAATCTTATTATTATTCATCACTATTACAGGAGAAATACGCAGTTCTTCTTCTATTCTCTCCCTCAATTTTGCATTTCCATTTTCGTCAGTGTTCACATTATATATTAGTGACTTTTGTTCTTGCATTCTGAATAGTCTATCTGGATCAAAGTCTACTAGCAATGTCTGTGGTTTTAAATTTTCTTTTATAATTCCACTTTCGCCTACTAATGTTCTAACATACTGATTTTGTAATCTAAATATAGATTGATCGTATTCTTGTGGTGAAGTTGTATCCTTAAAATACAACATGGTATCCCATTGTTCTACAGTAGATCCTGTAAGCATTCTGTTTACAGTTAATGTAAGAGTTTTTTTGTTTTGTGCTTCATATTCCTTGATTTTATTTTTAATATCATTAGGTGTTCTAAATGTTTTACTTGAATCTACCCCTGAAATATTTAAGATTTCATAATCATTTAAATTTTTAAAGGAATCTTTATTGTTAGTAATCAATGCCTCCATAGCATCACAAGAAGCACAGTAAGGTAAAACCATAACCATATGTCTACACATTTTGCCTTCTTTGATTTTGTCATAATCTAGGAATCCTAATAAGTCTTCATCATCTTTACTACCATCTATAACTTTTAGCAAATCAATTATTTCAGATTCATTTTGAAATTTTTTATGATTATTATTTTTACTATCCTTTTTTATAGATACAGGTTCAAATAATTTAGAGAAAGCAAAACTAACACCGCTTCTTCTTAAAGCTTCCATTTTTTGTCTAGAAGATTTGTTAGGATTGAATGCAAATCTAATCATTTGTGGAAAACCATAATACGGATTATCTCATTCATTTACGTCATCATTATTTAAGTTGATTTTATCTCATTCTTCCTGTTCCCTAACAATATCAGAAAACTGTACAAAAGAAATAATATCTTCTTTTTCAAATTCACTTCCCATCAATATACGATAAGGGGTTCCTGATAAATGCAACCTAATAGAAGCATTAATTTTCTTTATTTCTTCCTCAGCATCAAGTACATCTATACTATCGTCAGATATTTTTTTGAAATTCTGTTCATCAGTTTTTTCATATCCAGCATCTTTTAATATTTTTCCAAATGATTCTGCTCTTGCACCAAAATGAGTTTCATCTACTATTAATAAATCAATTTGCTCTTTAAATAATTGTTTATGTTTATCTTTTATTGTTTCACCTTGTAAATCTTGTAATGTTAAAAATAGGACAATCCTTTTGTCTTTGAATCTTTTATCTTTTATAATTTCTTCATTTCTCAATAAATCTTCAGCATCCAAGAATATATACTGATAGAAGTTTCCAGCACTTTCTACTGTTTTTTTTCATTCATCTTTAACATCAGCTTTAGCAGAAAGAACTAACACTAATTTGGCATCCATTTTTAGCGCACAACAAAGAGAGGTAAATGATTTACCAAATCGCATAACTGCATACATTAATAAGTTTTTTCTTCCATTTTTAATAGCTTTGTCAAAGTTATTTACTGCTTCTAATTGATTTGGTCTTAAATTCCAATTATCTCCTCGCTGATAATGAAAAGTTTGATGCAGATTATTTTTTGAGCTGTAATATTCGTATTTACCAGTGTTTTCTATATAGCTATTCTTTATATCATTAATGGCATTTTCAACATCTTCAGGTGTAGCTTCTTTAAAAAATTCTTTACTATAGTATAAATTATCTTCCAAATCAGAGGGTAATAATCTTTTCTTCTTTAAATCGTCCTCTAAATATTTATGAACAGAATAGTCCCTAAAGTATGTCTCATCATCAATAAGTGCTTTACCTTCATATTGTTTTTCTAGTTCTGGGAAGAATACTCTCCACTCACTAAGCCTTTTCGCAACAGAACGATAAGTATCCCCTACTTTTAGATAATTAGGAATAGTATTTGTTGTAAAAGCATAAATATGAGGTTCGACTCTACCATCAATAATCCTATCTAATATATCAATTGCCTCAATTTTATTGTCATTCAATTTAAAATACCTCCTAACCAATCAAGTCTTTAAATTTAACTTTCTCCTTAGATCTCCAATCTTTAATCACGCAATAGTCATCATTGCATTTCTCTTCAGAGCCAATAAATGACATCTTCTGGTTTGGTGATACAGACTTTTTAAATGGTATTGCAAAAGTTAAACCATCCATTTGCCATAAATTCCATGAAATGATTTCTGCAATTCTAATTAATTCTCTATCTGTTGGATACCTATTTAATTTAAATTCCATATTATCACAATAAGTAGCCAATAAATTTTCTCTAGCAATTAATAAGCTATCACCTTGAAATTCAAAACCATAGACACTTTGAAATGCACGTTCACTTCATTTAAGCCAATCTTGCTCATTATCTGTATTTTCATTTACTATTCTTAATTTTCTATCTAAAAGGCCGATCCTCTCTTCAAGTTCTATATATTTTCCAGAAACTGCATCATATCTACTTACTAAATATGGTGCTTCTCCACATGTAATCTCTAGCCTTTTATCATCTACATATTTTTCCCAAGTCCTATTTTTTTCTTTAGGAAATATGATTTTTTCTCTGGTTGAGACCCATGATTTCTGCGTTTCGATATTAAAAACATCACTCCTTCCAAACCAAGCACAATCAACCAAATTATTTTGTGCATTACAAACCCAACTAGGGGTAAATACTTCTGCTTTAGATTTTGTTCTAACAATTTGATTTTCTCTAGACTTTAATACTCTAGGTTGGATAATATTCCCGCTATTGCCGGTAATAAGATGATATTGTATAGCACATTTTGAATAATAAGAATCTCCAAGATGCCCATAGTCATCTGTTGCCCATATAATATTTTTATTTGTTGTTCTATCTATCAAGAGTATTTCTAAAACTTCTCTACTCCATTTCTCTTCACTTACATCAATATTAAAATCCATAATAATTAAATTATAAAACATAGTCTATGACTATGTTTTCAAAATTACTTAATCTTTTTATCTATAAAATGGAAAAGTGCATCTCCAGTAAATTTAATTAGAATAATTTTAAGCAAAAAAATGCAAAAGCATTCCTAAAAAATGTGAATTTTTAATAAAAGTCAATAACAAAATAATCAATTTGCATTGATTTTTAATGTCTAATGGTTTGGAGCG
>NZ_SMDN01000024.1 GCF_006546935.1 Mycoplasmopsis mucosicanis
TTGGTTCTTTGAAAACTGAATAGTAAATTTTAATTCATTGAAATGTCTAAAATACACATTTACTTTTAAACCTATCGATTTATTAGTACTGGTCAGCTCAACATATCGCTATGCTTACACATCCAGCCTATCAACCTTATAGTCTATAAGGAATCTCAAGGGAATACTAATCTTTGAGGAGGCTTCCCACTTAGATGCTTTCAGCGGTTATCCTTTCCGTACTTAGCTACCCTGCTATGCTGCTGGCGCAACAACAGGAACACCAGTGGTACGTCCGTTTCGGTCCTCTCGTACTAAAAACGGCTCTCATCAATATTCCAACGCCCACATCAGATAGGGACCGAACTGTCTCACGACGTTCTGAACCCAGCTCGCGTACCGCTTTAATGGGCGAACAGCCCAACCCTTGGAACCGACTCCAGCTCCAGGATGCGATGAGCCGACATCGAGGTGCCAAACCTTGCCGTCGATGTGATCTCTTGGGCAAGATAAGCCTGTTATCCCCAGGGTAACTTTTATCCGTTGAGCGACTGCCATTCCACAATGTACAGCCGGATCACTAAGTCCTGCTTTCGCACCTGCTCGACTTGTAAGTCTCACAGTCAAGCACACTTCTACCTTTGCGCTCTGCATACGGTTTCTGACCGTATTGAGTGTACCTTTGAACGCCTCCGTTACTCTTTAGGAGGCGACCGCCCCAGTCAAACTACCCACCACGCACTGTCCCCCCACCTGATAATGATGGCAGGTTAGAAACTCAATATAACAAGGGTGGTATTTCAAGGTTGACTCCACTAGAACTGGCGTTCTAGTTTCACTGTCTCCCACCTATCCTACACATGTTAGACCAAATTTCAATACGAAGTTGTAGTAAAGCTCCATGGGGTCTTTTCGTCTTGATGCGGGTACCCAGCGTTTTCACTGGGACCATAATTTCACCGAGTCTAGTGTTGAGACAGTTGAGAGATCATTGCGCCTTTCGTGCAGGTCAGTATTTAGCCGACAAGGAATTTCGCTACCTTAGGACCGTTATAGTTACGGCCGCCGTTCACCCGGGCTTCATTTCAACGCTTCGCATAAGCTAACGCATCCACTTAACCTTCGGGCACTGGGCAGGCTTCACCCCCTATACATCACCTTGCGGTTTAGCAGAGAGCTGTGTTTTTGATAAACAGTTGCCCCTCATAATTTTCTGTGGCTCACTTGCGTGAGCACCCCTTCTTGCGAACTTACGGGGTCATTTTGCAGAGTTCCTTAACACTAGTTTTCTCGCTCGCCTTAGAATACTCATCTTGGGGACGTGTGTCCGTTCTCGGTACAGGTTTCCATAACATAAGTTTAGAAGCTTTTCTAGGAAGCATGAAATCAGTTAATTTGGCATAAAGCCTATGCGTCATAGCTCCCAGTATATAAATTGCGGATTTACCTACAATTTCTAGTTACTACTTGCCCCTCAATCCAGTAAGAGGTAAACTTATCCTTCTCCGTCACTCCATCACTGATATAGAAAGTACAGGAATATTAACCTGTTGTCCATCGACTACGCATTTCTGCCTCGCCTTAGGCCCTGACTTACCCTGGGTGGACGAACCTTGCCCAGGAAACCTTCCCCAATAGGCGTCGTAGATTCTCACTACGAATCGTTACTCATACCGGCATTCTCACTTCTTAGCGCTCCACTAGTCTTCACAGTCTAGCTTCGTTGCCCTAAGAACGCTCCTCTAACGCACATAAATGTACCCGTGGCTTCGGTTTTGTGTTTTAGTCCCGTTAAATTATTGGCGCAAGGTCTCTTGACTAGTGAGCTATTACGCACTCTTTAAAAGATGGCTGCTTCTAAGCCAACTTCCTAGTTGTTTATGAAACCTCACAACCTTTCTCACTTAACACAAATTTGGGACCTTAGCCGACGATCTGGGTTGTTTCCCTCGCGAGCCGGGACGTTAGCACCCCGGTTCCGACTGCATGGTAATACATAATGGTATTCAGAGTTTGATTATAGTCAGTACCGCTAGGCGCGGCCATTCCACATTCAGTGCTTTACCACCATTAATTAACACCACACGCTAGCCCTAAAGCTATTTCGAGGAGAACCAGCTATCTCCAAGTTCGATTGGAATTTCTCCGCTATTCACAAGTCATCCGGGCACTTTTCAGCGTACTACGGTTCGGCCCTCCACTTAGTGTTACCTAAGCTTCAGCCTGCTCATGAATAGATCACCTGGTTTCGGGTGTATGCCATCATACTAATTCGCCCTATTAAGACTCGATTTCTCTACGGCTCCGCTTTATTCCGCTTAACCTTGCATGATAACATAACTCGCCGGTCCATACTGCAAGATGTACGCCATCACCCTTAAATGGGCTCTGACTAATTGTAAGTAAGTGGTTTCAGAATCTATTTCACTCCCCTCTCGGGGTTCTTTTCACCTTTCCCTCACGGTACTAGTTCACTATCGGTGTCTGGTTAGTATTTAGCCTTACCGGGTGGTCCCGGCAGATTCAGACAGGGTTTCACGTGCCCCGCCCTACTCAGGATACAGTCAAAAGACTTAATGATTTCGCATACAGGAGTATCACCTTCTATGCTACTTTTTCCCAAAAGTTTCTGCTATCATTAAATTTTGTAACTTTATGTAGACTGTCCTACAACCCCATTTAAAATGGTTTGGGCTTTTTCTCGTTCGCTCGCCGCTACTAAAGAAATCATTATTTATTTTCTTTTCCTCATGCTACTAAGATGTTTCAGTTCACATGGTGTCTCGCTCATTTTCCTATGTATTCAGAAAAAGGCAGTTAGGCATTACCCTAACTAGGTTCCCCCATTCGGAAATCCCCGTTTCGTAGCTCATATCCAGCTCCACGAGGCTTATCGCAGGTAATCACGTCCTTCATCGACTTCCAGACCCAAGGCATCCACCACAAACTCTTACTTATTTAAAAGTATGTCCTTAATTTAAAATTAAGATTTCCTATTGTTATGATGTGTATTTTAAGACATTTCAATGAATCATAATGTTTTATGATTACTCGATGAATCAATACGAATAAACCAAAAAATTTATTCAATTTTGATGTCGTTGTAATATTTTAAAATAATTACTATTCAGTTTTCAAAGAACAATTTCGAGAGAAATGTTCTCTCAAAACTAGATACATACTTGCGACCTAACAAGTCCATAACGTTATTAAATTAATCAGGTCTTAAAAAGGTTAATTCCAAATCGTGTGTTTGGTATTGTACTCCGTAGAAAGGAGGTAATCCATCCCCACGTTCTCGTAGGGATACCTTGTTACGACTTAACCCCAGTCACCAGTCCTGCCTTAGGCAGTTTGTTTATAAACCGACTTCGGGCATTACCAGCTCCCATGGTTTGACGGGCGGTGTGTACAAGACCCGAGAACGTATTCACCGTAGCGTAGCTGATCTACGATTACTAGCGATTCCGACTTCATGGAGTCGAGTTGCAGACTCCAATCCGAACTGAGACCAGTTTTTTGTGGTTTGCTCACTGTCACCAGGTTGCATCACTTTGTACTGGCCATTGTAGCACGTGTGTTGCCCCACTCGTAAGAGGCATGATGATTTGACGTCGTCCCCACCTTCCTCCCAATTACTTAGGCAGTCTCCCTAGAGTGCTCAACTTAATGTTAGTAACTAAGGATAGGGGTTGCGCTCGTTGCAGGACTTAACCGAACATCTCACGACACGAGCTGACGACAACCATGCACCATCTGTCATTCTGTTAACCTCCACTATATCTCTATAGCTTTGCAGAAGATGTCAAGAGTGGGTAAGGTTCTACGCGTATCTTCAAATTAAACCACATGCTCCACCGCTTGTGCGGGTCCCCGTCAATTCCTTTAAGTTTTATTCTTGCGAACGTACTACTCAGGCGGATCATTTAATGCGTTAGCTGCGTCGATGAGTTCCCCATCAACTAATGATCATCGTTTAGGGCGTGGACTACCAGGGTATCTAATCCTGTTTGCTCCCCACGCTTTCGTCTCTCAGTGTCAGTATATGTCCAGTTAGCTGCCTTCGCCATGTTGGTGTTCTTCCTTATATCTACGCATTTCACCGCTTCACAAGGAATTCCGCTAACCTCTACATAACTCTAGTTTGCCAGTATCCAACGCGTGTTAGGGTTGAGCCCTAAAATTTAACGCCAGACTTAACAAACAACCTACAGACGCTTTACGCCCAATAATTCCGGATAACGCTTGCAACCTATGTATTACCGCGGCTGCTGGCACATAGTTAGCCGTTGCTTTCTAATAAGGTACATTCAATATAACATCATTTCCTATGCTATTTTTTATTCCCTTACCACAGCAGTTTACAACCCATAAGGCCTTCATCCTGCACGCTGTGTCGCTCCATCAGACTTTCGTCCATTGTGGAATATTCCCTACTGCTGCCTCCCGTAGGAGTCTGGGCCGTATCTCAGTCCCAGTGTGGCGGTTCAGTCTCTCAACCCCGCTAAACATCATGGCCTTGGTGAGCCGTTACCTCACCAACTAGCTAATGTTGCGCACCCCGCTCCTCTAGCGATGCTTGAAGGCATCTTTTACGTAGTTTTCATGCGAAAACTACGAGTATTTGGTATTATCGGCTGTTTCCAACCGCTATCCCAAACTAAAGGGTACGTTGAGTACGTGTTACTCACCCATTCGCCGCTAAGAACAAGTTCTTCGCTCGACATGCATGTATTAGGCACACAGCCAGCGTTCATCCTGAGCCAGGATCAAACTCTCGAAAAAATTGACTTCGTCATGGTTTTGTATCTAGTTTTCAAAGAACA
>NZ_SMDN01000025.1 GCF_006546935.1 Mycoplasmopsis mucosicanis
TGGTTTTGGTTACAATCCAGGTACTCAAAAAGTTGCAAAATTACTGAATTCCAATGCAAATGTTGAGAATTTTCAACAAAAATTATTAGAAGTCAATGAATTTGTTAATTCTAATAAAGCAAATGAACTAAGAGTTAATCCGGTATGTGAGCAAAAAATTACTCCTACATTACTGCTTACATCAATAAAATCAGCTATTTTTGCAGCAAAAAATAAGTTCAAAATGAATTATGGTTGATTTTTAAATCCTTTCAAATCAAATGCAAAGCAAGTAATTGATACATATATTCAAACTTATACACAAACATGAGGCAAAAAACCTGAAGATGTTGCTATAAGCATTAATGTAGTTAGTGGCGAAAGTATTGAAAAAACATTGCAAAATCAACAAATTTTAGGAATGTATAGACTTGGTCTTAAGGAATTCAATTATTTTGATAGTTATCCAGAGTATGAAGATTTTAAACAAATTAAATTTTCTGCATTGCAACAAGCAATGTATGAGGATAATTTTGATGGAATTTATGCTCTTAACAACGTTAATGATGTTTCAAAACTAGATGATTTATGTAGAGAATTGAATGTGGATCATTTGATGATCTTGCCTACTATGTCAAGCATTGAGGATCGCAAAAAGGCTCTTAAACTAGTTGCAGATTTTTACAACAGAAAGAAGGTTTAATATGAAAAAAGTGATTAAATATCTTGTAATTGAAAAACTTGATAATCAAGAAATTTACTTACTAAAAATGACTCCTGAAATGCAGGATGATATAGGAACAATTGGTTATCTAGAATTTAAAAACACTGATAAAAAAGAACTTAAAGCAGGTGATCAATTTGCAGCACTTGAAGCATCAAAAGCAGTTTTAACTCTAAAAATGCCTCTAGATGCCACTGTAGTTGAATGAAATAAATTAGCAATTGAATCACCTAAAATGTTAAGTTCACACAAAGAAGAACAAAATTGAATTATAAAGCTAACCAACATTGATAAAAGTGTTTTTGAAGCAGCTGAAGACTTTTAATTATGTGAAATACAAAAATTGATAATGTTAAGCAATTAAATGATTTAATAAATGAAGCTGACGCAATTGTTTTAGGTATTGGTTCAGGCATGACTAGTGCTGATGGAATCGGTTATACTGGTAAAAGATTTGTTGCTAATTTTAAAGATTTTATTGATGAATTTAAGTTTTTAGATATGTTGCAGGCTAGTGTTTATCATTTTGATAACATTCAGAACTACTGAGCATTTCATTCACGATTTATGGAGTTGAACTATTTTGATCAACCAGCTAGCGAAAGCTTTTTGAAGCTAAACGAGTATATAAAAGGCAAAAATTACTTCATTATTACAACAAATTCTGATAATAGTCTTGAAGCTGCAAACTTTGATGAAGACAAAATTTTCTACATTCAAGGTAAATATAATTTATTGCAGTGTTCTCAAATGTGTCATAATCAACGATACTCAAATGATGAAGCAGTTTATCGTATGATTCGTGAACAAAAAGATATGAAAGTTGACCTCGATATTATTCCGCGATGTCCTAAATGTGGTGATTTTTTAGAGGTTAATAAAAGACTCAAAGGTAAAGGAATGGTTGAAGACGAGCGTTTTTTTGAAGAAAAAAGGCGATATGAACAATTTATTTCTCAAAATAAAGACAAAAAGATTTTATTTTGAGAAATTGGTGTTGGATACTCAACACCAATGCTTATTAAACACCCGTTTTGAGCAATGACTCAACAATATCCGAATGCATTATACTTAGCAATGAATAACAAATCGTATAGATTGCCACAAGACATCAAACCTAAAACAATTGTTTATACAGAAGACATTAAAGAAACAATAGCTAACTTGTTAAAGGAAAATCATGATATTAATCGAACCAATTAGAAATGGTAAATACATTAAAGATGGAGCATACTGACTTGCAATTCAAATCTGAGCTTCTAGTCACTTACGCTTCAATGAAACAATCGTATTTCCAGGTATTTGTGATGCTCATATTCAAATGGGATATTTCCAAAACCCTGAAGTTGAAGTAAATTTCAACTACCTTAAAGAAAAAAATATTGAAATTGTGCGTAGAAATACTGGTGGCGGAACTATTTACATTGACTCAAACTCTGTAGGTATTTGCTACTTAATTCCATACAAAGAACATGAAAGTGTACTTGGAAACTATGCAAAATTCTATGAACCAATAATAAAAATTTTACGTGAAATGGGTGCTACAACTGTAACTCAAACTGGTAAAAACGACCTAACAATTGATGGACGTAAAGTATCAGGTGCAGCAATGATGTTAATTAATGATGAAATTATTTATGGTGGAAACACATTGCTTTACAATCTTGACTATGACGCTATGGAAAAAGTGTTGAATCCAAACCGTAAAAAAATTGAAGCTAAAGGAATTAAATCAGTACGACAAAGAGTTGCTGCTTTAAGTCAATACCTCGACAAAAAATACCAAAACCTTGATATTTTTGAATTTAAAGATATCTTCCTTAAAAAACTTTTTGAAACAGACGACTTAAGTAAAGTTAATCGTTATGAATTGAGTGAAAAAGATTGAGCAGAAATTGATGAATTAGTGAATACAAAATACAAAAATTGAGATTGAACTTATGGACTTAGTCCACGTTATGAATATAACCGTGATGCGAGATTAAAAATCGGAACAATTAACTTCTCTATTGCAGTAGAGCAACAAAAAATAAGCAAAATTAAAATTAGTGGTGATTTCTTTGCACGAACAAAAACACTTGAAGACCTTGAACAAGCTTTAATTGGTACAAAAATGAAGAGAGAAGACCTTATTGAAGCATTTAACAAAGCAAATCTTCAAAGTTATTTCTTTAATGAAATAAGTGCTGAAGAAGTAGCAGACATAATTTTGGATAATGAAAACTAATGAATAAATTTAAACCCTTATTTGAACCATATAAATTAAATAATTTCACATTGAAAAACCGTTTTGTGCTTTCACCAATGACGTTGAGTTTAGCTTCAGAAGATGGATTTATGACGCCTGAAGAAACAGAATATGCAAAACGTCGTGCACATAGTGCACCATTGCAAATTTCAGGTGGAACATACTTTGATGAATATGGCCAACTCTTTGAATTTGGTTACAGTGCAAAAAGTGATGATTACATTGAATCACTAAAACAACTTCGTGATGCAATGAAGACACCTGAAAACAAAGTTATTTTACAATTAGCGCATGCTGGTAAATTTTCACAGGCATCATTGAGAAAATATGGTCATTTATATGGTCCATCATATGAACATAATTTTTATCCTTTTGAACACGAAGTTTTTGAGTTAACCAAAGAACAAATTAAACAAATTATTGAAGACTATGGAAACGCAACAATCAGAGCTATTAAAGCAGGTTTTGATGGAGTTGAGATTTCAATGGCTCAAAGGTTGCTAATCCAAACATTTTTCAGTAAAATTGTTAATAAACGTAACGATGAATACTCATCTGAAACATTTGAAAATCGTTCAAGACTTGCGCGTGAAATTTTAACTAAAATAAGATCAATAATAGATGAATATGCCCCTAAAGATTTCATATTTGGTTTTAGAGCAACGCCTGAAGAAACATATGGTGGTGAGTTAGGTTACACAATTGAAGAATTTTGCCAATTAACTGATTTAGCAATAGATTTGGGCAAAATTGATTATCTTGCAATTGCAAGTTGAGGACACGATATTTACTTAAACAAAGTGCGTTCAGAATGCAAATACAAAGGTGAACTTGTAAATAAAGTTATTTACGAACATATTAATAAACGTATTGCTGTAATTTCAAGCGGCGGAATTAATAACCCTGAAAAATGTTTAGAAGCACTTAAATATTCTGATTTAGTAGGTCTTAGTTCAGTATTTGTTGCTGACCCCGAATTTGTACAAAAAATTGAACAAGACAAACTAGCAGATATT
The DNA here is from genome assembly GCF_006546935.1 of Mycoplasmopsis mucosicanis. Taxonomy (GTDB): domain Bacteria; phylum Bacillota_I; class Bacilli_A; order Mycoplasmatales; family Metamycoplasmataceae; genus Mycoplasmopsis; species Mycoplasmopsis mucosicanis. The sequence goes on from NZ_SMDN01000025.1 coordinate 3,968, forward strand.
AATTTATTTGTATCATTTGATCAACTTAAAGATCTTGCAATTCCAGAACAATCATTTAAAGGTATTGCAAATATGTTTAGTTATTGTGAAACAATACCCCCAAAAACTATTAACACAATCGAACAAAACGCAATCAAAAAATAATCTCTTATTGAGATTATTTTTTTGCCCAAATGTACTCATAATTGTGTGTATAGGTAAAAATTATTAAAAAAGTGATGTAATATTACAAAATAAAATAACATAAATGTTCCTGAGTTTCGGAGTAAAAAACAAAAAGTGTAAAATTGACTGTTATTTTAAGTCAAAATACACTTTTTGTTTTTTCTATATACAATTTTTTACAATTTCTAGAAATTCATTATACGTTTCTTCAT
>NZ_SMDN01000026.1 GCF_006546935.1 Mycoplasmopsis mucosicanis
AAATTTAATTAGAATAATTTTAAGCAAAAAAATGCAAAAGCATTCCTAAAAAATGTGAATTTTTAATAAAAGTCAATAACAAAATAATCAATTTGCATTGATTTTTAATGTCTAATGGTTTGGAGCGGTATGTGTATCTATTGCTTTTTGTCTGTATGAACAACTAATCTATCTTACGTTTTGTTCATTAAACTTTTAATTATTTTGAAAGAAATTTTGAGCTGCATTAGCCGACATAGGGAATGGAAATTGGTTAATATTATGTCGAACTATGTTATTAATTTTGTCCATCATAGATCAGATTTCATCATCGCTGTAACAGTCAAATGATTTTCCTTTTGGAACATACTCCCGAATCAGTTTATGCATATTCTCAATCGAACCTTTTTGAGACGATGCAAATGCATCAGTGTGAAAAATTTGTTTTATACATTTTATCTTGTCTAACATATAGTTTTCGGAGCCATTATCTATTGTTAATGTATCAATCTTAAGGTTAAATCTAGCAATCAATTTTTCAAGAGCTCGTTTTATTGCTCTAGCATTGAGACTTGAGATGATTGCATACGATTTTCTTGTTAAACGGTTTATCAGAGTTAGTATTACTTTTTTCGACTTTATATTTCCTTGTACTGTATCCATTTCATAGTCATTCAATGTTAATCTATCATTGATTTCTTTAGGTCGTTCATGTATTGTTTTTCCAACAGTTTTTTTCTTAGGTTTATGACGCTTAGATTTTGACCTAAACGACTTTCCTATAGACTTATAAGTAAAAATATCATATGGGATAATAAACTCATTTCTTTTCATGAATTTGTATAGTGTAGAAGGTGTTAGAATAAAAACATCTTCGTTAGATATTTTCTTGAATTCATCAATTAGTTGCTGTGCAGATTTTTTAGGAACTCTTAGACTTAGATTTTTTGCGTTTTTATACTTGTTGTATTGTTTTGTTTCTTGAGTTATAAAATGCAGAAATGGTTGTCATTTTTTTGAATTTTAGCACTGTGTTTATATTGTCGCGGTCGTCCATAATTATTGATATTTTCTAAGTAGCGATTTGGTGATAAAGCTTTATATCGGACAACATTTTTACCACAAACTTGACACTTAAATGTGTGTTTTTTATCAAAAGCTGCAGTCTCGATTTCAACACAGTTTAAGTATTTCTTTAAGAGTTTTAACCTCCATTTTGTACTCTCGAGCAATCTGTTCAAAAGTTTTAAAATTTTTAAGATTTTCTAAAAAACTAACTGCTTCAGAAGGTTGTAATGCATGGTTTTTAAATGATTTTCTACTCGCATAAATCTCATGAAGCAACTCATTAGTCTCATAAACAAATCTTTTACTTACAAAGTAGTGTTGTTGGACTATTTTTTTTAGAATAACTCATGTGAAAACTTAAGCAAAAAACTTGTCCTTTTTTTTGGTTTTTCAGTAATTAATGTATTAGATAGCATATAATGTATTTGTCTCCCTTTTTTTTGTTTTATTTATTATATTTTATTGGAGACAAACTAAAAGTCGAGCGTTTTTTTACGTTCGACTTTTCCATTTTTCATTTTAAATAAATATCATAAATTAACTGAAAAAAATAAAGAAAATATTAAAAAAACTATTAAAATAGAAGCAAATAAGAGCGATAATGATGTCATTAATTCAATTGAAAAATTTATTTATAATAATAAATTTAATATTAATGATAATTTAGAAAAAACATTAGATGAGTTAAAAATTAATCATATCCTAGATTTGAAATGAAGAAGTTGGAAATAAAAGTCCATGTTTTATTAGATATATAAAAATAAAGAGGTTATTTTACATAATAAAAAAGAGATTAAAAATTTTTTAGAAAACTTTGAAGGATGAAATATGATAGATAAAAAAGCTAAAAGATTGTTTTTAAAATATATGGAAAATGAGCCAAGTTTAAATATTGAAGAAGTAGAATATATAAAAGAAAAAGCTTTACTTAGAGAAAATATAGTTATTACAGAAAAGGAATTTATTGATAGTCTTGAAAAAATATTTTTAAAAGTTTCTTTAGAAGAGGTAGCTAATGCCTTTTTATATAGCCTATCAACTAGAGATTTAGATTATAGATATATTTTACCTTCATATATTTATGCAAGAAGTTGGTTAAAACATGATAAAGGGAAAGAATATAAAGTTCCAAAAGAAATTACTGCTACATTTTTTAATTGGCTAAAATATTATAGTGGTGGAATTTGGGGTGAGATTGCTAAACCTTATTATTATTTATCTGAATTTTTAAATATGGAGAAAAAAACTCCAAAAGAAGAAGATTATGAAATTTTAAAGAAAATTTTATTCTTTGTAGATAATTTTGAAGAAATGAAAACAGCAACTATGTTAAGAAATGAATTAGCTAAAGAAAAACTATTTCCATCAAATAAAGATGAAGTTACTGGTTTATTAGAAACTTTAGGAATATGTGGAATTTTAGAAACAAAAGAACATAAAGGCTTCTGGGATAACTTTACTCCAAAATTTGAGAGAGATTCGGGGGATTTAAGGCAATATTTTTCATATCCATTTCATTGGTGAAAAGGGAAAGATAGGGTAAACTATGAAAATGTAAAGAAAATTTTTAAAATAACAGTTTAGAAAATTAGGGTGATTAATGAAACGATATAAACGAAGTAAAATTAGACTATATTTATTTACCCTTCCAGCTTTAACTTGTTATGTTTTTCTCTCTGCCACAGCAGTTTCGTGCGCAAAAGAAGAACTAAATGTTACAAAGCTTAATCATCCAGAATTAAAATTTGAAAAGGAGTATGAATTTAAAAATTTATCACCAGAATTTAAAATTAATAATGTTAAATTAAATTCTTTTCGTGATCTAAACTTTCGGTAAAAAATTATACTAACAGCAATTATCATTATTTTTTAATCTTAAATTTAGTGAATTTACATATTCCAAAAGCTGACTCGTATCTAATTCAAGGTCGTTTAAAATTTCTTTTTGGTTAGCTGTAAATGCGTTTCTACGAAGATATGTATCCGATATTTTTGTCACTTCAATTTTGGTCAATTCATTAATTATTGTGTTGTATGTTTCATTTCTCTTTCTCACTATTAAATCTTTGCAATAAAACATTATGTAGGCCCTCACAATACCACTAATAAAGGTTAGAAATGTTTTAGATTCTAAAACTCCATCAGTGTATGAATAATTTTTATTTAAGTTGGTTTGAGTTTTGAGTCATCTAAACATTTTTTCAATACTGTCTCTATTGTGATATGCATTTTGCACTTCATCAATTGTTTTTTCAGTGTTTGTTACTATGGTGCAATAACCGTCGTTTTTTATATGTTTTTCAAATGATTCTTCCTTTGGTGTTACACTTAAAATTCTTCGTTTTTCATCGAGCTCAAAATCAAGATATTCAGAAAAATTATGTTCAACTTCTTTTGTTA
>NZ_SMDN01000027.1 GCF_006546935.1 Mycoplasmopsis mucosicanis
TTCCTGAGTTTCGGAGTAAAAAACAAAAAGTGTAAAATTGACTGTTATTTTAAGTCAAAATACACTTTTTGTTTTTTCTATATACAATTTTTTACAATTTCTAGAAATTCATTATACGTTTCTTCATTGCTTTTATTAATAGCGGGGTCAATAAATCTTTCTTCAATTATTTTTCCGTTTCTTAATTTAGTTAACTTATTGCAGTCTTTTAAAAAATCAATTAGCTTAGTATTGGTTAATTTTTCAATAACACCTTGTTGATGATAGAATTCATTAATTTTAAATATAGTAAATTTCAATACAATTAATGCAATGAAATTTAGTAAAAAATGCCCTCGAATATGTCTTTCAGTTCGGACAAATATTGGTCTAACTTTTAGCGATGATTTCAATGTTCTGAAGTTTTCTTCAATTTGATATTGTTTGTGATAAACTGAAACAATTTCTTCAGGTTTAAGATCTTTTCTTGATGTTTCATAAACAAAGTAGCCATCAAATTTTTCATCTTCCTCAATCTTGTCTAGATCAAGAGTAAAACTCATTTTCCCGACTTTTTTAAAGAATTTGTATTTTTTTGTTCCGATTATGTCTTCAGCATTGACTACACCTTGTTTATTCTGTTTTTTACGGAAGTTGTCAATAAGTATTTGACGATCGTTTTTATCTTTGTTTGCACGTTTTTGACTATATATAACTATTCTGCGACGAAAATTATCATTGAACCTGCCACCTTTTCATAGCGATTTAAATTCCAATTCTTTCCATTTAAAATTATCAACCGATTCATTAAAACCGCTTGGATCTAGAACAAACTCTTTGAAGGATTTTGAGGTTGTTTTTAGTCTTTGTGCAAAAATGTAATCTATACCATGACTTTCTAAAAATCTAATATTTTTGTTCGTTGACATTCCCTTATCAGCAATAACGGTCATTGATTTTATTGCAAATTTTTCTCTCAAATCAACAATAAAAGGTATCAACGTGTTTCCATCTGCTGTGTTGCCACGAAACACTTTTAAGTAAATTGGAATTCCATTACTATCAGTCGCCATTCCTACAACAACTTGATCTTCTTTAAACTTGCCATCTTTTGAGTAGCCTGGCATTCTCAAACCATCACGCGAGAATGTTTCAAAATAAACAGTTGTTGAATCAAAAAACACAAATTGTTTATTTCTATTTGAAATAGATGAGATTTTTTCGTATAAATTTGATATCAAGTTGTCTTCATTGTTGACTAACACATCCAACAAACCATAAAAAGTATCTTTTTTTGTATCTACTTCATTCTCAAATTTATCCTTATTTTCAAAACTATTGATAATTGACGAATTTTGCAATATTCTTGATGAAATTTGATATTTCAATATATTTTCTAGGTCTTTATGTTTGCTTTTTTCTAAACTTTCAAAAATTTGCAGTTTATCTATAACATAGTAAAGAATATTAATTCCAATATTTGTTGTATATGTTTGCTCTGCTAAAGAATTTAAATAGTCTAAAAGTATCTTTTTTAACTTATTTGAGTCTTCAATATGACCTAATTCTTTAACTTTATCTCTAAAGATCTCAAGATAGTTTTCATTTATTTCAGTGAGTTTTTGGATATTTCCTAGACTTGCAATTCTTTTGTATGCTTTTTTGAAGCCTTGACCTACAACCACCTGGCAATAAGTTGCTTTTCCGTTGCTGTTGTTCATCACTACATAATTCTTCATAACTAAATTATATCAAATTGTATATAATTGTATATAAAAAGTTAAAAAAAATTAAGTACGTAGTACTTAATAGTCGAATAAGTGAGCGATTAATTATCGCAACTCAGAAACGCAGGAA
>NZ_SMDN01000028.1 GCF_006546935.1 Mycoplasmopsis mucosicanis
ACCAAAAAAAACTATCAAATAACGGTATTAAAATCAAAATCTTGTTAGTTATTTTTAACAAACATGATATAACATTTACAATTAAACTAACCTATCTCAAGCGGTTCATTATGTTTTAGATTTCACAGATGTGTTCTAACATAAATTGGTCTGATTGATAAAGCTCCTTTTAATGTTCTAAAATTTTCTTCAATTTGGTACTGCTTGTGATAAATCGATGCAATTTGTTCAGGTTTTAAGTCTTTTCTGGAAGTTTCGTATACATAATATCCATCAAATTTTTCATCATCTTCAATCTTGTCTAGATCGAGAGTAAAACTCATATTGCCTACTTTTTTGAAGAATTTGTATTTTTTTACACCAATAATATCTTCAGCGTTAACTACACCTTCTTTGTTTTGTTTCTTTTTAAAATTATTTATTAATATTTGTCTATCATTTTTATCTTTAGATGCTCGTTTTTCACTGAAAAATATAATTCTGCGTCTGAAATTATCATTAAATCGCGAACCTTTTCAGAGCGATTGAAACTCTAATTCCTTATATTTGATACCATTTTCAGTTTTAGTATAGCCTTCGGGATCAAATACAAAATCTTTAAATGATTTAGATGTTGATTTTAGTCTTTGTGCAAAGATATAATCAATTCCATAACTTTCTAAAAATCTAATATTTTTGTTTGTTGACATTCCTTTATCTGCAATAACGGTCATTGATTTTATTGTAAATTTTTCACGCAAATGAACAATAAAAGGGATTAACGTATTACCATCTGCTGTATTACCACGGAAAACTTTTAGATAAATCGGGATTCCATTACTATCAGTTGCCATTCCTACAACAACTTGATCTTCTTTGAACTTACCATCTTTTGAAAAACCTGGAGTTCTTAAACCATCTCTTGAAAATGTCTCAAAATATACAGTTGTTGCGTCAAAATAAACTAAATTTTTATTTCTTGAAGTCATTTCTGCAATTTTATTATTTAAATTTTTGACTATTTCAATCTCATTTTCATATAGAACATCAAGAAGACTATAAAATGTATCTTTTTTAGATTCAATATCATTTAAATAAT
>NZ_SMDN01000029.1 GCF_006546935.1 Mycoplasmopsis mucosicanis
ATAGGTGAAACAAAACAATATGAAAGGTAATCATGAAATTAAAAAAACTAACATCATTACTCATACCTATGGTCGCTTCATTACCATTTGTTGCTGCTGCATGTGGTGGAGAAGGTAAAAAAGGAAATAGTGACAAAACCACACCAGGAACTACACCAGGTAAAACTACTCCAACTCCAACTCCTACTCCTTCACCTGCACCAGTGAAAAAATTTAATGTTACAATCCTTGATGGAAGTAAAGAATTAAGCAAAAAAGAGATAGAAGAGAATAAAGAGTTTACTATTCCTGCATCAGGACAAGAAAAATCTGGTCATATTTTTATTGGTTTTTTCTTGGATAAAGAATTCAAAAATGAAGCTAAACCAGGTTCAAAAATAACAATCACTGCTGATACAACTATTTATGCAAAATACATAACATTAGTTGATTATGTAAAATTAGCAATTAAAAATACTGTAGGTGATAAGTTTAAATATAATTATGAACTTAAGTTTGAAGCGCTAAAATCTAAAGCCCAATATAATGGTACAGTTTCTTACAACAGCAGTTCATCTACGCCGTTCTTAAGAGATGAAAAAACTACTGGTCTTTTGATTAAAGATGGACATAATGTTCATTGAATTAAAGATGGTAAATTACATAAAATTTCTGCCGGTAAAAAAGACAAGAATCCTAAACATGAAGAAAAAGCATTTAGCAAACCATATGAAAGTTCAATATTTGCAAAAATATTATTTGCTGGAAAAGAAGAAAATATTGCACAGGTTTCAAGAGATAATGATAAGTTTACTATAAAACTTCAAAAATCTGTATCT
>NZ_SMDN01000002.1 GCF_006546935.1 Mycoplasmopsis mucosicanis
TTGCTAAACGAAACAGAAATAAAGTTATAACTAATAAAGATTTATTCTTTATATCGCAATTTAAATATTACGAATCCAAAGAAAAAACAAAGCGTCGTTTAAATTACAAAAACGTATATAAGTTTGGCGATATCGTTGAAATTGATGGCTGTAGCCATTACTGACTTAATGGTCATAATAAATTCACAATGCTGCTTGCAGTCGATGTTGGTACAAATAAAGTTGTTTCAATTCACTTCGAAGAACAAACAGAAACTCTCAATGGTTATCAGATTTTATTAGAAGAACTTTTTAATAATTACGGGTATCCTAGAACTCTTTTAGCCGATAATAGATCTAACTTTAGAAATAATGCTGATAGCAATGCTCGAACCTATCAAGCAGTAAAATCACGTGGAATCGAGTTTATAACCAGTTCAAATCCAACATTTAAGCCACATGTTGAGCGTAAAAATGAGACAATTCAAAAAAGATTACCCCTCTTTTTACAACTTAACAAGATCAATTCAATAGAAGAAATAAACAAAAACAAAGAAATTATTATCGACTTTATCAATTCTTCTTGCAAAACAAAAGAAAAAATAAGTGTTTTTCGTGCAGTAAATCAACAATATAATGAACAATTTTTCGATTTACCAGTGTATAGAAATGTAAATAACAATTCAGTTTTCTATGAAGGCAGTTGATTTGCACCTTTTGATAAAGACAATAAACCTGTACCGCATAACAAAACTCGAGATTTGAAATTTTTCATCGGTACGGATAAAATGTTTTACTTTAGAAACGAGACACAAAGATTTAGAGCTTTAAAAATCGAAGACAAGAATGAACTTTTTGTTAATGATTATTTAAAACGAAAACACCTAATCCCAATTCCTGAAGCAATCAAGTTAGCAAGACTTAATGCAACAGGTTACACGTTCAATACATATCTAAGCAAAAAAATTGAATTAATCTATAAAATCAGCAACAAAGAAATAGTAAGTGATGAAGAAAAAATTCTAATTAAAGAAATTTTTGAAGCATTACAAGAAACTCAAAAATACTTATCAAATATTCTTAATTTTTAAAAGTTTTCTTGCTTCTTCTTTTTCAAAAGAAGAAGAAATTTTGCTTCTTTTGTTTGCAAAAGAAGAACAAAACAAGAACATTGAAATTTATTTAATGTTCTTGTTTTGCAACGAAATGTTGGTTTAACCAAAAAAACTATCAAATAACGGTATTAAAATCAAAATCTTGTTAGTTATTTTTAACAAACATGATATAACATTTACAATTAAACTAACCTATCTCAAGCGGTTCATTATGTTTTAGATTTCACAAAAAATAAAAGCAAATTTATGAATACATAAATAAAAAAATTTAAAAAAATAACATCATAATTCTTGAATTAAAATGCATATATTTTTTATATTGTATAATGAACATATGAATGAAAAAGATCAATTAAAACAAGATAAAACTTTTGCTTGAGCTTCGTTAGGACTAATGATTGCTTCTTTAATTTTTGGAATTGTGTTAGCAGTTGTTCTAGTCGGAACATTGTTTTCAGGGTTATTAACTCTTTCTGCTGTATCTTCTATAACTGCAAAAGTATTATTATCATTATTAGATGTTGCAATTAATATTGTGGTATTGGTACTTTCAGTATTGTTATCAAAAAGATATGCAAATCAAAGAGTGATATTAATTACTGGACCTTCATTACTTTTAGGTGGACAAATATTATCGATCATTCCGCTAATAGGTTGATTATTCTCAATGGTAAGTTTTGCAGGTTGAATTATTACAATAGTTGCACTATCACTAGTACTAAAAGAAATTAAAAGCAAACAAGTTTAAAAAAAGGTTGAAGTTAAGCAATAATGCTTAACTTTTTTATTATATTTATTGATTTTTGTGTTTTTGAACCACAATTGATATAATAGAAATATGAACGAACAAACTCAAAAAGAAAAAGATATTGCATCAGCCAAAAAAAGTTCAGCATTAATAATTGCTATTGGTGCTATTGGATTTATTTTATTATTTATTTCAATATTTGCATTTTTATCTTTAATTTATGGCTTTTATCGATTAGCAGATAATCGAATATTAGACACTGATAGTACAGCTCTATGATTTGGAATAATAGGTTCTACATATATATTGATACCACTTGCCGTTATTTTAAATTTTGTTATTCTTGGTCTTTCGATTACATCACTAGTTATTTGCATTTCGTTAGCACAAAGATACAAAAAACACGAAGTTTTATTAATTACTGGACCTTCATTGCTTTTAGGCGGCCAAGTGCTTTCATGAATTCCATTTTTAGGATTTGTTTTTATGTTAGTAGCTTTAGTTGGCTGAATATTATCAATAGTTGTTATAAGTCAATTATTAAAAGAACTAAATACCACTAGCCCAAGTGCTTAAAACTCATTTATACAATATACAAGGACAAAAAAAGACTCAAATCTTTATACAATTTGAGTCTTTTTTGTTCTAATTCATTTTGAAACATTTCATCCTACTATGCCAATTGTTAACTTTTATATATAATTATTACAAAAGAAATCAATGTTTCAATAGTGGAGTTGAATGAAAAGAAAATTTAAATTTTTATGATCATTAGCACCTTTTTCAATAACTTTTTTATCTACACAATGTGCTAAGAGTCCAAATAGTACAAATGATTCTTTAGATAGTGAAATTAATAACCCTAACACATTACCTAAAATGCCTCAAAAACCTGGTGCAGGTGATGATAATTTAACCATTCCTACTCCTAGTCCGCAACCACCAAAAGTTGAGGATAGAGGTTTGAATAATCAACAGAAGACTCCACCTATTTCTGATAACACACGTCCTCCATTAATTCAAAATCCCGAAAAACGCAATAATAAAACAAATGATGATTCAAGAAAAAAAGATGACAATTCACAACATCTTGAACCTAAACAACCTGAATCTTCTGTACCAAAACAAAATCCGGATCACTCAACACCTAGCCAACCTAAACAACCTGATTCTTCAGTGCCAAAACAAAATCCAGATCACTCAGAACCTAAACAACCCGATTCTTCAGCACCTGAACATAAACCTCAAGACGCAGATACACAAACAATTCCAAAAATTAAAATGCCTGAAATTACACAAGAGTTTTGAGATAAACATCCAGCATTATTAAGTCAAAAAACTCGTGCAAAATATTCAGTATTTTTAGGTGGCGTTAAACTTGATCCTGATGGTTTTAAAAATGTACCTGATGAAGGTTTGAAGTATATAAAAGAACGTCAAGAAAATGATTGGTGATATGACACTAATAAAGATTTTGATATAAGAGATAATGCACTTTGTGCTGCTATCACAGCAACTAACTGACTTCACTATTGACTTCGTCAAAATAAAAAATATGTTGATGAGTATTTAAAGGATAGTTCTAAAGGTTTTTACACTGCTACACTAAAAAACATAGTAAAAACTCTAGATTTACGTGAATTGATGAAAATTTATGAAGATAGTCAGAAACAAGTAAATCATAAGGTATGAAAGTCTAAATTTTTCGATTTTTTTAAGGAAAGATATTCAGGAACCTTTGTAAATCCTAATATGTTAATTGATCACTATATTAACGGTTATTCATACAATGCTGCAAAAGACAGATTTGGTGGTGAAAATTATGAATATAAATATAAAAAACCAGAACCAAATAAATCATTTTTTGCTGATGTGTTTGGAAAACACATTCTTACTAGAAAACTAGATTCAAGATATATTTCACGCAAACAATCATTTTCAAAAGCATTATTAGAAAATCTTGTGCGAAATAACCCTTTAGGTATTTCACATAATACTCTCGGAAAGACAACAGGCCACATAATTAATGTTTGAGGTGCAGATTTTGATGAAAATTACAATGTTGTTGGCCTTTATATCACCAATTCTGATGACCCTTACAATACAGTAGATGATAATGGTACACCAAAACTCGCAAATGTTATTTATTATAATGTGTGATATAACCAGCGTACTGGTTTAATTAATGTTGGTGGTAAAGATGAAGAAAATACAGGTGCTAATCTTTGAGACCTTTATTCAGTGGATTTAGGTCAAGAATACTTTGAAGCCTATTTTAAAAATCATAAAAACACAGCAAACTAACTAACACATTTTCATACTCGCTCAAAAATTTAAGTTTTTTTGAGCGAGTTTTTGATTCCTTTTGATATCATAATATGCATAAGATAAAGATAAAAAACATACAGAGTTGCTTAGCATGACAGCATTGAAGCAAGCCAACCTGCATTAACTTGTAAGGTGGAAAGTCAGGGACTTTTAAAAGTCCAACATGTTTTGCTAATTAACTCTTTTGTTTTATTAAGCAAAGGAGTTTTTTTATGAAATACAAAAAGTTATTTACATCTGAATCTGTAGGCCAAGGTCACCCTGATAAAGTTTGTGATCAAATTTCAGATTCAATTTTGGATGCATATTTAAGTCAAGATCCTAAATCAAAAGTAGCAATTGAAACAATGGCTTCAGGAAATATTGTTTTAGTTGGTGGTGAAGTTAGTTCTGCTGCATCCGTGGATGCACGAAAAATTGCAAAAAACATTCTTGAGAAATTAGGTTATTGAAATGGTTCAATAAATTTAATCACAGACATTAAACAACAAAGTAGTGATATTGCTCAAGGTGTTGATTTGGCAAATGATAATATTGGTGCAGGTGATCAAGGAATTATGTTTGGTTATGCTACTTCAGAAACACCATCATTTATGCCTTTAGCAATAACATTGGCTCATGAATTAGTGAAGTTAGCTGATAAATTACGTCAATGCGGAGAATTTAAATGAGCTAAAGCAGATATGAAAAGTCAAGTAACTCTTGATTATAGCGATCCTGACCAAACAAAAGTTGACACAGTTTTATTATCTATTCAACATGCCCAAGAATTTGATGAAGCAGAATTCAAAGACTTTATCAAAAACAAAATTATTAAAGTTGTGCTTGCGAAATATGGTTTTGAGCAAGCAAAAAATATTTTAATTAATCCAACAGGTAGATTTGTTATTGGTGGACCAATTGGTGATACAGGTTTAACTGGCCGTAAAATTATTGTTGATACATATGGCGGTGCTTCAAGACACGGTGGAGGTGCATTTAGTGGTAAAGACTGTACAAAAGTTGATCGTTCAGCTGCTTATGCATGTCGATGAATTGCTAAAAATTTAGTAGCTGCACGAGTGGCTGATCGTGTTGAAATTCAGGTTTCATACGCAATTGGCGTAGCAGAACCTGTTTCGATTAGCGTCTATACATTCGGTACAGAAAAAATTGACCGCGAATTAATTATAGAAGCAGTACGAGAAATATTTGATCTTCGTCCAGCATCAATAATTAAAGAGTTAGGACTTAGACGACCTATTTATGCGCAAACAAGTTATTTTGGTCATTTTGGTCGTGATGATTTAGACTTGCCTTGAGAGCGTCTTGACAAGGTTGAAAAAATCAAAGATTTTATTCGTGAAAGACTATAAATTTAGCCTTTTGTGGTAAAATAAATCAGTAAAATCAATATTTAAAGGATCTAAAATGAGAAAAATAGTAAGACAAAAAAATAAAGAACGTGCACTAAAAAGAATGCATAAATTACAAAAAGAACAAGCTAGAGATGCTCGCAGAGCTCAAAAAGCACAAGATTAATTATTGATTTATTTTAGCGTACTAATCCATCAAAAGGTTTTTAACCAAAAAAATCGAACTATAATTGTTCGATTTTTATTTTAAATGCACCAAGTGAATGACCCTCAAAATTAAACAATTCATACTCAATTACACAGTAATTATCAATAATTTTTATTGTATCAGTGAATGTTTTGATTTGAAATTTGTTCTTTTCAACATTGATATATGAACCTGAATGCATTTTTTTGTGTCTTAATTCAAGACACGCATTAACATTCAAAATATTAACGTGTGTTGGATTTATTTCAATGCGTACTGGTTGGTGATTTTGTGGATCTTTAAATCTATACACATTATATTCAATAGCTTCCGTGTCAAAAACGTCTTTAAATTTGCTTTGCTCTTTTTCGCATTCAGCAACAAATTCGACTGTGTTTTCTTGACCGTTTTGAATAGAAATTGATTTAAATTTTATTTTCATGATTTTAGTCTTTTGAGAACTGTTTGAGCACCAAATAGATAGATTGCCTTAGCTAATTCAGGTCCATGTTCAGCAAAAGTGGTTGCTTTTCTAATAGGCATAAATAGTTTTTTACCATTTAAACCAAGTGAAGACTTAACAAAATTTATTGCTTGCTGAATATTTTCAATAGTAAATTCTACTGTTTCTAATTTGCTTAAAAATGCTTTAGCAACATTGATTTCTTCAGTGTTTAGTGCAAAATTTTGTGTCATATTTTCTTTATCTAGATACACTTGATAATGATTTTTTAACTCATTAAGTGTTGCACATGATTCTTTATAAGTATTGATGAAAAGTTCGTTTCATTCATTATTAATATCTATGCCTAATTTTCCCGCAAGTACTGAATTTTGTGTATTTTTGAAATATTGTTTAGAAAATCAATGCATTTTTACAACATCAAATTTTGAAGGTGATTTAGACAATCTTGCTGGATCAAATTTACGAATAATTTCCTCTTTGCTCATTAATTCAGAAGCATCTTCAGCAGTTCAACCTAAAAGTGATAAAAAGTTAAAAACACCATGAGCAACATAACCTTCATTTCGATAATCCTCAATAAATTGTTTTAATGATGTATCACGTTTAGAAAGTTTTTTACCCTCCATATTTGTGATAACAGTTAGATGACCAAATTGTGGAGCTTCTCATTGTAATGCATTGTAAATAACAAGTTGTTTTGGAGTATTTGTTATGTGTTCTTCGCCACGTAAAACGTGTGTAATTTGCATATCATGATCATCAATTACGACAGCAAAATTATATGTAGGATATCCATCTGATTTAAAAATTACTCAGTCGCCTATGTCTGAAGAATTGAATGAAATAGGACCTCTTACAAGATCATCTCATGCAAGATTAATGTCTTTAGGCATTGCTAAACGTATTGAATATTCTTTAGCTTCATCACGTCTTTTGATTTCATGAGCATCAATTTTTAGTCAATTTCTATCGTATTTAAATGATGGAATGCCTTTTGCATCTGATTCTGCATGTTGAGCTTCAAGTTCTTGAGCATTGTCATAAGCTTTGTAAGCTAGTCCAAGTTGCAATAGATATTCTGCTACTTCTCTATATCGTTCTAGTTTTTCGCTTTGTCTATATTTACCACAATTTAGATTAGGTTTAAGTGGACTTTCATCAGGTTCAATACCTAATCAAGCCAAATTTTCTAATTGACTTCTTTCTCCATCAACTACATTTCTTTTGATATCAGTATCTTCAAGTCTAAAAATAAAATCGCCATCAAAATGTTTAGCAAATAGATAGCAAAATAAAGCAGTTCGGGCTCCGCCAATATGTAAATAACCTGTTGGACTTGGAGCATATCTTGTTCTAACTTTTTGTGTCATTTTTACTCTTTTCTATAAAATATAATAATAATTATATTAAAAAAGTAGCTCAATGAGCTAGCTTTTTTGCGCTTAAAAGCGGTATATTTTCTTTTTAATTATTGATGAAAATATATTGATTGTCAAAATGCTAAATGTTCCAATTCATGCATAAGCCATTGCAATATTTGGTTGGTATGATGACCCTTTTTCAATCAAATTTTGTCAAATTCCATCACCTATACTTAATGAATTTTTGCTTCCATTCACAAAAATTGAATACGTTATTGAAGCTCTAAAAATTAACTCAAAGTAGAACAATGAAAGTGAGACAAAGTCTTTTTTGATGCTAGGTAAAATGAATTTAAAAAATATTTGATTGTTTGTGTAACCTTGAAGTCTCATATTGGCTATTATTTCTTCATCAAGATTATCAATTGCTTCAGTAAGTTGTTTTGATTTCGAAGACATTTCATGAACACCTATAATCAATATAACTAAAAATAAAGGAGATGCAAAAAGAATATCTAGCGTATAAAAGTACACAACTGTAGGTATCAGACGTATAAAAATGTTAATGCAACGCATTAAAAATGCAAATCAAAGCTTATTGATTTTTGAATTTTGCACTCGAATACTCAAAATCGTTAAAACTATGCAAATACTTAGTGCAACTATAGAGAATTTTAATGATTCTCAAATCATTAAAATTGGATTAATTGAAGGAGTTAAAGAACTGAATGAAAACTTTGAAAAATCAGGTTTTATGAATGCTTTAAGAAATTGTTTTGTTGAAGACAAATCAAAAAGTCATTTATTAACATTTATAAAATAAGCAATGGTTGTAATTAAGAAAAATGCAACAATTATTCCATAAATTATTCTGCGTCATTGAATATGATTTGACAATTTAAGCATTTGAGTTGATTTATTATCTTTATTGATAATGATTTTTTTAGTTTTTGCTTCAAAAAGATATCTTTTTAAAACAATATTTATAATTTCTAGCAGCAAAATAAAGACCATTAGAATGCTCAAAGGAATTCCAAGTTCAGTAAAGAAATTTGTGCTTGTACTTCCATATCTTATTCAAAGTCCAATCCCTGGAAGCGATAAAGCTCCTAGAATTGAGGCTCAACGCATATTTGACTCAAAGGAAAAGATGAAAAGTGC
This sequence comes from Mycoplasmopsis mucosicanis, assembly GCF_006546935.1. Lineage (GTDB taxonomy): Bacteria > Bacillota_I > Bacilli_A > Mycoplasmatales > Metamycoplasmataceae > Mycoplasmopsis > Mycoplasmopsis mucosicanis. Next base: position 8,701 of record NZ_SMDN01000002.1, read on the forward strand.
ATTGATTCTGTGCTTTGCACGCGGTCAAACTTCTTTAAAAAATGCAACGGTTTTTGAATTACCTTGATTTATTGAAGTTCAATAGGCTTTTAAATCAATTGATTCAAGCATATCTAAATAATATCTATGTAATCAAAGCCATGTAAATAATGCATAAACTATTAAAAGACTGAATTCACCTTGAAATGTTTTAGTCACAAGTCCAATAAGTACAAGTTCAGGCATTGAACGAAACAACAATAGTAAACACTTAAAAATGAATGAACTGTATTTATTTGTTGCTTTGTCAAAAGAAACGTATGTAGAAATTAAGGCTAAAATAAAACCAGTAAATGTACCTACAACACCAACTTTTATCGTTGTTCATAGCGCAATCAACGAATCAGATCATAGATTTGTGTATTCGCCTGTACCCTTGCCTGTTATTCTTGTACTATTGCTGTTAAATTGAAATATATTTGCTATTCTTTTTAAAAATATTCCAAAGTTTTTTGTTTGAATTTTAGAGGATTGCTCATAAAACAAATATGCTATTAAAATGATTATTAGAAATAATAAAATGTGTCTAAAAATTGGTTTAATTTTTCAGTTTGTGTGAGTGTTTTTTGAGTAATTTTTATAGCGAAATGATCATCATTTTTTTTCCAAAACTACTGATTTTTCAGTATTTTTTTGCTCATTTCTCATAAAGTTGTTTCCCTAGTTTTTTTGTCCAAAACAATTGAGTGATTATTTATCGCTATTACTCTATCAAAATTCTTTTTAATCAAGTTTAAATCATGAATATTAACTAATATTGTCTTGCCTTTTTGCTTTAATTCTTTAAGTAAATCTATAACTTCTTGAGCTGTATGAGCATCAAGACTAGATGTTGGCTCATCTGCTAAAACTAATTCAACATCACGCACTAGCAATTTTGCAATTTCAACTCTTTGTTGCTGTCCGCCACTTAAATCAGAAACACGATAAAAAGCTTTATCCAAAATGTTTAAATCATCCAAAGTTTTAAATATTTTATATTTTTGACTTTTAGTCAAAATTGATAAAAATTTCATAATAATATTCTTGTAATTTATAAATGATCGCTGAACATTTTCATAGACGTTATCAGTCAATATTAGGTTAGGTTTTTGTGTTAAAAAACCAATCTTTGTGATTGTGTTTTTTCTTTCTTTTTTACTCATTTTTGAGTACTTTTGGTCAAAAATACATACCTCACCAGTAATAGGCTTGATTGCATCAACAAGTGCTTTAAAAAGAGTACTTTTACCTGCACCGCTAGGACCTATAATTGCAACCATTTCGCCTTTATTAATACTGAAATTTATATTTTTTAGAATTGTTTCAGAATTCTGTGAGTATGTTAAATCAACATTTTTTATTTCTATAATTTTGTTCATATTTATCTAGTTAATAATTTTAGGTATATCAGTAACAAGGTCAATTTTTGATTGAGCTTGTCTTTGTAATTTTAGAAATTTGATGAATAATTCTTTATCAATAGGTAAGAATTTATTGTATCCAGTAAAAATTCCATATGTATTTTCCTCAAGCGAAAGTGAATTTAAGGCTTTTTGAATTAATTCAACTTGCTTGTCAGAAAGTCCTTTACGTCCTAAAACCACATCATAAGCAGCAGGATTTGTTAAAGTCAGTGTTCTAACAACTTTGTTGTCTGCGTCATCAAAAGCTTTATAACTTTGAAATTCTGCAGGTTTAAAGAACATTTCGTTTTTTAAATCTCTTGTTCAATTATAAACACCTTCATCATCAAAACCTATTGCAGGAGTAATGTTTGTTGAAGCTTTACCTAATTGAGCTTTTGCACTATTACCAACTACAACATATCTTGCATACTTGCCTTCAAGGTCTGTTTTGATTTCTTCAATTGATTTATTGAAGTGTCTTGCTAATAATGCAATTTGATATTTATATCTTCCAGCAGATTCTATTTCTTTGTATGCAATACCATGTTGAACAAATTTATCTCAATCTTTTTCTTCTCAATCCTTGATAATTTGATCACGTTTTGCTTTATCGCCTGCTATTAAAATTGCGCCATGATACACATAAGTCAATGCATTTTTTTCATAGAATGCAGCAAATTTAGAACCATCTCATTTTAGTTTGTCTTCTTGATTATTTTCTTTTCATTTTATCATTGCATTTTCTCAATCTGGGTACTCAAAACCTGTGTCTTTTACTCATTTTATGTTGTTTTTTTCAGCGGCTTGTCTTAATTTATCGTCTTTTAAACCAGTTGTGTAAAAATCATTATCGTCAGATTGCCAATTGAATTTCAATGTTGCAGTTTGTGCGACAAGTTTTATACCTTCTTCATTTTTAAACTCATTATTTTCATCTAAAAACTCAGAATCATAAACAGTATAGTTAGCTATAAAAAGGTCATTGTCTTTGTTATCTCCCTTAAGTTTACTGATATATGTATCTTTTTTACCAACAACATTGATATTGAATTTTACATCTGCTAAATCTTTTGTTAAAGGGTCTTTATTTTTTAATTCGTTAAATCTTTGCGATAATAAATTGAGAAATTTTTGCTCAATTTCAAGTTGTTTTTCACCTTTTTTTGCATGAAAACCAGAATTAATATAACCGTTATTAATTGTAATTAAATTGTCTCATGCATCGTTAATATTGTCATTATTAGTTGTGTTATTAGCACATCCAACAAGCGTTGCAGATGTTGATGCAACAGTCAGCGGTGTTAAAAATTTGATTATTTTTTGAAACTTCATTTTTATCCTTCTGACAAGGAAATATATGGAAGAACTAGCCACGCATGAATTACCATGATCTGCTAATAGGTATATTCTCAGCCGCATTATGCAGCACCCTTGTCTTTTTAATTATAAATTAGTTATATTGAAAAATAACAAAAAATGCATTTTTAGATAAATTTATACTGAATTTTGTGTGTTTTTAATATTTTTTGAGTCTTTAAAATGACAAATTATGCATAAAAAACCAAATTTAATATATAATATTAAAATTAATATATATAGGAGGAATATGACTGCCTGAGATAAAGAAAATTTTGATAATGATTCAAATGAAAAAGAAAAAGTAGAACAAGATTTTATACCTGATGAAGAGTTATTTGTAGCCTTTAAAGAGGAAAAAACTAACGAACCCGAAGATGAAGAAGAAGAGGTTGTTCCGCAAAATAAAGAAGATTATGTAGTTAAAAGTCAATTAATTGATGAACCTATTGATGGCTTACATCCAATTGAAATTGATAAGGAAATGAAAAATTCATTCTTAGAATATGCTATGAGTGTTATTGTTTCGCGTGCATTGCCTGATGCTCGTGATGGTTTAAAACCTGTACATCGACGTATTCTTTATGATATGAGTGAATTAGGCATTACTTATTCTTCTCAACATCGTAAAAGTGCTCGGATTGTTGGTGATGTTTTAGGGAAATATCACCCTCATGGTGACTCTAGTGTTTATGAAGCAATGGTTCGGATGGCTCAAGAATTTTCTATGCGTTATCCTCTTGTTGATGGTCATGGTAACTTTGGTTCTATAGATGGTGATGGTGCTGCAGCGATGCGTTATACAGAAGCTAGAATGAGTAAAGTTGCTTCAGAAATGCTTGATGGTATCAAAAAAAATACTGTAGATTTTGTTGATAACTATGATGCAAGCGAAAAAGAACCAGTAGTTTTACCTGCGCGCTTTCCAAATCTTTTAGTTACTGGTGGTTCAGGTATTGCTGTTGGTATGGCGACAAATATTCCACCACACAATCTTGGTGAAGCAATAGACGCAACTATTGCTGTTGCTAAAAATCCAAACATCTCTATTGATGAAATAATGAAATATTTACCTGGTCCTGACTTTCCAACAGGTGCAACAATACTCGGAAATCAAGGAATTAGAGACGCATACACAACAGGTAAAGGATGTGTCACAATTCGTTCAGTATGCAAAATTGAAGAGTTCAAAAACGGTAGAAGCAGAATAATAGTTACTGAAATTCCTTATGAGATTAAAAAAACTGCAATTACTGAAAAAATTGCTGAACTTGTTAAAGATAAGTCAATTGAAGGAATTTCAGACCTTCGTGATGAATCAAACAGAGAAGGAATTAGAATTGTTATTGATCTGAAAAGAAATGTAAATCCACACATTTTATTGAACAAGTTATTCCGTCAGACAAATTTACAAGTTAATTACAACGTGAATTTTGTTGCATTAGTTAATGGTGAACCAAAATTATTAAACATTAAGCAAGCTATTGATGTTTATCTTTTACACCAAGAAGACGTAGTTACACGACGTCTCAAATTTGATTTAGAGAAAGCTAAAGATAGATTGCATATTTTGGAAGGCCTTAAAATTGCTGTTGAAAATATTGATGAAGTAATAGCAATCATAAAAAAATCTAAAAATGATGCTGATGCACAACTTAGACTTGCTCAACGATTTAATTTGAGTGAGCGTCAAACTAAAGCAATTGTTGATATGCGTTTAGGTCGTCTAACCAACCTTGCTATTGAGAATATGCTTGAAGAAATGGCTCAATTGATTGCTGAAATCAATAAAATTGAAGAAATTTTAGCCGACCACAATAAACTTATTCAATTAATTATTGATGAATTAAGCGTTGTTAAAGAAAAATATTCAGATACGCGAAGAACAGCAATTGATTTTGAAGCAGGTGGAAAAATTACTGATGAAGATTTAATACCTCAACGTGAAATTGTTATTACTACCTCTGCAAATGGTTATGTAAAAAGAATCGATTTAGAAGAATACAAAACTCAACGTCGTGGTGGAGTAGGTATTACAACAATGAAAACATATGATGACGATGATGTTGCATCATTGATTACTTGTTCAACTCACACTGACTTATTGCTCTTTTCAAATCATGCAAAAGTGTATCGTATTAGAGCACATGAAGTTCCTGAACTTTCAAGACAGTCAAAAGGAGTTCCTTTTGTTAATTTAGTTGCCAATCTTAATGTTAAAGAAAATGAAAAAATTATTTCAATTCTTCCTATTCAAGAATATTCAGAAAATGAATTTTTATTCACTGCAACAAAATTTGGAGTTATTAAAAAAACACCAATTAATCAATACAAAACAATTAATTCAAATGGAAAATATGCATTTAACCTACGTGAAGGCGATGAGTTAGTTAGAGCAATTGTTGTTGATGATAGTTGTTTAATAATGCTTGCAAACAATGATGATCGAGTAATTAAATTTGAATCAAATGACGTGCGTCCAATGTCGCGTATTGCTACTGGAGTTAAAGGAATTAATCTTGAAAACAATCAAGAAGTTGTATCAGTTTCTTCAAGTATTGAAGGTGAATTAATACTCACAATTGGTGCTCTAGGTTATGGAAAACTTACTCATCATGATGAATTTAGATTGATTAAACGTGGTGGAAAAGGTGTAAAAGGCATTAATGCAAAATCTGCTGGAAATATTGTATTCAGTCGTTTTGTAAGCTCTCAAGACGAGTTGTTAATTATCACAACAAGCGGTTTTACAATTCGTGTAGCAATCTCACAAATATCAAGTTTAGGTCGTTCTGCTAAAGGTGTAAAATTAATAAATCTAAAAAATAAAGAACAAATACAAGCTGTCGAAGTTATAAAAGTCAACAATAAAATTGATGAAGATATTGAAGCAAAAAATGCCAAATTTGTTAGTGAATTAAAAGAAAAAACTCGTGAACTTAAAGCATTGAGCAGTCTCGATGTTGACGAAGAAATTGAAGCTGATGACGAGTTCAATTTAACTAATGATTAAGGTCCATTATGAGTGTTACTTACACTAATTTAAAGGCAAAATTATACAAATATAACATTAATCTTGTATTTAAGCCATCTAGTAAAAAAGAAAGCATCAATCAGCAATCATTGATGCTTTTAGCATCAATGATTAATATGCATATTAAACCAAACTCAAAGATTTTAATCTCACTAGAAGGCTATACAGAAGGTCAATATATTTCAAAAATTTCGCGTTTATTACGCCAACAAAATCATCAAATTTTTGAATACGATATTGCTCAAAGTGTTGCATTAACACTTGATGAGTATGTAATGAAACAAAACAATATTGACTATTTGATAAAAATCTCAATAGTTGGTAAATTAAACAATGTACAAATAAATCTTTATGATGCAAATTTACATCATTTTAGCAGTGAAATTATTGAAAAAATACACACAAACTATGAACTTAATCCACTTTTAGATCAATCAATTGCTCATCAAAACAATGAATATATAAATCTCAAAAGTTATCAAGACGAACTTTGTTCTAACAATAAAATTCTCAAGGCATTTGTGAATATAAAACAACGATATAAATCGCTTTTTTACCTTGCACACAATAATTTTAATGCTTTAGAAATTGCTAAAACTCTTCTAGATAACCTAAAAAATGACTATAGGTTCAACAATAAAAAAAGCACTTTATTTTGACTTAAATTTAAAGCAACATTTTTACGCCGCTTATTTTTACGCAAAGAGATCTTTAATTTGTTTTATTTTGACCAAAATTCTCAGATGCACGTAGGATTGAATATAAAAAACAAATTTAAGTTCTTTAGCAATCATGAGTTGGCCTTGTTGTATCTTGATTTCTATTTTGAAGAGTACTTACGAGCAAAATTCGACATAAGCAAGTTTAAGGTTCTTTTGCCTTATGATTCAACACTATTACTCAAAAATATGCTCAAGCAGTACAATGTTCATTATGAATATTTTGACGAAAATACACAAAATTCAGTACTTAACGACAAATCATATATTTTCGCATACGATAAAAATAAGTTTAACGGCAACCCTAAATTTAGCTCGCTGCTCAATAATTACTACTTTTTTGCCTGCCTAATTTGGATGCTAAATAGTTACACAAATCGTAATAATTTATTAGCATACAAATATAAAAAAGTGCAAGAAAGTTTCGGTAAGATAAAGACCAATAGATTTCAATTTAGTGTAAGTGTTGATCAATCTGATAAACTCATTCAATTTACAAACCAACTTAATAGAATACTGAAATCAAGACGAATAAAAGAGATTGAAATTATCAATAAATGAAATGATAATAATTTCTATTTAGCAAACATTTATACTCATAAAAATACTCAATTTTCAGTGTTTTATGACTTTATTAATCAAAAATTAAATATATCTTTGAACTTCTATATTGTGTATGAACATAAGTCAGTTTACTCACTTTCTGAACATATTAAAAATTTATTTCTTACTTTAAAAATAGCAAAAAACTTCAAAAAAATGTGTAAAATTGCTTCAAATAAACACGTTTCAAAACAAAATTAGGACTTTAAAAAAACAGTTTGCAAAAATTGTTTTTTTTATATAATTGAAAAGCATATTACAGCAAGTATTCATATTTATTGATTTAATATTTCCTTTGATTTGAAAGTAAGTCAGCTGAAAACTGAAATCATTAAAATGTTAATAGTTAAATAGAGAATACTCCTTTTGATGTTTTATGCAGAAAGAGGAAATTATGAGATATACTGGACCAGTTTTTAAAAAATCACGTCGTTATGGTTTTTCAATTCTTGAATCAGGAAAAGAATTTGCAAAAGGTAAAAAAAGAACTTATGCACCAGGACAACACGGAAACAAACGTGTTAAATTATCTGACTATGGTCTTCACTTATATGAAAAACAAAAAGTTAGATATGTTTATGGAATGAGTGAAAAACAATTACGTAAATTCTTTGAAAGAGCAACAAAAATTAAAGGTATTTTAGGCACAAACCTAATTCAATTACTTGAAACACGTTTAGACAACCTTGTATTTCGTGCAGGTTTTGCTAACACAAGAAGACAAGCACGTCAACTTGTTGCACACAACCACTTTACAGTAGATGGTAAAAAAGCAAATATTCCATCAATGACAATTAAAGTTGGACAAAAAATTGCTCTTAAAGAAAAATCACAAAAAAATACACAAATTATTGCTAACATTGAAGCTAAAACAACATCAGCTTGAATTACTTTAAAAGGTTTTGAAGCAACACTTGATAGATTACCTGAAAGAAGTGAAGTATTACCAGAAATTAAAGAAAACTTAGTTGTTGAGTTCTACTCTAAATAATTAGTTTATAGGAGAAAAATATGAAAAAAGATATTCATCCAAAATACAATAAAGTTGAAGTTACTTGTTCAACTTGCAATAAAAAATTCACATTCGGTAGTACAAAATCAGCAATTTCAGTCGATGTATGTTCAGGATGCCATGTTGCATACACAGGTGATAGAACCGTTACAAAAGCAACAGGTATGATTGATAAATTCAACCAACGTTTAGCAAAATCAGGTAAAAAATAATGTTTCAAAAAAGCACATGAATGTGCTTTTTTTATTGCAACACTTTACAATTAATCAACTTCAAAAATTTAGCACTGTAGTTTAATTGTTCAACAATTTTAACTAATATATAACTAAAACACAAGACTAAAATTTTACTAAAACTACTCATATTTGTGTGTATCGGTAAAATGAAACACTCAAATAAACACATTAGCACTCTAATTATTAATTTGCTAATTTATGCTATAATTTTTTTATGAATAGTTTTGATTTAAAAGATGAGGAAAAGTTAATATTAAAATACATAATTGACTTATATATTGAGGATGGTCAGCCGATTGGTTCAAAGAATTTATTAGAAAAATTTAACTTAAATTGCTCAAGTGCAAAGGTTAGATACCTAATGCAAAATTTAGAAAAGCAAGGTTATTTAGACAAAATACACACATCAAGTGGTCGTGTACCTTCAATAAAAGGCTACCAATATTATGCAACTCACTTAGTATCGCAAGATTCTCAAACACTGCGAGAAAAAATTAAAGACATTTTTGCACACAGAAGAACAAATATTGATGAGACAATCAAGGAAGCGTGTCAAGTAATTTCTGATACAGTTGGTATAACTCTAGTTACAAGTGAAACAAATGAGTCAAGCACTCTAAAAAGTATTCAATTAGTACCATTAAGCGAAAAAGATGCGACAATTGTTTTAGTTACATCTTTTGGTGAGGTATCTCACCGAACTGTGTCTTTGGATTTAAATCGTTCAGATATGAATGATTTAAGAATTGCAATTCGTATTTTTAAAGAAAGACTTATTGATATACCTATATTGAAGTTGAAAGAAACTGCCGATAGTTTAGCGCCAATATTGTCTATTCAAATCAAAAATTATGAGTCAATATTAGAAAGAATGGTCAATAATGTTTTTGATTTTCAATTACAAAATAAAAATGTTGTATATGGAAAAGATAAAATAATTTTAGCTGATGACATTTCGCGTATCGATTTATCAAAAATATTGTATTTAATTGAAAATCAGTCAATTTGACAAACTATTGAGGCTGAAATTGATGAAGAATCTAAACTTAAAATTTCAGTTCGTGGAGATAATAGTTCAATAATAACCAAGAAAATTGAAGGTTCAAATAAAATTAAAGAGATAAGCCTAGTCGGCGCTAATAGAATGAATTATCATCGTTCGCTCGCTGCAATAAAACTTTTAGAAGATTTAATTGTTGATAAAGACAAGGAGAAGGAGTAATAAATGGAACAAGATATGACTAAAAAAATGAAATTTCATGCAAAAATTGATGTATATAAGAAGAAAAAACGTATCAAATCATTGTCTAATGATTTTACTTTAATTGAGATTGGTAAAAATCGACTTTATAAAAGCGTTCAAGATGAAATAGTAAAAAAAGGCTGAGTTGATAAGTACGAATTTGAAATAACATTATCTGAAAATGATAGCAAGGAATTTGCTGGTTCAACATTAAGATATGTTATTATTAACTGAGACTTTCTTCATCAAAATTTTGAATCGAATGTAGAAAAAATAAAAGAATTAGAGAAGTTAAACTCTGATGCAAGCGCTGAATTTAAGATGCTAGGTGAGAAATTTTTAGCACTCGAACAAATTAATGAAACACTCAAACAAAAGGTGCGTGAACTAAGTCATAAAATTGACCAAAATACACGTATTACAGTACCTGAAGAAGAAATTAAACGTATTAAACAATACGCTTTGCAAAAATTTTTCGAAGACTTTAGCAACCCTTATTCTACATTTAAAGTTGCTGTGCAGTCTGGACTAAATTCTCCTGAAAGCAGTGTTAAAACTTATGTTGGAGGTTTTAATATGGTTTTAGGCATGCTTGAGAATGTATTTAGTTCTCATGGACTAAAAATTGTAATGCCTCAAATTGGAACTCCTTTTGATCCTTCAACACAAAAAGCACTAGAATTTGTTATAGATGATTCTAAAGATGAAAATACAATTGTAAAAGTTAATTCTGAAGCATTTTTATTACATGACAGAGTAATAAAACCAGCATTAGTTATTCTAAGTAAAAAATCAAATTAAAGGAAAAATATGTTTAAAAAAGCAAGTAAAGAAGCATGATCTGTTGTTAAAAAGAGCAATATGTTTATGCTAGCAATTGGACTTTTGATTGGAGCTTCGTTTAATTCAGTTGTTAAGTCATTAGCATATGATATTATTTTGCCACCTATAGCTAAATTAACTGGAGCAGAATCTCTTGAAAAATGAGCTTGAGGACCTGTTTTGATTGGTAAATTTCTTGCAGCATTGCTATCATTTATATTAGTGTCTGCTGTAATTTATGTAATTTTGATGATAGTATTTTTAATAAGAACAAAGATCGATTTTCGAAAAATTTTAAAACTCAAACAAGAAACACCAAAAGAACCTGAACCTACAACTGAACAACTCATTTTAATCGAATTACGCAAATTAAATGAAAAATTTGAAAAAGTTGATGAGAGCAAAGATACTGAATGTGTTGAACATTTACAAGAACAAGAAGCAAATCAAAATGATGATTTAGCTAAATCTGATAATAAAAAAAATATTAATTAATATACCTTTATTAGGTATATTTTTTTATGTAAACTACTCATAAATGTGTGTATAGGTAAATTTAATTACTTGTTTTTTAGCGCTAAAAATGATAATTTTTTCCTTTTTAAATAAAAAAAATTCAAAATGCACAAAATCTAAGCAGGAGGTATTATGAAGTATAATTTTCAACCCGTTCCTCGTGAGGAACAATGTAAGATTTATGGTGGTACGTTTTTAACGATAGCTGCAAAATTTGTGCCTTTTGTATTCCAAGGTATACAAGTAATTGCTAACGTTATTAAAATGTTCACTGCTAAATCAGGTGAAGCAAAAGTTGGAACAACTGGAGTGAAATGAAAAGATGAAGGTGAAAAACCTAAAACATCCGAGCCATCATCTGAAAGCAAGAAAACTATTATTTACTATAGCTATTAATCATATGTAACAATATTTTGCATGAAAAATGGAAAAGTCGAACGTAAAAAAACGCTCGACTTTTAGTTTGTCTCCAATAAAATATAATAAATAAAACAAAAAAAAGGGAGACTAATACATTATATGCTATCTAATACATTAATTACCGAAAAACCAAAAAAAGGACAAGTTTTTTGCTTAAGTTTTCATATGAGTTATTCTAAAAAAATAGTCCATGAACACTACTTTGTAAGTAAAAGATTTGCCGATGACACTAATGAGTTGCTTCATGAGATTTACGCGAGTAGAAAATCATTTAAAAACCATGCATTACAACCTTCTGAAGCAGTTAGTTTTTTAGAAAATCTTAAAAATTTTAAAACTTTTGAACATATTGCTCGAGAGTACAAAATGGAGGTTAAAACTCTTAAAGAAATACTTAAACTGTGTTGAATTGAGACTGCAGCTTTTGATAAAAAACACACATTTAAGTGTCAAGTTTGTGGTAAAAATGTTGTCCGATATAAAGCATTATCGCCAAATCGTTACTTAGAAAATATCAATAATTATGGACGACCACGACAATATAAACACAGTGCTAAAATTCAAAAAAAATGACAACCATTTCTTCATTTTATAACTCAAGAAACAAAACAATACAACAAGTATAAAAACGCAAAAAATCTTAGTCTAAGAGTTCCTAAAAAATCTGCACAGCAACTAATTGATGAATTTAAGAGAATATCTAACGAAGATGTTTTTATTCCAACACCTTCTACACTATACAAATTTATGAAAAGAAATGAGTTTATTATCCCTTATGATATTTTTACTTATAAGTCTATAGGAAAGTCGCTTAGGTCAAAATCTAAGCGTCATAAACCTAAGAAAAAAACTGTTGGAAAAACAATACATGAACGACCTAAAGAAATCAATGATAGATTAACATTGAATGACTATGAAATGGATACAGTACACGGAAATATAAAATCGAAAAAAGTCATACTAACTCTGATAAATCGTTTAACAAGAAAATCGTATGCAATCATCTCAAGCCTCAATGCTAGAGCAATAAAAAGAGCTCTTGAAAAATTGATTGCTAGATTTAACCTTAAGATTGACACACTAACAATAGATAATGGCTCCGAAAACTATATGTTAGACAAGATAAAATGTATAAAGCAAATTTTTCACACTGATGCATTTGCATCGTCTCAAAAAGGTTCGATTGAGAATATGCATAAACTGATTCGGGAGTATGTTCCAAAAGGAAAATCATTTGACTGTTATAGCGATGATGAAATCTGATCTATGATGGACAAAATTAATAACATAGTTCGACATAATATTAACCAATTTCCATTCCCTATGTCAGCTAATGCAGCTCAAAATTTCTTTCAAAATAATTAAAAGTTTAATGAACAAAACGTAAGAAAGATTAGTTGTTTATATAGACAAAAAGCAATAGATACAGATACCGCTCCAAACCATTAGACATTAAAAATCAATGCAAATTGATTATTTTGTTATTGGTTTTTATTAAAAATTCACATTTTTTAGGAATGCTTTTGCATTTTTTTACTTAAAATTATTCAAATTAAATTTACTGGAGATGCACTTTTCCATTTTATAAACAATATTTTGCAAAATATTATTGTATTTATTGTTTTGATTTATAATTAGTTCGTTACTTTTTGTAACCATTCTGAACAGGCAACTAAGAGCAAAATGCCGCCTTAAAGATGAGCCACAAAATACAGGAGATTAATAGACATGTTCGCTATTATTGAAACTGGAGGCAAACAAATTTTAGTCAAAGAAGGCCAAACAATCTTCATTGAAAAAATTGAAGGTGAAGAAGGTTCAAAGGTTAAATTTGACAAAGTTTTACTAGTTGGAGAAAAAATTGGTAAACCATATCTAGAAAAAGCTTATGTTGAAGGTTTAATCCAAAAACAAGGCAAAAGCAAAAAAATTATTGTATACCGTCACAATGCTAAATCAACTCACAAAAGAAAACTTGGACACCGTCAACCTTATACACGTGTTGAAGTCCAAAAAATAGTAGGTTAATAGAATGGCACACACGAAAGCCGGTGGATCTACCAGAAACGGTCGTGATAGTCGCGGCCAAAGACTTGGCATTAAATTAGGTGATGGACAATTCTGTACAGCAGGTTCAATTATCTTCCGTCAAAGAGGAACAAAAATTTTTCCTGGCACAAATGTTGGAATTGGTAAAGACGATACATTGTATGCTTTAATTAATGGATATGTAAAATTTGAAAAACGAAGAAATCGTACATATGCCTCAGTATATGAACAAAGAATTGTTGTTTCAAAAAACAACTAGCTAATAAACAAAAGTCAGCGTTGCTGGCTTTTTTTTATTCTTTTTCAATCAAAAATGATAATTTTTTCCTTTTTATAAAACATACAACACAAAAAAATAATATAAAACGGAAGGAGTAAAATGAACGAATTACTATTATATTTTTCATATACAAACAAAGGAAATAGTTATGAGGTTTTTAAAGACTTGGTAAAAAAGAAAAAGGTTGGAGAATCGCATATTAAACAAGTTTTAAGCGTACTTAAAAGTCAAGATGTTAAGTATATAACTGTGTTTGATAAGGAATATCCAAAGTGTCTTAAAGACTTAAAATACGCGCCTTATGTTCTTTATTACAAAGGAAATTTAGATTTATTGAAGTCTAGATCACTTTGTATTACTGCTGATGTAATTACTGAAAATGTATCAGCATACATAGAAAAGTCACTTAATCAATATAGCAATCAATTTTGTCTTGTGACAACTGATTTTAGCGAGGTTGATAGAAAAATAGTTGCTCATTTTCGACAAAAAAATCAGCCTGTTATTCATGTGTTGGCCAATGGTCATGGATATTTAAATAAAGAGAGTATCAATGAAAATGAGTTGTATATTTCTCAATATCCACCTCTTGTAAATCCAAAAATGCAAAGATTCAAAGAAAGAAACACATTGCTAGCAGGAATTGGTCGTTATTTAGTTATATTTGGTTCTAAATCTGGTTCAGGAATCATAAATTTAGCCTCAAATTTTGCAGATATGAATAAAGAAGTCTATTGCTATCCAAGTACTGACTTGAATGATGGAAATAATTTTTTACTTAAACACGGTGCTAATTTAATTACTCACATAACAGATATTGTGATGTATTAATGACTAATAAACAAGCACGGGGTTTATTACCACCATATTTAAAATGAAATAAATTTTTATTTTATTTAGTTCCAATAATTTTGCTTGATTTGTTGATGATGTTCTATGCTTATGGAATATCAATAACTCAAAAATCGCACGAAAACTATTTTTGAGATCAAAATGTGAGCTATATAACTATTCAAGTTTTGTATGCTCTTGTGGTTATTTCTTTTATATATCCAATATTTTGAGCATTCAAGCGAAAAAAAACAATAAAAAAAATTAAATTAGACAATCAAAATGAGACTTATAGGTCGAAAAATAATTTCAAAGGAGAATAATGAAAATAGATGATAAAACTTTTTCGTTTTTAGGAAACTTTAGTGAAACAGTACTGCGAAGCGTGTTTGGTGCTTTAATTGGTGTCGCTATTATTATTTTAATTGTTTGTGCATTGATAGCTAAGGCACAGAATGCGACTGAAGATGATCCTCATAAAAGAAAGTTGAACAATCGCAAACTTTATACAGCAATTATTGTATTAATTGTACTTATTGTACTTTGACCACTAATAGAGTTGATAAAAAGTAATGTTAAGCAGCCGCAAAACATAAGTTCTGCAGTACATTCTATTAAAAATAAGTTTTTTTTCATACCACAATTACAAATTTATAGATAGATATGACAAAATTTTTTCAGGGTTTAGTTAAGCCTTTTGTTGATGGATTACTATCTCCAATTAGGCTAGCAATATGAATGAGTTTTACAAATATTGCTTTAATTTGTCTTGGTTTATTTGCACTGGTGATTGTAATTTTTAAACTATTTGCATTTGATTTATTGAATTTCGCAATTTTTGGGATCAGGCCAACTCAATCTTATGAACAGTTTTCAACACCACAAATATATTGACATTTTTTAATTGTTTCATCAATACTTTGAGTGCTTAATTTCTTTATTTTTATCTATAAATATTCCAAGGAAATGGATGGTGCACGCGCTAGTCAAATATTTAAGAATGCATTTTTAGGAACATTCAAGGGTGTTATGCTGTTGATTATGTTTCACATATTAATTCTATTTTTAAATATTTTATTTAGCGAAATTACGAGTGCTTTATTTGGAGATGACAATGGTTTTGGCAAAGTTGCAGACAATATTGTTAAGAATTTATTTCCAAGAGAATTAAGAAGCAAAGTTCCGTCAATATTTATTGAGCAAAAAAACAAATTCGGATTTAATGCACCTAATTTTGGTTGAAGTTGACAAACATGGACAACTGTATTTCATGGTGGATTTGGAGATAGTTCATCCAAAATATTTAGCACAGCACTTATCCTGCTAGTTGCAAGCATAATCATTGTTTCACCAGCAATCAAAATAATCTACGATGTAGCAAGTAGAGTGTTTATAAATTATATTTTGTTTGTAATTTTTCCGATCATTCCAGCATTTAGCCTCAATGACAACTCACTTTTAAACAAATGAAAGAATCGTTATATTACCAATTTAACTGTAATTTCAGTATTTTATATAGCTTTTTCATTGCTCAATAAATTTATTCACCAAGGTAGCGAACTTATTCAGTCTGTATTTGATGAAATCAGTTTTGTTTTAAATGCATTTGCAGTTGCTTTCTTGGTTGCTGGTTCTATGCTTGCATTTAAGAAATTATCGACTATTGCATCTAGTTTTATTGAACAAAAGGACTATCGAATAATTTTGCCCAATATACACAAATATGAGTATGTTAGGTAAAAAAAATACACTGATAATAGAGCAAAAAAAGAAAGGAAATTATGACTGTACTTCAGCCATCAAGAATTAAAAACAGACAAAGCAAGATAATGCGGTTTTTGAGTGTTAGAGATATGTATGAGTTAGTGATTGTTGTTACTTTAGGATTTCTACTTGCATTTAGCATATCAAAAGCATTGAATGTTTGAAAATATTTATGATTAGTTCTTTGAACATTTTTTTGTGTAGTTGGTCTGCTTTTAATAATACCCTCAAAAACAAATAATTGCAAAATGTATGTACTTTTGTGAAGAATGATGCTTTATTGATGCCTTCCAAAAAAATACGGAAAGAATGCAAAACGTTCATCAAGTGATTTGAACCCTTATAGTTGTTTAATTTCAGAAAGTATAGTTAAAAATAAGTCATCCAGCTCTCATATTTTTGGTAAAAATAACATTAATAATTACTTTAGTGTCTTTAGATTGAATGGTATCAACATTTGACAAGAAGATGCAGACACTCAACAAGCATTTGTGGAGAATTTTGCCAACGCTCTTGCAAGCGTCGAAACAAAAATTAGTTTTGTTAAGCTTGAAGAAAAGATTGATTTTAGCAAGAATTTAAAGTATATAAAACATATTGCAAAGAAAAAAGAAAGTAAGAATGATATATGAGAAAAGTATTATGAAAGCAACATTGAAGACTTTAATAACTTGAAAAACAATGAATTAGTGAATAATTACTACTTGATTGTTAATGCAAACTCATTAGAATCGCTTACCTCGTTTATTGAAACTATTGAACAAAAATTCAGTGAATGCAATATATTAATGCATATTTTGGAGAATAAAACACTGATAAATTTTCTTTCGCAACTAAATTTATTTAATGTTGATGCTCCTAGTATTGAACATTTCATGGAAATTCAAAAATATGGTGAGGAAGGTTCGCTTGATGAGTTATTTGTCTATGACAACATAAGTTTTAAAGGTGACCATTTTGAACTAAATGATAAATTTTATCGAGCTTTATGTATAAATAAATTACCTTTTGAATTGAGCCATAAGTGAATAAAAGTAATTTTTGATGCAAAAGGAACAGTAATATGAAATAACTTTTGCTTACCAGACAGCATTGTTTATAAACATCTTGACCGTTCTATTTTAGCATCTATTGACAACAGTACTGTAAATAGATCTGCAACAAGTAACGTAGCTGGTTCGCTAGATGAAAAAGCTACATTTGACACCATTTATCAAATTCAAAAAGATGGTCAAAGACTATTTAGTTCTAATGTTTTTATACTCTGCGAAGCAGAAAATTTAAGAGAGTTAAACAATGAGAATAGAATAATTAAAAACACAATTTCTAAAGCAAACATTACTATGAATAGACTAAAATACAGACAATTTTTTGGTCTAATGGAATTTTGTCAGTTTCCATTTAGTAAACTAGAAAAAGAAAATTATTGAATAACTTCTTATAATCTTGCGTTAGGTTGGCCGTTTGAAAATGATATTTTGAATGATAGCGCAAACATGTTACTAGGTAAAAGCGAACTCACTCAATCTCCACTGAGTTTTAAACTCTTTAAATTAGGTGATGGAGCAAGAACAAACTTCAATATGTTTATCTTAGGAACAAGTGGAAAAGGAAAAACAACATTTACAAAGAAAATGATTGTGTCTCTTTTGAGTGCAAATAATAAAGTTATTGTAGTCGATCCGCAAGCCGAATATATTGATCTTGCGCAAAAATTAAATGGTCAAGTTATTGATTTAGGTGTCGGTAAGAATACTGTAATCAATCCATTGCAAATTAGATATAGTTTAAAAGATAGCGAAAATGATATTGATAGTGTATTGAATGCTCATTTAAATTGATTAGAAAGTTTTTTTAAATTAGTGATTAACTTTAATGTTGATGATTGAATATTGTTTCAATATGTATTGAAGAATTTTTATAGAGCTCGAGGTGTTTTGAGACTCAAAAACGTCAATGAATGAGACAATCAAAGTTGGCCTTTGATTAGTGATTTGATTGCTTATATGAAAAGTTATGATGTTAGTTCATTAAATGCTCCACGCATAAAATCCATCGCTTTAAAACGTCTTGTTGAACAACTTGAATTTCTCTTTACTGATAATGGTAAATATGAAAAACTTTTTAATGGATATACCAATATAAAACTAAATAATGACTTTGTAGTCTTTAATACATCTAATTTAGACTCAAAATCAAGCACAACAAGTGCTAAAGTCGGAACATTGTGTTTATTAAACTTTATCAATGAAATTGTGTATGCAAATGCACAAAAAAATGAACAAAATAGACTTTCATTTATCAAAAACAATAATAAAGATGTTATTGAAGCCACTAAACTTGAATCAATGGTGAAATATTGTGCGCTAGTTATTGATGAAGCTCACTTATACGTAGATAAGAATAATCCAAGCGTACTTGAAGCAATGCGTGAAAACACTAAAACATTCAGGAAGTTCTATGCCGGAAACATCTTCACAACTCAAAATCCAGGAGATTTTAGTGGTGAAGATGCAATAAAAATTGTTGAAAACTGTCAATATTCAATGTTTTTTGGACTCAAAGATCAAGATATTGAAGCTGCTAAATTACTTTTTAAAAATTCTAATCAATTACTTAAGTCTGAAGTGAGATTTTTAGTTAATGCTAAATATGGAAAATGCTTGTTGAACATAAGTTCTAATCAACGAGTTAGACTAAACCTTTATTACTCAGATATTGAGAAAAAATTATTTTTTAAATATGTCTAAAATAGGTATTTGTCAAAAAAAACAAACATATAAAAATGTGTGTTTTTTACTTGTAAAATTTGTGTTTAAAATTTACCAAAAGTATTGAATTTTGTGTATATAGGAGAAAAATGAGAATCAAAAAAAGATTTATTTTTAGTTCAGTATTATTAGGTGGTGTTAGTTCACTAATTGCTCCACTATTTTTCGTTTCAGCTCAAAAAAATAGAGTTTTTTATGGTGATGCGGATAAAGAAATCGATGATGAAAGACTGAATAATATTTTTAGCAACTTGACTCATGAAAAACATAGATTTTGGAACGAAAAAGCATGGATTTATGACCCAGAAAAGTATGGAAATTTTAGAAACAAGGGATTATTCATTAAACATATTGATGATATATACTTAAAAGAGCAGATAAATAATGCTATGACTTATCAATTTACAAATGATGAGCACGAAGCTTACTATAAACAAATTAATTATTTTGAGAATAATAATATTCCTATTGAATTTAAGCCTGATAAACATTTATTTATTCGAGAATCTGATCCAGAAATATTTGATAGTGTTAATGATTCACCTGGTGAAACGGATTTTGATAACACCAATAAAGATAGGCTGCTAGAATGATACAAAAATGATTCGATATGGTTAGAACCTTATGATGTTGAAACTCGTACAGTTTATGAACCAGATTGAGACCCTTATGACAAACCTGACCATTATGATAATTATTACAACTGAAAAAAAGAATTAGTTATTACACCAAATGAATTTAAATATACACTCGCTTATCCAAAGGTCTATAAAGAATTGCTTGATAAAATGAAGCAAAATGGCTTTGAAATTGAAACAAATTCGTATGAAAGCAAAACTGACATAGATTTTGCCGATGATAATTTTGTTGTTTTCAATAAACCTTCTTGACATGTTAATGGGCATGGTGAATTAATTAAATATAAGTATTTTTGGGGTTGAGAAGACGTAAGTGCACGGGCAAATTTAACAAAAGTTTTTGGACTAAATACTCAAATATTTATTGATTTAGTAAACAATTTACGCACAATTAACAATGATGATCATTTTGTGTGACTTTCACAACAAATAGGTTTAGATACTTCTAAACCTTGAAAAATTGAATCAGACACACTTGGGGGTCTAAATACTGCTTTACCTGAAAATATTAAAAATATAGGCCAAACTAATTTGCAAAAATTAAACGCGTACTTTGGAGATAAGAATTCAGGAGTAAAACAAAGAGAATTTGTTTTCAACAAATTTAAAATAAATGTTTCATATAGACCAAAAGTGGTCAACAATAGTGAGTTTATTTTGCATTGAAATATTGACAAAATTGAGTATGATGGCGTTGATTTTACTCAAAATATAATACAAGGTGTAAGAAAAGAGATTGAAAGCGAGTATCAATTTGTTAACAATTTTGTGCATCAAAATGATCGCAGTGTTGTACGAGCGATCTTAAATGCAATAAATAATTCATTTTTAGGAATTGATACAGTCGACAAACGCAGTGTTTATTTTAAACCAAGCAGTATATTTTTTAATTATGGTGAGAATAACATGCCTTCTAGATTAAACATAGAATTAGGCTATGTTGTTGATGGTAAAACGTTGTTCGATATCAAAAAAGATAGAAATTTCAATGTTTATAGCTTATATCATAAGGATCAAGCGATCCGACTTAGCGATCCGCGCGATAATTCAGGCAATTTTGGTGGTAAATTTTTAGTTAATGCACCTGTGAGAATGAGTTTTAGTGTTGGAAAAGATGAAGATGAAATTGTCTTGGTTAATAAAAAACGCATTGATGTTTATAACCATCTCTTTGAATATGATCTTAGAGATCTAAGATCATCAGCACGCGATGATGAAAGAATACCTTTTGATGAGAAAAACAAAGATAAAAATCAAAAATTAGATGAGGAAAACTCACATTACAAAAACGAGTATGTTATTGAGCTTTTAAAATTTAAAAAAGGGTCAAACAACACTGGTGAACCGATAGGCAGATATAAGGTTGTTTATGTTATTAATACTCAAAGTGTCGTGCAAAATTTTAAGTGATACGCATGAGATCCGCAAAATAATCCAAAACAAAAAGAACTCATAAGCGAGCATTTATTAAATAAAGATGGTGAGCCTATTATTGATAATAAAACAGGTTTGCCTAAATTGAATCCTAAATTTGATAAAGCAATTGATCCAGAAAATGGAATAAAAAAACAAATTATTTGAATACCAAGCACAACTCTCCAAGATAAGGTTATGGAACAACTTAAATTTGTTTATCCAAAAGATACAACTAATTCAAGTGGTCAAGCGCAAGTAAAAATTACTGATTTTGGTTTGTTTGCTGAAGCAAGTGTGCTTGGAAAAGGTGCATTGCGCAATATTTTTAAAGATAAAAACCTTAATGATAGTGATGTTAAGTACTGACGTGTCAATTTGTTTGATGCTAGTCAAAAATGAGTAAGCAATGCAGATATAAAATTACAACCACTCAATCCAAATGATGGTTCGGGCGAAAACTCATACATGTCTGAGCAAGGTTTATGATTAGTTTTTGCTACAACATCTAAAGGAATAACAAACGCAAAGTTGATATTAATAGACAAAGACAACAAGCCAAATAATTACTTTTTTGATGAAATTAAAGATAAAAATGATGAAAATAACGTCTCTTTACAAAAAAGTTTTGTTCTTTTTTGAGAAAGTCAAGTCGGTAAACTACTTAAGGATCAATTAATTTATAATGAAGGACTAAGTAATGAACAAGTTGAGCAGTTGAGTTATGAACAAGTTTGGAATCATTATCAAAACTGACTTTTGAAAACTTGGCAAGACTATGATCCAAAAATTCAACTTAAGGGTATTGAAAAAGACATTTTCAACGACTACATTTGACCAAAAACACTCAATTTGCGTGGTTTAGGTAAAAATCAACGTAAGCAAATTGAAAGTGAAGTCAATGAATGAGTACAAAAAGTTCTTAGTGAAAACAAGCAACTTAAAGGACTAAAATTAGGCATTGATTACATAATAGAAGAATTTAATGATGCAAAGACAAAGGAAAACTGGTTTAATAAACTTGCTAATGTTAGTATTTATGGAACAGAAGAAAATAAAAGATATAAAGGTATTGCATTAAATTTTAAAGGTTTAGTCAGAATTCAAAACGATGGTCAAAAGTTTGATTATTCAAAATCACACAAAACTGTGTATTTTCGTAATGAAGCTTGACACTATTATGAGCCTCCTGTTGATTTAAAGACACTCAATATTAATGATTTGAGTATCAACATAAATAAAAAAGATTTTGAAGCAAGCTATAGAAATGAAAATCAAATAGACTTGCTATATCGCAATGCTATAAAAGCAAAAGTTATAAATTATGTACAAAATTCATTGAAAACCTATAATTATGAGCATGACGGTCAAGAGATTGAGTTAGGCAAAGATGTAAAATTTGAAAATTTAGATGAAGTAGTTTCTGCATTAATGGCTGGAAAAAGAAATGATGGAGAAAGTCTTAAACTAGTTGGAATCAATGCTAATTTATTGAATTTTAAAGAGTTTAATGTAAAAAATACAGGCGAAGGTGGAAAATACAATTTAAACAATCTTACGCATCTATTAATTAAGGATAAAGACGTTGTTGTACAAAAAACAAATTATGAAGACATAAGAGCTGCAGTTGTAGAACTTGTCAAACGAGCTGCGTCAAAAGTAGACTTAAAAGCGGACCAAGATTATCAAATTTATGCATTGAATGTAAAGGCATACTGATTTGAATTAATTATGAAACTTAATGACAAACGAATATTGAATAAGAAAGGTCTGCACAAAATTTTGTTGCGAGAAATCGATTATTTAAATGATTTAAAATATATAGATGTTGAAGGTAAAAAACTTTTAATTCCTAAGAGTGGACCTGAAAATATAGCTACAAAAACATTATTTTTTAATCAACTTGCGCAAATACAAAATAATGTCAAGAGAGAAGAAGCAAATAAAGGTGTAAATTTTGATGTTTTCAGTAAGTTAGTGATAGTAATGCCTACAAAAAATACAATTGGTTTTGGACATGGTTTCATCATTAATAAAGCTAGCAAAAATTATAATTTTAATAACAATGAAAACACAAAAAATAACACAAAAAATACAGATAAATCAATAAAAAACAAAATTGAGGATGACTTTGATGGCTGAGGAATAGATGATGAAGAAGGCATAATTAATGAGAAAAAAATATCTGAATTAATTAAAGAACCACACAGCATTTCTGTCGATACTTCATCTAAAAAGTTTAATAATTTTGTTCACTTAGTTAAGAAAAATTGATGAAAAATATTAATCGTGTTTTGAAGTATTTTTGGTGGTGTGCTAGGATCGGTGTTTCTTATACGTTATCTAGCCAAAAAATATGCTTGAACATATGGCAAAAGAGTTAAAAAACGACAAAAAAACAAGAAAAAAAGCAATAAATAGCAACTTTAATACACAACAATAGGCTACAAAAAAAATAAAAAAATAATATTACAAAAATATAACATCATCTGTAATAGTAATATAATAAATTAATATGCAAAACATACCAAATCCTAATAGCAATAACAGTCATCTTGCTGACAATGTAATGGACAATAAAATTAAAGAATATAAAATGGGTTCATATGCATACGATTATAGAAATCCTCATCAAGATGACATAAAAAATAGAAGAATAAAACAATACTTTATCAAAACATTTTTTATGTTTGTTTCTGCATTCGTTTTTAACTTTGGTGTTGTCGTGTTTTTACACCAAGCAGAAACAATTCCTTCCGGTTTATCAGGGCTTCCTCTTTTAATAACATTGATTTGAGAGCCGACTAGACCTTATTTTGCCTTGATGTATCTTGGTTTTAACGTTCCTTTGTTCATTATATTCGCTAGAAAGCTGAGAAGAACATTTCTATTGCACACACTTGAATTTATGGTTTTCCAAATTATTATTAACTTCTCGCTAACATTTGAATTTTTACATGATAATAAATCAATATCTGATTTATTCAATGAAGTTTTTAATGTAGCACCTGGTTGATCTCGTGATATTGTAATAATTTCTCAAAATGGCCAAAAAACATTGTTAGAAAATCCTACAACATGACCTATTTTAGCCAATGGTTTAATAGGTTCAGTATTTATTGGAACAGCCATTGCAATCGCTTGAAAATTTGGTGGTTCATCTGGCGGTTCTGATTTAATTGGATATTACTTTTCAACAAGAAAACAAAAAAATGTTGGAGTTGTTTTATCAATAATTGCGGTTATTACATCAGTTGTATTTTTAGTTATTTTCGCTTTTGCTAGACCGCATCATAATTCTGCACTTGTTGAAGTAATTAAATATGCTGATGGAAAAGTATATAATGTCTATTCAGACTCGGGACAAAAAGTTTGGATTGGTATGCGTGAAGTTACATCGTTTTTATACATAGTGGTTGTAACTGGAATGATTACGATGTTATATCCTAAATACAAAAAAGTAAGATTAGAGATTGTTTGTTCAAGCGGTTTTGACGTTATATTGAAATACTTTAAAGATATTCGATATTGACATGCATATCAAATATCAGAAGCAACATCAGGTTATACAGGAGAAACTGTTTATAAAATTCAAACGATTATGTTGTTTTTGGAAGCAAAAAATATCATTAAGGATTTAAGAAATCTTAATCCAAGTGTTTGAATCAGTGTAAATCCGGTCAATAGTACATTAGGTAGATTTAATACACACTATGTCGATAGCAACTAATTTAATAAGCCAATATTAGGCTTATTTTTTTAAACAAAAAATACACAAAACTACTGTATTTTGTGTATTTTCGTCAAAATTATTCTTCAGTATTGAGTTGGTTATCTTCATCTAAAATTGAGTCTTTTTGCTCATCTTTAACGAGTTTTTTAGCCTCTGCTAGTTCAAGACTAAAGAATGTAGTAACACCTCTATTTTGCATGGTTGCACCAAATAGTGCATCAACACGAGACATTGTTCCATGTCTGTGTGTAATAACTAAAAACTGAGTTTTGGCTTTTAGTTCTTGAAGATATTCTGCATATCTAACAACGTTTGCCTCATCAAGTGCCGCTTCAACTTCATCAAGAATACATAATGGAAGAGGACGCGCTTTTAGAATACCAAACAATAATGAGATTGCAATAAGCGATTTTTCACCACCTGAAAATAGTTTAAGATTACCAATATTTTTACCTGGAGGTTGAGCCTTAATTTCTACACCTGATTCAAGAATATCATTTGGATCGCTTCAATATAGTTCAGCTTTTCCACCACCTAGCATAGTTGCAAAGACATCATTAAATGCAGGATTAACATCATTAACTATGTTTTGTAATCTTGTTGTTATGACTTTATCAATATCTGCAATTGCTTTTTCTAATGTTTGTTTTGCTTCTGAAAGTTCTTTAAATCCTTGATCATATTTATTGAATCTTTGTTCTTCTTCAACTAATGTTTCAAGTGATTCAATATTAACAGAACCAAGTTTTTCAATTTCTTCTCTAAGTTCACGAACAATTTCTTCTGCAACTTCACGATTTAATTCAAGTTTATATGATTGTGAAGCTGTTTCATAAGTCAACTTATATTGTGAAGCTAGACGATCTCTTGATTGATCAAGAAGCAATTTTGATCTATCTCTAGTTGTTAATTTATTTGCAAATGATTCGATCAATCTTCCTAATGTTGATGAATAATCATTTTTTGATAGAGTTGCTTGATCAATTTCTGCATTTAGACTGTTAACTCTGTTTTTCTTAGCTTCAAGTTCAGAGATAATTGAAACTTTTTTAACGTTTAAGTCTTGTAATGAATGTTTTTGCTCTTGAATTTGTTTGTCTTCTTGAGAGCTATCAAATTCTTTAATTTCAGCATTGAGATTAGCTAATTTAATTTTTATTTCATCAAGTTGCTGTACTTCATTGTTTCTTTTTAAACGCAATGAAGAAATTTGACTTTGAATACTGTTATCAAGATCTCAACAAACCTTTTTAGTATTTTTTGCTTCGTTAATCTTGGTGTTAATTAACTGAATTTGTGCTTGTATACCTGGCACAATATTTTTTAATTCAGTTATTTTGTCATCAATTCCAATAAGTGATTGTGTAACTTTTTCTTTTGCACCACCAACAATAACACCACCGCTACGGATTGTGTCGCCATCCAAGGTAACAATCATGTATCTGCGTTCTAAAATGCTTGAAATTTTGTTAGCTTGATCAATATCAGAAGCTACTATTATGTTTCCTAACAAGAATTTTTTCAAAATGTCATATTCAGGTTCTGTTCGCACTAGATTTGCAGCAACATCAACAAAACCAGGGTGTCCTTGAATACCTAAAAGATGATCATCACGAATTGATTTTGCATTAATTGTATTGAGTGGAATAAATGTAGCTCGTCCACCATCGTTTGCCTTTAAGAAATTAACTGCTTTGACTGCTGTTTCTGATTTATCAACAACTATATGTTGAGCAGCATTGGCTAAAACTGTTTCAATAGCACGTAAATATTCAGGATCAACTTTAATTAAGTCAGCAACAATTCCTTTCAAAGGTTTTCCGAAGAATGCTTTGTTTTCTAGAATGTTTCTAGTACCCTTGAAGTAGGTTGAAGAGCCTTCTTTTTGTTGCTCTAACAATTGAAGGTGAGTAAGCACTTTGGTTAAATTTGTTTCAAAACGAGTTTTTTGAATGTTTAATTCACTCATTTCTGTGTCAGCTTTAGAAAGATTTAATTTGTTTTCCTTATTTCTGATTTCTAATACTTCGTTTTGACTATCGATACTTGAGATGTTTGATGTAATAGTGCTTGCTATTTTTTGAAATGCAGCTATTCTTTGCTCTTTATTTGTTTCAATATCGCCTTCAGCAATAAGTTTTTCGCGAGCAGTTTCTCTTGTTAAAACAATTTCGATGTTATGAATTCTTTCATTTAATTCTTTAAGTTCGTCATCTAATTCTCGGATTTTTGCGCTTTCAACGTTTTTAAATGAAATGTTTTGAGCAATTTTGCCTTCTAATTCTTTAATTTGTAATTCTAAGCTCGCTTTTGTTTCCTGAACACCTTCAAGTTCTTCGCTTAATGACTCAAATTTTTTACCATATGTATCAATGTTATCAACAAGCAAACCAATCTCAACTTGTTTTAATTCTTCACTCTTTTCAACATAAATACGAGCTTTTTCGGCTTGTTTTCTTAATGGAATTAACTTTCTTTCGATTTCTTTAATTGTAATTTCAATTTTTTCTAAGCCTTCTTGTGTTTTGGTAAGTTTTGAAAGAGCTTCTTTTTTCTTGTATTTGTATTTTGAAACTCCAGCAGCTTCTTCGAAGATTGCTTTACGTTGTTCTGGAGTTGACTGAGCAATGTCTGCTACAGTTCCTTGTGAAATGATAGCCAAACTTGATTTACCAATTCCAGATTCCATCGCAATTTCGAGGATGTCTTTTTGTCGACATTCTTCGCCGTTTAGATAGTATTTATTATTACCTGAACCTCTTTCAAGAACACGCGAAATTGTAAAAATTTCGTGTGGTATTGAGTTATTACCCTCTTTGTTATCAAATGTTAAAGTAACTTCAGCTCTATCCATTGCTTTAGCAGTTTGAGAACCTTGGAAAATAACATCATCCATTTTGTCACCACGAAGCTCTTTAGCACTTCTTTCACCTAAAACTCAACGAATAGCATCGTTGATGTTTGATTTACCTGAACCATTAGGTCCTACAATACCAGCAACACCACCATCAAAGGTTAAGGATACTGGATCGGCGAATGATTTAAAACCATGTGCTTGTACTCTAATTAATTTCATTATTCCTCCTCAATGGAATTAGAATTTTGTTTTTGATTGACTGCAAGTTTTTCTAAAGCAACTTTAGCAGCATTTTCCTCGGCTTCAAGTTTATTTTTGCCTTTGCCTTGGCCAAATAACTTATTATCATGCAATGCTTTTGCAATAAAATAATTTTCGTGTTGCTGCGTTTGGTATGTGACTGAACTGCGTGAGAATGATTGAACATATTCTTGAAATGCTGTTTTTGCATCTTTTAAAGATTCTGTGTCAAACTCTGTTTTAAAAAGAGTTTGACACAAAAACATGTAAACTTTTTGCACGCCTTGGTCTAAAAATAAAGCAGCAATGAACGATTCATAAATATCGGCGCCTACTTTTGTTGATTTTAAGACGTCATTTTTGGTAAGTCCTGGACCTGTACGTAAAAAACTATAAAGATCCATTTTTTTACTTAAATCACATAGGTTTTTTGTTGAAACAAGTTTTGCACGCATTAAAGTTAATTGACCAGCAGAAACTCCTTTATATTTTTCATAGAGATATTTTGAACTTAAAAATTGCAAAATTGAGTCACCTAAAAATTCTAAAGACTGATAATCTGTTTCACTGGTCATTTTTTTATATGCTCGAGTGAAAGAAGGGTGAGTGAATGCAGCAATATAGTCACTAAGTTTTTTAGGACTAATTTGGTATTTTTGTAAAAATGAATAAAAAGAATCGAGATTTTGTTTATTCATTTTGTTGTCCTAATGATTTTTTGACTTTGTTTAAAATATCATTTTCTAAAGCAAGTTTAATTTGATTAAGTGCCCCTAGATAAGCTTTTGTATCGCTACTTCCATGAGATTTTATAGCAACTCCATTGACACCAACTACTCATGCAGCACCTACATTGCGATAATCAAGTGTTTCGGCCACATCAACATAAGCTTTTTTGCTCAATAAATAACCTAGTTTTCGAATTGGTGTAAGCATAATTTTACTTTTTAATAGATCTTTAAAGCTTAATATTGCTCCTTCAAGACTTTTAAGTACAAGGTTGCCACCATAACCATCAATTACTGCAACATCGCATGCATAATTAAGTAGTTCACGTGGTTCTTTAAATCCAACATAATCAATTTCTTTTTGTTCTTTTAACACTTGATGAGCTTCACGAATAATTTGAATTCCTTTATTATCTTCAGTACCAATGTTAATAAGTGCGACTTTTGGAGAGCGGTTTTTGAATAGTGACTGAGCAAAAATGTTTGCAATTTTTGCTCATTCAACTAAATATTCGCTTTGAGTATCAATATTGGCTCCAACATCCAAAAGAAGTCATTTTTTACCAACAATTGAAGGCATAATAGGCATAAATGCGGCTCTTGAAACACCTTCTAGACGTTTAAGTTTAAAAGTGTTGGTTGCTAAATAAAGTCCACTGTTGCCAGAACTAAGTACTGCGTGTGCCTTGCCTTCTTTAACAAGATTGATAGCAGTATTCATTGATGTATCTTCGTGTAGTGAAGCACGAATGTTTTCAGGGTTTTGTGAAATGTTTGGATTGTCGATAATACTGATATTTAAGGGTATTTGGTCAAATTTTTTTATTTTTGTTTGCTTGATTAAATCTTGAGGACCAACTAGAATAATGTGAAAATTTTTGTTTAATGAGACAAATTCAAATGAAGACTCAACAGCAGCATTAATTCCGTTGTCATTACCGTTTATATCAAAAGCGATTGTAAATTGTTTTTCCATTATTCAAATCCTATAATAAAGTGATAATTTGGTTGAGCACCATTAACAACTTCAACTTCAACATCATAACGTCCCTCAATGAAACTTTTTACTTCGTTTGCATCATTTTCGCTGATGTCATTTCCATAATAAATTGTAATTAATTCATTGTCATGACTGATTGCAGATTTAATTAATTCTTTTGCAGATTCAATATAACTTGGTTCACATGTAATGATTTCGTGGTCAAGAATTCCAATAAATTGACCTTCTTTGATACGCACATTATTCATTTTTGTGCTGCGAATAGCAGTTGTAACTTCACCAGTTTTAATTGTTTTTATTGCTTCATTAAGCATTTCAAAATTTTCTTCAGCTGATGCATCTGCTGCAAAGTTCATCATTGCAACAACACCTTGAAGTTGAGTTTTTGATTTAATGATATAAACGTTTTTATCATCAATAATTTGAGCAGCTTGTTCTGCAGCTAGAAAAATGTTTGAGTTGTTTGGTAAAACAAAAACATTTTTTGAATTTACTGAACGAATAGCATCAACAATGTCTTGAGCAGAAGGGTTCTGAGTTTGACCGCTTTCTACAATTGCATCACAACCTAACTCTTTAATTCTATTGATAATACCAGTTCCTAAATTGCATGAAATTATTGCGCATTCTTTTTCATCCTCGCTTGAAGAGTTTGAATTTAAAGCAACGTTTTTGTTTCTGCTTTCTTTAGCTTGGAGGTTCATATTTTCAGATTTAATTTTGATAAATTCACCAAATTTTTGACCAAAATTCAACATGTTGCCTGGTTGTATTGTGTGTCCATGAACTTTTAAAATTTCATTGTCCTGTACAACAACTAAACTTGTTGCTTGTTTGCGTAAACCTTTTTCGAATGCAACTTTGCTAAATGATGCAACATCTTTAATTTCGATAATGAATTCTGTACAGTATCCAAACTCACCATCATAAACTTCGCCTTGTTGAATGAATGTGTCAGCTGAATCATTGTCTTCTTTAATAGCGACAGGCTCGCCATTCATAAAAGAGTTCATACCAACAATAATTGAATAAAATCCTTCTCCACCTGAGTCAGTTACTCCAACTTCTCTAAGAATTTTCAATTTATTAGGTGTGTTGTCGCAAGCTTTACGTGCAAATTTTTGAGCAAGTTCAAAAAATACACTAAATGAAGTTGATGAATCAACAATTTTTTCCAATTCTTCAGTAGTTTCTCTAATTACTGTAAGAATTGTTCCTTCAATTGGTTTTAATACTGATGAATAAGCTTTTTCAGTAGCTTTTTTGAATGCATCTAAAAGACCTTGAACATCCACACTGCTTTCATTTTCAAATGCAAGTGAAAAACCTTTAAAAATTTGGCTTAAAATTACACCAGAGTTTCCGCGAGCACCAAAAAGCATTGCTTTTGAAAGTTTTTTAGCTACTTCACCTAGATGATTGTTATCTCTTTTTAGTCCATCAATAGCTGATTTCACTGTTGAAGACATATTTGTACCAGTGTCACCATCAGGAACAGGGAATACGTTTAATGCATCTATTTTGTTTTTTTGATTAATTAAATTGTTGGCTCCTGAAAGGCATAAATCATAAAATGTGTATCCATCAAGCTTTTTAATCATTGTTTAGACCTCCTACTAAAATATTCAATTTTCCAATTTTTTGATTCTTGTTTCGCAATTCGAATTTCAAAAGCGAACCAATTGATGAGACAATATTTTTTAGATTGCTGTTTTTTAATATAGTTATTGCAGCCATAAAGTCTCAACTTTGTGTCATTTCATTATATTTAACTACTACACAGTCCTGACATGGTGTGGTACTGTGATCTTGGAAGCATTGAATGCTATAAACTCCAGGCGTTGACTCAAGAATATTTGTAAAAATGTCTAAAGCTTCTTTCTTTTCCATTTTTGCCTCCTAAATAATTACAAATTTTACCAAATTATATTTATATTAATACTAAATTTAATGTATATTTTAATTATGGCCGAAACTATTGAAAAAGCTATTGTTTTGCAAATTATTGATTCAAATACTGGCGCAAATGACTCATTTGTTGATTTTTTTACTCAAAAAAGACAATTTAGATTGCTTGCTAAAGGTATTAATACTCCTCAATCTAAAAATAGGGCTAATTTACAAATTGGTGCAATTGTAGAAATTGAATATTTTAAAGCGCGAGGCTACAATTCAATTGGTAAATTAAAGAAGGCTCATTTACTTGAAGGTATTGATTTTAGCAATCGTTTTAACTTAAAATTTACTCAAAAAGCAATAAATTTATTGCTAAAAATAAGATCAAAAACATTCAAAGTTTTCAATGCTTACGAACAAGTACTGAAAAGACTAGGCGAAGGAATAAATAAAAAATTGTTCTTATTTTTATTGGCTCAATGTCTCGATTCTTATGGAATTCAACCAATAAAAGATAGATGTTGTGAGTGTTCTAGAAGTAATAATTTGTGTGATTTTAGTTTTTATAAAGGTGGTTTTTTGTGTGCTGAACACACAAAAAACGTACGTTGAAACAAAGAACTTAAAGCAATTTACTTTATGTTTAATGACTTTGAAAAATATTTATTAATGGCCAATGATGCTATTGTTGATAATGTTTTATTTGAACTACTTGATCACTATAATTCTAATGGAATAATACTTGATTTATAAATTGCTATTTTTACCAATAGTACTCAAAAATGTGTATATTGGTAAAAATAGCGATTTATTTTTATTCACATTTTAATATTATTTATATTGCTAAAAAATATAAGAGTATAATTAACATTATGGTAAAAATATAGGAGGAATATTGAAAATTGGTAATACACAAGTTGCAATAGATGCAATAAAAAAATATAATAATATTGTTATTTTTCATCACACTAGACCAGATGGTGACTGTTTAGGTTCTCAACATGGTTTAGCTCAAATGATTCGTGATAATTTTCCAAACAAAAAAGTTTGAACAATTGGTGATAATGTAGGCAATTATGACTTTATGAACTATCATTTTGACCCTGTTGAATCAATAGATTTTACTGATTCGCTTGGTATTGTTGTGGATGCTTCAAGTTCACCACGTATTGTCTATGGTGAATTGCTTTTAGACAATAAATTCAGTGCAAAATTACGTATTGATCATCACCCTAATGGTAGTGATATTGAATATGATTATGAGTTTGTTGATGAACATTATGTAGCAGCTGCTGAACAAGTAGCACAAATTGCATACGATGCAAATTGAAAAGTGACTCATGAAGCCGCAAGACACACATTTTTAGGTATTGTTACTGATAGTGGACGCTTTATGTACCCTGATACATCTGCTCGAACTTATAAATTGGCTGCTTTTCTCGAAGAACAAGGAAATGTTGAAGCATGAAAACTACATCGTGAATTAGGCAAAAAATCATTGAAAGATATCAAATACATTGGTCATATTTTGTCTAATTTTCAACGAAAAGGTAGAACACTTTATTTCATTGCAACCAAACAAATTCAAGAACAATTTGGATTTACTGAATTAACTGCAGCAATATTTGTTAATGAGTTAGCAAACATTGAAGATAATTCTTGTTGAGCATTCTTTATTGAGCAATCAAATGGAAAAATAAGATGTAGATTGCGTTCAAATGGTCCTTTGGTTAATGAAGTGAGTGCTCTTCACAATGGTGGTGGTCATGCTAATGCTGCTGGTTGTGAGATTGATTCACTAGATCAAGTTGATCAAATTTTAGATGAATTAAATGAAGCAATTGCTAAATGGGAGGCAAAATAATGAAAATGGCCAACACAGGTTCATGAGAATTAGCTGCTCAAAAACTAGATCAATATGATTCGATTGTAATTTTTCATCATGTTAGACCAGATGGAGATTGCTTAGGTTCTCAATTTGGTTTGAGAGAACTTTTAAGAGTTAATTATCCACATAAAAAAGTTTATGCAATTGGCGATAATTGTGGTTTGTTTAGCAACTTTTTAGAATTTGATTTTGATGAAGTACCTAGCGATGAAGTATTGAAAAAATCGCTTGGTGTTGTTGTTGATGCTAACCAAAAAGATAGAATTTTTATGCGTGAAGTACTCGATAAGAATCTTTTTGCAGAAACATTGAGAATTGACCACCATCCAAACGAAGATGATTTAGACAAAGTCAGTGTTTGGTTAGAAGAACAACGTATTGCTGCGGCTGAAATGATTGCTGAATTAGCATTCCAAAAAGATTGAAAAATTACTGAAAAAGCAGCAAATTATGTATTTTTAGGAATTGTTACTGATTCAGGACGCTTTCAATTTTCAGATACATCAGCACGTACTCATGAATTAGCAAGTTATCTATACAAAAATAACTTAAATCCTGAAAAAGTTTATTTAGGTCTAGCACAAACATCACTTGAAGATCTTAAAGCTCAATCAGCACTAATGTCTTCACTTAAAACCAATGGTCAAGTTGCATATATTCAAATTGATTATAAATCAACAATTGCATTAGGTAAGCAACCTAATGATATGGCTCGACCAAATATGATTGGAAATATTAAAGGTTATCCAATTTGACTTTCATTCAATGAAGAGCAAAGTGGCAAAATTAGAGTTGAATTTCGCTCAAATGGCCCTATTGTAAGAAACGTAGCTCTTAAATGAGGTGGCGGTGGCCACGATCGAGCATCTGGCTGCATGATTTCAACCTTTGATGATGTAGAAAAAATCGTTGCAGATTGCAACGAAGAAGTAATTAGATGACAAAAAGAAATTAAGGAGTAATAATGGCAAAATTTAATCGTATTTTTATGATCGTAACTGATGGTTTAGGTATAGGACCTGACCGCGATCAAAAAGCTTTTGGAGACAAAGGTGCAAACACAATTCTTTCGGCTTCAAAAAGTGCTAATTTCTTTATAGATAACTGAAAAAAATTAGGTATTGGTAATGTAACTACTCTTGATGGTGGTGCAAATTATCATGTAAAAAATCCACTTGCATACATGAGTAGAATTCAAGAAGTTTCGAATGCTAAAGACACACTTGCAGGACACTGAGAAATGATGGGTATTAAAACATTAGTTCCATTCCCTACATTCACTGAAAATGGTTTTCCTGCTGACTTAATCGAAGCGCTTTCTAAAGCATTTGATGGACGTAAAATTGTATGTAACAGAAGTGGTTCAGGTACTGAAATAATTGATGAATTTGCTCAAGAACAAAAAGAAACAGGAGCTATTATTGTTTATACATCAATGGACTCAGTGCTACAAATTGCAGCACACGAAGAGTGAATTGGATTAGAAAATCTTTATAGATATGGTAAGGCAGCTCGTGAAATTTGTTCTTCAAAACCTGAATGAAATGTTGGTAGAATTATAGTTCGTCCTTTCATAACAGATGAAAATGGAAAATACAAACGTACATTTAATAGACATGATTATGCAAACCAACCACGTGAAATGATTTTAAACGAATTACAAAAAGCAGGTGTTGAAGTTGTTGCAGTTGGTAAAATTAATGATATTTTTGTTGGCCAAGGTGTTTCAAGAGCAATTCACTCAGATGGTGATGCACATGCAATGGACATCACAATTGATGAAGCACTAAAAGACACAACAAACACATTTGTATTTACTAACCTAGTTCAATTCGACTCGCATTATGGTCACCGCCGTGATGTTGATGGTTATGCAGCTAACATTGCACTTTTAGATACAAAAATCGGTGTTTTAATGAATGTAATGCGTGAAGATGACTTATTAATTATGACTTCAGACCACGGAAATGATCCACTTTATCCTGGTTTTAACCACACAAGAGAAATGCTTCCTTTAACAATTTTTTCAAAATCGTTTAAATCACCAAAAGTTCTTGCGGATGTTGAAGGACTTGGAACAACTGGAAACATTGTAGCACGTAACTGAGGTGTTGAAATCGTAAATGAAACAGGTGAAGATATTTTTGATAAATTAGTTTAATTTTTACACAGCAAAATGCTGTGTTTTTTTATTTCTTTAAGTATCTTAAATGTGCTTCAAAATGCAAAAAATGTATTTTTGTGTTATTTTTATCAATAAAAATTTATTTTTTCTAAACTATGCAAATATGTGTTTTTTAGCAAAGAGGCCAATTTTAAGTGTATAAACATACAAAATTAGACCTTTTTGACTATTTATATTTTTTTGCACTCCGTGTGAAAAATTATTGTTTTTATGTGATAATAATTGCATAATTATCTATTCATTAGGGGGACAAATGATTAAAAATATTTATTTAGCCGGCGGGTGTTTTTGAGGTGTTGAAGCATATTTTGCTAGAGTTAAAGGTGTTAAAGATTCTCAATCAGGTTATGCAAATGGAATTAGCGATCAAGCAAACTATCGTGAATTAAAATACACCAATCATGCTGAAACAGTCAAAGTTGAATATGATTCAGATTTAATTAGTGTTGAAGAATTGGTTGTACATTTATTTAGACTTATTGATCCAGAATCACTAAACAAGCAAGGGAATGATACAGGAACTCAATATCGTAGTGGAGTTTATTACACAAGTAAAGAAGATAAAGCAATAATTGAAAGACTTTTTACTCACTATAAAAAAGTATATCCAAGATTTTGTGTTGAATTAGAAGAGTTAAAACATTTTATTCCCGCTGAAGAATATCATCAAGACTATTTAGATAAAAATCCTGGTGGCTATTGTCATATAAACTTAAATGTTGACTATGAATTAGATTCAAAGGAAAAACAACTTATTAAACAAGTTCGAGCAGAAGCAAATTTAGATGAATTAAGCTTTAATGTTCTTAAAAATTCAGCCACTGAAAGACCTCACACATCTCAACTAAATAAGGAATATCGCAAAGGTATTTATGTGGAAAAAATAACTGGTGAACCATTATTCACTTCTGACACAAAATTTGATGCAGGCTGTGGATGACCTTCATTTTCTTCACCAATCGAGAAAAAAAGCATTAGATATGAAGACGATCACTCACACAATATGTATAGAATCGAAGTTCGTTCAGGACAAGGTGATCATCACTTAGGTCATGTGTTTAATGATGGACCTAAAGATAAAGGTGGCCTAAGATATTGCATCAACGGAGCTGCATTAGAATTTATACCTTTTGAAGAGATGGACGAAAAAGGTTATTCTGAATACAAAAAATTAGTTAAATAATACAAATACTCGCATCAGCGAGTTTTTGTTTACGCACATTTTTGAGTACTTTTGGTCAAAAATGTGTATTTTTTAATACAAATTTATCTAAATATATTAGGTTTATCAGATATACATCGTTTAGAAATCTTATTTACTAAACGACAGACAAAATTGTCTTGTGTATTTTGAGTAGTTTTTTACCAATATACACATTTTTGAGTACTTTAAGTCAAAAATGTGTGTCTGGTAGTGTTCATAAACCAACCAAAAATTAATGTATAATATTAAAATTATAAGGAGTCATAATGATAAATAGAATTAAAGGAACAAGAGATTTAGGCCCTGCTGAAATGAATTTGCACGAATACATTCGCAGTGTATTTGTTAAATTCACCAAAAACTATAATTTTAGCCTAATAGACACACCAATTATTGAGCAATCTCAACTATATAAAAGATCTGTAGCTGGTAGTGATATTGTCAAAAAAGAAATGTATGAATTCAAGGATAAGGGACAAAGAGATATTGCTTTAAGACCTGAAGGCACTGCAGGTTTTGTACGTGCATTAATCGAGAATAAATGATACGCAACCCTAAAAACACCTAAATTTGCTTATTTTGGTCAAATGTTTCGATATGAGCAACCACAAAAAGGTCGTCAAAGACAATTTTATCAAGCAGGTGTTGAATCGATTGGTGAAGCAAACGTTTTTGCTGATGCAGAACTAATCATTCTTGCTCATAATATCCTTGAAGTTCTAGGTGTTAAAACCACTCTTAAAATTAATTCTATTGGCGACAATGAATCGCGTGCAAAATATCAAGATGAACTTAAAAGATATTTTGCACAATATAAAGATCAATTAAGCGAAGATTCGCAATCAAGACTTGAAAATAATGTGCTACGCATACTAGATGACAAAGTTGATTCACAAAAAGAATTTGTTAAAAAAGCACCTAAAATTAACAAGTTTTTATCAGTTTCAAGTCAACAATATTTTGAGCAATTACTCAAAATATTAGACCAATCTGATATCAAATATCAGATTGATTATTCACTTGTACGTGGTCTTGATTACTATGATGAAGTTGTTTATGAATTTGTTTCAAATTCTCAAAAATCAGGGTCTCAATCAACGCTTATAGGTGGTGGCAGATATTCTAAATTAATAAATGAACTTGGTGGTCCTTTATTAAGTTCTTCAGGTTGAGGTTTTGGAATTGACCGCATAGCTGAAATTATGATGGATGAAAATGTAGAAATAACTAATGATGATGTTGAAGTTGTTGATATTTTAGTAGCTTCAACAAACGAAACTCATTTGCTACCTTTATTTAATTTAAGCAATGAATTGCGTTATTATGGAGTTAAAATAGAGTTTCTTAAAGATATTTCAAAAAGTAAAAAGATCTTTGATAAAGCTAAAAAACTTTCAGCTAAGTTTGTTATATTTGATGATCTTGTTGAACAAAAAAATGATCTTTATTTAGTTAAAAACACACTAAATAATGACAAAATGTATTTTAATTTAACCGAAGAAGGTTTTATTGATTTGCTTGAGTTTCTAGCAGACAATAAGCTTAAAGCAATAGAGGATCTTGAGGTTATTGATGAGGATTAACAAAAATCAAAAGGAATAAATCCTTTTGATTTTTAATTATTTTAATGTGTTTGTATTTACCAAATATACTCATTTATGAGTATATAGGGAAAATTATTTTATTCCACCAACTTCGTAGTAATCTTCAACATTAAAGAAGTATGATTCTTCACCACGTAGTTTGAATATAAGGTTAGGGTTAACAACACCACGTGCTCGATCTCCTGTTTCATATCGTTGAATTGGCAGTATAAGACTTTGTCTTGAACCGTTTATTATTTTGTTTTTACCATTTTTAAGTTCACTGGCAGTAAGAGGATTTAGTTTGTATTTTTTGTCGCTACCTAGAACACTAAAAACACCATCAACTCTCAATGCTTTATACGTTGAACCATCAACATCTGGACTGTATTTTTCAATTCGTTTATCGTAATTTTGACCGTTTTCATGATCGAAACCTGTTGCGAATCGATATTTATTTATTGGATTATAAATTGTAACGTGAGTGTGTGGCATTCAACCACCATTATTATTTGTTGTTCCTACAAATGATATTTTTTGTCCTTTTTTAAATGCTATTGGAGTTTTAGGAGTTATTCCTTTAGCAACGTCAATAGTTTTTTTTCTTTTTTCTTTATCAGCAACCACCTCTTTTGATTCAATTACTAATTCGGGGTTATTAAATACTAAATTCGCATTTTGGTGCATATAACCAATGTAAAAATGATCTGTGTTTGAGAACCATTTTTCTTTTAATCTAGGACTTATTTTTAGGTTTTCTAATTTGTATCTTGTAACAACATTTGTACCTATTCCCTCGTGTAATGTTTCACCACCTTTTACAAAATATGCACCAACTAGTTCACCATCGAATGGAGCAACAATTGCTGTGTTTTCTGGTGCTAAATAATCTTCACCAACATGCAACCATCTAGGCGAATCATTGCTTTTCTCATAGAAACCTCTTAATTCATCATAACCACCAGTAAATAAGTTATTTCCATAGAAACTGTACATACTTGCATTAATTTTTGGTAAGTCTGTTTCTGTTAGCTTATTAACAACAAATTGCACAAGGTTTTGATTTTTAAGCATAAATTCAGTGTCATAAAGGTCAACAAATTCTCCAACACCAAAGTTTTTGTTTAGTTCATAATCTTTGTCGTTGTATTTAACTTTTCATTTAGCATCAGCATTACGACGACTGTTAGTTTTTTGAGTTAAACTAAAATTGCTTACTTCAAAACCGCCTCTACTGTAGTTAAAAATCTCATAATCATTCAATTTTTCTCAAATAAGATTGTAAATTGAATTTTTAATTGGTTGAATAACCAAATCTTCTCTTAAAGCACTCTTAACAAGTTGATCTTTAATTTGTTGGTCTCTTTCATCTTCAATTGTAAAAGCAATTTTTGTATCAAAAGCAGTGTCAGCTATTTTTTTAGGATCTTTAGCATTTTCAGCAACACCTACACGAATATTTAATTCATATTTTAGATGGCTTCCCGGGATGAATTTAATACCTTCAACAAAGTATTTATATTCATATTCGTTTGGTTTAGGTTTGGCTTTTTGTGTTGTTTTTGGTGTAGTTTTTTGTGTGCCTGCTTTAGCTGCAGTGGCTGTTGCAGGGTGATTATATTTTTCAATTAATGCTTTAATTTCATTTTCTTTTTCTTCAGAAAGTTTTACACTGAATAACTCATTAAGCATTTTGATTGATAAGTCATTTGGTTCATATTGTTCTAAATACGAAAGTTTTTCTTTGTTGATATCTATTTTAAAGTCAGAATTAGTTATTTTTGGCTTAATTTCATTGCTTAAATTTACAACATCAACATATTTGTTTTCTTTTGAACTGTTTTTAATTCCACTTACAAGGAATTCAACATCTCTAGCTTCTTTAAGTTTTTTCTCTGCATCAACTATACGTGTGAAACGAATTGGAATTATAACTTTAGAAAAGTCAACATCGCTTCGTCGTATTGAGTGATAAACAATTTGAGTAGTATAAGCTTGTGACTTAATTTTTTCTTTAAAGTATGGGTCTTTAATGCTTTCAATTAAATCTTTTTTGAATGCTTCGTTATCAAAGTTGATGTAGTCATAAACGTAGTCATTACTTGTAAATTTATCAAAATCTTCTATTTTTGTGAAGTCAACTTTAGTTTTGGCGTATTTTTGAGCTTTATCTGTGTTGTCTTGGTCAACTTTATCGCTGTAAACAAAGTAATTATTATTCACTAAATTTTGAGCTTCTAAGGCTAATCTTGACATTAAATTTGAGTCTTTAGCCTTATTTATTTGTGTAATATCTTGTCTAATGTCTGTAGACGGGTCATCTTTACGCTTGTTATCTGTTGGATTATTGTTACATGCTGTTGCAACTACTAAAGGTATTATTGATGATATTGAAGTAGCAGCAAGTGATAATCTTCAAAATTTTCTTCTCATTTTATAAATTATGTGAGACTTTGTTGTGGTGCCCTATTAAAACCATAAATATAGGGATTACCAAACTAAATATTATTGTAATTGCGGTTGTTATTGATAAGTTTGTGGTTGCATAGATAATTTTGTATCTGTGTTGATTGCATACTTGAATGTCTAAAACTTCTTTATTTTTTTGCGCTTTTATATGCTCTTTAATCATTTCTACTAAGACGTCTATTACATAGACGAATGGAAAAGCTAAGTGGAATGCAAATCCGTTAAAAGGAGCTGACATAAATATAATCGCAAATGCAATAATGGTTGAAAATAATACTACTCAAAATGGATTAGTTGCAAATTGTGCAGCATTTGCAAACGGAAGTCAAGTAATTGTGCTTACAAATAAACCAATGAAGAATACTTCTTTAATTGCATTTTTTCAAATTGGCAAAGGTTCATGGAGTTTTATTAAATCCATAACACTTGCATTATTGAGTGCTTCATATTTTTTGGTTGATTTTAGCATGTAAAAAAGACCGCTAAAGAATATGTAACCAACTAGAGCACCTAATATTTGTGCACCAATAATGAAAAAAATGCCTTGGTATGCAAAACCAATTTTGAATTTAGGTATATGTGTTGAAGCACGCAATATAGATTGTGCTAAAACATTAATAGGATTTATAAAAAATACTAGTCCTTCACGATATATTAAACGCGAAGTACCTCATGGAATCACTGTAGCAATTAAAAATGCTAGTGCAAATCCTATTGAATTGATTAATGCCGCTCGTTTGTATTGATATATTTTTACTGTTAAGGCTCATAAAAATACGAATAAGACTAGGCCTAAAACAATTGAAAATTCAGTGACAAAAACTTGACTATTAAATCATTTTGTGAGTATAGTTCCTTCTCTCATTTTTCCTTTCCTTCATGGTAATAATTAATGTGAATTAATACCAAAAATATTTTATTATATAGATTTTTTTTAAATTGCAAAAAATAAAAAAAATTTAAGTTATGGAATTTATTCCATTTTGTAGTTTTTTTAATGAACAAATGTGCTTTTTGCAGTGAAATATATATTAAAAAAATTCAGTTTTTAGACTGAATTTTAGTAGATAAAATTTGCCTTATTTACTCAAAATATGAATAGTTTGGTCAAATTTACTCATTAATTCTTCATCAAAATGGTGTGTAATATAAATCAAAGTGATTGAAGATTTAATTAGATTATTGATGATGTTTGTTGCTAGAAGCTTATCTAAATTGGAAATGGTTTCATCCATAATTAAAATGTCTTTGTTGAAGTGTAATGTTCTGGCTAAGCAAAGTCTTTGCTTTTGACCTAGCGAAAGTTGATTATCTGCCTCAAAATTTTTGTCTTCAAGTTTATCTAAAACTTTATCATAAAGCTGTGTAAATTTTAGAGATGATTCAATATTGTTTGAAGGTTCAAAAAGATTGATATTTGTCTGAGACTTTTTGAATACAATAAGCAGAGTTTTTACAATATTGTTCGCAATATTGTGGTTAGAAATTATATTT
The DNA here is from genome assembly GCF_006546935.1 of Mycoplasmopsis mucosicanis. GTDB lineage: Bacteria > Bacillota_I > Bacilli_A > Mycoplasmatales > Metamycoplasmataceae > Mycoplasmopsis > Mycoplasmopsis mucosicanis. Next base: position 51,112 of record NZ_SMDN01000002.1, read on the forward strand.
TTGACCTAGATGAGTTGAGCAAGGTTCTTGATATTAAGACTGATGAATTTAAAATTAATGACAATATTGAACTTGACACAAAAAATTATTACAAAAATTTCAGCGGTGAAACTCCAAAAAACTGAATAAACTCAAAAAATGAATTATATTGATATCTTAAATTGAGATTTATATCATCAAAATCTATTGAGCAGTATTTTGAACAAATTAAACTCAAAAAGGATAAGTGACGACCCTATTGACCAAGCAATCTTGATTCATAATTATTCTATATATTTAATTAGTAAAAATATTCAAAAACAAGCAATATGCAAACGTATGTATATTGCGTGTTTTTTATATATGTGTCTAATATACGAATTTAGATCATGAAGTACTCATTAAAGCAAAGAAGTCGCTTTTAAGTTGTCTAAATCCTGATTAGTTTAAAATGATTAAGATTTAGATAAGCAATTATTTAATATAGATTAAAGCATAAGAACTTAAAAAATGCAAAATAAGCCAAATTATGAAATAAATTTGCATTTTTTACTTTTTTGTGTATTATTAGTCTACTTAATTATTAAACAAAATATATACATTTGCATTGAATATATAATATGCAAACTTACACAATTTATACATATATGCTAATACATATATTAATTAGGAGAAAATATGAAGCTTAGGCTAAGTCTATTATTAAATGCATCTATTATTGCTAGTGCACCATTAGTTGTGAGTGCACAAGGTAAAAGCGAGACCAAACAGTCAAAAACTACTCAGGAGATATTGGCTCATGATAGTGATGTTTATAGTGCAAAACCATTAGAACGTCCTAACTATGATGATTATGATGATGTAGATAGCTATGGACTATATTGAGACACCGAAGCTTTTAAAACTCATTATGATATGACATTTGCATATAGAATTTTGAAAAAATTAATAGGGGTTAATGATCAAAAACTCGAAAAATTACCTTATAAAGAAAAATTAGAAAATTTAATCCCGACACTTGGTTCAGAGTTTGAAAATATATATTCTTCATATTTATTTGCAACACACAATGAACTTTGAAAGTTATTCATAAAACTATGAGAAGAAGTAAATTTTAATTATGGTTCTTATTTAAAAGAGCAATATAAAAGCAAACATAACGATTCGAATGACAAAATCACAGATGATTTAAAAAATAGTACAACATATGGTATATTTATTTCAAAATCTAATGACATTTTTCAAGTACGAACGATGGTAGCTCATTTTGAAGCAATTAATTTATTCATTAAACATAAAAATAATCCGGATATAAAAGCTTTAATATTACAGTTATTTAAAGTTGAAAGAGGTGCTAATACTGCTGATCCTGCATATAAAAATACGTTAGATGATTCACTACCAATTCTTGAAAAAATAAGAGAGAAAGCTGGTGAAGATTTAGTTAGTGATATAGCTAAACAGGTTGAACAAGAATATAGACATGATAAACTAATGCATGATGCATTGCTTTCTGCTCGTAGAGCATTTGGCTCAACTGAATATAATGAAAAAATTAAGCCATTAGTTAAACAGGTTTTTGAAACAAGCGATGATGAGTTTTTGAAAAGTTTAAAGGAAAAAGCTGATTCTATTTATCTTGGAGAGAAACAAAAAGTCAATGCAGTTTTTGAAGAGTTAAAAGATAGCGATAAAGAGAAAAAGTTTAAAGAAAGAATAGACAATGCTCGAAATGTAGGACTTTTAAGAGATGTATATGCAGATTTAGTTACTGAAAAAATTAAACAGGTTCAAGAAGAAGTAAAAATTTCTATTGATAAGACAAAAGGTTCTAACGATTATAATGATTTTAATTCTAGATTTGCTGCGATAAAAGAAAAAAACGACAAGACTGTTAATCAAAAGAAAGCTTATAAAGACGCGTTTGAGCAAAAATGAAGAGATTTTGGTGCTAATAAAAGCGGTGTCAAAATCAACATTAAAGATGAAAAAGACTCTCAACGAGCAAAATTAGATGCTCAACTTAAAGAGCAAGAATTAACACTTGTCCAACTCGAGACAATTAAACAAGAAGCAGAAAATCTTTATGATGAAGAAACTAAATTAACTCAACAAGCAATTGAAGCAATTAATTCAGAAACTGAAAAAACTAAAAAACTTGAGGAATTTAAAAACGCTAAAGACATCGAAGCACTTAAAAAAATAGCACTAGAAGCTAAAAAAATAAAAGATGCAGAAGACTTGGCAAAAGCTAAACAAGATGCACAAAAAGCAGTGGAAAGTACTGTTGGTTCGCAAAAACACGATGAATATAAACAAAAACTTACGGATGCTAAAGATGACATTAGCAAACTTAATGAGTTAATTACTTTAGCAAGTGGTGAATATAACAACAAGAGAAAAGAAGTTGAAGAAAATCTAAAAGGTTTAGATGATAAAAAAGATTTTGATAAGTTATTTGAAGCAGCAGACAATATTCAAAAACTTGATGAACTAAATCTAATGATTAGTGCTGAAAGAAAAGCACAAACCTTGGCCAAGGCACAAAAAAGAGCTTCAAAAGCAGTCCAAAGTACATTAGGTTCAGATGAATATGCAGAATTTAGCAAAATGCTTCAAGAGTCTAATCAAGATGCAGATAAACTTAATGTATTAGCCCAAAAAGCAGAACAACTTTATGACAACCATAAACAAAAAGTTGAAGATATTTATAAACAACTTTTTGACAAAAAGGACTTTAGAGCAAGAATAGATAATGCAACAAATATTGAAATGCTTGATAATTTACTCCCTATTATTACTAAAGAAAACTTTGAGCAGCAAAATGCTCATATTAAGCAAGAAGCTAAAGACTCAGTAGAAAAACTGCAAGGTTCTGAGCAATATGACAATCTTAAACAACAGTTGAATAATAATCCAGATGACCTTGATCGTTTAAAAGAGCTTACAAAGCAAGCAAAAGAAGAATTTGAAAAAGAATCTAATGAGGTTCAAAAAGAGATAGATAAATTAGATGATAATAATGCTCAAAAACAACAAATTGCTCAAAAGCTTAAGGATGCACAAAATGTTGGTTCATTAAGAAAGTTAAAACTTCAAGCCCTAAACGCATACCAAGCACAAGAAAAACAAAAAGCAGATAAGCAAAAAGAACAAGAACAAAAGAAAAAACAACAAGAAAAACAAGATTCTTCCACAAAGACAATGAAGAAAGCTAAAAAGAAAACTAATGTAGCAGCTATCGTCGCTCCTTTAGTTATAGTTCCTTTAGCGCTTGTTGGTGGTGGAGTATTAAGTTGAGCACTAGTTAGAAGACATCGAAACAAAAACAACAAATAAGCCTTATGTAATAGGCTTATTTTTTGTTTTAAAAAATAATGATCCTATATTAAAGGATCATTATTTGTTTGCTTTAATGCTGTTAATAAGCATATTAAAGAGATTGAAATTATTTGGTTTTTTGTTCTGTAGTTGCTTTGGGCTTATCGTGTTTAGAAAGGATTAAGACTACAACTAATAATAAGATTATTGAGAATGCTTGTAGACCATTAATAATAAATCAAATTTTGTTACCACGTTCAATACGTGCTTTAAGTATTTCATTTTTTACATTAGCATCGCCTAACTCTTTTGTTCTATCTTGTAGTAATTTATTGTCGTCTAATGCTTTTTCTGTTGTTTTTCGATTTAGTTCTAATTGTTCATAATATAGGTTAAATAATTTATCTGTATAAGTTTTGGTAGCATTATGAAGCGAATAAGACATCAATAAATTGATTTTATCTATGTCCAAGTCTTTTTCATCATGAATAATAAGACGATCGTTTTTATACTCGCCAAGTACTCCAAAACGAGGATCTAAACCTTCTGTAGTTTTAGCTTTTTCTAATGTAGCTTTGATTTCAGCCTCAAGTCTTTTGAATTTATCTGGATCTTTAGGTGAAGAATGTTCAGGCGTATTACCTTTATTCAAAGTAGACAAACTACCTAGTCCTAAATTTTCATATTTATTTAATGAGTTAAAGATTTCTAAAATAATATCGTGATGATTAATTAAATCATAAATACCTTTACTTCTTGCTTCAGAACTCTCTAATTTTGTAAGCTCAGCATTATATAACTCAATCAATTTATTAATTAAATAAGCAGTTTTTTCTTCACTGAATTTTGTTATTAATTTATCACCATATTCTTTAATTTTTTGTGCTTCAGCTTTGTAAAATTCATATTTAGTATCTTGAGTTGATTTTTGATTATCTGTGGAACTAACTGAAGCACTAACTACACTAATTGGTGCAACCGCTAATAATGGACTAGTTAAAAATAATAGTTTCTTTTTCATTTCAATCTCCTTTAACACATTTAATTTAATAATGTCTAATTAAATCACAATGAATATAAATTAATATTCTGAATTATATTATAAATTAATAAAACTATTGCTTTTTTGCTCATAAAATGTAAATATTTTTCAAATAATAAACAAAATAACCATTTAATTAGAATTCAAATAAGGAATACAATTTGGTAATGGAAAATCAGAGATATGCAGCAAAAAATGATTTAATTTATAGACAATTTACAAGGTAACGCGATTGAACAAATAAACAATTATCACTAGTTTTAGATGTCTCAATTTCAACTATAAAATGAAAGTGAAAACAGTTGAGAGAGTTTCAAAAAAACAGGAGCACGATATTGTTGAAATTGATGGTTGAAGTTATTGCTGACTCAATAGTCAAAATAAATTCACAATGTTGCTTGCAGTGGTTGTTGGTACAAATAAAGTTGTTTCAATACATTTCAAAAAAACAAGAACATTGAAATATGTTTAATGTTCTTGTTTTGCGACTAAATGTTGCTTTGATCAAAAAAACTATCAAATAACGGTATTAAAAACAAAATCTCAGTCGTTATTTTTAACAATCATGATATACATTTACAATTAAACTAACTAACTCAAGGGGTTCATTTTGTTTAATATTTCACATTTCGAACATTAAACAAAATGAACCTCTTAGTTAGAATTCAACTAAGGAATACAATTTTGTTATAAAAAATCAGAGATATGCAGCAAAAAATGATTTAATTTACAGACAAATTACAAGGCATAGTAATTGAACAAATAAACAATTATCAATAGCATTGGATGTCTCAATTTCAACTATAAAAAGATAGCGAAAACAGTTGAGAAAGTTTCAAAATCAAAATCTCTCATGGTGATTTAAATAACAAGCATGATATGACATTCACAATTACTTTAAACTGTCTCAAGACGTTCAATTTGTTTGATATTTCACAAAAGTTAATATAACTTATTAAAAGCCATATATTTTCTTTGATAAGCTGTACATAAAACCAACTTAATTTTGGTATTTGCTTTGTTCTTTTTTTATAATTAGTTCGGAGGAATACATATGAAAGTCAAAAATGTTTTAATTTCACTTGGTTTTGCATCAATAACTTCACTTCCTATTGCTGCAGTAAGTTGTGCAAATACTAAAAATCAAAAACAAGAGAGTGGAACAGATCCCTTGGCCCCTAAAAAACCACAAAAACCAAAAACTCCAGAATTAACAGAAACCGAAAACGACAAAATTGACAAAGATATAATTAATACTATTGAAATTGCTAAAAAAGAAATAGAATCATCACACAATCCTAAAACAATTAATAAGCTAGTTAAAGTAATTAAGTTAGTATATGAGATTACCAAAATCAATGATTTTAACCTTGGTCTACAATTATTTGACGAAGCTAGCACAATATTCTATAGTGTTTTCCCTAGATCTTCAGCAGATTTATTGACTGAAGTACCTGTTGAACAACAAGTTAAAAGTTTAAGTAATCAATTAGGCAATCTTAATGTAAATTCAGATAAAAATACAATTGAATCATTTCTAAAAGAAGTTCAAAAACATCAAAAATTAAATGAAGTATTTAATGAATTTGGGATTAAAAATATCTTTTATTCAAACGAAATTCTTGAAGATGTGGTCAAAAAAACTAATTTACTCATTGAACTAAGCGAAAAATCAAAAGAAAATCCACAACTTTTGAATGCTAGAATACAAATATTAGACGAGATCTCAAAATTAGTTACCTTAAGATCAATTGACTTACTTTTTCCAAAATCAGAACACAAAAAAATTGATAAACAAACAATTCAAGAAAAATTAAACGAAAAAGTTAATTCAATAGTAGAACAAACTAAAAAAATAAGTCCTGAATTAAAAAATAAAAATCAATTAGAAGCTATTAAAAAAATGCTTGAAGATTACAAAACTGAATATATTAAAAGCAATATGCTATTTAAAAAATATGGACTTGGTGGCAACTCATATAACGAAAAGTCAATAGATGAAGCTATTAAAATTGTAGATCAATTAATACCATTAGACAATCAAGGGGTTAATCCTAACCTAGCAATCTCATTACTTGGAAAAATTGTTAGATTGCTAATGCCTACAAAAAGTGACTTCATTTTTTAAAATGCTACTATTTTTAAGTTTATAAATAAGATTAAAAATCACAAAACATCCTTGATTAGGATGTTTTGTTTTACATCATGCAACACAATTCAATAACTTTTATCGCGTTATAATAAATATTATGAAATCAATAAAAATTTTTGAATTTTTTTCAAGGATAGGGTCGCAAATTAAAGCTTTAAAATCTTTGGAAGAATAAAACCATTATGAATGATCCTGAATATAAAAAATTAATTGAACAAATTGCAGATGTGAATAATTTAATGACACTTGAACCAACAATTCATACTGAGTACGATAACAAAAAATTTTATTGAGATCCAGATGATGGAGAGGTTAATATTATTGCTCCAGAACGTATAGACAATGAGTTAGTTATGAAACTTAACTCATATAAAATAGACACACTAAACAATCCAGGAATTAAAAAATATCTCATTGACTATAAAAAACTTATAACTAAATAATTTATATCTAGACATAAAAAAAACAACATAAAACTAGAGTTATTTATACTCACTTGTATAGAAGTTTTATGTTGTTTTTTTATGTTTCTGGTGTCCAAAAACACTCATTTTAGCTATTTTTTTAGCCTAAAATGCACTTTTTTCACTTTTTTCTTTCAATATATATATATATATATAATGCTCCTTATTACATTACTGTTTTAAGGAGAAAATATATGACTAACTATGAACAAGATAAGAAGCGTCGTAAGAAACTTATTATTGCGTCGTCAACCTTATTAGCAACATCAGTAGCAACTACTGCTGTAGTTATTTCGATTATTGCTTCACGTCGAAAAGCAAAAGAATCTAAGATAAATAAATTAGTTTTTGCACCAAACGTTGAACAAGTTAGCTCAAAAGTTGATGCTTTAGAATTTAAAATTTCTAACCTTAATTTAAACAAAAATAAGGGCAAACAATTTGAGGTACGTTTATTAGACAAAAAATCTAATAAGGAAATTAACAAACAAACATTCACTATTAATGAAGAATCACAAAATGTTAATTTTAGTGGTTTAAACGAAAACACTGAATATACTTTAGAGATATTTTTTGATGCTAAAAGCATTAAAAAACAAGATTTCAGAACCGCTAAAAAAGACCAAAGTCACGAGCAACAAGAAGTTGTTTTTGCACCTGAAATCAAATTACTTGATACAAAATACAATTTATTAAGCTTTGAGATATCAAATCTTAATTTAAGCAAAAATAAAGACAAAAAATACGATGTTCAACTATTAGAAAAAAATAATAATAAAGAAGTTCAAAAACAAACTTTTAGCATTACACAAGCAAGTGATAAAGTTACTTTTAGTAACTTAAATGAAAACACTGCATATGTTTTAAATATTTTGTTTAATGGTAAAAGTGTTAAAACTCAAGAGTTTGAAACTTCAGCGCGTCCAAAAATTGTAGCACAAGCAACAACACCTACAAGTGCAATTTTTAGTCTTTTAAATCTACATGATTATCAAGACTCACTAGACAAAATAGAAATAACAATTAAAAAAACAACATCAGCAAGCGACCAAGATATTGTTATTAAAGCAAGTGATCTTAAATTTACTAATGGTAGCACAAGAATTGATCTAGAAGCTTTATCTATTGGACTTGAGCCAGGTAGCGAGTATAGTGCAAGTGTTATATTAAAAGAAGCTAACAAAACTACTAAAATAGTAGAAGATATAACTTTCAATACTACTGCAATAAGCAAAGTTGCTTATCGCTTTATAGCAAGTGCAACTCAAAACAAAATTGTTCTTTATGGACTAAAACAACAAGACAAAAAAGTTGTACTTGAGTATAAATTAGCAGGTTCAAGTGAGCAATTTAAGAAAGTTGAAACCGAAGCTGCAGGTAAAAATGAAGTCATCTTACCTGAAGACCTTGGTTTTGATAACAAATATGAGTTTCAAATCAAATATGAAGGTGAAAGTGAGCAACTTGAATTTGAAGGCGACAAAAAAGTTGGTGAATTCAATACAACTCAAGCTCCTCAACTCGTTGCACGAGATGAAAATGGACTAACTCTTAAACTTGAAAATGTAAGTAAAAACATTAATAAAGAAAACTTATATATTCGTTATAAAGACAAAGACAAAGCAAATGGCTGAAGTGAAAAAGCACTAAATCAAATTAAAGGATATGAGAGTGGTGATCTTAAACTTGATGATCTTGAAGCAAACAAAGTTTACCAAGCTCAACTTATTTATAAAAAATCTAAAGACTCTACTTCACAAGGTAGCATTCTAAATGAAGTTGAATTTAGAATTAAACAAAGTCTTGCTTTTGATATTGCCAAGTCACTAACAGCATCACAAAAAGTGCTTTTATCATTCAAAGATAATAGTAATTTAGGTTCAGCTACTCCTAATTATTCAAATATTAAAGTTAAATATACAAAATTTGGTGAAAGCGCTTCAAAAGAAGTTGAACTTAGTGCTAAACAAATTAATGGTACAAATTATGCACAAAGTTTATTGGAAGGCTTAGATCAAAACACTACTTATTTCTGAAGTTTAGTTGATTCAAAAAGTGATAAAACTTTAGCTAAAGGTTCATTTAAAACCGGTAAAGCTTCTGGAAAAGCTAAAGCTGCAGACAACACCAATGCATATGAGACAAATGAAAGCAATTTAATTGCTGTTGAAAATAGACTTTTAGATGGTGTTTTAGTTTCAATTAAAAACACATTTGGTTACTTAAGAGGTGAAGGCAAAATTAGATTCCCTCGTGAAATTAACATTAAATACTATCCAAAAAATGAACCTAGTCAATATATAACTGAGAAAATTCAACTCACTTTAGAAGACATTAAAACTAAAGACATATTTACAAGACAAATAAAAGATTTAGACAATATGCCTTATGTTTTTGAAGTTGAATACACTAATGGAAAAGATAGCAATAACAAAGACATTGTTGTAAGCAAAAAATTTGAAATCAATTACAAACTTCCTGAAGTTGAATTTGATAATGCTCAAAGTAAACTCAAAGTTAAACATCTTGATTCATTGAATGGTAAAACCATAACCGTTAAATATTCAAGTTCTGCTATTTCAACAAGTGTTGAAGGAAGCGTGCAAGATGGTATTTTAGAAGTACAATTAAGCAATCTAAGATCTCAAAGTACTTATAATGTTAGTTTAGAAATCAAATCTGAAGATGTTGAATTTGTAAGCTCGCTTGAAAACGAAAAACGTTCAGAGTTCTATGGAACTTCTTCACCAAGTGCAAACAAAATTGTCATAACTTCAGAATTCACAACTCAAGAACAACAAAAATCAATCTATATTAAACATGAAGAACGTTCAACCCTATTTGACACTGTAAATATTTATCCAATTTTAGAAGGCTTTAAAGAGTATGCGGGCAAACAAGTCCAAGTTAAAGTTGGAACAAAAGATGAATTGGATAAGGTGAAAACTGTAAGCGGTATGGACTCGAGTGTTAAAGGTTTTACTGCTACAATTGATCAAGATGGAAGATTTGATAACAATAATAACTGAATTAATGATTTAGTAAAAAATAAACATTATGAAATCAGAGTTTATGAAGTTAAAGGCCAAAATCTTGAAGTTATAACTCAAGTTAGTTATGACACTCCAGATTTTGAAGTTCCAAAAGTTCAAAAATTAGAAATTGTAGGTTCAAACACCGATAATCCAGGATTTAGAATTGAAAATGTTGAAGCTTTTAAAGAACTAATTGCAAGATACAATGGAAAAATCGGATTTAAGGCACAAAGAATATCAGAAAATAAAGAGTACAAAGAATTTAATAACATCAAAACACCTCAAACATTCTCTGGAAATAGTGACCACGGTTTTAATCATTTAAAATTCAATAATAAAAGCTTAAGTGATTTAGGAACACAAGATAAAGTATTAACCCTTGAGTTCTTAACTAATAAAAGTCACACAGACAGTAATTTTAAAAGTTGATTTACTGATAAATCAGAATATCAAATTATCTTAACAGTTACAAAAGATGGAAAAGAATATGTTGTTGCATCAAATACTGAAGATGATTTAATTTATATAAACTATAACTATAAAACACCAAAATTTGATGATAATCAAACAACTAATGAACTTAAACCTAATAGTAAAAACCAAACTCAATATACTGACAATATCACATTTAAGTTACTTAATCTTGAACAATATACTTCAACAGGGTCATCAAAATCTAAACTTAGAGGTTTCTATATAAAATCTGATGATGCATTAGTTAATGTCGATCCTACTCAATGACATAGTGCAGGTGATGTAACAGTTGATAGTGCAAACAACACAGGTTCAATTAAGTTTGAAGGCTTAGAACTAAATACATATTATGAGTTTGTACTAGTTGATGATAATGATGACGTTATCCTTTCAAAACATAGATACAAAACTGTAGCAGCACCAAAATTAAGAAACACAACTCAAGGCGACACATTAATTCGTTATAAATTAAGTGATCTAAAAGGTGCTCAAGAAATCATTAAGCCTGGTAAATATAAAATTAAATATGGTCTTAATGGAATGTATGATCATGAATCTAATGAAGTTACAATTGGTGATTCTATTAACCTCTCTACCTATGTAGGTGATTTAGCATTCACTTTAGAAAATGGTCTAACACCTAACACAACATATAACTTTAAATTAGTTAATGAAAACGGCGATGTTATATTAGGCTACCAAGACATTTTCAGAACCAATAAATCTCAAAGTGAAGAAACTATTGTTGGTAATGATTTTGCAGTAGTTAAATTATTAAATCCATCATACACATTACGTGAAGGCTCATACAGTATTGCTCGTAGTGGCACTGCAGATGGCGAAAAAGACAAAACAATCCTTGATGTACTTAAAATGCAGTACTCTAAATCACCTGAATTTACTGAATATCAAGAATTTAGCGTTGCATTAAGTGAAAATGAAGCAAAAATTCTTAACATTAAATTCAGTAACCTAGATCCAAATACTAAATACTACTATAGATTGGTTAAAGGTGTTGTTAAAGCTGATGTTATTAAAAATGAAGCTAACTCTTCTGCTGAACCTCAAGAAACACTTGATACTGATAAACCAGTACTTAAAGGAGAATTTACAACTTTTAATGTACCTACTCGTGTAGCTAAAAAAGATAAAAATGTAACTATAACATTTGAAAACCTAGAAGGCATTAATGATCAAGGTCAAGTGTTCCTTAACTTTAAAAAACAAAATCAAAGCAATGTTTTTGAAGTAAATTATGATTACAAAGTACATGGTGACAAAGTTATCTTTGAGCTTAGTGGTCTTGAAGAGGGTGCTGTATATGAATATTCATTAGTACAGAGCTCAAATAAACAAAAAGTTGCTAATGGAAGCTTTAGTGCTCCTAAAAAATCAACTCAAGTTGAAGCAAGAGATCTTAAAATAGATGATACACATCATCAAGTTTTATTAAGAAACCTTGATGATTATGTTGGTAAAAAAGTACGTATCAGACTGATAAGAACTAATAATAACACAACACTTCAAGACATAACTACCACGCTAACTAATGAAAATGGCGAATTTATTTGAGACTTTGAAGACCTTGAAGTTAATAACACATATAAATATGAAGTTATTCTACTTGATGAAAATAAAGAAGTTCAAACACTTGCAAGCAAAACATTTAAAGTAGAGTTTGCTAAATATGAAGGTGGTGGTGATAAAACTGTAAGCACAAATGTTAAAGCATTAGGCAATTATGAAATGAAGAGATGATATACTCTAGCAACTCTTCAAGAACTATATGCAAATCATGAAAACTGACAGCAAAAAGTTCAACAATCTCTTGAAGAAATCGCTATTTATGGTACTGAAGTTGCAGCAAGCAATGCATATGGCTGACATAAATTAATTGCACAAGGTAGCAAAACTCGCTACTTTAAAGTTGAAAATGGAAAACTTATTTATGAATACATTTTTGTGCAACCTGTTTCATCTGTTTCAACTAACAATAAAGCAAAACTAAAAGGTATTAAATTTGAACTTCGATTAGTTGGAAACACTATCCAAGTAATGATTGATGAAGCAAAAGCTAAATCAGAAGAAATAAGTGACAAACGTATTTCTGTTGCTTCATTTAAATGAAGTGAACTTGATGAAAATCTTACATATAAATCTTCTAATGGATTAATTAATCAATCTAAAGAAGAAGTGCTTGGCAAATTTATTAATGTTGGTGGCTTTAAATTTGTTGCTAAAACATTCAAACGTGGTCCTAGAGACTTTAGCAACCCGCAAATTTTAAGATACTCAATTGAACAAGGTGATCCAGCACTAAATGACAAAATTGTTTCACAAAGTGGTCAAACTGCACTATCATTTGCTAAATTTGACTCACCTAAACAACAAAGTGTTTATGGAACTTTTGATAGCAACACACACAACTACGATGTCTTATATAACAAATATAAATCTAAAAACAATGATTTATTACCATTTAATGCTAACTTCTTAATAAGTCCTTCTATTTATCCTGGGTTAGGATTAAGCGCTAAAAGCGCATCTGAAAGTGGTTTTGTATATAACGAAAAACTTAGAGCTAAATTCTTTAGAACACTTAAAGAGGTAGGTCTAATTAGATTTGCAGGTTCTGATGTATATAATAAAGGATGAATTAAGCTTAATGGTAAAGATGTAATTATGTTCGCAGATGAACTTAATGCATTTAGTGATAAGTATCTTAAAGAATTTCCACTTGCAAAACGTCTAATTTGAAGAGATGGCAATCAATTAAAAGGTTTAAGAATAACATTAAGTGATGCAGCTAATGGTAATGGTGCTGCACTTGGAATGCTTGATGACTTTGTTTATTATCTAGACTTAGATAAAAACAAATTAGACCTTAAAAACTTATCATGAGATGTATTTACTAAACTTGCAACAAAACACACAACACATAAATACATGAACCCTAATTCTCCTTCAACTTCAATTGCTGGAATTAAATTTGTTTCAAAAGATGAAAAACTAATTACAAGCAATCCAGATGTATTTATCAACCCTCAAAGCACTCAACCTACATTTGATATTGAATCAAACTCAACTCAAGATCAAAACACAAGAAAATTAAGATTGTTTAATGCTGAAAAAGGCCAATACAAAATTAAAATTGAGTATCCTATCTACTTCCCTACAGCACAGTTGAAAGAATATAAACCTGTAGAAAAAACATTTGAAATTGATGAAACAAATTCAGGCTTCTTTGAATATGATCTAACAAAAGACCTAGATCACAATACTCAATACAAAGTAACCATTTCTAAAGATGATAAAGTACTTAAAACATTAACAGGTATTAATGCTGATATTCCTAATGGATTTACTTGATTCAAATCTAAAGATGTAGTTTCTGGTATTCTTCCAAAAACTCCTAACAATTGGTCTATTTTGTCTGGTATCCCACTTGGATTTTATTTTAGTCATGGTAGATTAGGCTTAGGTAACTATAATAATTTAAACGCCAAACAAATAATTGATTGAATTAGATCTGGAAAATACTCATTTTTAATTGGTTCTACTAAACTTGATAGCAATGGTGAAATGCGTTACAAATGATCATTTAAAGTTCAAGCACCTAGTGCTAACTATAGATACGCAAACAAAACTTATTTACAATCTAAACCTGCACGTCAAATATTATATGCAGCGGCAATTAGTGATGATAAATCTAAAATTGTTATTGTAAGTCTTGTATCATATGTTTCCGATCTTCATTTTGGAATGGCAACACATGAAGCTAGGGAACACATTTTAACTGAAGAACAAAAGAAAAATCTGGAAAATCTTGATCTTTCAGAGTTATTTGCTAAAAGCAGTAAAAAACTTGAAGCATATGGCTCAAATAATAAAGTTTCTGAAGATGACTTTAAAGGTAATCATACAAACAGAGTAGCTCTATTTGGTATCTACATTGCTAATAGAAAAAATTCTAAATAATAGTTATTAATAATTTCAAAAAAACCTTTCATTTTAATGTTTAAGAAAGGTTTTTTTAATTTTAATATTACGAATTTAATATCATTATTTAGAATAGATAAATTGACTTAAATTATTATGTCAGAAAGGACTAAAATGTGTAAAAAATTAGTAGTTTGAGACTTATTTGGCGGAGGACAAAATAGTGTTTATAACACAATAACTGAATACAATTTAGAAGAGTTTTTTGATGTTTATACCTTTGATGTCACTGAACCAACTAGAGAAAAACACATTAAAATAGACCTTTCGCAAGCAAATATCACTCAATTAATGTCAAAGTATCCTAAACCCGATATTATTTTAGCCTCGCCACTATGTCAATCATTTTCATGTGTTTTAAATATGAAAGGCGGAGGCACTTGTTTTTGGAAGTATGCTGATGAGTCTCGTAGTAAATTAATAGAGCGTTCAGTTGAAGAGTTTGAAAGTCTAAAAGGTGGCTTTACAAAGAATTTAAAAGCAGATGTGCAACTCTTTATTAAACGTTTAGGTCAAAGATGTATTGATAACACTATTGAGTTAATTAATAATTACCAACCTAAGTATTGATATATTGAAAACCCTAAGCACTCTTTAATGTGAAAGTATATTAAATATAATCGAAGTGATTTTTATAATGCTTCATTATTTCTTAATGAAGCATCATTAGGCAAATATGGATTTTTGACAACTAAACCAACAATTTTTCTTTCAAATATTAATATCAAACTTGAAAAAGGTAAAATTGAGCCTCCATATTATGTTGATGTGATTGATGGCAAGAAATATTATGTCTTAAAAGATAATCCACAAACTCGAGTTGATTATTCATTAGATAGTAGAATGCTTGGTTTAGCATCAATTAAAAAAATGATAAAAGCACGAAATGCTAAATCTGGCATGGGTGCTATGGACTTTGTAATGCGTAGTCAAGGTGCATACACTCAAAAGAATAAAATGGTTAATGAACAACTTTCAGAAGCTGGTCCTGCAAGTGCTATTCCACATAAATTAATTTATGCAATATTGCAAGCATTTCTTGATGAATACAACAAGACAAATACACCACTTTCTCAAAGTTTTGTTGGTGTTTCTAAGACTGTTGCTAAGTAAATTGTGTGCATTTTAAACTCATGCTTCATTTTTGAACCTATTACACAAATATCTGTGTAATGGTTTTTTTAAGTTTCTGAGTAAAAAACAAAAAGTGTAAAATTGACTGTTATTTTTAGTCATAATACACTTTTTGTTTTTTGCTATATACAATTTTTTACAATTTCTAAAATTTATTATACGTTTCTTCATTACTTTTATTAATAGTGGTGTCAATAAATCTTTCTTCAATTATTTTTGCAATTCTTAATAAAGCAATAGATATGTGTAGCAACCAAATCTTTAAATATTAAAAATCAATGTAAATTGATTATTTTGTTGTTGATTTTTATCAAAAATAACGTTTTAATGAATGCTTCTGCATTTTTGCATAAAATTATGCATATTAAATTTACTGGAGATGCACTTTTCCGTTTTTACTAAAAAAACAGTAAAACTCATTTATAATTTTTAAATAAAAGGTATTGATTGAGAAAAGCAAAATCAAAATGGTGAAAGATGAAGACAGTATGAGACTTAATTTGAGTGATATATTAAGTTTAAAAACCAGAGAATGGAAAATATAAAATAGAAAAGAAATTAATTATGGCTACTACATTATATCCAAGAACAATATTACAAACATCGTATAAAAATTACTTATCTAAATATCATTCACTTAATTTATATTTAGATGATAAAAATAATTATGCAGACTGACACCATATCAATATGTTTTATTCAAATAAACCGAATCAAATTATAGATTTAAGTTTTGATAAATATAATTTAGGCAAAAAAGGTATTTTAAAAAGAAAACTAACTATTTTTGATAAAGAAACAATATACTATGTTGCTTCATATGCTAGAGCAATGTTTGAATGATTACACGATTTTAGCACATTGAGAATTTATGATATAAAAGAATTAATGTTTGAAAAGCCAATCTTAAAAGAACTTTTACATTACTTTCAATTACATAATTGTAATTTGTGCAAGCAATATTTGGAGTGTAAGAGTCAATGGGATTAACATTAAATCAAATTAATCATATAAAATTAATTAAAGAAGTATTAAACATTATTCCAGATAACTATGTTTTGAAAGGTGGAACCGCTTTATTATTAGATTATCGATTGAACAGATTTAGTGAAGATATCGACCTTGATTATTTAATTAATAATAAACAACAAAATAATTTAAAAAATTCTTTAATTAAGTTTTGTAATCAAAACAAGTATCAATATTACATTAAAAAAGATACCGAAAGTGTATTGAGGTTTATTATTAAATATGAAAATAAAACTCTAAAAATTGAGTCATCAAGTCGAGATATCGTTAGCGAAAATGATTATCATCAATCGCTAAATGGCAACTATAATGTATATAGTTTAAACTCACTAGCGCAAAAGAAACTAGATGCATTTTTGAATCGAGATAAGTTTAGAGATTTTTATGATATTAACTTTTTATTAACACAAAACATTTTTAATAACAACCAAATTAAGCAAATTGAAGAAAGGTTCAATAATAAAAGCGAAGAAATGTTTTTTCGAGAATTAAATGCCGACACAATATTAAAAGATAATGTTGATTTTGATAACTTTATTTTAAACTTTATTGAAAATTTAGATCAAAATAAACACAAAAATAAATTAAGAAGCATTAAAAAATAATAGTATCAAACTTATTCAAGGAGCAGACAAAATTCAGTATATAAGTTCATAAAGATAACAATAATGAAATATATACTTTTAACCTTTATAACAAACAATGTATCATCGATTTAGCATCAGATATAGATGAATTATCCCGTGTTGTGAGATTAAACTCCAAAACTCATGCGAGTAAAGAAGTGCAAATAAAGCATTTATATCACAAAAATGACCTAATACATATGTATCAATTTGCCAAAACACAAACCAATAATTTAGAAGATCTAGCAATTTCAAAGTTTACTCCATTTGATTAATTAAAAAGCCTAAAAGTTCTTTAACTTATAGGCTTTTTTAGATGAAAACAGAATAGCGATTATTCATCTTGTTGTAGAAGTCTTTGAATAAGTTCTTTTTTTAACGATTTTATTGCTAAATATAAGTTTTCAATTTCTGTTAGCACATTTTGGTCATTATTGCGATTTTCAAGAATATCAAGAATGTAGGATTTACGTGCTCTATATTGGGTATTGTGTGCTAATTCTTGTTCTAAAAGGTCTTTGTGACAATAAAGAACTTTAGATGCTAGTCTATTTTCTTTAGGATTAAAGTATATTTCACTTAGTGAAATATATGGTGGAATATTATGTAAAAACCGACGCAAGTTGTTGTAAATTTCATATAGATCTTGTGGTAAAAGTTCAAGATTTTTGTAAAAATCAACATTTTGATCATAGTATTTGCAAAAATCTTTGATACTTATTCGGTAGATTTGACCTAAGTCAATATAACTTTGCTTATAAGGCAAGCCTACTTCATAACTTTCAATTACAATTTCAGTGCGATGTTTGGTTCTTAAGTTGCCATGATGATCATGTGAACCACGAGCTTTCACATAGTAAAGATCAGCATTGTGATTTTCGAAAATTATCACTGGATGAGCATCAATAACTCCCTCAAAGCGATCAAAAATCAAAGATGGTTTTTGTGCTTCAAATACAAAACGTTGTTCAAGTTGTTTAAGATTTTCTTCGTTCATATTGTTCCTTATTCAATATTATAGACACAGAAGCTAAATGCAATACTCAATCTTTAGTTTTTGTTATTTTTAAAACTGATAATGCTACATAAAACTATGAATAGCGAACTAAAAATACTGCAATAAATTAATGATGCTCATCAAGAGATATTGAGATTTGCAAGGGTAAATTTGAATTGGCTTGAGTAGTTGGCAAATTGACTTAAATCACTAAAAATTATGTATTTTAACAATGATGTAGTTTGCGTTGCGGGTATAAATGATGCTATAAATTGTAAAAATGATGGTAAAAAGCTTAGTGGTACAAATGCACCAATAAAGAATCCAATCACTGAACTTAATGCTCCTGAAATTATTGAAAAAGTCGCCACATTTTTCAAGAAACTAAAAACAAAAGTGAAAAATGTTGAGTTCATAATGACTGAAAAAACAATTCATAGCACAACAAAAAACACTTTTTTAGCACTAAACAATGCAAATGTTTTATCAAAAGCCATATAAATTAATAGAATAAAAAACAACACTAATGAGACAATTAAATTAAGAATTATATTGACTAAAAGATAGCTTAATCTAATTGTTGAACTCTTTATTGGAGCCACAAGCAAATCGTTAAAGATTTTCTTTTCTGAGTCTTGCACCATAAAAATTGAAAAGCTTATAGCACTTGTAAAGGATGTAATTCCAAGTAGGCCAACTAGTAAAGAAACATTAGTAAATTCGTGCAAAATCTGTGTAATATTTGCACTAGTTTCTGCTGATTTTATTGAATTACTAAAAAGCTGACGACCAAAAAGGATAAAAATAACTACTGTAATTATTGGAGCAAAAAATGTTGAATATACACGCTTTTTATCATTGATAAAAAGCATTATATTTCTTTTAAGTAGCACATTTAACGTTCTAAACATTTATATTTTCCTTTCCTTTTGTTAGGTTTAAAAATACATCGTCCATTGTTCCTTTTTTGAGTTCGAAATTTACTAATGCATCAGGGTGTTTTATAATAAAGTTTTTTGCATCAATATATGTTTTAAAAATTAGTGTATAGCAATTATTTTCATATACAAATTCAATGTTTTCTTCAGTACATATTTTTTCCAAAAGTACTGATTTTTGTGTATATTCGTAAATTTTAGTATGACTAAATCTTTTTAATTCGCTAGGCGTTCCTTGCGCTAATTTTACTCCCTTATCAATAATGATTGCATAGTCACAATTGTTTGCTTCCTCCATATAATGTGTGGTCAAAATAATGCTTAATTCAAAACGATTTTTGAGTTCTAACAGTGTATCTCAGACAAGTTTACGGCTTTGCGGGTCTAGGCCAGTTGTTGGCTCATCTAAAAAGAGAATTTTAGGCCGATGAAGCAATGCACGAGCAATATCGACACGTCTTTTTTGTCCACCGCTCAATGATTTATATTTGTTTTTCAGTAAATCATTAAGTCTAAATTTCTCAACTACATCATTGAGCAACTCTTTAGGCTTAACATCTTTAAATTTTTTGTGATATAGAGATGCACGTAGAAGCAAATTTTGATAAACGCTTAGGTTATCATCTAGAATAGAATCTTGAAAAACAACTCCAATTTTTTGCTTAATAGATTCAAAGTCGTTTGAAGCATCAATGACTTCACCATCTATTTCAATATGACCACTATCTTTACTTAATAAACCTAGTAAGATGTTTAATGTTGTACTTTTTCCAGCGCCATTAACACCTAAAAAACCATATAATTGGCCTTCCTGAACCTTCAATGACAAATTATCTAGCACTTTTTTGGTATTAAATGACTTGCATAAATCTTTGATTTGTAAAATATATTTTTTCATAATTAATTAACAAGCAATTTGAATGTAATGTAATTTCCATTGACTACTGTATCTTTTTGTTCAGTAGAATTTAGAGTATATGATGGCTTAATATACATTTTTATCACTATGAACTTGTTATCTCCTAAAATTTCTTTTGAAATACTATAGATATTGAATTTTCAGTATTCATCCATTATTGGTGGATCATAATCATTTTGTGTAATATTGATTAATCTATCTATAAATTTATTCATGTTGCTCAATGACAATAATTTATCTCACTTTTTAGCATCATCATTTATGTTTTTTACTTGATCAATAATTTGTTCAATACTCAATTTAAGATCTTTTTTTATGCCAAACTCACTATTAAAACTTAAAAAATTATTATTATATTCATGAGGCAGACTTTTATTTAAAAGGTCAAAAAGGTCTTTTGAGTTTTTGTTGTTGTAATTGTTATATCCACCAAGTCATAAATGTTTTATTTCATTAGCGTGTTTATTATCAAGATTTGTTGTATCAAACCAAAATAATAATTTATATTGCATATAACCTAACGCAGCATATGGAGTAGTTTTTGGATTTCCTATTCCTTGTTCTTTGTCGTGAAATTTAGCAATCAAAATTTTGAATTTTGAATTTTTTGTGTTGATTAAACTTTCGTCTATGTCTATAAAATCACTCAATTTTAAGTCATTTATGTCAATAATTGAAGAACTTTTTCCACCTAATGATGCATCCAAATCATTGCTGATATACTCACGACCACTAAACGCTTCATCGAAATCTTTAGTTGATTTAGTTTTACCTTTTTCACTAATTTTTATAAAATTCGCAAAGTATTTGAGGTTATTTTTGTTATCAATAATTCATTGTTTTGAGTATAAATTGTTTATTTTTACTGATTTTGTAGTTGAAAAATTTGAACCACTTTTGAGTTTAAAGCTCAATGTTAAGTCACCATTAAGCTCATCAATATTGCTTCATTTAATATCGCTAAGTTCAACATCATACTCATCTAAATTGTAATTTTTTAGATCTAGATTGCTAATAAAAAGCAAATCATTGATATTTTTAATCTTTTCAATAATATTGAGTGCTCAATACTTTTTATTCAGTGTAATATCAGTGAATGAAGAAGACAACTTATTGAGTTCATACTCACTTAATATTTTTCCCGTTGTACTCATTTTTGAGTATATTTGGTAATTTTTGTCGATGCTAAAATTATTAGATAATAGAGACTTAATTGAATAAGAATTACTAAATTGAGGAATATTAAAAATGTATTCAATTTCATTTGTATCAAGATTTTTATTAACTAAATCAAGTGTAATCAATGAAGCATCATCATCATTTTTTATTATTAATTTAGGTTCTTGATATTTAACAACAAAATCACTTTTTTCACTTTTGTCTAATGCAATTTTAATTTTTATTGATGCATTATTATTTATTTTTTCATGACTAATACGTTTAATTTCAATTTCATTTTTTGTTTTTGAGACTAAATCAATAAAATTGTTCTCATTATTGTCGCTAGCATAAATAGTTGTATTGTTTAGTAATACATTATCTATAAAATACCTATCATTATCTATAAAATTATTAAGATATCCTACTCATTTATGCAGTGTTTTGTTATACTCAAGATTAATCGTTGAAAATCAACCTTTTGTTGATTTTAGATGCACTTTTACTGAATTTTTTTCATTATTTTGCTCATTTAAAGAGAGTGAAACCTGTAATTTATCATTGATCTTTTCTAGTTTTAAATTGTTAAATTGAGTTGAATTATTGTGTGTATCAATAATAGCATTTATTCATTTAGGCAAATTTATATTTTTTGTGTTCTTGCTTTGAATTTCTTGAAAAATCAAGCTCTTAACTTCATATGTTTTGTTTGCTAAAAAGCCTTCTGAAAAGTTATCTACGCTGTTTCCATAGTCATTTTCTTCATCGTCTTCGTCTAAAATATCGGCTTTAATATTAATTAATTTAGTATTTGGTCTGCTCGTTATCTTGTGTCCATTATTAACAAAAAATTCTTTATTTGAAGCTTTATCAACACTTTTTACTATCACATCATATTTTTTACTTTCATCTAAACTTAGGTTAGCAATTTCAAAATTCATATCGACATTATGCTGAGTTGAAAAAATATTTTTGTACTCAAAATTTATAATTTTGAGTACATTATCTTCTTTTGCTGTGGTGAATGTTTTTGAGTAGTTTTCAATATTTAACTCTTTATTATTGAGATATATTTGCTCTATTGCATATGTATGATTGCTCTTTAGATTTGATAATTTAAAGTTTAAATCAGGCGAATTAGCCTCATAGTTTTCTATAGTTTTTTCAAATTTGCTACCTGCGTTATCTCTATATTTTATTAAGAAGTCCTTTTTGTTGATATCGGATAACTCATAAGAAGAGAATGTAAGTTTAATATTAACCGAATAAGGTAAAAAATCAGTATATTCTATTGAAGATATTGCAAAATTATCATCTTTTTGCTCATTTGAAGCATCATTAATAACATCCTTATTACCGTTTTGCTTTGATGACTCATCAATTTTTGGTGGAAGTTTTTCTTCAATTATCTGTTTTGTTTTGAATGACTTATTAAAAGAAGCAATATTGAGTTCAACATTATCAATTTTTAGCGATTCAAGCAATATTTGTGTGTTTGCAGGCAAAGTTGACAAGTCAAAAATGATTTTATTTTGCTCATGTTCAAATTTATTTAGAATATGACTTTTTAGGCCATCATTGTATTTTAATGATGCTTTTTTAATGTTAATTGACTCGTTCAATGTTATAACGATGCTTGCACTATGCTCTCTTATATTGATTACATTTAGATCTCTAACTTTAATGTTATGATTACTTACTATATTTATATTGCAACTAGTTTGTAATGCAATAGATGTTGATAGCAATGAAAAAATAAGTCAATAATTAAACTTTCTTGTTCTCTTCATTTATCTATATTTTACACATTAATAATTTGTTTTAGAAGCAAACAAGTATATTCATAAATTTTCAACAAAATATAATAATGCTATATAAGTTTAAATATTCAGTAGCAAATGTGGTTTATCTTATGCAAAAAATTAAAATATAGCAGATTTAATATGCTAAAAGACTTCAAAAAGTGCATAGAAAAAATATCTGATATAGAATTGAATTATGCGAAAAGGAATAAGAAAAACACTCTTGAGCCTCTGTGTTGTAGGCTCAACTGCAGGGGTTATTACTAGTGTTTATATCTTAAATAACCGCTCAATTGACAATACCAAATCAATAGATAATCAACTCTCTAACAGTGCAAAAAATATACAAGAGTCTAAAAAAATTCAAAAGAACAATCTAGTAGATGTTGCAAAAAACCGTTTTGCTCTTTCTAGTCAGCTTAATCATTTATCAACAATTAAAACAGATGTTGATAAAGATATTCACACAGAATCAAAAACTAATACAACTGAAAAAAAATCGGAATTTGACAAAACAAAACATAAGTTAGAAACATTAAAGAACACTGAAACATCAACTAACACTGCGTTGAGTCAAATAAATGAAGATATAAAACAACTTGAACAACAAAAAAATGATTTAGAAGCCAAGTTAGATAAAGCAATTAAAACTAAAGAACAAGAAGAAAAGTCTCTTAGTTCGATAAACGAACAATTAAATAGAATTCGCAATGAATTGAGTGATACTGATAAAAAATTGCAAGACATTGAAAAATCGCTTGATAGAGCAACTCAAGAACTAGAAAAAAGAAAAAAAGAAATTCAAAATAGAGATGAAGAATTAAAAAACTCAAATAATTCATTAGAGCAAGCAGAAGAGAATAAAGTCGATCTTGAAAGAGAACTTAATGATGCAAGTTCATTTTTGCAACAAAAAAATGATGAACTTAAACAAAAAGAGAAAGAAAAACAACAAGCAAGCGAAGACTTACAACGTGCAAAAGAATTACAAAATGAAGCAAGTCAACAAGCAGACAAAGCAGATAAAAATTTAAAAGAAAAAAATGAAACTAAAACTAGATTAGAAGAAGAATTAAAGAAACTTAGCAGTGAAAAAACCGAATTAGAAAGACAACTTACAGATGCTAAAGATAAAGTTGGCGAATTAGAAACACAAAAAACAGAAGCTGAAAACAAACTTAAGGAAGCTGAACAACTCGTTGGTCAAACAACAGAAGAAGCGAAACAAAAAGCACAAGAATATGAGCAAGCAGAATCTGCATTACAAAGCGCAAATAAAAATGCTACTGATGCAGAAGGTAAACTTGATCAAGCAAATAAGGAATTAACAAAGGCTCAAGAAACAGAAAAAACCAAAAAAGTTAATCATGATAATGCTAATTCAGATAAAGAAAAAGCTCAAAAAATTGCAGATGCTGCAAAGAGTGATCTTGCTGAAAAACGAAGAACTGTTGATGAAAAAACAACGGAAAAACAACAGACATTAGAAAAAAGAAAACTCTAGAAAATGAAGTGCAGGAATTCTCGAAACAGATCAATTCAAAAAATGAAGAACTAAAACGTACTGATGCTCAAATAACAGAGTATCAAAAAGAATTAGAAGAATTGGAAACATTGGAAAGTGTGAAAGACGAAGAAATTCAACAGATTCAAGAAGAAATAAATCAAAAAGACAATTTAAAAAGTGAAAAACAACGTGAATCAAGTAAAATTAAGAACCAACTTTTAACTCCCGCTAGAAATAAATTATCTAAATTACAAAAAAAATTAGATAGAGAACGTAATGAAAATAAGAAAAACAGTATTCGGGAAAAAATGAAACCCATACAAACCGAAATAGACAAACATAAAGGTGACATCCGAAGGCTAGATGGTGAGGTGAGAGAACTAGAAAGTAATATATCTCAATTATCGGGTCAACAAATGGTTAAAATTAATGAAAAAGATGAAATTTCAGGCAAAATAAGCGACAACATAACGAAAACACAGGAATCTAATGATGAAAAAACAAAATTGCAACAAGAAATTGAAAGTCTAAAACCACAAAAATCCCAAAAAGAAGCAGAATTAAGTCAAGTGATAAAAAATCTTGAAAAAATTGAAAAAGATTTGGAAACAGCTAATTCTTTACAAGATGAAGCTCAAACAAAAGTAAATGAAACTTCCAAAGATTTAGAGAAAAAAGAACAAGATTTTAAAATTAAACAACAAGAATATAAATCTGCTCAAGAAACACTTAAAACAGCCAATTCTTTACAACAACAAGCCAACAAAACATTACTTGACTTAAAAGCAAAACAAGAACAAGCAACTCAACTTCAAAAAATGGCTAAAACTGAATCTGACCAGGCAAACAGTAAAAAAGATGAAGCAATTAAATCTAAGAAAGCCAAACAAGAAAAACTTAATGATGTTGGCTCAAAATTAACAAAGGCAAAGCAAGAATTATCACAAGCACAAGAAAATGTAAATAATAATAAATTGAGTATAGATGCTAAATCTAATGAATTGAATAACGCGACTACAGAAGTGCTGGAAGCAAATACGCTTAAACAACAAGCGGATGAATCATTAGTAGCAGCAAATGATAAAGTTCATCAGTCAAGCAATAATTTTAATTCAAAAACAAAAGAGTTTGAACAACTTACAAATGAATACAATCAAGCGTTAGAAGACAAAAAGGATATTGAAT
The DNA here is from genome assembly GCF_006546935.1 of Mycoplasmopsis mucosicanis. GTDB lineage: Bacteria > Bacillota_I > Bacilli_A > Mycoplasmatales > Metamycoplasmataceae > Mycoplasmopsis > Mycoplasmopsis mucosicanis. The sequence continues at coordinate 76,873 of NZ_SMDN01000002.1, forward strand.
CAAATCTAGAAGACGCAAATAAAGACATCATTGAAGAAAAACAAGAAAACAAAGAAGCAATACAAGCAAGAGATGAAGCGTTAAAAAATAAACAAACAGCAGAGCAAAATAAATTAAACACACAAGCCAATAGAGACGAAACTAAAAAAGTTCAACAACAAAAAAACCAAGAATTAAATAACAAGCAAGTTGAATTAAACGATGAAAAAAGAGAAGTAGACAAAGCAAATAAACAATTACAAGAGGCTCAAAAAAACGCTGATTTAAATAAGAAAAAAATTGACGAAGCAACTAAAGTCCGTGATCAAAGACAAAAACAATTAGATAAAATCAATAAAGAAATAAAAGAAAATAAAGATAAAGAAGATAAACTTAAAAAAGAACTCAAAGAAGTTCAAGACAAGTTAGAAAAAGCCGAAAAACAAGAAGAAATAGATAAGAAAAACTCTAAAACCGCAAATGATATTAATGATCAAAGCAAAAATGAGTTAGATAGATTGAGAAACAATTCTAACTAAACATAAATATGTGTTAAAAGTATTCGGAATTTCCGAATATTTTTAATATCTAATAACTTCAAGGCACTGTATTGTCAAAAATAGATAAAAACACACAAAAGGCACAATTTCCAACAACAAACTTGAACTAGATTTTTCAATAAATAATAACTTTAGTGAACAAAACTTTAAAAGATTATTTATTAAACTTATTAGTTTAAAAATTGTTAATAAAGAAGTTAAAAATATATGGCCAAACTGGTTATATATTTTTATAAACTACTCATTTTTGTGTGTTTTGGTAAAAAAATACAAAACTTAAGTGTTATTTTTTTTATAATGCTTTAAAGATAAAACTAGGTTATATAAATATTAATTACTAATAAAAATTTACTTAAATAAAATTATTCGAGCAAATGATTTATGAACTTAACTTGCAAATAAAATTAAGTTCATAAATGTATATGAATTAAGTCTTCTGAAACATAAGTATAGAGTTATTTTGATCAACTATCAACGCAACAAAAATATCATAAAAATCAATAAGTGGTACAATTAAATCATAAGTATAACTTATGTAATAAAATAAGAAGAATAGTATATATGAATCACACATTTTATCGGGTTTAACTATTGCTTTATGAATATTAAAAGGAGAATTATGACACCACACATTAATGCTAAAGAAGGTGAAATTGCAAAAACAGTCTTAATGCCTGGAGACCCTTTAAGAGCTAAATTTATTGCTGAAACATTTTTAGATCCAGGTTTTAAATTGGTAAATACAGTAAGAAATATGTTTATTTACACAGGAACATATAAAGGCAAAGAAGTTTCAATTGCTGGTTCAGGAATGGGATGTCCTTCAATTGGAATTTATAGTTTTGAATTATTTGCCTTTTATGGTGTAGAAAATATTATTCGTATTGGTTCGGCTGGTGCATATGTAAAAGAATTAGATCTTTATGACACTGTACTAGCAAGTGAAGCTATTGGTGATAGTGATCACTTTAGAAGACTTGTTTTAGGTAAAGAATTTGCTTCAAAAATTTCTAAACCTTCAAGCGTTCTTAATAAAAGAATTTTAGAATCAGCTAAAAAATTAAATATTCCAGTTGTACAAGACAGAGTACACTCATCAGATGTCTTTTATTCAGCTCAATCTCTTGAAGAAAGAATTGAAGAAACTGGTGCAATATGTGTTGAAATGGAATCATATGCATTATTCACTAATGCTGAAAAATTAAACAAAAATGCTGCTTGTTTGTTAACTGTTTCAGACAACATCGCAACTCATGAATTAACTACTGCAGAAGAAAGACAAACTGCATTCACAAATATGATTAAAATTGCTCTTGGAATTTTGTAATATGCGAATAGTAGACTTAATTGAGAAAAAAAGACTTAATCAAAGATTAAGTAATGAAGAAATTAAATACCTTATTAATTCATATGTTGCAGGTGAAACACCTGATTATCAAATGGCTGCATTTATAATGGCTGTTATGTTTAATGGTATGGAAAAAGACGAAATAGCCGAATTTACTAAAACAATGATGCATTCTGGCGATGTAATTGATTTAAGTTCAATACCAGGCATCAAAGTTGATAAACACTCTACTGGTGGTGTAGGTGATAAAACTACATTAGCCGTTGCTCCAATTGTTGCTGCATGTGGTGCTCCAGTTGCAAAAATGTCTGGTCGTGGCCTAGGTCATACAGGTGGTACACTTGATAAACTAGAGTCAATTCCAGGTTTTAGAATTATGCTTAGTGAGCAAGAATTTATTGAGCAAGTGAAAAAACATGGTATTGCAGTTATTGGACAAACTGGACAACTAGTGCCAGCAGACAAAAAACTTTATGCTTTAAGAGACGTAGTAAACTGTGTTCAATCAATTCCGCTTATTGCCTCATCAATAATGTCTAAAAAATTAGCAACAGGTTCTGATGCTATTTTGCTAGACGTTAAATGTGGTAATGGTGCTTTTATGAAAAATGTTGAAGAGGCAACTGAACTTGCTAAAACAATGATTAGCATAGGTAAATCACTAAATGTTGATGTTCGTGCTGAAATTACAAATATGAACCGTCCAATTGGTCGTGAAATAGGAAACAAAAATGAAGTTTTAGAAGCTATTGAAACACTTAAAGGTCATGGACCAGCTGATTTCAACGAACTTGTAAAATCTTCATGTTCAACTATTCTATTGCAATCTAAAATTTGTTCAGATTACTCACAAGCACACAAAATGGTTGAAGAAGTGATTGCAAATGGTAAAGCGCTAGAAAAATTCTATGAAATGATTAGAGCTCAAGATGGCGATGACCAAATAATTCGTGATGCAAAAAAATTCTGAAATCCTAAATACTCACTTGAAGTTAAAGCAAATAAAGATGGCTATCTAGAAATTTTTGATTCATTAACATTTGGTATCGTTGCAATGAAACTTGGTGCTGGACGTGCTAAAAAAGAAGACGATATTGACTTTGAAGCAGGTATAACACTAAACAAAAAAACTAATGAAAAAGTACAAAAAGGTGATGTTTTATTCACTCTTTACTCATCAAATCCTATTGATGCAAAACTTGTTGAAGAATTAGCCTCTTCATACAGATACAACAGTGAACAAGTAGAAAATAAAATAATATTAGCTAAATTAAGTTAAAGAAGGTAAATCATGACAAACTACAATAAATTAATCGATCACACATACTTAAAAGCAGATGCTACAGTAGCAGAAATTGACAAATTAATCAATGAAGCAAAACAATATGATTTTAAAACAACTTGTGTTAACTCATGTTGAGTTGCTTATGCAAAAGAAAAATTAGCAGGCACAAATGTTGGAATTACATCAGTAATTGGCTTCCCTTTAGGTGCTTGTTTAAGCAATGTTAAGGCTTTTGAAGCAGCAGAAGCAGTTAAAGCAGGTGCTGATGAAATTGATATGGTTATCAACATTGGTAAAATGAAACAAGGTGATTACAAATATGTTCTTGAAGACATCAAAACAGTTAAAGCTGCTTTACCACACAACGTATTAAAAGTTATTGTTGAAACAGCACTTCTAACTAAAGAAGAAATTGAAGAAGTTACAAGAATTGTAATGCAATCTGGTGCTGAATTTATTAAAACATCAACAGGATTTTCATCAAGAGGCGCAAGTCTTGAAGATGTTAAAATTATGAAATCAATCTGTGGTGATAAACTTTTAATTAAAGCTGCAGGTGGAATTAGCAACAAAGACGACCTAATTGCTATGGTTAAAGCTGGTGCAAACAGATTTGGTACTTCACGTTCAATTGCTATTGTTGAAGGTAAAGAATCTAACGAAGGCTACTAATAATTTTTGACTAAAATACACATTTTTGTGTATTTTTTGTTTAATTCTTACGCTCTATAAATCACTAGTTCTCACTGCTTTGATATTTTTTGCTCAATAAAGTCTTTATTCATAAATCATAGATATTTTGCACCAATAAACACAAAAAAGAATTATGGCAATTACTATTTAAAATGAAATAATGCATATTAAAACAGACTAATTCCATTAAAAATGCTTCAAAATTACTAATATTATTCAATTAGATATATAAACTTATTTATAATATATAATTAATATATATAGGGGTTATAAATGAAAAATAGAAAAATTGTTAAAGGTTTAGTTATTGGAACTCAGGTTGTTGTAGGTATGTTGGCTATTGCTGCAGTTGGATCTACTGGTTTTACTATTTCAAAAGCTAAAGAAAGTGATTTTGATAAACTTAAAAAGAAAATAAATTATTTAGTTAATAGAATTATTGATCCAAATCTTAAACAAAAAGGAATTAATGCATTAAATGATGAAAAATATAAAAATTTTTCAAATGAAAATTTCGATGAACTAAATAATCTTTTTAAAGAAATTGAGGCTCAAAATGATAAAGAGCAATCTAATATCGATGCTGAAATAAAAAAAGTAAAATCAAACAAAATACGTAAATCTCTTTTATCACAAAAAATCACTGCAAACGATAGTAACGACTTAAATAAAGTGTTAGATAATGCACGTCAAACAATAACAAAAGAGAAAAAAGTTCTAGATAAAATAGAAAATGCCACACTTGATGATGGAGACAAAAACAATTATCGTCAAAGACTTTCAAATACTGCTTCTGATGCTGAAATTGATTCATTATTTAGTGAAGTTGTAAACAGTATTACCACAGATTTAGAAAAAATTAGATCAAAAACCGAAAGTGAAGTTGATAAGATTTTTGGAACTCCTAAATATGATGAACTTAAAAAAGAAGTAATCAAGCCAAGCGATGCATCTAAACATAACCACACAAAAAGCGAATATAACTCAATATACAAAGAAGCTGAAAGAATATTTAAAGAGCATTTTGAAGCAGTTAATAAACATTTTAGCGATGCAAAAACTAAATTTGATGCTTTACCTAATGGAGAATCAAATAATATTACTTCTGACATCAATAGAGAATTAAGAATAGCAAAAAATGCTGTACAGTTAAAACTAGTTGATCGAAAAATAGACCTCTTTTTATTGAATTTAAATGTGTTAGAAAAAGACAAAAAAGTTGTCAATGATGATTTGCTTATTAAAGTTAAGGTTGATGATGCTCAAGCTCAAAGTAAATTAAATGGTATTTTTACAACAATTAAGCAAAATATACATGATTGATTACTAAAATTAATTAATAAATCTATTGACAAAGTTGAAAAAATGGATTATTCAGCTGGTAAGGCATCTGAAGCAGTTAAAAAACTTTTAGCGAAAATTGAGCAAATTAAAGGCACATTAGATATTGATAAAGTTGAAGAAAACATTCAAAAAACCACCGAAATCATTGATTTTGATGTGTTTTTAGATAAACTTATTAAAGTTATAGACGGCCTTATAAATCAAATTAAACTTCTAGAAAACACCAAACAAGCCGAACTTACTGCATTAATTAATAATATAAGTTCAATTGATGATGAAGATACATCATTAAAAGAATTACGTGAAAAAATCACTGCAGAAAAACAAAAAGAAATAGAAGCTGCAGTTGCTGAAATAGATAAATTACAAAATATTAATGATGATCAAAAAGCATATTACAGAAAACAAGCAAGAGACGACAAAAAAACCTATGATGAACTTCAAGCCGTTGTTGCAGAAGCTAAAAGTGTAACAAACGATAAAAAATAATGATAAAAACACAATGTGTCTACATTGTGTTTTTTATTCGCATAACTATTAAAATCTTTTAACAAAACTCAACTCAATAAGTAGTGAAATATTGAAATTAAATTTTACTTAAACACACATTTATGAGTATATTTGGTCAAATTTAATAGTGCACAATAATGCTTGATTATTACTCATATTGCTTAATAATTGGAAATTCTTTAGTTAGTTCAAGAACTTCATTTTTAAGTTGTTTTGACTTCATTTTATCTTTTATTATTGTTTGATGTTCAGATAAAATAGTGTGGATTATTTGGGCCAATTCAGGTCATTTAGTGAAGTTTCTTGAAGTCATGGCAGCTACACCAATTCTTATTCCACTAGCAACCATTGGACTTAATTCATCATTAGGTATTGTGTTTTTATTGAGTGTAATGTTGAATTTTCCGAGTAGTTTTTCAGCATCCTTGCCAGTAATTCCATATGACTTATAAGCATTTATTGTAAATAAGTGATTTTCAGTCTTTCCCGATACTATTTCTACACCTCGAGATGTAAATCACTCGCTAAATTGCTGTGCATTTTTAACAATTTGTTCACCATATTTTTTAAACGATGGTTTTAAAGCTTCATAAAAAGCAGCAGCTTTACCCGCAATAGCATGGAATAGTGGACCTCCTTGATAGCCTGGAAATACTCATCTATCAATCTTTTTAGCAATTTCAGCATCGTTTGTCATGATAATTGCTCCTCTAGCTCCACGAAGTGTTTTATGAGTTGTTGAAGTAATTACATCTGCATAACCAACTGGTGAAGGATGAACTCCTGCAATAATCAAACCTGAAATATGTGCTATATCGGCCAACAATTTTGCGCCACAAGCATCAGCAATCTCTCTAAATTTTTTAAAATCAACAATTCTAGGATACGCAGAATAACCACAAATTATAACTGCTGGTTTTTCTTTAATTGCTTGTTCTTTGATTGCTTCATAATCTAATACACCATTTTGATCAACATCATAAGAAACTGAATTGTAGAAAATTCCACTGAAACTAATTTTATAACCATGCGTTAAATGACCACCAGAACTAAGTGAAAGTCCCATAATTTTGTCACCGGCGTTAGCTAAAGCGGCTAAAGCAGCCGCGTTTGCTACTGAACCTGAATATGGTTGCACATTTGCGTATTGAACACCAAAAAGTTTTTTTAGTCTTTCAATTGCTAAAGTCTCAACAACATCAACATTTTCGCAGCCACCATAATATCTTTTATTTGGATAACCTTCTCCATATTTGTTAGTAAGTACTGAACCAGTGGCTTTTAAAACATCTTCAGAAACATAATTTTCTGAGGCAATAAGTTCAATGTGATTTTGTTGACGTTTTAGTTCATTGTTTATTGCTTTTTGTAATTCTTTGTCGTTTAATTTTAGATTTTTATACATATTTACTATACCTCTTAGTTATATTGTTGATTAATTAAATCAATAGTATGAGAACTTGCGCTGATACGAATTGTAACTTTTCTTGATGTGCTTGTTTTGTACTCATCTATTTGATAAATACTGAAAATTGAGTACTTTTGGGAAATTTCATTGATTTTTGTTGCAATAGATTCAGTTGGTTTGAGTTCAAATGTTAGATCAACATTTTTAAGTGGTGCATTATCATATGGAGTAAATAATTTAAAATCGCTCGCACTTATGTCTTTAAATTCTGCTACTCAAAGATCAGGATTTGAGTATGCAGGGTGAACTTTACCTATTCAACCAATCATTTCATTTTTATGCATTATTTTAGCAGACACATTTGGATGAATATATTTATTATCATCAAATTTAATAAATTCTAAATTAGTAATTTTTAGATAATTAATTATGTCTTGTTTTAGAGCGTCAAATGATTTTGTGTTGGTTATTAAACCAATTGTATAATGATTATTATTGATCATACCGCATTCAAAAATGTTTATTTTGTCTATTTTTCTTTTGATGTTGTACTCAGCTACCTGCAACATCGATGTTATTATTGAGTTTCTGATCACTTCTCTATCTTTTGAAACAAAAGTTTGTAATTTGATTGTCTCATTAAAATTAAATGGATTTAGAAAATTATTTTGCTCACTATCAAGAGTAAATGTTCGAACTTCTTTATAACCTAATGATTGCAAAAGGTCTTTTGTGATATTTCTTGGTGCAACTTTAAAAGGAACTAGTGTTGGTTTGATTGCTTCAAATTTATCATAACCATAAAATCTAAAGTATTCTTCAATAACATCTTCATACGTGTTAATGTCTTTTCTATAATTAGGTGCAGTGACTCTATTTTTGTCCATTTTAAAGCCAATTGTTTTCAATTGATGTTCTACGAAATCGAAACGATTGAGATCCTTGATATCTCAATTAGCATATATTGCTAACTTTTTGCGATTTTGTAAGACTGAAAAACCTTTTCTTTCAGCAGGTTTTCCAACAAAGTTGCTAAACGCAATTTTATCTACTGCTGCTTTATAGCGAAGATAATGCATACCAAATCGCAACATTTGTGTATTTACTCCACGACCACCTTGAATTGAACTTGCTGACTCAATTTTAATTTGTTTAGCCGCTTTACGCACTAGTGGTGCATCAAAACAACCAATTTCAAAAAGCACATTTTTAGATGTTGAATCAACTGAACTTTGTTCAAGACCCATTACACAAGCCAATGAAATTGGACCTTTTGAGTCCTGGATTGCTAAAACATCTTCAACTTCAACTTCTTTTCCGCCTAAAATTTGAACTTTTCCACTGAATTTTTCGCATCTTAGTTTGCAACCAATTTTATCTTTGTCATAAGCGTGAGTAGGTGCACCAGTAAAAATTAAAGCTAAATTAGAAATATCAATAGCTCAATTATTTTTAGCTTCAACACCGTGTTTTGCTAAAAATAACATATCTAAAAGCTTAGTTTTGTTCTTTTTCAACTTCGCTTCCATAAAACTTAATGCATGAGATTGTTCTTTACTTGATGAGACTTTTGTTTTGAATTTTGCTTCAATTTTAGGGTTTAATCAGTCAAATCATTCAAATTTTGTGTTGTAATAAGCAGCTAATTCACGAGCTAAGACATAGTATGAGTTAGAATCTGGACGGTTTGCTGGTGTTGTTATATCAATAATGTAATCATCAAGGCCAAAATATTCAACAGGATCAGCATCAAGAGGCAAAGGATCTTTAAGCATCATTACATCTTCAACATTGAAAGGTAATTTACTAATATCAAATCCAAGTTCATTGAAGTTTGCTAGCATTCCTTGTGATTCAATTTGAGCCATTGTTTTTGAACCAAAAACAATATCACCTTTTTGTGAACCGACAACAAAAGCAGTCGTATAACAACCAATTTCAGCATTTTTTGCAGTTGTTTGAATAGTAATTTTTTCTTTTTTTGCTAATTCGAGTTCAACTACTGTTAAATTTTTTGAGTTTGGATTAGGATAAACATTAATAACTTTTGCAAATTTTACACCTTTTACATCGCTAAAACGTGTGATTGATTCAACTTCATAACCTAAATTATTTATGTCTTTTTCAATGCTTAAATCAAGTTTTTTATGAGGTATAAATTTGTTTAATTCTTTAAGTGTGATTATCATTTTTAGTCCTTTCTTAAACTAAAATCAATACTTTTGTTCAATTTATTGTTTATTTTTGTGAATATTTGTGAATTTTTAAAACTGTTATTACCACGTGCATAGGATAATGGAGATGGATGAGAAGTGCAAAGAACATTATTTGGATCTATTAAACCCTCTTTTATAAGTGGTTTAATAAAGTCTTGAGCTTGCAAACCTCACAAAGCAAAAATAACATTGCTATTCCACTCCAAAACAAACTTTAATAGATTCATTACAAATATCTCTCAACCTTGATTTGTGTGTGAGTTGGCTTCATTTTCACGCACACTTAGAACAGTATTGAGCAATAAAACGCCTTGTTTTGCTCAATGCTCAAGTGAATATGTTTCAATAAGGGTTTGAGGATATTCTTTATTTATTTCTTTTATAATGTTTGCTAAACTTCGGGGACATTTATTGAGTTTTGTGCTAAATGCAAGTCCATCTGCTTGACGAGCTTGATGATAAGGATCTTGACCTAAAATAATAACTTTTGTTTCTGAAGGCTTAAAAAATTCTAGTGCCTTAAAGCGGTCTTTTTCAGTAGGTCAAATGTTGTATTTTTTCCCTTCAATACTCAAAAATGTGTATAAACGTAAAAAATAATCTTTATTTTTTTCGTTTTGAATGAACCATAAAAAACTATTTTGCTTCATAAAATTGTTGTAATGTTCTAAAATCATTGGTATAGAACTCGCGAATGTCTTTGATTCCATATTTAATCATTGCTAGTCTTTCAATACCAACACCTGCAGCAAAAGCATTGAATTTTTTATTATCATAACCAGCCAATTTCATTACATTTGGATGCAACATTCCTGCACCTAAAACCTCTATTCAGCGACCTTTATAAAAAATGTCAACTTCAACACTTGGTTCAGTAAAAGGAAAGAAACTAGGTCGCAATCTTAGTTCAACTTCTTCTTCGAAAACATAACTTAATAAAGATTTTAGTGTTCAAATTAAATTCGAAAAGCTTACGTTTCCAACACTCACAAAGTCGAGCTGAGTGAATTGATGTGAATGAGTAGCATCATCTTCATCGTTTCGATAAACTTTTCCAATAGCAAAGTTATTAAGCGTTTGATTTGCATTTCTTTCAAGTTCCAAAGCACTAATACCTGTGTTATGAGTTCTCAATAATGTTGTTGGATTTAAATAAAGAGAATCATGCATTGCTCGAGCGGGGTGATCATTAGGTATATTTAATTTTTCAAAGTTGTAATAATCAGTCACAATCTCGCCTTCACTGCTTTCAAAATAACCATTTTGAATGAATCAATCACGCAGTCTATTTTCAACAATTGTTATAGGGTGCAATGAACCTGGAAAAAGAGTAGGTTTAGCAATATCGATGAATGATTTATTGACTAAATCTTGAATTCTTTGATTTTCGATACGGTCTTCGACTTCTTTAAATTTATTCTCATAAAGAGTTTTTAACTCATTAATTTGTGCTCCAATGAGTTTTTTTTGTTCGACAGGTGCTGATTTTAGTTGTTTTTGTAGTTCAAAAATTTCACCTTCTTTTGAATAAATTTTGTTTTTAGCTATTTTTAACTCTTCTAAATTTTTTATGTTTTCAAAATCTATTGACATATTAATTTTCCTTTCATTTTTGTACTGTTTTGTAGTATTCTATGACTTTTTTTGTATCATTTTTGCTTAAATTAAAGAATTTAGCTTCTCTGATATTGAATGGTAGATAAGTTTGCTTAACTCAATTGTTTTCATAATCATGAGGATATTTGTAATCTATTCCATGACCTAATTTTTTTGCTGATGAGTAATGCGAGTCTTTTAAATAATTAGGAACTTCATAAATATTGCCTTTGTCTATAAAATTCATAACATTTTGCATTGCTTTGTATGTTGAAGCAGATTTAGGACTTAAAGCCATAATGCAAATTAAATAAAAAATAGGTAAGTTGGCTTCAGGAAATCCAAGACGTTCAACTGCATTTAGTGCTGCTTCTACTCGCAAAGCTATATTTGGATCAGCAAGTCCAATATCTTCATATGCCACTGCACTTAAGCGCCTAAAAAGACCTTGATAATCACCACTTTTCAAAATTATTGCACCTCAATACAATGCGGCATCGACGTCTGAACCTCGTAGTGATTTATGAAAAGCGCTTAAATTATTGTAATGTGCATCTGAATTCATATCGGAGTAAAAATTTATATTTGGTATTAATGTTGAGATTGTTTGCTCATCAATTTTTTTCTCATTGTTTAATAAAGCTAACATTTGCAAGTTATTTAGACAAAACCGATAGTCACCTGCTGAACTTTTTATTAAAATTTGCAACGTTTTGTCATCAATTTGCAATGATGGATAGTATTTTTTAACAACATTTTTGATTGCAACAAAAACTTCACTTTCTTTTAACTTTGTATATTGCAATATTTGCATCCGACTTCGAAGCGCCGGATTTATTCTAAAATAAGGATTTTCAGTAGTTGTGGCATATATTATAACTTTGTCAAACTCGAGATATGAGAGTAAAATATCTTGCAAATTCTTATTTAGTCTATGAATTTCATCAATAATAACTATTTCATTTTGCTCAATTAAATCAATTAATTTTGATTTATTTTCAATACTTGCATTGAAAATGGCATACTTTAAATTCATATCATTAGCCAATGCAACAGCAGTTGAGGTTTTACCAGTGCCACTTTCTCCATAGAAAATAAAACTTGTGTGCATTTTTAAGTCCACGATTTTTTTGAGCAAATCAATGTTATTTTTTTGGCCAACTATATCATCTAGCGTTTTTGGTCTAAGTTCATTTGCAAGATTATTCATAATATAAATTTTAGTTTAATTCGACAAAAAAAATAATAAAATTCAAAAATTCCCAAAACACAATATTTTTTTGAATTTTATACATATTCATATTTTACGTATATACTCGTTTTTGAGTATTTTAAGGAAAAATAAAACCGACTTAATAAAGTCGGCTTTATTAGCTATTTAGCGTCTTCTTCTTTGAAACCTTTATCTTTTTCTTCTTGTTGTTTTTGCATTTGTTGTGCAATTAATTCAAATGCTTTGTCAATTTCATCTAACTTGGTTTTTAGTTCATCGTATTTTTTGTCATCAAGAAGTTTTTGGAGTTCAGCAATTTTTTCTTCTGTTTGTTTTTGTTGTTCTTCGTTAATTTTATCTTTGTTTTCAGTAAGTGATTGTTTCATTTTTGAAATTAAACTCTCAGCTCTTACTTCTGTTTCAATTTCATTAGCTCTTTTTTCGTCTGCTTCTCTATTTGCTTCAGCATCTTTAATCATTTTTTCGACTTCATCATCGCTTAATTTTGAAGAGTTTTGAATTACTTTGCTTTCTTGTTTTCCTGATTTTACGTCTTTTGCTGAAACAGTTGTTATACCATTTGCATCAATGGTAAATGAAACTTCGATTTGTGGAACACCACGTGGAGCAGGTTCAATACCATCAAGGTTGAATGTACCTAATGATTTACAATCGTTAGCTAATTTTCTTTCACCTTGAACAACGTGAATTGTAACTGCTGTTTGATTATCTGCTGCTGTAGTAAATGTTTTAGTTTTTGTAATAGGGATACGAGTATTTCTATCAATTAATGCTGCTACAATTCCATGTTCGGTTTCAATTCCAAGAGTTAATGGTGTAACATCAACAAGTAAAATATCATCAATATCACCTGCTAAAACAGCACCTTGAATTGCAGCACCCATTGCAACTACTTCATCAGGGTTAACTGATCTATTAGGTTTTTTGCCTAATTTTGCTTCTACTAATGCTTGTACGGCAGGCATTCTTGTTGAACCACCAACCAATAAAACATCGTCAATTTCGCTCAATTTTATGTTTGCATCAGCTAATGCACTTTCAATAGGAGCTTTTGTTCTTTCTAACAATTTAGCAGTCATTTGTTCAAATTCACTTCTTTTTAGTGATGCTTCAACGTTAATTGGAGCTTGACCCTCAATAAAAATTAAGAAAGGAAGTGAAATATTTGCAACCATTGATGAAGAAAGATCAATTTTTGCTTTTTCAGCCGCTTGTTTTAGACGAGCCATTGCCATTTTGTTTTCACGCACATTGTAATTGTGTTCTTTTTTGATTTTATCTACTAATCAATTAACAATTTCGTTATCTCAGTCATCACCACCAAGTCTATTATCACCAGCAGTTGCTAAAACTTCAAATGTTCCATCAGCCAATTCTAGAATTGAAACGTCAAATGTACCACCACCAAGGTCGAAAACCAATACTTTTTTCTCTTTATCAGTTTTATCAAGACCAAAACTCAATGCTGCAGCAGTAGGTTCATTAATAATTCTTAAAACTTCTAGACCTGCAATTTGACCAGCAAGTTTTGTTGATTCACGTTGCGCATTATTGAAGTATGCTGGAACAGTAATTACTGCTTTTTTAATTGAGTGACCAATTTTTTCTTCAGCATATTTTTTTAGATTTGAAAGAATCATTGCTGAAATTTCTTCAGGTTTATATTCACGACCATTTGCTTTTACTGTTTCTTTAGATCCCATCAATCTTTTAATAGATGCAATTGTGTCTGGATTGGTTTCAATTTGATTTTTTGCATTTTCACCAACAATTATTTCACCATCTTTAAATGAAACAACTGAAGGAGTTGTTCTTTTACCATTTAAGTTTTCTAAAACAACAGGAGTTCCATTATCAACGATTGAAACTACTGAGTTAGTTGTACCTAAGTCGATACCGATTATTACTTCTTTTGCCATATTTTTTCCTCCACATTGATTAATCTCATTTTTTTAACGATATTATTTTAGCACACTTTTAGCACTAGAAACTTTTGAGTGCTAAATTTTTTTATTTTTACGTTTACCCCTATAAAATAGGCCTATAGAGATAAAACTTGCTCATAAAATCATTCAAATTAACAAAGTTTTTTGAGTTATTTTTATCGGAATTAGCAAAATCACACTTAAAGTGCTAGCAAAATTAATCAGCCAATCTAATCCTTGGTAAATAAGGTCCAAAAACGAGGGACTATAACAAAAAATTAAACTGAAAATATATACTAACTCAATAATAGGAGTAAAAATTATTGTGTAAAACAGCCCTAGTAAATTCAAATATTTGTTAAAACTCAGACTAAACAATGACATATAAATATAAATACAAGTTATTAGTATTAAATATTGAAGTATCTTATATTTTATTTTGAATTTTTTGAGCAGTCTTCCTAGATAGACAATTAAAATCGTGCACGAAAAACTCAATATAAAACTAATTGTAATAATGTTATTAAAATTTAAAAAAAAGACACAAAATGCAGCGATAATAATGCTTTGTGAGAACTTTAGTTTAAATTTTCGAGAACATATTTGTGTTATAAACGCCCTAATTCCTGGAATGAAATTTTGCAAACTAGCCAAATACATAAAAATAAATATGTATGCAACAATTTCTAATGATTTTTGCACTTTAATGTTCTTTATTTTGCTTAATGGCTTAAGCAAAATTGTGAAAAGTAAGTCAAAATGCAGTCCTGAAATCACAATTAAGTGGACAATATTGATTTTTATTGCCTTTTCAACAATTGATTCAGAGTCATAGTTTTTGCCAAATAACAAGAGTTTTCAATATTTATTAAAGAAAACTCCACCACTTTGAGAATAGTTATCAATAAAAGCATTGAATGAGTATTTTGCTTGAGAAACACGTATGACATTACCTCTGTTAATTAAATAGTTTATAGAATTTGCAATATGAAAATTACTTATTTCATTAATTTTAACTACTGAACCTTCAACATCTACAATCTGTGATACACGCAGAGGAGTTTTGGTTGTGAATTTATTTAGGTAAATTATAAAATTTGTATTTTGAACATTCAAAATAGCATATTTTGAAGAGGTTTTTATTACTGTCGCGCGTAATATATATTGACCTTCTTCAATGTTTTGAGGTTGTCTAAGTCAATAAAAAAATAAGTAGATAGCAACTAAAAAACACACAAAAATAAGTACTTTTGGTAAAAAAAACACAAAAATTATTATGCTAAAAATAAGTCCAAAAACTCAAAAATATCTCGTTTGAACTTTTGAAATTGAAAGGTGCAAGAATAAAGGAGTAAGTAATGCTCAAAAAACAAATGTTAAAGGATTAACACTTGTTTTAATTTTTGCAAGTTTTTTAATCCAATTTTCATTTTTTCAATTTGTTCTCAACTTATTACTCCTTTAGTTTTCTTGTGTTTTAAAAGCTTAACTGCAACGGTTTTTGAAATACCTAACCTAGTCAGTTGATCTATTTGATGAAATGAGCTTCAATAAAGTGTTTCATTTGTTTCTAAATGACTTTCATGTATCTTGCGTTGAACATAAATCTTAGTGTTTTTTGATATTTCATCACTTAATTCAATGTTTGATAAGTCAGCATCTGATAATGGTTGTGCTCCTTTCAACACTTCTATTATTTTCATTGGCTTATCAAAAGTGTACACATTAGGAAAGCGAACTGCTCCTTGTACATTGACACTGAATTTTTTGCTTTCGTCTTTAGGTTTAATGTATGTAAGTTTTTGATCAAAAGATAGAGAAACTGAGAATGCAAAAACACCTAAAACAGCAATACTAGTCCAAATTCATATATGTTTTTTCTTCATTTGATATTCTTTTATAAATTTGCTTCAAAAATAATGAAAAAAGGAAAAAATTATCAAAAACACACAGGATTTGATAATTTTATCTATTAAAAGACTCACTTTTTTACCAATACACACGTTTTTGAGTACTTTTGGTAAAAAAATACTCATAATACTTGATGATGATCTAATACTTAATTTTTAAATAAAAAATTTACTAAAAATACTCAAAAATGAGTATATTAGTAAATTTTATGCTTAATTATTTGCTTCAAAACCAATCAAAATACCTTTATTTTTAAATACATATGTTTTGTTGTTTTTAAAAACAACATCAATTAATTCAGGATAGTCAATAAAAGGATTTCGATTGTGTTGATGTTTAAATATAGCATTATTTCTATCAATATCAAATAGGGTTAAAGGGTCTTTTGAACTTCATAATAACATTGTTTTTAAAAAGGGTGTTTTTATTGAGTTTGTATTATTTTTTCTTTCAAAAAATCTTTTAGAAACACCATTAGCTGTTAAATCTTTATCACGATAAGTGAATACAAAATATAAAATTGCTCGCGCTAAATCACCTTTAAATTCGTTTATAACTTCAGTAACTTCATTTCCATCTTCAACAGAAACTCCAACTTTAGTACCATTTTTGCTTGTAAATGTAGCATTTTTTACTGTTCCAAAAGGTAAATTGCTATGTTTTGCATTTACATATTTATCAGTTGGCCATACATGATGAGCATCATGACGCATAGGAGTTTTTCTAGAAAATCAAGATTGCGGGATTATGTGTTCCCTGTTATATTTACTACCTTCACCATTATTTTCATTCTTATTATGGTTTCCAGGTTTCTTGTGTTTTTTCTTTTTCTTTAGTAAGTAGTCTAAACGATATTTTGTGGTTAAATAACTTTCATCATTACCTTCTTTATCGCTTTTAGAAAAATTATAAGGGTCTTTTCCACTAGGATTTTCACTATAAATATCTAAAATAGTTCCATCATTTTCATAATATTTATCAATAAAAGCATCATAATAAGTATTGAATAGATGAGCATATGATCCAGTTGAATCACGATGTGATTCTTGTACATTAAATAGTGCTCCAATCAAATCTTCACCACTTTTACCTTCAAGATTTTTGTAATAATCTGATGGCTGATAAACTAATTTTTTAGCATTTTTTATAGATTTAGCAACTAAATTATTGAATGTTTCAATTTTTTGGATCATTCCTAAATTTGAATCGCTCTCTGTATCTTTATCACCTGACTCATTTTGCTCACTTTTTTTATCATTTTTTGAGCCATCAGCCCCATTATTATTTTTTCCGGGCTCGCTTGACTCATTTTGCTCTCTTTTTTTATTATTTTTTAAGCCTTCAGAATGCTTAATTACATTATTACAACTAGCAACAACAAATCCAACACCAATTAAACTAGTTAAAAAAATATTTTTGAACTTCATTTTACACCCTATATTTAAGTAAATTAATTATATTACAAATGAGTTTCTCTATATATAATAAGGTAAGGAGGTACATATGCAAGTTAATTTAAAAGGTCAAAATGTGAATTTATTAGGTAGCACAATTAAATTAGGTGACACTTTTCCTAATTTTAAAGCAGTCAATTTAGATCTTAGTGATTTTGAACTCTACCAAGCACCCAAGGCAAAAAAATTAATTTTTTCTATCCCTTCAATTGATACAGGTGTATGTGAAATTGAAAGTGGAAAATTTATGAACTACTTTAGTAATAAAAACTATTTAGTTTATGCAATATCTAAAGATTTGCCTTTTGCATTTAATAGATGATGTGTTGCAAATCAAAATCAAGCAATCAAACCACTTTCAGATTATAAATATAATGAATTTGGAATTAAATCAGGAACCTTATTAGAAAATGTAGGTCTATTAACAAGAGCAATTTTTGTTTTAGATGAAGAAAATAAAGTAATTCATGTTGAATATGTAAAAAATGTTTCAGATGAACCAAATTATGAAGATGTTTATGCATTTTTTAAATAATATTTATAAGTAAGCTTTGGCTTATTTTTTTTGCAAAAAAAATTATTTTTTTTCTTTGAATTTTTCAAAAACCCCTTAAAATTATTATTGCTATTTGCGCGTCAAAAAGTTAGTGATTTATGCGTTTTGCGCTCAGAAAAAAAATATTTTTTTTCTTGGTAAGATTTAAAAATGTGTTATACTTTTAAGTGCTTTTATAGCAACAAATGTTCTTTGAAAACTAGATACAAAACCATGACGAAGTCAATTTTTTCGAGAGTTTGATCCTGGCTCAGGATGAACGCTGGCTGTGTGCCTAATACATGCATGTCGAGCGAAGAACTTGTTCTTAGCG
>NZ_SMDN01000030.1 GCF_006546935.1 Mycoplasmopsis mucosicanis
TTTGTGTCTCGTTTCTGAAGTAAAACATTTTATCTGTACCGATGAAAAATTTCAAATCTCGAGTTTTGTTATGCGGTACAGGTTTATTGTCTTTATCAAAAGGTGCAAATCAACTGCCTTCATAGAAAACTGAATTGTTATTTACATTTCTATACACTGGTAAATCGAAAAATTGTTCATTATATTGTTGATTTACTGAACGGAAAACACTTATTTTTTCTTTTGTTTTGCAAGAAGAATTGATGAAGTCGATAATAATTTCTTTGTTTTTGTTTATTTCTTCTATTGAATTGATCTTGTTAAGTTGTAAAAAGAGAGGTAATCTTTTTTGAATTGTCTCGTTTTTACGCTCAACATGTGGCTTAAATGTTGGATTTGAGCTAGTTATAAACTCGATTCCACGTGATTTTACTGCTTGATAGGTTCGAGCATTGCTATCTGCATTATTTCTAAAGTTAGATCTATTATCGGCTAAAAGAGTTCTTGGATACCCGTAATTATTAAAAAGTTCTTCTAATAAAATCTGATAACCATTGAGAGTTTCTGTTTGTTCTTCGAAGTGAATTGAAACAACTTTATTTGTACCAACATCGACAGCAAGCAACATTGTGAATTTATTATGACCATTAAGTCAGTAATGACTACATCCATCAATTTCAACAATATCACCAAACTTATATACGTTTTTGTAATTTAAACGACGCTTTGTTTTTTCTTTGGATTCGTAATATTTAAATTGCGATATAAAGAATAAATCTTTATTAGTTATAACTTTATTTCTGTTTCGTTTAGCAA
>NZ_SMDN01000031.1 GCF_006546935.1 Mycoplasmopsis mucosicanis
AAATGGATAAAAATGGACTTGTTGCTTACGAAGATGTTATCGGTGGTAAAAAATACAGGTTTTTCGAGCCAATAGAAAAAGGTGGTTTTTACAAGCTTAATATTGATAAAATCGAGGAAGATGAGCAGTTTGACGGTTTTTATGTCTATGAAACAAATAGAAATGACCTAAAAATAGAGGAAATTGTTAATTTGTATTCAAAACAATGACAAGTGGAGGAAAACTTCAGATCATTTAAAGGCACCTTAATGCTTAGACCTGTATATTTGTCTACATGAAATCACATAGTCGGTTACATTTGTCTATCCTTTATAACACTTGTTTTCTTGAATTTTATATTAAATATGATTAATAAAAAAACCGGACTAACCGGTAAAAGCAAAATAACTGAACATAAACTAAAAGAAATGATTTTTGATGTGAAATCAGTGAATACGTTTATTCACAACCATATTTCAACATCAGTGGAGATTAAAAACAACGCAAATTCCAGTTCATGAGAAACGTACCATCTCATAAAAACTGTACTTATGAAAGAAAAAATACTTTTGTTTTAACTTATTAAACTCCATAAAAATGGAATATTTATTTTTTTATACTTAAAGTGGGAAACGCAGGAAATTTAATTAGAATAATTTTAAGCAAAAAAATGCAAAAGCATTCCTAAAAAATGTGAATTTTTAATAAAAGTCAATAACAAAATAATCAATTTGCATTGATTTTTAATGTCTAATGGTTTGGAGCG
>NZ_SMDN01000032.1 GCF_006546935.1 Mycoplasmopsis mucosicanis
TACTATGAGTGAGTTGCATTTAGTTAGTTTTGAACAAGAAATTTTTAATGTTGTTTTAAAGACTGTTTCAGAATCTGCTACTCAGCCACCAACTAAAGTTTATAATAATGATTTAACTGCATCATTGATGGTTGCATTAGATAGTAATAATACTATGCCATTTACTCCAGCAGCTATGAGATCTGAGACATTGGGTTTTTATCCATGGAAACCAACCATACCAACTCCATGGAGATATTATTTTCAATGGGATAGAACATTAATACCATCTCATACGGGAACTAGTGGCACACCAACAAATATATACCATGGTACAGATCCAGATGATGTTCAATTTTATACTATTGAAAATTCTGTGCCAGTACACTTACTAAGAACAGGTGATGAATTTGCTACAGGAACATTTTTTTTTGATTGTAAACCATGTAGACTAACACATACATGGCAAACAAATAGAGCATTGGGCTTACCACCATTTTTAAATTCTTTGCCTCAAGCTGAAGGAGGTACTAACTTTGGTTATATAGGAGTTCAACAAGATAAAAGACGTGGTGTGACTCAAATGGGAAATACAAACTATATTACTGAAGCTACTATTATGAGACCAGCTGAGGTTGGTTACAGTGCACCATATTATTCTTTTGAGGCGTCTACACAAGGGC
>NZ_SMDN01000033.1 GCF_006546935.1 Mycoplasmopsis mucosicanis
CCAAACTTATATACGTTTTTGTAATTTAAACGACGCTTTGTTTTTTCTTTGGATTCGTAATATTTAAATTGCGATATAAAGAATAAATCTTTATTAGTTATAACTTTATTTCTGTTTCGTTTAGCAATTTTTTTGCCTTCTTTTGTTGCGTATGGACTAGCAATTCCGAGTTGTTTAAAGCGTCTAACCAGAGTTGAATATGAAAAATCTTTAGGTTCTGAACATTCAAAGTGTTCAAAAAATTCATAAAAAGAAATCAAAGTTAAAAAAGAAGAACTGTCATTGTTGTTCTCGTTTCCAGTTAATCGATATCTTTTAAAATAAGTTTTGCTCAATGCTATAAATTTCTCATCAGAATGTTTAAGAGCGTGTTTGTTATTTAAATTGCCGTGAGAGATTTTGATTTTAGTTCCTGTTTTTTGGGACTCTCTCAACTGTTTTCGCTTTCTTTTTATAGTTGAAATTGAGACATCTAAAGCTATTGATAATTGTTTATTTGTTCAATCGCTATGCCTTGTAATTTGTCTGAAAATTAAATCATTTTTTGCTGCATATCTCTGATTTTCCATAACAAAATTGTATTCCTTAGTTGAATTCTAACTAAGAGGTTCATTCTGTTTGGTATTTGAAA
>NZ_SMDN01000034.1 GCF_006546935.1 Mycoplasmopsis mucosicanis
CAAAAAAATTACATAACATTACATAACATAATTTTATTTTTGTGATATAATTAAACTATGAAAAATCTAATAGTTATGATGATGGGAAACGGGAAAGCAAGATATTGCAGAGTTGTTAAGTCTAATGGTTTTGCAAAAGGAATAAAAAATGTAATTAGTTTAGGGAGCGAATCTAAACTAAGTGCAATAAATGAACGATATCTTGAGATATTTAGAGAAAAGATCAAGGAAATCAGTGATAACACAGAACCTAAAACCATAAAAAAAATGATGCTTGACCATTTATGCTCGCTTAAAGAGAAAAATTTCATTACAAACATCGGGATTAATATTTTTTATGATGTTATAAAAAAACTTGAAATATTCAGCTCTTTAAAGAAGTCTAAACACAAAAACCTTGAAGAACTTCTAAAATACCAAATAGCATCAAGAATCCTACAAAATACTTCAATCATTAAGAGTTTTGAGACAAAAGATAATTATTTAAATGATATTGAATCTAAAAAAGATACATTTTATAGTCTTCTTGATGTTCTATATGAAAATGAGATTGAAATAGTCAAAAATTTAAATAATAAAATTGCAGAAATGACTTCAAGAAATAA
>NZ_SMDN01000035.1 GCF_006546935.1 Mycoplasmopsis mucosicanis
ATGATATTGAATCTAAAAAAGATACATTTTATAGTCTTCTTGATGTTCTATATGAAAATGAGATTGAAATAGTCAAAAATTTAAATAATAAAATTGCAGAAATGACTTCAAGAAATAAGAATTTGGTTTATTTTGACGCAACAACTGTATATTTTGAGACATTTTCAAGAGATGGATTAAGAACACCAGGTTTTTCAAAAGATGGTAAGTTCAAAGAAGATCAAGTTGTTGTAGGTATGGCAACTGATAGTAATGGAATCCCGATTTATCTAAAAGTTTTCCGTGGTAATACTGCAGATGGTAATACGTTAATCCCTTTTATTCTTCATTTGCGAGAAAAATTTACAATAAAGTCAATGACTGTTATTGCTGATAAAGGAATGTCTACGAACAAAAATATTAGATTTTTAGAAAGTATTGGAATTGATTATATCTTTGCACAAAGACTAAAATCAACTTCTAAATCATTTAAAGATTTTGTATTTGATTCACAAGGCTATACTAAAACTGAAAATGGTATCAAATATAAGGAATTAGAGTTTCAATCACTCTGAAAAGGTTCGCGATTTAATGATAATTT
>NZ_SMDN01000036.1 GCF_006546935.1 Mycoplasmopsis mucosicanis
ATGATATTGAATCTAAAAAAGATACTTTTTATAGTCTTCTTGATGTTCTATATGAAAATGAGATTGAAATAGTCAAAAATTTAAATAATAAAATTGCAGAAATGACTTCAAGAAATAAGAATTTGGTCTATTTTGACGCAACAACTGTATATTTTGAGACATTTTCAAGAGATGGTTTAAGAACACCAGGTTTTTCAAAAGATGGTAAGTTCAAAGAAGATCAAGTTGTTGTAGGTATGGCAACTGATAGTAATGGAATCCCTATTTATCTAAAAGTTTTCCGTGGTAATACTGCAGATGGTAATACGTTAATCCCTTTTATTCTTCATTTGCGAGAAAAATTTACAATAAAATCAATGACTGTTATTGCAGATAAAGGAATGTCAACGAACAAAAATATTAGATTTTTAGAAAGTATTGGAATTGATTATATCTTCGCACAAAGACTAAAAACAACTTCTAAATCATTTAAAGATTTTGTATTTGATTCGCAAGGCTATACTAAAACTGAAAATGGTATCAAATATAAGGAATTAGAGTTTCAATCACTTTGAAAAGGCTCGCGATTTAATGATAATTT
>NZ_SMDN01000037.1 GCF_006546935.1 Mycoplasmopsis mucosicanis
GCTGGATGTGTAAGCATAGCGATATGTTGAGCTGACCAGTACTAATAAATCGATAGGTTTAAAAGTAAATGTGTATTTTAGACATTTCAATGAATTAAAATTTACTATTCAGTTTTCAAAGAACCAAACACCCCTTAGGGGTTTTTATTTTGCTTTTTTATGCATTTCCCACTTTAAGTATAAATCTAGAGCGCTTTTTAATCATTGATAACACTATTAAACTCATGTTTACCTGACCTTAGTTTCGGAGTAAAAAACAAAAAGTGTAAAATTGACCGTTATTTTTAGTCAAAATACACTTTTTGTTTTTCTATATACAATTTTTACAATTTCTAAAAATTCATTATACTCCTGAGTTTCGGAGTTACAAGCAAAATCAAAATATTTTTAAGTCCTTATGTACGTAGTACATAGGGATATTTTTAAGCAAAAAAATTACATAACATTACATAACATAATTTTATTTTTGTGATATAATTAAACTATGAAAAATCTAATAGTTATGATGATGGGAAACGGGAAAGCAAGATATTGCAGAGTTGTTAAGTCTAATG
>NZ_SMDN01000038.1 GCF_006546935.1 Mycoplasmopsis mucosicanis
GGCTCTATATTTTTATTTATAAAAATATAAAAATATATATTTTTTATACTTATATACTTAAATGTGGTATAATTAATATATGAAAGTTAAAAAAGAATTGGTTTCAAGACAATGAAGAGTTTCAAATTCAAAGCTTAAAAAAGGTTTATATATCAATGTTGGCATTCCAAAAGTAGATAATAAAGGATTTGAAATAAGATTTGGTTATGGATACGTTGAAGAACTGAAAAAATACAATGAGGACCCGATAAACACAATAAAAAACATAATTAAAAATTTCCCTCTTTCACTAACAAAAGAAGAAGCAAGAGAAAAACTAAATGAATTGTTTAAAAATGAAAACGTCGAAGAGAAAGAAGTGAAAGAAAAATATCATGGACTCGACCTTATTGAAAACATATTTAATTATTTTGATATCTTTAAAAATTGTAAGGATTCAAAGTCAAAATCACTCAAAGACGTAGTTATTCACCAAATTTATCAAAAATTCAAACTTCCAATGAGTATTTATGGAACATATAAATCAATTAAGAAAGAAAC
>NZ_SMDN01000039.1 GCF_006546935.1 Mycoplasmopsis mucosicanis
TTGTTAATTTTTTCATATTTTTCCTGAGTTTCGGAGTTTAAACTAAAAAAGCGAAATTTGCGCTATTTTATACGCAAAAATCGCTTTTTTTAATTTCTTACATACCATTTTTAATAATTGTGTTTATATCTTTAAATTTTTTAATGTTTGAAATAAAATGATTTATTTCTACATTTTTTAGTTGCAGGTTTATTGTTTATATTTTGAGTGTATTCAAGACAGAAATTTAATAGGGTTATCAATGGCTCTAGTTTTATACTTAAAGTGGGAAATGTAAGTATAATGAATTTTTAGAAATTGTAAAAATTGTATATAGAAAAACAAAAAGTGTATTTTGACTAAAAATAACGGTCAATTTTACACTTTTTGTTTTTTCCTGAGTTTCGGAGTTTAAACTAAAAAAGCGAAATTTGCGCTATTTTATACGCAAAAATCGCTTTTTTTAATTTCTTACATACCATTTTTAATAATTGTGTTTATTTCTTTAAATTTTTCAAT
>NZ_SMDN01000003.1 GCF_006546935.1 Mycoplasmopsis mucosicanis
ATGAAGAAACGTATAATGAATTTCTAGAAATTGTAAAAAATTGTATATAGAAAAAACAAAAAGTGTATTTTGACTTAAAATAACAGTCAATTTTACACTTTTTGTTTTTTACTCCGAAACTCAGGAAAAAACAACCTTGCGGTTGTTTAAGATTGGACGCTTATTTTAAGCATTTGTTTTAGCATTTTGTTCGTTAACAAATTTATCTAGACGAGATGATTTTCTAGCACCTTTGTTTGGGTGGAAAACACCTTTTTGCACTGCAGTAGCAATAATTGAATGTGCTTTTTGTACCAATTCTTTAGCTTTTTCATCTTTAGCTAAAACTGCTTCTCTAGCAGCTCTGATTGCTTTACGAACTCTAGTTTTCATTGCGTTATTTCTCAATCTGTTTTCTTCAGACTTAGCAATGTTTTTAACTTTTGATTTTATATTTGCCATATTATAAGCCTCCTCTTTTTTCTTGTTTAGTTTCATAACGAAACTGAAAAAATCGATTTAATTATAAAGCAAAAAGTTTTTTTGCAAAACGCTTTTTACTATTTTTACCTGCAAAATCCACCTTCTCGTGCTATAATTTAAGCACAAGTCAAATAATATTGAGTTGCACACGCAACTCTTTGTTATTTTATAGGGGGTTTATGAATTGAAAATTGCTTTTAGCTCAACACTTTAACGAGGTTATAGATGCTAAAGAAACTGTTGAAGATGGTATGCAAATACTTGATATTACTTTATCACACAGTGATTTAAACCACATCAATGATGCAAGCATCAAAATCAATAAATTTCTTGATGAAAATGCAAATATTGAGAGATTTGATTCGATAGTAATTCATTCTCCAGGGCTTAATGATGATATTGATTTTGCTTCATTGCCGCAATTTATTGGCCAGGATATTGAAATATTTTTACAAAAAAATGAAAACGGCGTCAATAAATACAATGCATTGCTACTTGAAGATAATGATCAAAGCATTAAGATTAAATGAAATCAAAAAGGCAATATAAGAAAAATCGATGTTAATAAATCAAACATTATAAAAATAAAAAGACACTTTAAATTTTAGGAGTACTTATGTCTAAAAATACAATAGCAAACCAAGATGCTGTATTCTACAACATTGCTAAACACTATGAAACAAATCAAAAAATAGACATCAATGATATTGTCCGTATTTTTAGCGGTGCAACCACTCGTATTTTGTCAAAAATTGACCAAGATATTGAGGTTGAATACATTCTAAACGAAGAAACCAAAACACTAAAACCAATTATCAAGACATGTATTGTTATTGATGATCAAGAGGCTGATGAGTACGCAAATGGTGATGATAATGATAAATTATTGTTAATTTTAACTTATATTTCACTCACAAATGCACGCAAAATTAAATCAGATGCACAAATAGACGATGTTATTTCAATTGACCTTGATCTTAAAGCACTTGATAAAGCAGTAGAAAATACAAAAGATCCAAACATACTTAAGAAAATACACTCATCAATTTTGCAAGAAATTTCAGCACTCAAAAAACAAAAAGTTTATGAATGTTTTAAAGACAAAATTGGACAACGAGTTGGTATTAGATATTCAACCAAAAATGCTGATGGTTCATGAAATGTGCAAATTGAAAGTGAATCATTGTTATCTACTTCTGCATTCTTACCCGCTGCATACATTTCAAGCAAGAGAAATGTGAAACCTGGTGCATATGGTCATGCAACTATAACCAGTGTTGAAGAAGATAGCAAATTAAGTCAAGTACAAGTTTCAGTGGACACAAAAGAAAATGTTGAAGAACTACTTAAACTTTCAATTCCCGAAATTCAAGATGGTCTTATTGAAATTGTTGCGTCAATACGCCAACCGGGTGAACGAACTAAAATTGCACTAAAACCAAGCGATTTGGCACCTGCTGACTATGATGTATACGGTGCAGTTGTTGGACCTAATGGTAATAGAATCAATTCAATTTGCGAAAAAATAGGTGAAAAAATTGATGTTATTTTATACGATGAAGATGTTAAAAAATACATTTCTCAAGCAATGAGTCCAGCTAAAGTTATTGATGTAGTTCCTAAAGACAACAATGTTGAAGGAAGCAGACAAAATTATTGAATTATTGTGCCTCAAGACTCACTAACACCTGCAATAGGTCGAAAAGGTATTAACGTATTGCTTGCTGCTGGTCTTGTAGGTTGCAACCTTGAGGTTATTAGCAACACTGATGCTCTTTCAAAAGGTATCGTGTTCAACAACAGCAAAAAATTTGAACCAAACAAAAAACCAAACCAACAATTCAATACAAACAGACACACTCAGAGACCAAAACGCAATGGTTCACTATTTGACATGAATAAAGTCAATGTTAAAGCAGATAACTTTGATGCTGATGTGTTAAGTTTCCAGGAAAATGAATTTGAAGGTATTGATACAACCAGTTTTGACTTAGATTTCAATGAACTATTCAAAAAACACAGTGAAAGTGAAGCTAAAAAAGAAAAACAAGAGCAATCAAAAGAAATTACCATTGATGATATTGCTGAAGAATTAACACGTGAAAATGCAAAAAAAGAGCAATACAAAAATGATGCTGAAGACTACAAAAGAGTTAAAGAATCTATTAAAGAAAACTTTAAAGTCGATAAAGATCTTTCGAGTTTTGGTCTTGATGACTTTGATATCGACGACTTTATGGATGATGAAGATTGAGGTGAATAAATGAACCAAACTACACGAAAATGTATAGTTTCGGGAAAAATTCTTCCTGTCGATGAACTCATAAGATTTGATTATAAAAAAGATACAAACACAATAAGTCTAGACCTTGATAAGACAAAAAAAGGTAGAGGCTGTTATTTATATTTAAGTGAAGAAAATTGAGCATGTGTGCTCAAAACCAAAGCACTTAATAGAGCATTCAGAACCAACGTTACAAAGGAAACTTATGCACAAATAGAAAAAGAACTCAAGGAGGCGAAATGTCTAAAAAGAATAGATTAACCAATCAAAAAGATGTTGAATCGCAGCTAAAAAACATCAAAACCGAAGTTAAAAACGGTGTTTTTATCTTCACAAATGCAATGCCACTTGGTGAATTTGCTAACAAAATTAGTCTAAATCCAAATGATTTGATTAAACGCTTTATGATGAAAGGCAAAATGTATCAAATTAACCATATGCTTGATGAAGAAGAAATCGCTGAAGTGTGTCTTGAACACAATTTAGACTTCAAAAAAGAAATTAATGTTGATGCATCTAACTTTTTAAACAAAGTTGAGTTCATTGATGATGAAAAATCATTGTCAAAAAGACCTCCTGTTATCACAATTATGGGTCATGTTGACCATGGTAAAACAACACTGCTTGACTACATTCGCCAATCTAGAGTTGCTCAAAGTGAATCAAGCGGTATCACTCAACATGTTGGAGCATATCAAGTAAGCAATAACAAAGGCACCATCACTTTTATTGATACACCAGGCCATGAAGTCTTTACTGAAATGCGTTCTCGTGGAGCTCAAGTCACTGACATAGTTATTATTGTTGTAGCAGCCGATGATGGTGTTAAACCTCAAACTAAAGAAGCAATTCAACACACTAAAGCTGCAAAAGCTCCAATGATTGTTTTTGTTAATAAGATGGATAAACCAACCAAAGATATTGAACGTGTTAAACGTGAACTTGCTGAAAATGATGTTATTGTTGAAGAATATGGCGGAGATGTTCCGATTATTTATGGTTCTGCAAAAACCGGTGAAGGTATTGAGTTGCTTTTAGACAACATTATTGCTCTTTCTGATTTAATGGATCTTAAAGCAAATAAAGATCGTTATCCAGCCGGTGTGGTTCTTGAATCTCGCTCTGACAAGGGTGTTGGAGTGGTTGCTACCTTAATAATCAGTAATGGTTCACTTTATAAAGGTGACTTTATCGTGGCTGGTAGTTCATATGGACGAGTAAAATCACTTAAAACCACAAGTGGAATGCCAATTGAGTGTGCTACACCCGGTATGCCTGTTGTGGTTTCTGGTCTTAACATTTCACCGCTTGCTGGCGATCGTTTCATCTCATTTGAAGATGAAAAATATGCTAAAAAAATTGCTCAAGAAAAACAACAAATTGACAAAAAACAATTGTTATTCAATCGTTCTCAGAATGCTGAAGATGAAAATAAAAAGGTACTCAATGTCATCATCCGTTCAGATGTTCAAGGAACATCTGAAGCATTGCGTTCAAGTATTGATGGAATGCAAAATGATGAAGCAATTATAAGAGTTATTGGTGCACAGACAGGTCAGGTTTCAAATTCAGATCTACTTCTAGCACAAACCTCAGATGCAATCATCATTACTTTTAGAATTAAAGCAAGCACAAACATTAAACAAAGTGCTAAACAAGCAGGTGTAAAGATTGCTCATTATGATGTTGTCTTCAAAGTTATGGAAGACATGCAAGCTTGATTAGATGGTGAAAAAGCAGTTGTTTATGAAGAGAAAAAGATTGGCTCAGGTCATGTTATTAAAACATTCTTCTTCTCAAAAGTTGGAACAATTGCCGGTACTATGCTTGATGAAGGTATTGTAAAAATTGGCTGCAAGGTCAAAATATTTAGACGACGAAAACTTATTCATGAAGGTTTTATTGCTACCCTTCAACGCGATACCAATGAAGTAAAAGAAGTCGAAAAAGGTAAAGATTTTGGTATGACTATTCAAAAATTCAATGATATTCAAGTCGATGATATTGTAGAGTTCTTTGAAGATGTTGCTATTACAATTTAGAGGAAATATGAACTTAAAAAAATATATTCGTGATGTTAAAGATTTTCCACGCAAAGGTATTTTATTCAAAGATATTAGTCCTTTGTTGGCCAATGGCGAAGCATTGCACTACACAATTAATGAGATGGCAAAATTAGCCACAGATTGCGATGTTATTGTTGGTCCTGATGCAC
This sequence comes from Mycoplasmopsis mucosicanis, assembly GCF_006546935.1. GTDB lineage: Bacteria > Bacillota_I > Bacilli_A > Mycoplasmatales > Metamycoplasmataceae > Mycoplasmopsis > Mycoplasmopsis mucosicanis. The sequence goes on from NZ_SMDN01000003.1 coordinate 4,962, forward strand.
GTGGTTTTCTATTCGGTACTGCTACTGCTGCAAAACTTAAAAAACCTTTTATAATGGTGCGTAAACCAGGTAAATTGCCTGGCAAAGTAATTAGCAAACACTATGATTTAGAGTATGGAAATAATGTACTTCAAATCCAAGATGGTTTTATTAAAAAAAGTCAAAGCGTTGCTATTATCGATGATGTTTTAGCAACCGGTGGTACAACTAAAGCCATTGTGACTCTACTTAAAGAGCAAGGAGCAACAGTTAAAAAAATTATTCTTTTGCTTGAACTTGAAGACCTCAATGGACGAGCAAAATTTGACCCTGAGGAAGGTATTGAAATACATTCACTCATTAAGGTATAATTTTCCTTATATACTCATTTTTGAGTACTTTTAGCAAAATGGCTTAGGCCATTTTTTTATTAAAAAATGCACCATTGGTGCATTAATTAATGTGCGTCGTTTTTGTCCAAAATTAAGTCATAACTTATTGGAGAGTGGTCTGAAATTCCGTGGTAAACATAGCTTTGTGAATAACGTTTACTATTATATCCTTTAACATATTTAACTCAGTCTTCATATGAGTTAATTGGAGCATACTGGAAAATGTTTGAATATCTTACAAAGTCATAGAGTCTGAATGTGGTAGCATTGGTATAGTTCATATTAGAGTAGTGAATGATTTTGTCGTATGGTTCTGAATAACCGTTGTTATTTGCTTTTAGTGATGTTAAAATGTTATCTTCATCAAGAGGCATCACAGCACCATAGTCTTTAGTTCAACCAAATACTTTAGACTGATTGCCTTTATGAATATTAGTATCACCTTGGAATATTAAATCATCATCACCGTTGGTTATTTTTTTAGCTCAATCAAAAACTTTTTTAATGTTTCATGCTTCGTTAGCTTCATAAGCACCTTGTTTTTTGACTCCATTTGCTTTTGGTTCAGGAGAATCTTTTCCAGTACCTGGACCATCTAAATGTGAAAGCATATATGTGAAATTAACTTTTTGGTATTTAGGTGTTTTTACTCCAAATTGAACTAAGAACGGCGGTCTATTAAATTGATTTACTGATCCACCATATTTAGTTTCAAATCCTTCAGAATTATCATAAAATCTGCCTGACTTCTTATCACCTAGAACTAAAGGCGAAACAATATTATCTTTATAGATGAATGCAGCATAACCGTCTGCTTGGCCCTTACCATTAAGTGCATCATATTTATCTGAAATAATAGCTTTTCAAGTGTTATTTCTATTATTTTTTTTCTCAAGATCGTTTAATAGATCGACCAATATGTTAGGTACATTGTCACCATCAAGTTCGGTTAGACCTACAACATCATAGTTATTTACATAAATAACAGATGCAATAGCTTGTCCTTTTGATACTGGAGCATCATTACCATAATTCTTAACATTTCATGATGCTAGTCTGATTTTATCTTCAGTTTTAGGTGTTGCACTAAATTTACCAAGTTTCTCATTAATATTAACTTTAGGTGGTTTCTTATTTTTACCTTTTGAATGTCCATTAGGATTTCTTGGACGTGAAGGTTTTTGCTTTTCACGTGGTGGTTTTTGCTTTTCGCCTGGCGAAGGTTTAATACCTTGATTTGGAGGTGTGCTTGAGTCATCGCTATCGATGTCTTCTTCATCATTCTCATCGCTACCTGGTTCATATGGATCATCATCAGGGTCAAGAGGTACTTCACCTTCTTCGTCTGAAGAATCTTCATCATCAGGGACTATAAATCCATCCTCATCTTCATCTATAATAGGTGGTTTATCTTTAGGTTCAGATGAACTTTTACCTTGATTATTTGGTTCTGTTGCTCCTGGTATTGATTGTTTACTATCTTGTTGTTTTTTATTTTTATCCTGTACTGTTGGTTCACTTGATAATAATTGAGAAGCCTTAATTATTAAACCTTTCTCTTCGGTTTTTTCGCCTGTGTTTTTAATTAACTTATACTTTAATTCTATGTCATTATTTGGTAGTTTAGTAATACCTGTAAACTCAATGTCAACATAAACATTATTAGTATTGTTACTAAATTCAAACAATGTTTTCTCTAACATAGATAAATTATTTTCACTTATAAATAATTTTTTATCTGGTTTAAGGTGTAATGATACAGTGTCTTGTTTTTTAGAGTTATTAGAACAAGAAGCAACAACAATTGCTGAAATTGTTGTTGCTAATGAACTAAATATTAGTAATTTATGTTTGCGATTCATAATAGTAGATTGATGTTATTATTCGTCGTCTTCTGATCTTGATGAGCTGCCAGGGTTAGATTGAGAAGAATTGCCTGTATCAGATTTTAGGTCGAAAAGTTTGAATTTATATATTTTGCTATCATATTTAAAACCCTCACCTGCTAAAACAAGTTTGAATTGGATTTCTACAGATGTTGAAGTTTTAACAAGTTCTAGACCTTTTTCTTGATTAGATGGTTTTTTTCCACCCTCTAAAAACGCAGGTGCAACGGTGTTTTTTCCAGTATGAGTTAATATATGTTTTGCACTAGGGTCTAATTTTAGTCCTTGAACTTTTTTCTTTGCTGATTTGGGGTAGAAATAGATATCTTGGCCATCTATCGCTAAAAGAGGATGTTTAGGTTTTTTTTCGGTTTCGGTTTTTTTAATAAACTCTAAAATAGCTTTATTATTTGCTTCGGAAGCAGTGTAATGGAATAAATTACCTTTTTCTGCTTCTTTGAATGCTTTATTATCTCTGTATTCCTTTTGAGGCATAAAACCTTCAAAGGTATAGGTTCTTTCTTCTTTTGTATTGTTTAATGTGTTGGTAAATGTTACAGTCACATCAAGCTTAGTTTTATCATTTTCTTGTGGAGCGACGCTTGTGATTTTTATGGTTACTGGTACACCATCTTCAGCTGGTTTTAATGTAAATTTATCAGCACCTACACTTATAGCAGGTGTGTTTGATTTATTATTTTCAATTTTACTATCCAAGGTAGGTTTTGGATATTTATTAATAAAGTCTTTGAGATTAAATTCCTTCATTTTGAAACCATTTAATATATAAGGAATTTCTACAGAATTATTATTGGTTGAAAATGTTGCATTAACACTCAATTCCCCCTTGTAATCATCAGCTTTTAATGAATAAGAAACACTAATTGTTGACTCTAAATCATTGTTGTTTAGTTTTGCTTTTAATTCTTTTTCTGTCACTTCTGAAGGTAATTTATCTTTTTTATTACCTTCATAAACAATCACCACATCTTTAACTTTTGAAGCTAGGTCATTGCTTTTGAAACCATCAATTTCAATTGTTCTTCTCTGAGATTCTACAGTGTCGTCTCCAATTTTATATGTGAGATAAATAACAACATCTATCTTTCTTTCACCTATTTTTGGTGTTACTGATTCGACATGTGTAGTGTATCCATTAGCTTCTGGTGGAACTTTCACACCACTTTTTGTTGCATCTTTTTCTTCAACGTTCTCTTTATTTTCGTATTTAATTTCAATTGAATCTAATACACCTTTAACATCATCTGCTGAAGGAACTTTAAATTCCTGTAATTCTGATTGTTGTACAATTGTTGGATTAGGGAATGTATTTTTTTTGCCACCTTCATATTTTGAAACTCTAAATTTAAAACCAAATTTATCTTCTAACTTAACTAATTTTACCTTGTTGAATATATCATTTTTTCCGTGTTCATCTTTATCATCTGGTCATGAAGCGTTATAACTGTATTTTGGAAAGTGTCCTTCTTCTAATGAGAATAAAAGTGTTCTTTCTTTATCAGGGTCTTTACTATCATATTTTTCAGCATAAAATGCCTTTTTTCTATAATCATAGTAAATTGGAACACCATCATTTGCTCTAGAGAAAAAGTCTCATGATTTTTTTGATTTAAATAATTTAGTATGTTTACTAAAAATGTCATATGCTTCTTTAACATCAGGATCTATTTTATTTTCGCTTCCTGAATCATTGCCTGTACCATCATTAGGATCTTTTGGATTTTCTGGTTGAGGTTGTGGTGCAGGATTATTATCGCCAGGACCAGGTTGAGGTGTAGTATCAGGATTTGAATCACCAGGATTTTCTGGCTGAGGTTGAGGTGCAGGAGTACCATCACCAGGACCAGGTTGAGGTGTAGTATCGGGATTTGAAGAATCACCTGGATTTTGTGGTTCTGGTTGTGGTTGTGGTGCAGGTGTACTTTGACCTCCCTGACCGCTGTTGTTATTTGCCCCCCCCCTCATTAGAGTTATTTTGTCCTTTTTCAGTTTTGAAACCACTAAGAATCTTTGTTATAGTATGAGTTTTTTTACTTGAAGAGTCTCTTACTTGAATAATAACTGTAACAGAGTTTTTATCAGTTGCACTAACGTTAACAGATGTAACTTTAAGTTTTAAAGTTTTATCAGTAGAACTTACTTCTATATCATCTGCTGTTACATCTTTTGCTAATTTATTTGCGGATTGATCTTTTAGTTTTACATTAACTAATTTATTGTAGTCTTTTGTTTCATTACATGCAGCAGCTAGCATAGGTGTTGCTATAGAACTTACTGTTAGTACTGAAAGTCATGCTAATTTTTTATTTCTCATTTTAATATTCCTTAATACATATTTTTGTATTATTTTGTGTGCTTAAAAGTATATTCTTTTTAATTATTTCATATAGTATAGATATTATTAAAATGCAAAAATACCTTAAAATAAGACATTTTTGCATATTTTTTAACATTCAAGACAGATTATTATATGAAATTCATTTAAACACAACAACATATAACTATTGTGTTGTTGTGTTTTAATGGTAATAATTGAATATGGAATTATTTCGTTTTGTTTGAAGTATGTGGTGTGGTAGTTGAGTCAAATAAAACAATTTCGTATGTTTTAGGACCTACTATATTACCTCTTTGAAGTGTTTTGAATTTTAATTTTACATTATTGTTTTCTAGCACTAAATCGACACCATCATTATTACGACTTAAGACTTTTCCGCTTTCAGCATTAGCAGATGCTAATGATTTAAATCGTCCATGCGTAATTATTATCTTTCCATAATTAGGTCAGTCTTTTTCTAGTTCTGGATTAAACACTAATCCTTTTAGTTCGATATCTTTTTTAGTTTTTGGGTCTTTTGTATAAAACTTGCCACTCTGGAATTTTAGTAGAACACGGTTTTGTCCATTTTTAAGATATTCCTTAATTTTATCTTTTGCATTTTGCTCACCTTTAAAAACAAATAAAGGAACCATTTTGTTTTCGGCTAATTGAGTTGCAACATCTCCAGTTATTTTAAAGCTTTCTAAAACATATACTTTCTTTTTTGATTCTTTAGTTTGTGAATTAGAAAACACTAATGTGACATTAAGTTTCGAGACATCACTTCTATTTACCTCTACTTTTTCTATTTGTACACTGATATGTGTATTAGAATCGATTGCTGGTAGTTCAATCATTTCCTTTTCTACTTGTGAGGTAAATATTTGTGATCTATCTTTATTATTTTTAAGTGTAGGACCACTGTACTCATTTAGTATTTGTTCTAATGTGGCGATTTTCTTAAATCCATCTATTGAAAAGTTTTTAACTCTTAATTCTTTGCCTATTTTAAAGGTTGCTTCAATAGTTAATGAACCAGCAGCATCATTTGGTATTAATTTAAATGATACATTAATATAATCATCTAATGGTAGTGCATCTTTAAGCACTTTAATTTTGTCATTAGTTACTTGAGAAGGCAACGTTTTTACTTTCTCACCTTCATAATTTAATTGAATACCATTAAGAATTTCATCAAAAGTTAGTTTCTTAAATCCACTAATCTCAATTTTTCTAGATTTAGATTCAAGTTTGTCGTTACCAATCATTCAGGTTAGTTTAACCTCGACAATAACTTTACCCTCTAAAGGATTTCTTTCTATATTAATTACTTTAACGTCATTAAAACCTTTGAGTCTAGGTAAAATTAACTTTAATGGATTAACATCTTCTACACTTGTATTTGCTTTATTTGGATAATCTATTGTTAAGTTATTTAATACTTGATCAACCTCTTGTTCAGTTGGATCTTTAATACTAAATAAATTAGATTGCTCAACTTTATTTGGTAATGGCAATGTGTGTTTATCTAATTTAGATTCGCTAATTCTAAATTTGATGCCAAATTTTCCATCTTGTTTTACTAAAGATACCTTATCGTAAATATGACTATCTGATTGATCGCCTTCTGGAAGTGCTACACTTAAGTCTTCAGGAACAATTGCATTTGAGTCCAATTTAAACAATAAATTTCTATCTACATCAATATTATTTGTGTCAAAAGGCTTTTCATAGAATGATTTAGTTTTGGAATCATAGTAAATTATTGATTTATCTGAAGCTTTTGAAAGAAATTCTCACGATTTTTTGCTTATATTAATTTTTGTGTGTTCTTTAAATGTTTTATAAGCCTGCTCAACTTGCGCTTGATGTTGTTTTTGTTTTTCATCTGTTATTTTAGGCTCAATAGGCTCTGAATGTTTTTCTGATTTAAATCCACTCAATTCTTTTGTTATAGTTGTCTGTGTTTTTGTTGAGTTGTCAACAACCTTGATAACAACTATAACTTTTGTTTTGTCTTCTGAAACATTTAGACTAGAAATTTCAAATGATAAATCTTTATCATTTGAAGAAATTTTCACATCTTCTTTTTTAATCTCATTAGCATGCTTGCTTGAAGCATCATCAACTGAAACACTAACTAATTTATTGTAATCTTTTGCTATAGGTGTTTTGTTTTGTGTCTTAAATCCACTCAATTCTTTTGTTATAGTTGTTTCAGTTTTTGTTGAGTTGTCAACAACCTTGATAGCAATGGTGATTTTTTTGTTGTCTTTTGAAACTACTACATCGCTAAGCTGCAAAGTTAACGATTTATCTGTAGAAAACACTCTGATGTCTTGTTTTTGAATATCTTTAGCAAATTTTTGACTTGCATTTTCTACTGAAACCATAACCAGTTTTGTATAGTCCTTGGTTGATTTTGTAATATCATTACATGCAGCCGATAAAACAGGTGTAGCTATTGAGCTAACTGTAAGAATCGACAATATTGCAAACTTTCTTTTTCTCATTTATATCTCTCCTCTAATAAATTGGAGAAATTATAAATTCGGTAAATTTATCAAAAAAACATAAGGACAGAGCAAAAAAAAAAAAAAAAAAAGAAAAATACCACAAATTAATGGTATTTTGCATACAAAATGGAAATGTTTTTATATGATTTCTAACTTTCTTTTAGCCGTTTGCAAACCAAATTCATCTAGTTTAGCGTTTCCTTGTTTTTTGTTGATTTTTGACATTAGATAATCATCTAAATTTGTGTTCATATTAACTTGTGTGTTTAAAATTGTTAAGCCTTTGCAAAAGAATGCATCATCTTTTCCATTAATTAACTTTTGTTTTGTTGCTCCTTTAATTTCATCTATGTTTTTATAAATATTTTCAATATTTTCATATTGATTTATTAGTTTTATGGCACCAATTTTGCCTATTCCTACTACACCTTTGATGTTATCAGAGCTATCACCTGCCAAGCCTTTAAAATCTGGAATCTGATATGGCTGTAAATTAAAATATGATTCAAAATTATTGTCTGTATAGCAATCAAATTCACCATATTTATCTTTAAAAAGTACATAAGTGTTTTCATTAACAAGCTGCAAAAGATCTTGATCTTTTGAATAAATAATGTTTAATGCATCTTTATTTTGCGCTAAAGTTGCAATCAAATCGTCTGCTTCGTCTCCAACTTGTTCCAGTCATTGAATGTTGAATGCACTTAAAATTTCTTTGATGTACTTAAATTGTTCAAATATTTCTGCAGGTGCCTTTGTACGTCCCGCTTTGTAGTCATCATATTTTTCATGTCGTTTAGTTTTGCCAAATGCATCAAATGCTATAAATAAATGAGTTGGCTCAACATAATCAATAATTTTAGATAGCGTCATTAAGAAAACATGCACACCATTTGTGCTGCGTCCATTGTAGTCATTCATCATATTTCCATTAGACATTGCATATGATGCATAGAAAGACTGAAACATTAAAAAGTTTCCATCAATTAAAAGAAAAGTATTTTTGCGCATAATATTCCTAAAGAGGTTTAAGATCTCTTAATAAAAGTTTGTGATTTTTGTTTTCTATTTTAGCTTCTAAAATATCACCAGGCTTAAATATTGATCATTTATCAAGGTAGATTAAACTTGGATAAAATGTTTGTTTTATGTTGCTATCACTTAGCTCAATAACAAAGAAATTTTTTCCGTTAAGTACTCGTTTAGCAGTTAATTGGGCAACTACATAGACACTGTAACCTACTGGAATTGTGTTTAAATTAAATTCGTATTTAGCTTCATAAATTGATGTTGGCGAAGCATTAAAAGTCATGCCTAATAATGAGATTTCATTGGTTGCTTCATAGTTAATATCTCTTTTGACATCATCATGAATAATATCTAAATAACCTGATTTTTGCAGTTTTTGTCGTGCTTGTTCTCATGTATTTTTGGCCACTAATTTATAGCAATCAAGCAGTGTTTTTGTTGCGTTTTCAATAAATTTCATGTGTCCATAAGCACGAAAAACATTTGAACGAATGAGCAAATTTAATAAGCTTTCAGTAATTCCTGCATGACGAAGGCGCAATATTGTTTCATTGAGATTTTGATTAAACGGACCTCATTGTGCAATATTAGACATAATTTTATTAACGCCTTCTTGACCAAAACCTTTGATAAGGTCAAAAGGCAAGTAAATTTGATTGTTTTTTATTGTGCAAAATTGTGTTGAGTGTAGAATATCTGGCGAATTAACAATTATTCGCTGTTTTTTTATTTCTTCTACATATTTTGCAATTTTTGCCTGATCACCTCGAGAATTCGTGATTAAAGCAGTGTAAAAGTGCAAAGGATAGTAGGTTTTATAGTAAGCCATTTTCATTGTTAAATATGCATAACTAACGGCATGTGATTTATTAAAACCGTATTCAGCAAATCGTTCAATATTTGCATAAATTTGATTGACTTGTTGCATACTTAAACCATTTTTTAATGCTCCATTGATAAAAGTTTCTTTATATTGCTTGATTTTTGAGTCATCTTTTTTGCTTATTGCACGTCGTAAAAAGTCTGCTTCTACAAAACTCATATTAGCGACTTTTTGAGCTATCATCATAATTTGTTCTTGATAAACCATTATTCCATATGTACTTGCGAGAATTTCATCATATGCTGGATGAATTTTTTTGACTAAATTAGGGTTTTCTTTATTGAATGCGTACTCATTTATGTATGCTAAAGGACCAGGTCTAAACAGCGAAATAATTGCATAAAGATCGTCGAATGCATTAATTTTGATTTTTTTAATTGTTTTATTCATTCCGGGCGATTCTAATTGAAAAATTCCTTCAGTGAAGCCTAAATTTAAGTTTAAAAATGTTTTTTGGTCATTCAAAATGAGTGGATTTTGTTTAAGTAAAAAGTCAAATTTTTGAGTAGGCAATAAATTTTGCTCTATATGTTGGAGTTCTGTAAGAGTTTTAAGACCTAAAAGGTCAATTTTTAAAAGTCCAAAGTCTTCAACATAATCCATTGATAATTGAACTTGTTGAAAACTTCCATCGTTTGTTAGAGAGCAAGGTGCATAATTTGTTATTTTTTGTCTTGCAACTATGATCCCGGCCGGGTGATAACTTTGTTGACGAGGCAGTCCTTCAACAATTAATGCGTGTTTAAGCAGCGGTTGAAAAGGTTCAATAGCAAGTTGAAACTTGATGTTTTTTTGCAAAGCTTCATTAAGAGTTTCGTTAGCCCCGAGTGTTTTAGAAATTGCATTGATCACTGTTAGATCAATGCCTAAAACACGTCCAACATCTCGGATTGCCATTTTTGCACCAAGTGTTTGAAAAGTAGAAATCAGTGCAACATTTTCAAAACCATATTTTTCCTTGATGTAGTCAAAAACCTCAAATCTTCTATCATCTTGAATATCTATATCGATATCAGGTCATGAAACACGTCCAGGATTTAAAAAACGCTCAAAAAGTAGATCATATTTCAATGGATTAATTGCAGTTATATTAAGTAAATATGAAATAAATGAACCAGCAGCACTACCACGACCAGGCCCTATTGCAATGTTTTTTGACTTGGCTCAATTGACTAAATCTTGAATAATTAAAAAGTAGTTTATAAAACCTAGCGATTTAATTGTTTCGAACTCATAATTTACTCGTTGGTGTCAAATATTTTTGTTTGTTGGAAGTTCGTTTTTTATATTTTCTAGTCCTTTTGTTAGCAGTCTAACAAGTATTTTTTCATTGGTTTCGTCATCATTGTTTTCAAATTTTGCAAGGTTTAATTTCTTTGGTTCAAGTTTGAAATTACACTGGTCAATAATTGAGTAAATTCTGTCCAAAAGTACTGAATTTACAGTAATTTCGTCAAAATAATTGTGAGTTTGATTACTGAGTTTGTGTGAGCCTAATTGTTGAATTATGTTAAGTGTATCATTCTGCGAAATATCAAAAAGTTGATTACTTCGATAGAATAATGCATTAGGTATACTAGAATCCAAATCACAAACAAAATAATTTGGTGAATTAATTTGAAAATTTTGTTTTGTTTGCGCATATATTCCAAATTGAGGATGGTCAAGAACAAAAATATTTGTGTCGCATAATTGATCAAAAGTTATTGACTTGTTTTGTGACCTAGCCAATATTAATTCATTGATTTTTTGAAAACCATCCAAATTTTTAGCAAGCAAAATAAATCTATAATTATCAACATCTAAATCAACGCCGACTATTGGTTTTATATTGTATTGTGAACAATATTTTAGGAAGCTTCCAAGACCAAAAAGGTTATTGTGATCACTTAAAATTACGGCATCTAAACCGTTTTGTTTTGATTGCTTTACTAGTTCATCGACTCGAATGAGTGAGTCTAAAAAAGAGTATTCAGTTGTGTTGTAAAGGTTGATAAATTTTTTCATATTTAATATGATACTTTATTATTGTTTTTATTGATTTAAAAGGGAAAAAATTATAAAAAAACAATCATTATAATAACTTGATTGTTTTTTTGATTAATACACAAGTTTGCCCTGTATTCTGTTTTTTTCTAAGTCGTTTGATATGATTTCAACTTTAATATTATCACCAACTTTTAAAATGTCTTTAGGATGCTCAATAAAATGAGTTTTATCTCTTTTCAAATTTGAAATGTGAATAAGAACATTTTGTTTAATGCCAATATACACAAAGACACCAAAATCAGTAATACTTTGAACAGAACCATCTAATATCATTCCAACTTTTACATCTTCAGCATTGAGCACATCTTTACGTAAAATGTAACCTTCTTTGTTGTCCCGAATGTCTTTAGTAGGGTTTTTAAGTGATTCTAAGATTAGATTGATGTCATAGACGTTTGAGTTAAGTTTGCTTGCTAATTCTTCAATATTTGCACTTTCAAGAATGCTTGTATCAATATTGTTTAAATCAATGTTTAATAACTCACAAAGTCTAGTTGCAAGTTCATAGGATTCAGGGTGTATTGAAGTGCGGTCAAAAAAGTTTTTTGAGTCATGAATTCTTAAAAAACCAATACATTGTTCAAATGCTTTAGGTCCAATACCCTTAACATCTTTAAGTTCATTTCGGTTGCTAAATTTTTTGATTTCGTTTCTGTGTTCAATGATATTTTGCGCAGTTTTTTCACTAAGTCCAGAAATATAAGTTAATATAACCTTTGAAGCAGTGTTAAGATCAACACCAACCTGGTTAACAACTTTATCAATCTTGAACTCAAGTGCTTTAGATAAATCTTTTTGGTTTACATCGTGTTGATATTGACCTATGCCTATTGAACGAGGTTCAATTTTTATTAATTCATTTAAAGGGTCTTGAAAACGTCTACCAATGTTAATAGCCGGGCGTTCTTCAACACTAAAATCTGGAAATTCTTCAATTGCAATCTTAGATGCTGAATAAACAGAAGCACCAACTTCTGAAACGACAACATACGAAATATCAGTGTTTTGGTCAAATTTGTGTTCTTTAATAAGGTTTGCGATGAACTCTTCTGTTTCTCTTGAGGCCGTTCCATTACCAATAGCAATTACATTGACTTTGTATTTGTTTATGAGTCTATTAATTATTGATTTTGCTTGCTCAATTTTAAGTTTAGGTGGTGTTGGAAAAATAATATCTTTTTCTAAAAAGTTGCCTTGAGGGTCTAAAACAGCAACCTTGCAACCATGAATATATGCAGGGTCAATAGCTAAAACTGTTTTATTTTTAACTGCTGGTCAAAGCAACATGTTTTCAAGACTGTTTGCAAATAATTCGACCGCTTCCTTTTCAGCGCGTGTGAATAAGTCTGCTTTAATTTCGCGAATTATTGAAGGATAAATTAAACGATCAAGACTATCTTGCAGAGCTTCATGAATTATTTTTCCTGTACGTTTGTTTTTGAAAAATAATGAATCAAGATGGTATAAAATGTGTTTTTCATTGAATTTAATGTCATAAGAAACAATTTTTTTATCTTCTGCACGAGAAATGGCAAGTATTCTGTGGTTTGGTATTGATTTGACTGCTTCTTTAAAATCGTAATATTGTGCAAAGACTTCATTTTCGTCTTCAGCACCTTTTTTCAATTTTGTTTCAATAAAACCAAATTGAAGTAATTGATTTTTAACATATTCACGTGTAGAAATGTCTTGTGAAATTCATTGACTAATAATGTATTTTGCTTGTTCAAGTGCAAATTCAATTGTTGGAACTTTGTCGTTTAAGAAATTTTTAGCAGCATTATAAACATTGAATTTTTCAGATGTGCTTTCAAAAATTTGTTTTGCAAGAGGTTCTAGACCAAGCGTAATTGCTTCAGTAGCCTTTGTTTTTTTACCTACTTTGAATGGTTCATAAATGTTTTCAACTTCAGCTTTTGTTTCAGCTAAATCAATCTTATTTTCAATGTCTTTAGTTAAAAGTTGTTTCTCTGCAAGTATTGTTTTTATTGCTTCTTTTCGCTTGTTTAACTCAATGTTGTAAGTGTATAAATCAGAGATTTGTTGAATAATTTCTTCATCAAGTCCACCAGTTGATTCTTTTCTATATCGAGCAATGAATGGAACGGTTGAGCCTTCAGACAATAAATCAAGTACAGAGCGTACTTGATCTATTCTGATATTTAATTTTTTCGCAACAAAATCTTGTGATATATCTATTTTTTGATTCATTTTTTAATCCTTAATTATTAAATTTGGTTGCTTTGAGCAGCTTTTTTGTGTTTTTTTACTTTTTTATTATCTAGATAGGCCGACAAGAATTTTTTAGCGATTTTTTTGGTTTCTTGATCAACATCATCTCCAAGAAATGTTTTTGCTAATTCATCGGCAACTGCATCACGTTTTTCAGGTGGTATATTGGTTCCGATTTTGTTTATATTAGGTGGAAGAACAACATCAACATTTACGCTATCAGCGTCTTGATTATGTTTCTTTACCACATCAACGAATTCAGTAATTTTTTGTTTAACTTGTTTCTTTTGATTATCGGTTATTGGAATGTTTTTTAACTCTTTTTTGAATACGTTGAATGATTCATCAGTTTTTGTTATTCCGCTTACTAATACATCAACTGTTTTTGTTACTTCATTAATTGAATTTGTTTGATCAGGGTTTAATTTTTTTGGAAAAGGTGTTACTACAACTGCATTTTTTTCCACATCATATTCAACCTTTGAGTCTTTAAAAACATCAGAAATGTCTTTAATTTTTTCTATTTTTATGTTTTGATTTTTAAGTTCAATAAATGTTTGAAAAAGAGGCACTAGTCTTGATATACCAATAATTTTTCCATTAGATATGCCACTTAATATTTTGTCATTAATTTCAATTACTTTATTAGGTCCTCCAACACCTGCAATATTAGAAATACTCATCGATAAAGGAAGTACGGTTATTGGTGCAACCAAAGCACCTGTTATTCTATGAATACCGACTTTTTTGTCTCTTTTTTTCAATTTTTTAACAGTTATTCGTGAAAGTGTTGAAACTAAATCAGCAATAATTAAAGAAATTATGTGTGCTGGTATGAATATTACAAGGAGTAAAATACCGGCCACAACACCATCTATTTCTGTTTTATACTTCATGTAATATTCTTTTATTTTCGCATCAGGCAGTGTGATATGCTCAATGAGGCTAAATTTAGATACAAAGATTACACCTGCAATTGAGTAGGCTAATGTAAGCATCAATAGAATAAATGAAGGTCAAAATCCTTTAGTTACACCTCAAAGCACAGCTAACAAGATTAATACTGCATAAATTCCTATTACTAGGTATGCTAATCAATTGTGATTGCCTACAAAAAAGTTAGAAAGTTTAGTTATAAAGTCATTCATAAAAATTATTATATATTTATTTTTAATTAATAATTAAAAAAGACACATTTGTGTCTTTGCTAGTCTATTAAACGTGAATTTTCCACCTGCTTAAAAGGATTTGATTTATTAATATGATCAATAAATAATTTGCCATTTAAATGGTCTAATTCATGTTGAGCAACAATTGCTAAATATCCAGTTAAATCTACTCGCACTCATTTATTTTGAAAATATGAGTATGCTTCAAAAATTATTCGGTTTGCTCTATAAACATATCCACGTTGGTTTTTGATATTGCTTCCAACACTCAAACAACCCTCACCCTCAATTAAAGAAGCTTTAAAATCGCTTTTTGTAATAATTTTTGGATTAATAAACAAGTCGCGCAATGTTTTTTGCTTTCCTTCAAGAAGAGGTGAATCTTGGTCGCTAAAATTAATATAAAACATATTTTTTAATATTCCATATTGAACAGCCGCAACACCTACTCCAGGTTGATATTCAGTATCCTCTTGTTGACTATTATCAATATGATAGATCATTGCTTCGGCGAGTTGTTTATCTTCATCATTTAGAGGTCAAGGGACATCGTGAGATTTTTTTCTCAAAACTTTGTTAGGCAACTGAACAATATTAAATTGTTTTACTTTCAATTTATAATTCATATTTATAATAATAACACAAATAAATGGAGTTTAGATGCTAAGAGTAATTTCAGGAAAATATAGACACAGACTATTGCAAAGACCAAATGAGCAGATTACTAGACCAACAAAAGATTCAGTGCGTGAAGCAATTTTTAATGCACTGCGTTTTGATATTGAAAATTCAATAGTTTTGGACATTTTTGCAGGTTCGGGTTCATTAGGTATTGAAGCATTAAGTAATGGAGCAATGAAATGCATCTTTGTAGAGAGCAAAAAAAAAGTTTTCAATATTCTTAATCAAAATCTTAACTCGCTAAATATTAAAAATGCTGATGTTTATTGCACTGATGCACTAAATTTTTTAAATAGCAAACAAGGAATCAAATTCAAGTATATTTTTGTTGATCCGCCTTATCGTGAAGTGGAATTATTGAACCAAGTTTTAGAACTTATTTTTTCTTATAAATTTTTAGAATCTAATGGCCTTGTTGTTGTTGAAATTGATGATGTAAATAAAATAAAGTTACCAAAAAAATCATGCATTCAAAAACTCAAAAAATATGGTTTAACTTCCATTGTTTATATTTCACACAATAATTAAAATTTTTAATTTCAGACGTTTTATGTTTAATCAATTTATTTATAAGCAGAGCAATTTTGCTAAAAGTACTCAAAAACGTGTAAAAAAAAGCTAACAGACACAACACTATTGACGTGGCTGCTATGTTCCCATCCTGACCAGTTTACAACGTTATTGTTCTATTAGCATAAATATTATAAAAGAAACAAAAAAATATGGTAATAATTTTATATAATTAAATTATGAGAAGTTTTTCATATAAAGATGTTTCGAAATTGGCTAAAGTGTCAATATCAACTGTTTCTAGATACTACAATGGTGGTTATGTAAGTAAAAAAACTCGTGGAAAAATTGAAAAAGTTGTTAAGGAGCATGGATATTATCCGAATAATGGAGCAAGACTTATTAAAGGGAGAAGTCGTTCTATATTTACAATTGTTCCTGAAACTTTTAAAAATGCATATAACCACATTATTACTGGTATTGAGAAAAGTGCAAGAAATCGCAATAAAAAGGTGTTTATTATTCACTCGACACCTGAGCAAGAAGACTTTATTGAGATAATCAAATATTGTATGTCTTGAAAACCAAATGCAATTGTGCTATTTTTGCCAAGTTTTGACAACGATAAAATTATTAAATATATTAAAGAGCATGTTTTTGAAACAACGCTTGTTATTTATGGTGAACAAATTACAGGATTAAACTGAATAGATGTCGATGTTGAGAATGCTTTCTTCTCGGTAACACAAAAATTTATTAGTTATATTGAAGAAGGTCAAAAACTTATTTATGCAGACGACTACAAACTTTCACCACGCCAAAAAGACTTAAGATTTTCAGGATTTAGACAAGCTTGCGAAAAAAATGGAGTTTTATACGAACGATATTTAATAGATAATAAAAAAATATATGAAGTTCAACGATTTCAAAAATACCTTATTGATAATGGACATGTTAATGTTGTGTGTTCAACGCACGAATCATTTATCAATT
This sequence comes from Mycoplasmopsis mucosicanis, assembly GCF_006546935.1. Lineage (GTDB taxonomy): Bacteria > Bacillota_I > Bacilli_A > Mycoplasmatales > Metamycoplasmataceae > Mycoplasmopsis > Mycoplasmopsis mucosicanis. Next base: position 21,622 of record NZ_SMDN01000003.1, read on the forward strand.
TAGTTAGTTCAAACGATAATCAATTGCGCCTTACTGATATAGGTACAAGTTCAATATATGATACTCAGCGAAAATACAAAACAAAAATTTTCATTGACTATCAAAAGATTGGTGAACACATTGAAGGAATCATAACTGAACAAGAAACTAAAAAAGCAGAAAACAACTTTAATGAACCTTCAGAAATTGTGTTTAAACCAATGATAATTACACAAAACAAGTAGTTTTTCAATAAAAAACAGAGATTTTGATTGATTTCTCTGTTTTTATTTGTAGTTTTGCATAACTTTACGAAGATATTTTTCAGTATCTTTTTTCTTCATTTCTTGTCTTTTGTCTGCTTTATTCATAGCAACCACAAGTGCAATTTCAAGTTTAATTTTTGAATTATTAGCAAAATAAATTTTTACAGGCAAAACAGTTGCATTACCCATTTTATCTTTTTTGCTTTGCAAACGTAGCAGTTCATTTTTATGCATTAAAAGTTTGCGGTCTTGTGTTTCATCACATTTTACAAGCATGAATTGTTTGAATGTTGCATTACATAAAAAAAGTTCATTTTTGCGAAAAAAACAATAAGCATTAGTTAGTTGAACAGTATTTGCGCGGGCTGACTTAACTTCTCAACCTTGTAAAACGATACCAACTTCATATTTTTCAATGATGTTATGGCCATACAGACCTTTTCTATTGTCGCTTATTAGTTTCATATTGCTCTATTATACTAAATAATTTTTCAGTCTTTTTTGACTAAAAAATATGCATTAATATAAAATAAATATATATGAATAAAGAGCGCTTAGGACAGGTTTTTACACCATTAAATATTGTTAAAAAAATGGTCAATTTAATTACATTTAACAAACCTAATTTAGTTCTTGAACCTTCATCGGGAACTGGTAATTTTTACTTTGAATTAATAAAAAAATATGACAATGTGATTGGAGTAGAAATTGACCAAAACATTGCTCATAAAGGCGCTTTGGTAAAATCATACTTTGAAACTAAATTTAAAGCAGACGTGATAATCGGTAATCCACCATATGTAGAATTCAAAAATATATATCAAAAACCACAATCAAATATTCTTGTTCATAAACCCAACCTATTTCACTTCTTTTTACAGAAGGCTCTTGATGATCTTAATGATAATGGAGAACTTATTTGAATAGTTTCAAGTTCAATTTTTACTAATTCATCTGCAAAAGAATTAAATAAAAAAATATTTCATGATTTTTCAATCACTTATTGAGAACAGATGCCTGAAAACATTTGACAAAATGCTGCCGTTCCTACTGCAATAGTTAAAATTGTTAAACAAAAAAACCATCCTCAAAAATTGGATTATTTTTTGAGTAATGGCAAAATTATTTTTGGAAATAGGGTTGTGTCTATTACTGATGTAGTGATAAAAGTAGGTGGTGCAAGTGGTTTTAAAAATAATCTTTCTTCAGGACCAATTGACTTAGTCGACTCTCAGACTGAACGAACAAAACAAACTATAAAGATTACATATGAACCTAAAAAGTGAATTAGACCAGTACCTAAAGCACCTAAAAACTTTAAGTACATGATTTTTGTAAATACAAAAACAAGAAACGAACATCCTTTTTATATGCTTGAAAATCTCAAACAAAACGAATTTATTCACTATGATGCCGCAGTGTTAGCTATTTACACATTTAGCAATATCAATGAAACCAAAGATCTGATGGATAAATTAAATAATTTTGATTGAGAAAAAGCAGGAATTAAAAAAGACGGTAGATTTCACTTTTCTCAAAGCATTTTACATGCGATGCTTTGCTAATTATCAATATTTTGTTCAAAATATTCAAAGAAATCGTGCTCGATTTGAGCTCTTTTTTTGATGCTTTCAGCAAAATTGTCAAGTATAAATTTCTTTGCTTGTTCAAATGTACGCTCAATTTTTTGACGGTTGTCGCTTCAAACACATTGAAAAGGTAGGTTATTACCATTTGGAGTTAATGATTTTAATTGTTTAAGAGAATTTCAAAATAAATCGCTTGTATCGTTTTTATTTATCACAATAAAATAATAGTCTTCATTATTTGGTTGCATATTTTGCTTAAGCTCCATAAAATATTTGCTTCAATTTATTTGATTATCAAATTCTGGTGCTTTACCTGTTAATGCAAAATATACACCTAATTTTGAGTTTAGATTATCGCTACGACCCTTATCAATATAGGTTGTTTTGATGTTTATAGGAATAAGCTTATTATCAGTCTCTAATGCCAAATCAAATCAATGTCTGATCTTTGGAATTATTAGTTTTATACCTCTTTTATTAAAAAAATCATTCAATTCATTATTCATCGCTATTTGATTAATAATCTCTTGTTCATCCAATGCAGAATTTATTCGACCATCTTCATTATGAGGTGATAAAGTTATTTTTATTTCACTCAATTTTTTTGTAATATATTCAATCGCTTCATGATCACTATTTTTAAATTTCATACATTTCATTGTACATTTTTCTTCGCTTAAAGCAAACATATAGTTGCGGATAACAAAAAAAGTCGAACGTTTTTAACGTGCGACTTTGCATTTTTATCTTGGTCTTTTGTTTAAATTAAAGATGTTTTTTAACAATTGTTTGAAATTCAGCATATAGCATATATCCTGAACCTTTTTCAACAACTTCGCCACCTTTAATAATAAATCATGTTGGAAGAGTTTTGATACCAAATTCATTCGAAAGCATTCTGTTTTTGTCTGTATCAATACGTACAACATTAATACCATCTTTTTCAGATAATTCTTCTAATGTTGATTTAAATAATCTACATGGTGGACATCATGTTGCATGGAAAACAATAACATAATCGCTGTGTTCTGGAAGGAATTGTTCTTTGTATTCTTGTTCATTTAATTCTCTAAACATACTTACCTCTTTTCTATTTATAAAAACATTTTATTATAAAAAATGAATTTTTCAATAAAAAAACACTAATATTTTAACTTTTTGCAAAAATGCTATAAGTCAATATTTTTTACATACTTAGCGTTTGCTTCAATAAATTCACGACGCGGAAATACTTCATCCCCCATTAATGTTGTAAAAGCTCAGTCAGCTTGAGCAGCATCACTTATTTGAACTTGTAACATTTTTCTATTGTCAGGGTCCATAGTAGTTTCTCACAACTGTTCAGCATCCATTTCACCTAAACCTTTGTAACGTTGAACAGTAACTTTTTGTCCATCATTCATTTGAGCTAATAATTGATCTTTTTCTTGATCGCTATACACATATTTGAGTGTTTTACCTTGCTGCAATCTATATAAAGGAGGTTGAGCAATATACACAAAACCATACTCAATTAGAGGTCTAAAATATCTATAGAAAAATGTTAATAGCAGTGTTCGAATGTGTGAACCATCAACATCGGCATCGGTCATAATAACTATTTTGTGATATCTTAATTTGTTGATATTGAATTCTTCGCCAACTCCAGTACCTAGTGCAGAAATTAACGAAAGAATTTCTGCGTTTGCAAAAACTTTGCTTGGAGTGTTTTTTTCAACATTGATAACTTTTCCACGCAAAGGTAAAATCGCTTGTGTTTCACGGTTTCGACCGTTTTTGGCTGAACCACCAGCAGAATTCCCTTCGACAATATATAACTCAGAAATCTCAGCATTTTTTGAAGAACAATCAGCCAATTTTCCAGGAAGTGAACCTGAATCAAAAACAGTTTTTCGTCTTGCAGCATCACGAGCAGCTTGACCCGCAAGTCTCGACTTACGTGCATCAAGCATTTTTTGAATTAATAATTTTGCTTCAGCAGGATTTTCGTTTAAAAATCTTTCAAGAGACTCACTAAACACTTTGTTAACGGCTATTCTAGCATCTTTATTTCCAAGTTTACCTTTAGTTTGGCCTTCAAATATTGGATCTGTGTGTTTGATTGAAATAATTGCAACAATACCCTCTTTAATATCATCACGAGTTAATTTTTCGTCCTCGTTTTTGATGTAAGAATTAAGCAACGCATACGAGTTAATCAATCGAACTAATGCATCGTAAAAACCACTTTCATGAGTACCACCTTCACCAGTAATAATGTTGTTTGCATAACTTACAACATTGCCAGTGATTTTTGTGTTATATTGAACTGCAACCTCAACATATACAGCAGGATCTTGTCCTAATGAGTACTCGCCTTCAGCATAAATTACATCATTGTGAATTAATTTTTGACCTTTGTTAAGTTCTTTAACATAGTCAATTATTCCACCCTCAAAACGGTATTCTGCTGAAGTGTTATCTCGCTCATCGCTAACTTGAATTCTTAAACCTTTATTTAGATAAGCAATTTGTTTAGCATGGTCAATAACTGCAATTTTGTCAAAAGGGTGTTCATCCATAATGCTAAAATCTGGTTTAAATTTAATTTTTGTACCTGTATCATTTGGATCAACGTCTGCAATAACTTGTAGATGATTAACAATTTGACCACCGTTTTGAAATCTTGCATAGTGCAATTTAGAATTACGTTTTACTCAAACTTCTAAGTCTGTACTCAATGCATTAACAACTGAGGCACCTACACCATGCAAACCACCTGAAACTTTATATGATTCAGTATCAAATTTTCCACCAGCGTGCAAAACAGTCAAAACTGTTTCAACAGTTGAAAGACCAGTTTCAGGGTGAATATCCGTCGGTATTCCCCGTCCATTATCTTCAATTTCAACATAACCATCACGTGTAAGTGTAATTGAGACAAAATTTGCATAACCAGCCATACATTCATCAACTGAGTTGTCAACTATTTCTCAAATTAAGTGGTGTAGACCGCGTAATCCTGTTGAACCAATGTACATTCCAGGTCGAACACGAACTGCTTCAAGTCCCTTTAACACCTTGATATTCGATGCGCCATACTCTTTATTTTCGCTCATTTTGCCTCCTTAATTAAACTATTTAATATTATATTAAATTATTCTAATTTTTGAATTATAATTATAGAAGACTAAAGCTTTTTTTAGTGTTTTTTTATACTATCGAAAGGAGAGAAAATGGAAAAAGAAAATAATTTTAAACATGTAAATGATGATCAAAATCAGGAACAAAATACAGTTAATAATGCCGATTTAGACATTTTTACTCAAGAAGATGGCCATCCTGTCGTTAAAAGAGTTGAACGTAAAAACACAAATTACAAATATACAAAAATGTCAAACTTTGTTTTGAAATTATCTCGTTTTTATGCTCCGATGCCAATGTGAAAACTTGCCACAATTACCTCAGGTTTAGCAGTTATATTTGGTATTATCAGTGTATTTTTTGTTAAAAATCCAGGGATTTATAACTTTGGTGCTGCTGCTTTTGGTCAAGCAGCTGCACGTATAACAAACGTACTTTTAAAAAATAATCCATCAATCACACCTGAAATTTATAATGTTATTGACCACGCATTATTCTGAATTTTGTACATAATCTTATCAATTCCAATATTTATTTTTGGTTGAAAGAAAACAGGAAAAATATTTACACTTTTAACTATTTTATTTCTTGTTGTGTCTAGTCTTGTATCATTCTTAATTGGACAAATTCCAGGCACTGATAAACTCTATATAATTGGTAACTTTGCTCACAATGATATACCTGAAAAATTAAAAGATCATATCACTAAAGAATATTTTGGAAACAAAAGCCAAATGTGATCATTAATTCCACTTGCATGAAATGACGCAGGTAATGTAATTGCTCAAATTATTTTTGGTGTTGTTTATGGTGCAGTGCTAGCATGATTTTTTGCTGTTATTGCTATTATAGGTGGTTCAGCAGGTGTAACAGGTATTATTGGTGAATATATGTCTGTTGTTAAACGTAAAAATTTCGGAACAATTAATGGTTATATTAACTTAGTAATATTGGTTATAGCAGTGTTTATAGGTTCATATTTACCAGGTTCATTGTTAATTGATTCATTTAAACATGTTCAACCTGAACAATTAGCAGCTAGTGTTGCTGTAAAAGGTACATTCGAATATGGTAAAGCTCTTGAAGCAATTAATTCACTTAATTCATTAGCTTGAAAACCATCAATGTATTTATCGCCTAACTTTGTTTCAACATTTGTTTCAAACTTTATTTTTGTGATATTTTTAAACAAATTATTCCCTAGATTTAAAGTTGTGCAATGTAAAATTTACTCACCTCATATGAGTGCTATTAAAGCTGCAATTATTGGTGACCAAAAAACAATTAATAGTTTTACAGTCACTGTTGGTGAAGGTGGTTATTCAGGTGCAAAAACAAAAATTCTTTCATCAATTACACTTTACAAACAAATTCCAAGACTTATTAAAAAAGTTAGATCAGTAGACAAAAATGCATTAATCACTGTATCTAATGTAGCATCAGTTGATGGTAAACTATACATTCCTGAAAACAAATTCTAAAGTAGCAAAGCTACTTTTTTAGTTATATGATTATATTTTAATTATAATTAATTAAAGTAAATATAAAGAAGAACATTTTACCAAAATACTCATTTTTGAGTACTTTACGAAAGGAAATTATGGATTATACAAGCTTTGAACTGCGTGCAAACTCAATATTATTAAATGGAAATGGTCCTAAATTATTACAAAAAATAATTAATTGTCCATATAGATATGATTCTAATTTGCAACCATTTAACCTTATCACTAAACTGGAGCAAGCCTTCATTAGATCTCAAGAAAATAAATTCTACAAATTTTTGATTGAGTGTGCTGAATTTTTAATTAGTCAGTCATTTGAAAACGAAGGTATTGAGTATGTTAAAAAATCATTTGTTTTGCGCTATCTCAATACCGAGAATACTGATGAAAAACTTTTATCGCCTGAAGAAATTACACAAAAAACAGTCACTGTAAGATTTAGAACTTCTATTGCGTTCATTGATAAAAACTCAAAGACGTTAAATCTTATATTTGCTAAAAAACGCGATGTTTTATCGTCTGGCGATATTGAAAAACTAAGTGCAAATATTGAACAAAGAATTAAAGCTTTACAATTGAATTACATTGATTACAAGATCAACTACAGCATATGATTTGTTGAAGACAATTACTCAATTAATTATGATTATTTTAATAATTTTGCCACCACAATAAATAACGAAAATACACGTTTTTCAGTATTTTATGGAGCAAACTTGTTCAATGAATTCAATAAGACTGCTGAGTGAAAAGACATTCAAGAGCACATTAAAACATTCAAAGAAAAAGACCTTTCAAGTTATCTAAAGATGCCAAATTTAGCCATTGATCCCGAAACATACAAATATATGTGCGAGATGAGCTCATCAATGTGAGAAAAACTAAACAGTGATGACTATTTTATGACTAAAATTAGAGAACTAATATTTAGCGCATATAAAGACAACAACTTAACTAATGCAATTAAACAGAGACAAAATTCAACTATAGAAAGCGAATAATTAATTTATAACTGAACAATTAAGCAAATAATTCAATTAAAATATTCATTAAAAGCTTTAATTGTCTTGTATTTTTTGTTTCAAAATATAATTTATATATATGTCTTGAAAGGAGGTTTAAATGGCCTCTCCACGAATTGGTTTAAGAAAAAATAATGACTTAGTTTCTCAACCTCAACAACAAAGAATTGAGTCTTATACCAACTATTTAATTAACTGACTTAAACAAAGAGTAAAAAAAGCACATTGCAAAGGTATTGTTGTAGGTATTTCAGGTGGAATAGATAGTGCTTTGGTAGCTGCATTGGCTAAAAAAGCATTTCCAAATAATACTCTTGGAGTAATTATGCCTATTGATGATATGAGTTTTGATTTAGCACACATTGAAGAATTAAAAAGCAATATTAATCTTGAAACAATAACAGTAAATTTGAAGTCAACTTTTGACGAAATTACACGTTTTACAATGGTTAATAACAAAATGAGTTTAAGCAATATTAAACCACGTCTTCGTATGACTGCTCTTTATGCATTAGCTCAACAACACAATTATCTAGTGTCAGGAACTGACAATGAAGATGAAATTTTTATAGGTTATTTTACTAAACATGGCGATGGTGGTGTTGATATATTACCTATATCTAGATTGCTTAAAAACGAAGTGCGCTTAATGGCTAAATTCCTTAATGTACCAGATAGCATAATTAATAAAAAACCTTCAGCCGGACTTTGAGAAGGTCAAAGTGATGAAGATGAACTAGGTTTTTCATATAATGAATTAGATAATTATTTAAATAATAATTTAGATTTATTGAATAGTAATATAAAATTAAGAATTGAAGGGTTGCACAAAGCTACACATCACAAACGACAAAAAGCTTACCGACCAAAAACTATTGAAGAATTTTTAAAGGAGAAATAAATGGCAGGACACTCACATTCAGCAAATATAGCACATAGAAAAGGAGCTCAAGATAGAGCTCGTGGTAAAATTTTCCAAAAATTATTTAAAGAGATTTATGTTGTTGCTACTGGACCAGGTGGTGCAGACCCCGATTCAAATCCAAGTCTAAAATTAGCAATTGCTAAAGCAAAATCAAAAAATATGCCTAAAGCAAATATTGAGAGAGCATTAGCAAAAGCCAAAGGAGAAGCAAAAGAAGGTGCAAGCTTTGTAGAAACACTTTTCAATGCAACTATCGCAGGTGGTGCAACATTTTTAATTAAAACATTAAGCGATAATATGAATCGTACAAAATCAAATATGGCTGCATTATTTAATCGCCAAAACGCTGTTTTAGGCAAAACTGGACAAGTACCATTTCAATTTGATTTTGTTGGTGTTCTTGAAATAGCTCACGATTTAATTGATGAAGATACAATAACCCTAACTGCACTTGAAAATGGAGCTAATGACATTGACACCAGTGAAGAGTCTTATTTAATTACTTGTGCTCCTGAAGCATTTCCAGGACTTAAACAAGCCATTGAAAATGATTTAGGTATCAGTGATTTTCTTCAATGTGAAATAACTTATTGAGCTAACTCAACTGTTTCATTTGATGCTGAAAAGACTGAAAAAATCAAAGAATTTATTGCAAAACTTGAAGATGATGACGATGTTCAAGAGGTTTACCATAACATTGAAATTGATGAATAATAATAAATCGGTTATGCCGATTTTATTATTGCGGTATCAGAATTAAACAAATTTAGTGAATGTATATGATAGACAGGAGGTGTGATGGCATTTTTAAATAAAGGACAAGCGCATAATATTGGAACAAATGGTGAATTTAAGGTTCTTGATTGATTTAATGATAAAAAAAACTCAATTAGCATAAGAAATAGATTGGAGAAAATACTAGGCAGACAAATTCACAATGAATTCAATTTTGTTTTGCTGGGTGGCACTTCTAATAGACCAGATATTGTGGATATTGAAAATAATATAAATATTTCTGTTAAGTCAAAAAAGTATGATGCTAATTCCGGTTATCACGGTACATTTGATTTGATTAATACAACAATTAATAATGTTTATAGTGATATTGATACTGATAATTTAAATGATTCGTATGTATCAAATATTCAACATTGAGAAAGCGATGAAAAAAAATCAATACTTGAGTTATTGCAAAACTACAAAGACAAAATAGAAAAAATTGATCGAAATATTGATAAAAATTCTTTTAAAAATGTTATTAATGAGGAAATAAACAAAATAATCAATAACATTGATTACACAACTATTAATCTACTTTTTCAAAAAATATTTGAGAAAGAACGCGACACAGTTGATGTTATTAGAGATTATATTAATTCACCAGACGAAGACATTTTAGAAGATGATATACACTTTTTAGATACAATGTGAATAAGAAAAGAGTTTGAAAAACTAGATCAAAACACAACATACGAAACAAAAAATTCTTCAATTAGACTTAAAAATACTGATGGTAGTAATAGTGTTTTTAGACTTCGTGTTGTTTTAAATAATGGTACTGAAGCTTTAATGAGAAATTTAGGCATTATTGAACAACAAAAAGGAAAGAATTCTAGTTCTGTTTTAACATTTAAAATTCAGGTGGATGACGTTCAAAAAATTGTAGATAATTACAGTGTTTCATCTATTAAATTTACCAAAAAAAATATTTTCATTAGATAAGGTCTAAATATGAAACCAACATTTAATATAAAAAATATTGATTATAGAGTATTTTTAGACGAAATCCCGGACAAAAGCATTGACTTCATATGTATTGATCCACCTTATGGAAAAATAAATGGAATGATTTTATCTGGTCAAAAGAAAAAGATTGATTGAGATACAAACATTGATTGAGTCGATTTGTTTGCTCGTTTTAATAGAATAATTAAAGATGGCGGAACAATAGCGTGTTTTGGTCAAAACCCTACTTATTCAAATATGATATTATCAAATACCAAAGATTACAAATATGAGTTAATTTGAGTTAAAAACAATGCTGCACAAGGTTTTCATGCAAGTAAAATGCCCCTTAATTTCACTGAAAATATCGCTATTTTTATTCACAACGAAAAAGCGAATTCAAAAAGAATATTTAACAATATTTCACAAAGTATTGAGATTGATAAGTCTGTCCATTTTTGTCGATGATATGCGCAACAAATGCTTAAATTCATCAATAAACCGAGAAGGAAGATTCATAGTGAATTAGGTCACAGAAAACTTGAATTCTGATTCTATTATACAGGCGAACATTTTGGTATTTTGAGTGAAGTACTTTATAATCAACTTATAGATAAATATCAAATTAACAAATGAAAAGATTTTGTTTCTTATTCGCATCTTAAAGAAATCTGAAACAATGAAAAAAAGAATTCTTCGGGAATTAAACTTGAAGGTTCAAAGTATAGCAATACATTGAACAATGTTTTAAATGTCGCTAAAGAAAACATTTATTTACATCCAACACAAAAACCGGTTGAATTAATGGAAAAGTTAGTTTTAATGTATTCTAATGAAGGCTGTACAGTGTTAGATTGTTTTATGGGTTCTGGTTCAACAGGTGTTGCAGCAATACGAAATAACAGGAATTTTTTAGGTTGTGAGTTAGACAAAAAATACTTTGATATTGCAGTATCCAGAATTGAAAATGAGCAATAAAAAAAGCTAGTATACAAACTAGCTTTTTTACGTTAAGTACTTAAATATGTGTATATTGGTAAAATTACTTATCTAAAAATGGTTCCAAAATTGAAATAAATTCATCTCAGTTTTCTTCAAACATCATATGTCCGGTTTTCGGAATATAAATTGTTTTTACATCCTTAACAACTTCATTGAAATATTTTAGACAATTATCACGATCAATAACACCGTCCTTTTCTCCTAAAATCAATAATGTAGGCGCTGTTATTGATTTTAAACCTTCTTCAATTTTTTCATGCAATTCAAGGACAGGTAGTGATTTACCTAATCTAACTACATCTGCATTATTGAATGAATCAGCATCGAATGTTGCTTTAGTTAATCTCATTCATTTTTCATTTGATGTAAACTTAGAAATATCATAGTAAAGCACACTTAAAAACACTAAAAATTCATCAAATGTTTTTGGGAAATAGGTTTTTTCATATGTTGGTGCAGTTGATAAAGAAGTTTTATTCATTGGAGCAATATAAACCATTTTTTTGAATAAATTAGGCTTCATTTTGTATGCAAGAGAAATTGTTGCACCACCCATCGAGTGTCCTATTAATGTTACATTTTTTAGATTGTTTTTCTCAACAAATTCAACTAGTAATTTAGCAAATTGTGGTACTGATAAATCATGTCCCTTAACTGCTTTTACACCATTGTTTCCAGGGAATTGAATTGCATAATAGTTGCATTTTGTTCAGTATTTTTCGAAAATACTGAATGTATGTGGTCCTGAATTGAACCCGTGTACAAACACAATATTTTCAGAATCGTTTCCATTGTCCTTAAAAACATATGGATAGTCATATATTATTTCTTTCATTTTTCACCTCACAGATTAATTTTACCAAGATAAAATATCAAAGCTTTAAATTAGGATTTTTTGTCTTGATATGTTGAGTTTTGATATACTTTTATAGCGATGAGCCGCCATTGAAGCATAACTTCAAATGTACCGCCTATTTTTAGGCGTTTTTTTATAAAAAAATAAGCCTTTTAGCTTATTTTTGAAGTTTTAATCCTCAAATTTCTTCAATTAATTTAGTGTCCATTCTATAACTTGATGCAGATTTAATTGTAGCTTCTTTTCAACTTCATGGTTTTTTATCTGGCATGGTTTTAGCAAAATATTTTGCTAATTCTTGGTCGTATAAATTGATATCGCTTTCAAGTCTATTGATGTCATATTTGTCTTCAAAAAATTCTATTCATTTTTGGTTTGATTTCACCTTTATTCAATGGATAACCAATTGATAAACCAATAACTGGAAATGCTTGACCTTTTATATTTAATGCTTCAATTAGATCTTTTTCCATTGTTCGAGCAAGACCTAAAAAACATGAACTAAGGCCTAATTCCTGTGCAACATCTTGAGCCATTGTTGCTTGAATAAATGCATCTCCAACTGCTACAGTGTATGCTTCACTTGAATGTTTATCATACTCATATTCACTGAAATCTCTATGAGCAATTTGCATTCTATTGAAGTCAGCAACAAAAACAAGAAACATATCACATGTCTTAATTGAACCAGTGTATTTATTTGCTTGTCCTAATTTTTCAAGGATTTTTTTGTCCCTTACTACAATAACACTTGACGAGTGTCAATTAGATGATGTTGGTGCTGAATTAATAACATCCATTATTTTTTTGTAGTCTTCTGAAGATATTTTTTTGGTTGTGTCATACTCTCTGACTGTATATCTTTGTTTTAATTTATCTGCAAAATTCATTTTTTCTCCTTTTAATAATGCTAACAAAAAACAAGTTTTTTATTGCAAATTTAATACCTTTTTAACATTTTTATACGTTTTTCTATGCTCCGGACACACATTATATTTTTCAATAAGCGCTTGATGTTTTTGTGTTCCATAACCTTTATGTTCTTCAAAGTTATATTGAGGATAAATTTTTGCAATTTCACACATATATCTATCTCTACTTACTTTAGCCAATATTGAAGCAGCTGCAACACTCAATGATTGAGAATCACCTTTGACTAAATTTAGTTGTGGAATATTTTCAATGCTTAATTTTTCAAAATCAGTGATTATGAAGTCTATATTTTTGGTTTGCTTCACTATTTGTTCCATTAGAAGTCTTGACGTTTGTTTTGGATTTAACAAATCCACTGTTTTTGCTGACGCAAAAAGAATTTTGTATTCTAATGCATCATTGATAATTTGCTCAAAAGCTACTTCACGCATTTTTGGAGTTAGTTTTTTTGAATCATTGATAAGAGAGTTTTGATAATTTTTAGGAAGCACAACACCTGCTACAACAAGAGGTCCAGCACAACAACCTCGTCCTGCTTCATCTAGTCCGATAATAAAGTTGTATTTATTTAATGTTTTTTCAATATCTAAATTGAACATAAATAAAAATAATAGTGGTTAAACCACTATTGATTCTCCTTGTTTGAATTTTGAGTTATTGTAATAATTGTTCGTGCAAGTTCTTCTTTTTCCATTGTTTCATATCCGCTAATTGAAAGTTTTTTAGCAATTTCAAAAAGCTTTTCATTCGGCAATTCAAGAAGACGTTTGTAATATTTATCTTCTTTTTCTTTTGCTGCATTTACAATTATTGCTTCTTCTTCATCGTTTTGGTTTTGTTGTGACTCAGATTGAGAAGCCGAGCTTGATGAAGCCGCATTATTTGCATTATTAATTAAATCTTGTACTGATTCAACAAGTTGTTTGTATTCAGGTTGCTTCATCATTTCTTCATGTTGATGAACTTGAGCAAACAAAACATAGATTTTTTTAGTTTTTCTAAAGAACACATAATAGAAGACTACCAATAAAACATTTAAAAATACTTGTGTAACTAGGTTGATTATTCGAACAGGGTTCAATTGTTGATTTGAGTTATTTAGTTTAGTAAAAAAAAGAGAAATTAGTTGTAAAACCGCTACAAATGAAAGAATGCCATAGAAAATTAAGGTATTATTACTCAAAAATCTAAACGATTTGTTTTTGTAGCTCTTAAAAACACTTATAACTCAATCTATTGAAAAATAAATAACTGCGCCTACTAATAAGATACTAAAAAATAAGTCAAAACTATTTGCACCAGTTAAATCTTTGAATGATTTACCCTCAAAATAGAATGTGTCAATAATCCCTAATAAAAAATTTAAAAAATAGAATAGTGAAATTATTATTGAGCTAACTGTAGAACCAATTATAAATTTTCTAAATTTTGTTGGTTCATTTTCTCAAAGAATTTTTGAGTTTAGTTCCTGATTTGGTGAAAAGTCAAACATTGTACTCCTTTATTAATATTAATATTTTACTCTATAAACAACTGATTAAAGTCATAATCAGCAACATTAAATTCTTTTGGTATTGGTGCATAAATTTTAATGTTTTCATTAGTCATCGGATGAATAAATTCAAGTTTGTATGCATGCAATCTTTGATTAAAATCATCAATTTTTTTATTATAAACAGGATCGCCATACACAGGGTTATTGATGTATTTAAGATGCACTCTAATTTGATGCGTTCGTCCTGTTTGTAGTTCACAACGAACTAGTGACTTAGGTTCTTTATCTAAATAGAAGTGTTTGAGAAGATAAACTGTTGTAATTGAATCTTTGCCATCTTTATGCACAGTCATTTTTTTGCGATCATTGCTTTGTCTATTAATTGGAAGATTAATTTTAGTGGTTTTGTTTTTGATTAAGCCATCACAGATAGCAATATAAGAACGCTTAATTTCATGATTTTTCAACATTTGGGCCAATTTTATGTGTGTTTCATTGTTTTTTGCAATGATCAATAGGCCTGATGTGTCTTTATCAATACGATGCACAATTCCTGGTCTAAGCAATCCATTTTCATTTGAAAGCGTTTTAAAATGATGCAAAAGTCCATTGACTAGTGTGTCGTTATGGTGTCCGGGAGCAGGGTGAACTACTAGATTTGAGGGTTTATTTATCACTACTAAATAGTCGTCTTCATAAACAATATCCAATACCATTTCAGTAGCAACAACATCAGTTTGTTTATCAAGAAGTCTGGTGATTGTGATGTTTCAGCCCTCCTGAACAATATATTTTGGTTTATTAACTGGAATTTTGTTGTCATCAAGATACACAGCACCTTGCAAAATGAGTTCTTTTACGTCATTTCGTGATAAATCACTATTGTCTGCAATATATTTGTCTATTCTTTCTTTATATTTAACTTCTAACTTTAACATATATAAATAATAAAATAAATTATTAAAAAAATAATTAAATTATTTATATCATTCGTGGTATTATAAACTTAAATATGATTGATGTTAGGTTAGCAAAACAAATCAATACTATTTCAATGGACACTACACAATTTTGCTCGTGTGATGTGTATTTTTACGACAGTTTCGATACTAATTTTTTAGTATCGAAATTTTATTTTTTGACTGATGAATTCAGTAATTAAGTCAAAAAAAGTTGCTAACCATATTGCAAAAGCAATTATATTTTCGTTTGGTTCATTGAGTGTTTTGGCACTCATTTCAATGTTTGGATTCATTATTTATAAGGCTTTTCCAGCATTGCAAAATGGTGGTTTTAAAAATATTTTGCTCTCTTCAAATCTTAATAATTACGGAATTTGAAGTTCATTATTAATTTCAATAATTGTTGCTTTTGGAGCTGTATTTTTAGCTTTGCCAATTGCAATTAGAATTGCAGTAGTTATTCGATTTAGATTGAAAAAAACATCAAAAATTGTGCGCTCAATAATTGAAGTTATGTCTGGAGTACCTTCAATAATTTTTGGAGTTTTTACACTTAATTCTCTAGGGCCTTTGACATCAACAATTTTACGTATACACACAAATTTGAATATAATTAGTGCAATTATTATGCTTGCAATTATGTCGATTCCAACAATGGTTTCTTTAATTGTTAATCAACTTTTCACATTGCCTAATCACCTAATAGATGCTTCAATTGCTCTTGGAAATTCAAAAACATACTCAATCTATAAAGTAGGTTTAAAATACATAAAAAGTGGAATTTGGATAGCTGTTCTTGTTTCTTTTGGACGAGTAATTGGTGAAACAATGGCTACCGCCATGATATTGAATAGACTTGCTCCAAAAAATATATTTCTAAGTAACTTTTTTGGTGAAAGTTTTATGACTCTAGCAACAACAATAGCAGCATTAATGTTTACTGATAGTTCTGATCCTCGTACAGTGCAAGTTGCGTTTGCTATGGGTTTGAGTTTGTTTGTTGTGGTTATGTTTTTAGTGCTTGCTGTATATAAAATTTCAAGCAATAAAACATACAATAAATTTGACTTAATTATGTACCATCAAAATAAGTTAAATAAACTCAAAATATATAGAGCAAAATTTACCAAAACTATTGCTTTTTCAGTATTTACGTTAAATTTATTGTTGAGTATATTTAGTTATTTATTCTTATTAATTGTGTATGCAATAAAAGTGTTTTTTGTTACTATTAAGCAGCGAGTAAACAACTGGTTCAAAATTAAACCATCAACAATTAAATCTCTATCAATGCGTGTTGATATTTATAGAGAAGCAATGGAATGAATTCAACTTTTATTAGTGTTTTTATTCATAGGGTGATTGTTATATGATGTTGTTTTTTGAGGTTCAAAAGCCTTCAATATTAATGATCTATACGTCTATAAAAATGGTGTTGCTAACTCACTGGTTTGAACATTATTATTGATTTTAGCAACATTAATAATTGCATTTCCAATTTCACTTTTTGGTGCATTATTTCTTTCAGAATACGCAAAAAATAAATGATATGGACGATTGATTCAGTTCTTTTTAGATTGTTTAGGTTCAACGCCTTCAATAATTTTTGGTATGTTTGGCTTGGTTGTATTTCTCAACACATTTAATCTTTATGGTGCTGGCAAAACATCTTTAATTGCGGGTGCTTTAACAATGGTTTTAGTTATTATTCCTTCATATACTCGTTCAATAGAGCAAGTTTTGAGTAAATTTCCTGATGAATTACGCAATGCCTCAATGGCTCTTGGTGCTTCAAAATTTGAGACAATTAGAAAAATTGTTTTACCAGCTGCACTAAACGGAATAATCACTGGTACAATAATTGCAATCAGTAGAATTATTAGCGAAACTGCTCCTGTGTTTTTAACACTCGGAATGAACTTTAATCCAAATTTTGGACTAACTCAATATGGTCAAACATTGACTACATCAATATTGGCCAATCAATTATTTGGAACTGAGTCATATAACAACAAAATTGCAATTTCATATAAGTTTGCATTCATAACAATATCAATAATTATTATCTTAACAATCAGTATATACTTAATTGATCCAATAGTAAAAATAGTTAAAAAAGCGCACAAAAAATCAATGCAAAGAAGGTACAACTATGAGTAAGCATATTTTTGAGATTAGAAATTTTAGCTTCTTTTATCCAGAAAACAAGCAAGCATTAAAGAACATAAATATAAATATTGAAGAGAATAAAGTAACAGCATTTATAGGACCTAGTGGTTGTGGAAAAAGTACTCTTCTGCGTTGTTTTAATATGATGAATGCTGAAATTGATGGTGTTTTTATGCAAGGAGATTTGCTATTTAGGGGCTTTAATATTGTAAAAAATAAACAAAATTGACTACAGAGACTAAAACAAATTTTTCGCAAAAAGTCAAAAAGTTCAAATTACATTTCGCGCATTGAATTGAGAACAAAAGTTGGTATGGTATTTCAAAAACCTGCAATATTTCCAATGTCAATCTTTGAAAATGTTGCATACGGTTTAAAATCTAATGGAATTAAAGACAAAGAACAAATTAAAAAAATAGTAAAAGAATCATTGCAAAAAGCTGCATTGTGAGAAGAAGTCAAAAACAGACTACACGATAATGCTGAAGGACTTTCTGGTGGTCAACAACAAAGATTGTGTATTGCTCGAGCTATTGCTCTTAGTCCTGATGTCCTTTTAATGGATGAACCAACAAGTGCTCTTGATCCAATTGCTACCACCAAGGTTGAAGAACTGATCGCTTCACTTTCGGGACAATATACAATTATAATTATTACTCACTCAATGCAACAAGCAGCTAGAATTTCAGATAATACTGCATTTTTTTACAAAGGTGAATTGATTGAATACAACACGACTGAAAAAATGTTTACACGACCAAAAGTTGAATTGACTTCTGATTACATAAACGGAAAGATGGAATAAATGAACACAATATTAACTAAATCTGTATTTGCTATCAAGCAATCTGTTGTTGAAATGGCTAAACGAGTAGTTCAACAACACCTAAGAGCCTACAATGCTCTAAATTCAATTGATAAAGACGTCTTAAACTCAATAATAAATGATGATCAGAAGCTTGATAATGAGTATTTAGAAATTAAAAAACAAATAAATTTTGAGCTTACAAAAGAGCCATTAGGTAGATACCTGCGTAGATGTGTATCGTATTTTATTATTGTAAAAGAACTCGAGCGCATTGGCGATTATGCTAAACAAATTTGCAGATTTTTATTGATTTATATTGAACCCGCAAACACTTCTATAGACAGAATAAAACGATTATACACAGACGTTATGCAAAATATGAATATGTTGAGTGAGATAATATTGAGCGAAGATATTGAAAAAATCAATCAAACTGCAGCATATGATGTACACATAAATAAAATGACTGATGAAATAATTGAAGAGTTAATTCGTTCATTTACAAACTCAAAGCACACTCAAAGCGAAAATGCTGAACGTGTTCATTTGCTAAAATTAATTCAGAATCTTGAACGAGCAGGTGACCACGTTGTTAACATCTGTGAAGAATTGCGATATGTAGTTACAGGTAAATATAAATAAAATTACAGTTTTACTGTAATTTTTATTTTGTTAAATAACCAATGTTATCCTTAACATGCTTGATTAATCACTCAAAATCAAAGTTAGGGTTATAAGTTAAAGATCAAGAAATTCCATAAAAACACACAATAGCTTTTACACGGTAATAATCTTCTAAAACTACTGAAAAATGAGTATATTCGGAATATTTGTTTAAGAAATCTTGTTCAGTATTTTTACCATAATCCATGTCCGCGCAGTGATAGGCAAGGTCAAAATATTTTGAATTCATTGACGCATACTCTAGGTCAATAAGTTTAATATTTCCATTTATATCACACAGGATATTATTTCTGTTTAAATCGTTGTGACTTGGTACTTCATTTGGTAAAAGCATAGAGTTTTGGATTATTATTTTTTGTGTTTCTTTGTCGAATGTTTCATTGAATTTTTGATGGTCTTGAAGTTTGGATACATAATGTTCAATTCTTTTTGCAATTTCGTTGTTAGGAAGCTTTATTTTTGATTTGTGTAATTTAGCAATAACTTTTGCTAAATCACCACGCATGTTTGCATTGCTAAAATTAGGTGTCGATCCCTTAATGAATTTACGAATCACAATATCTTTGTTTTCAAAGATTACAGGCTGAACAAAATCTAATTTATTGAAGATTTTTGAAGAAATACGATGATTAAAACCATTTTTTATTTTCTGTTGCATAAAAATATCATTTTTAACAAACGATTTATTAGTATAACCCTCAGATAAAGGTTTAGCATCCTTATAAAATTCTTTAGAGCTATATATTTTTTCATATGCATATTCTCTAAATTTCTTAGCAATATAAACCATTTCACTAAATTCAGTGGATGAGATTTTAAACTCATTTTGAAGTAGTTTTTTGCTAAAACCACCATTTAAATAAAGTGTTATTGCGTCAAAAAATGGATGCACTTTCCTTACTCATTCAAAATCAATTAGTTCAACTTCGTTGTCTTTGCTTATTAAAATATTTTTAAGTCCTAAATCACAATGTCCCGTGACCAAATCACACGTTTTTGAGTATTTTTGGACTAATTGTTGATATTTTTTTGACCCCTTTTTATAGTAAAATCAGTCCATATTTGGAACCCTTACATCTAGATTATGAAACTCTTTTACTTTATTAATTATCGCTTTTTGTATTGAATTGTTTAACTCAACTTCTTCTGCTGTTTTACTATCTGATCATTCTCGAATAAAGTAGCCATCTTCATAGAAAATTGTTTTAGGCACCTTTGATAAAACCTCTTTTTCAACAGAATGGTCAGCCAGTTCATTTAATGGAACTCTATATTGAACCTGTTTACCTTTATACATTGCTTTATATGTTGTGTTGTGAAAACCTTTATAGAATAGTTCAATGTCTTGAAGTTCGCTAATTATTTTGTTTTTCATGCTTAAACTCAATCCTTGTGATTCAACCTTGTGTATGGTGTTTTATAAGTTTCAAAAATAAAATTTAAAAAACTTAAATGATAAGGCATAAAGTCACCTTTATCAATCATTGTTTTTATTTCCTCGAGAGAAACAAATTTAAATTCATCTATCTCTTCAATTTGCATCTTTAAATCGTCAATACCTATGTCTGACTGCAATACATAATAATCACATATAAAATTTTCTAGATAGAGAGTAATAAATGGTTTTTTGAATTTGGTGATTAATTCAATGCCTGCTTCTTCTTTTGTTTCACGTTGTATTGCTTCAAATGAGGATTCACCGCTTTGTACAGCTCCACCAACACTCAAATCTCACATTCCAGGAAACATTTTCTTTAATTTATTTCTTTTTTGTATCAATAATTGCCCTTTTTTATTGAATAAACATAGAAATACAAATTTTTGATGTTCATTTGCATTTAACTTTTCTCACCGATCGTGACCAATTGCAACAACTTTATTATCATCGTTAAAAATATCAACTAATTCCATTTATCCCCCAATTTTATTATCAATATTTTATAATGTTTTATACTTATATTAATGAATAAAAATGCCTTTAAAATGTTGAGAAAAGACAGAATTCTAGCATTATTTGCTAGTATTATTTTTGTTTTTGCCTCTTTATTATTCGTTGTTATTTTTGTTTTTGCCTCTCTGAAATCGTTTAAATTATGGGGCACTCATCATTTATTTTGAAATTTTTCAATTGAAAACTTCAATGGTGGTATTTTGTTGAGTATTTTTTACTCAATAATTGTTGCATTCATAACACTGTGTTTCAGTATTCGCTTATCTTTACGGACCTCTATATTTATTGTGTTTAGATGTGATGGTAAAACTAAACACATTTTATCATTGATATTTAATATTTTTGGTGGTTTACCTAGTGTAATTTTTGCTCTAGGTATATACATATTTTTGACCAAAAATACTCATATTTCTGTAAATTCGTCTCATGAGTATAACTTTGTTTTCTTGATTTTGATGTTTGTTATATACAATTCTGTAGTACTTACTAAACTGTTAATTAAAACATTGGATAAAGTTGAATTTAAAGAGAAAAATATTCTTAAACAATACAATATTTCAACCTCTACTATCATTTATAAATATATTCTGAAAAATCAAAGAAGCAACTTGTTGAAAGATTATTTTATTGCATTTGTTAAAGTAATAGGAGAAGCAAGTGCAGTAACTTTTATTATGTTTTCAAACAAAACATTAGATGTCTTTGGACATAATTTTTTAAGTTCCAATGTAAGAACAACTGCTTCAAGTATCACAACAAGTTTTTTTAGCTTTGATTCATTGAAAGGCTCAAGAGAATATTTATTTACTCTCGCCTTCTTTTTGGTTGTTTTTATAGGTTTTATTAATTTAATTATTGACAGAATAAGCAAATATGCTTCAACAAATGATAATTCTTTGTTCTTACTCACACAGATAGTTAAAGAATGCAAAATCAATAAAAAATATCAACGTTCAGATATTCGCTTTTTTTGATAAGAAACATTCTCTGCATCATTGCTTTTTATAGGTATAGGTGCAATACTCACAATAATTTTTGGTAGCACAGCATATAGTTTATCTAATAGTTATGCAAGTCAATATGTATTTGATGATTCGACTACAAAAGCATTGATAAATACATTGATCAGTGGTTCAATTTGTGCGTTTATTATCATGCCGATAAGTTTTCTTTTGGCTAAATTTATTCATAAAAATTCAAAAGATAATATTATAAGCAGAATAATCAATACGATAAAAACATTGAATAATGGAGTGCCTTCTTTAACTCATGGTCTTGTAGCATATTTTGTTATTGTTGAAATATTTAAATTTAGAAATTCTCACGCAAATAATTTATCAATGTTTGCTGGTATTATAGCTTTTATCTTTTTATTGACTCCTTTTATGATAAATCATTGAAACAAATATTTTGAAGGCACAAATAGTGAACGAAAAGTACTCAAAAATGAGTATATTAGAAAATTATTACTTAATTTTGCAAGCGCATATTTTTTGATTATGGCTTGCTTTGTAGCTGAAACTTCTGCATTTTTGCTTACTGTTGGTAATAGTTTTTCAGGTTCATTTTCTCTATTAGAACCACAACAAACTTTAACAACAAGAATGATGTATCTTCTAGAAGAAGGAAATTCATACGCTTATATTGAGATTGTTAAAAGCGGTATTGCTGCGATTCTTCTTTCATTACTTTTTAATACAAGCAATTATTATCTCCAATATTTTATTGACAAAAAGTACTCATAATTCAATGTTTTGGTCAAATTACAAGAGAAATAAAAAAATAAGTCATTGACTTATTTTTTGCTATTTTCAATTAGATTTACAACATCTTGAATGGTTTGAATTTTCATTAGCTCTTCATCACTAACTCTGATTTTCAATTGGTCTTCAAGATCAAAAATTAATTCTGCCAAGGTCAATGAATCGATTTTTAATTCTTTAAGTTGTGAGTCCAAATGCACCTTAATTTTTGTGTGTTTTTGAACTTTTTCAATTACTAAATCTTTAATTTGCATAATGTTATTATACAATAACAAAACGGTCTTTTTTATTAATATCTTTTAATATTGATGCACCTGGAATTTGACGTCAAAACTCTATATGCAGCGGATTGATTTCAAAAATTAATTTGCCACCAGGCTTAAGAAATTTTTTATACTCCGCAAGTATTTTTTTATAGAAATATAGACCGCCATCACCAGCATAAAGAGCATGTTGTGGTTCAAATAATAATGAACTATGATTGTCTAAAATTATGTTTTCATCAAGATATGGAGGGTTAGAAATAATCAGATCAAATTTGCCCAAAATATTGCTAAATAAGTCGCTTTGGTAAATTTCAATGTCTTTAAGACTATTGAAATTAATCAGCGCATTTTCTCTAGTTTGACTAATTGCTTCAGGATCTATATCACTTAATGAAACATTCACTTTTGGTGCATTTTTTTTAATACTCAAACCAATAAAACCAGATCCGCAACACAAGTCTAAAATATCAAAATTTGCATCATTTTTAATAAAATTTTTTAGAACATAATCAACCAATTCTTCAGTTTCATATCTCGGTATTAAAACCTTGTGATTGAGATTAATTCTCGTATTTAAAAATTCAACAAAACCCATAATTTGTTGAATAGGCATCCCTAAATCCAATTTTTTTTCTTCTTCAAAAGATATTGTTAATGGTAAACCATATCGTTTTTTTTCTTGTAATAATTCTTCTTTTGTAGGCATTATTTCATTTGACTTGCAGCAATTTTTTGATTTTGTTCTTCAGTCAGCAGACTTTGAATTATAGGTTCAAGTTTGCCTTCAATTATTTGTTTTAATGATGTTGAAAAACCAATTCTATGGTCAGTAACTCTATCTTGAGGATAATTGTATGTTCTAATTTTTTCACTTCTATCACCATGACCTGCTAATTTTCTGTAACCAGCTTCTTCATCAAGTTTTTTTTGCATTTCTAAGTCATAAAGTTTTGATTTTAGAACACTCATAGCAGCCTCGCGGTTAGCAATCTGACTTCTCTCATCTTGCGATGTTACAACAATGCCTGTTGGTATGTGAGTAATTCTAACTGCAGAGTCAGTTGTGTTAACACTTTGACCACCTGCGCCTGATGAACGAAATGTATCAATTGATAATTCTGAAGGTTTAATTTCAATATCAACACTATCATCTAATTCAGGCATTACTGTTACAGTAACTGTTGATGTGTGAATTCTACCTGATGACTCAGTTGTTGGTATTCTTTGAACTCTATGAACACCTGTTTCAAATTTGAGTTTTGAATAAGCATTTTCACCACGGACCATAAAAACAATTTGACTAAAACCGCCCGCTGATGCAGGAGATGATGAAATTGTTTTGTATTTAAATCCAATTTCATCAGCATATTTTGTGTACATTCTGAACAAATCACCTGCAAAAATATTGGCTTCATCGCCGCCCGCAGCACCTCTAATTTCAATAATAACGTTTTTATCATCGTTTTCGTCTTTTGGCAAAATTAAAATTTTTAATTCTGACTCTAATTGAATTAATTTTGGTTCGTTTTCTTCAATAATGCTTTTTGCAAATGCAATTTCATCAGCATCCTTTGAATTTAACATTTCTTTAGCATCTTTTATATCATTTTCAAGATTTAAATATGTGCTAAAAGTTATGGCAATATCTTTAATTTTTCCAATTTCTCTATTGATTCTAGTGTATTCTTTGATGTTATTGATTATGCTATCTTCAGATAATTGTTTTAAGAATTCATCGTATTTACTTTTAATACCAAGTAATGATTTATACATCGTTTGTTCCATAATTATAAAATTATAAACTATGAATCTTAGTACTAAGACAAAAAAATATTGAAATACACTGGTATTTCAGTACATTGCATCTAATAAGTAAATTAGTGCAAAGCAAAAAAAATACTGAACCAATTATGAGGTTCAGTATTTAATATTATTTTTCGATTTTTACTTTGATTCCAGGACCCATAGTTGGAGAAACAACTAAGTTTTGCATATAGGTTCCTTTAACAGCGGTAGGTTTTAGTTTTTTGATTAATGAAATAATTGTTTGAGCATTTTCAACTAGTTTTTCACTATCCATTGAAACTTTACCAATAAGTGTATGTACAATACCTGCTTTATCAGTTCTATAGTTTGCTTTACCTTTTTTAAGTTCTTCAACAGCTTTTTCAGGTGTTGGAGTTACTGTTCCAGTTTTAGGGTTAGGCATTAAACCTTTAGGTCCAAGTTTTTTACCATATCTACCTAAAATTGGCATCATAGCAGGGTCAGCAACCATAACATCAAAGTCAAATTCATCTTCTTTGATTTTTTGTTCTAATGCTGCACCATCTACAACTTGATCAGCACCAGCTGCTTTAGCTAATTTTTGTTTTTCAGGGTTGTTTGTTACAACTAAAACTGTAACATTTTTACCTGTACCGTGAGGAAGTAAAACAGCACCACGTAATTGTTGATCTGCTTTTCTAACATCAAGGTTTAGTTTGAATACTAACTCTACTGAACCATCAAATTTTGAATATGAAGTTCTTTTAACTAATTCAATTGCTTCTGGAAGGTCATAAGCTACAGTTTTGTCAAATGATTCTCAAGCAGCTTTAATTTTTTTACCAATTTTAGCCATTATTTGTCTCCTTTGACTTCTTCATATCCTTCAATTGTGATACCCATATTTTTTGCAGTACCAGCAATTGTTTTCATTGCAGCTTCAACATCATTAGTATTTAGGTCAGGAAGTTTGTATTCAGCGATTTCTTTTAATTGTTCAACAGTTATTGAACCAACTTTTGTTGTTTTTGCATTTGAACTTCCTTTTTCAAGTTTAGCTGCTTTAATAAGTTTGTAACTTGCAGGTGCTGAAAAAAGTTTAAATTCAAATGATTTGTCATTATATACAGTGATTTGTACAGGAACTGGTTCATCCCCTCTATCACGTGTTGCATCATTAAAAGCACGTGTAAATTCTGGCATATTGATACCAACACCAGCTAATGCTGGACCTGGTTTAGCTTGGCCAGCTTTAAATTGTAATTTACGAACACGTACAATATCAGCTTTAGATTTTGCCATTTGTAAGTTATCCTTTCGATAAATGTGGTTCTAGCGATTTATATCTCCCACTAGTTTAGAGGCAATTAATAAATTGCTTTTTAATTATATTAGAATTAGTTAAATTAAAAAATATGCTTTTTTGAGTACATAAATTAACCAAAAGTACTCAAAAATGTGTATATTGGTAAAAAAATGAGCATAATTATTACGTCTATCATCAATTATTTTTTTCAAAATACATCTTTTTCATTATGAATTCAAAAGCCTCTTCGACTTCTTTTTGCATCGTTTTGGATTTTTATTATTTCATCATAATATTTTTGAGATCACTCGTCATTTACTCAATAAGCAAAATTGCTTCTTGTCTTTGAAATATATTTAACACGAGCAAGACCAGCACCAAGAAGCAATTTTGCTACGTCAATTCCTTGATAATTTCTAACAACACAAACTCATCTGCCATATTTATCTGAGCTTAATTTTCTAACATTTATTAGCTTATTTTTAAGGATGTTTTGCATAAATTGAGCAGCTCTTTGAGCAAAAAAGTTCTCATATTTTGCGACCTTATTATTTTTTTTCTTGGTTTCTGGTGTATCAATTCCAAGTATTCTAATTCCAACTTTTTGTCCATTATCGTTAAAATAAATTGTGTCTCCATCTGCAACATGGTATTCAGTTATTTCAAAACTTGGATGACTGCTTTCAAAGTTCAAAACACATGAGTTTGAGACGAGCAAAGCAGTTATTGTAGGTAAAATAAACAGATTTTTTATTTTCATAACTATTATTAAAGCGATTGTTTAATTTAATCAAAAAAAGGAAAAAATTATCAAAACACACACAGTTTTCTCTGTGTGTGTTTAATTTATTTAAATTTGGCCTGCAATATTTGTTCAACAATTTGAATAGCTTTAGTTGGATTTACTTGACCACCTGAAATTTTCATTAATGATCCTTGTATCATTTTTAGAACACGTTCAGGTCTTGAAGTGTATTCACTAACAACTTTTTCATTTTGTTCTATTATTTCATTTACTCATTTTGTTATTGTAGAGGTGTCTGAAATTTGTTCTAGTTTGTTGTCTTTTATTAATTCTAAAACATTTTTTGAGTTATTTTGCAGTAGAGGAACTAATTTCTTAAATGAGCGACCACTAATTAATTCCTCATCTAGATAACCGATTGCTTGTTCTAAATCAGTTGTTTTTATTCCTAATTCAACAACATTTTTTTGCAATGAGTTTGCTAGTGAGACAACTTCAGCAAAGAATAATTTAGACAATTTATCGCGATCGGTGTATTGAATTGAATCAAAATATTGAGCTAAATCAATGTCATTAACTAGAGAATTAATGTAAATTTGTTGAATGTTGCTTTCTTTATATCTCTTCACTTTTTCTCATGGAAGTTCACTAAGTTTAACATCTTCAATAAATTTATCACTCAATTTTATGAATGGAATATTTGGCTCTGGAAAGTATTTGTAGTCAACTTCACCAGTTTTTGTTCGCATTACAATATTGCTTTGAGTATCTAAATCAAATCTTTTAGTTTGTTGTAGTATTTTTTCACCTGTTCTAAGCTTTTTGGTTTGAATTTCGATCTCATTTTCGATTGCTTTTGCAATACTTCTAAACGAATTTATGTTTTTAATTTCGACTTTTGTACCAAATTTTTCAACACCTTTAGGACGCAATGAAATATTGATATCAGCACGCAAAGAACCCTCTTCCATTTTTGCATCAGAAATTCCAAGAGCAAGAGCACACTGACGTATCATCGAAACATAAGCAACTGCTTCTTTTGCACTGCGAATACAAGGCGTTGTTACTATTTCAATTAAGGGTGTTCCAGCACGATTATAGTCTAATTTTGTGTGTGTTCCATGATGCTGTCGTGCTGTGTCTTCTTCAAGATGAATTCTCTCAATCTGTACTTTTTTATTGGTTTCTAAATCAATAATAATTTCGCCATTTGAACCAATTGGTCTAAAAAACTGTGTGATTTGAAAACCTTTTGGCAAGTCAGGATAAAAGTAATTTTTTCTATCAAAGTGCATTTCTGAATCGATATTCATATTTAGTGCTTTTGCTAATTTTATTGCAAAAATGACTGCTTGTTTATTGATTAAAGGCAATGTTCCAGGGTATCCAAGATCAATTTGATTGATTGTTGTATTTGGTACTGCGTTAAAGTCAATTTTAGCAGGCGAAAACATTTTGGTTTTTGTATTGAGTTCAAGGTGTATTTCGATACCAATAATTGTTTCAAAACTATTCATTTTTGCCTCCTAAAATTTCTTCAAATCAAAGTGCATGTGAAAGTAGTTTTTTATCCTGATAAATTGGAGTTTGCAATGCAATATTCACACCTAAATTATTGATATTTTTAATTCAAGGAATTGTAATAGAAGGATTACCGCTAAGATTTGATGTGGTTAAAATATATTCCATAAATCCATAATTTTTATTTTTAGAAGAATCAATAAAAGGAGCAATATCACCACTTGCTGGAAAAACAACAAGGTCGTATTCTTCATGGAGTTTGTCTCAATATTCTTTGATTAATCTTCGCACTTGTTGAGCTTTAATGAATAGTTCCTTTTGGTTTTCTGAAAACAAGAAATAACTTCCAAGAGTTAATCTACGTTGCACCATTGTGCCAAATCCTTGAGATCGTGTAGCTGTCATAATTTCTTCTCAATTTTGACCATTCTTTCTTGAACCAAAAGCAATACCGTTGAGATTAGCCAAATTAGAACTTGCTTCAGAGTATGAAATTATGTCATAAACTGGTTTAACTGCATTGAGTAAATCAACATCTGGTTTTACCAAACTTACTGAAATTTGTGTATTTTGGAAAAATTTAAGCAATGATTTGTACTCTTGAGCAACATAATCACTAAGCAATGAATTATCAATATCAAGGAAAGCAATTTTATTTGGTTTTAGAGGTGCAATGTCTTTGATTTCAACATCAACTGACGTAAAATCCTTGTTATCTTTGCCATATAAAACTTGTGAAACAACTGCTATATCATTCACGTTATGAGCAAAATAACTGACTGTATCCATTGAGGAAGCATAAGCAAACATTCCATATCTGCTAATTGCTCCATAACTTGGTTTGAAACCTACTTGAGAATTGTATGAAGCAGGCAGACGAACTGAATCACCAGTGTCTGAAGCTAAAGCAAAGGAAATATTTTTGGTAAGTGTTGCAGTTGAACCTGATGAAGAACCACCAGCAAGTCTTTGAGGATCATTTACATTTTTAATTAAACCAAATGCACTATATGTGCCAGTTCCGCCAAGTGCTAACTCATCGTTATATACTTTTGCAACAGGTACAGCACCTGCGTCAAGTAATTTTTGCACACATGTTGCATTGTAACCGGGTTTAAAGTTTTCTAAAATCTTACTTGAAGCAGTAGTTTTTGCATCTTTTGTTGCAAAAACGTCCTTAATAGTAAATACTGCATCACTAAGTACTCCTGAACCTTGCTTTAATGAATTTTCATAAACATAAGCAACAGCATTATTTTTATTGTTTTTTAATTCTTTTTGAGCACCTATAAAGTAACCTTTATTAATCAATTCCATTATCTTACCACCTTTGTAGTGATGATGAAGTCGTTGTCAAAATCACCTGCGTTGCTTAATGCTTGTTGTTTAGTGATGCTATCTGCTTCGCTAACAATATCTTCACGTAAAAAATCAACGAATAAATTTTCATTTATGTGTGTTAGTGGTTTTATGTTTTCAGTATTAAATTTATTCATAAATTCCAACGAACGTTGAATTGAGTTTCATTCTGCAAGGATTTGGTCAATGACTTCATTGCTAGGTTCAAGCATAAGTCTCTTTACAATACTAACTAGTTGTTCCTTTGTAATATTTTTCATAATTTCCTTTCTATCAATTTGGTAGAGATCTAAATTCCTTGTTGTTAAGGTATTCTAAATCTGCTTCAAGTGAGTCAAACTTCAATAAATATGAGTGTAAGTATAGTCTTTTGTCTCTTTTTGCACCATATTTTACATCACCTTTTATTGGAGCATTTAGTGTAGCACAACAGAGCCTAATCTGATGTTTTTTTCCAGTAAGTAGTGTTGCATAATATGTGTTGTTTATGTATTCAATTTTAGTGATTGATTTTTGCGAAAACACTGATTTTTGAGTAGTTTTCATTCGCTTATTGACTTCGTCTTTTTCGATATAAAACTCATAAATATTAGGCTTAATATCACACTCAGGAATGAATATATATTGCTTAGTGAATGAATGTTGTTTTTTATTTAGTTGAACCAAAGAAGAGTAATTTTTTGCATATAACATAAGACCACTCGTTGCCTTATCAAGACGTCCAACATGACTAGGTTTAAATGCATTCTCAAATTCAACATTTAGATAAGAGAGAACTTGCTCATCAAGACAGTTAGCTTCAGAATGGACTGCAATATTATTTGGTTTATTGACGATTAAAATGTTGTTGTCTTCATAAATTATATCTGCTTGCAACTTTGTTGAAGAACTATATGGGATAGCTTCAACAAGTGTTGAAATTCCATAAACTTCAATAATGTCGTTTGGCTGGATAATATAGTTGAAGTCTTTGACTCTTTTGTTATTAACCTTGATGTCACCTTGTCGAAATGTTCTGTAGATTTTAGACATAGGTGTGTTTGCATAAATTGATTGAATGAATTTAAGTATTTTGCGATTGTGGTCATTTTTTGTTGCAATATATCTTTGTTTTTGCATAAAAAACTAAAATAGTGGCTACACCACTATTAAAGTTGATCTCCACGTTGAGAATCAAAGAAATTTAACTCTTCAGCAGTATCATTTTCAATTCCGTCTACATAATTAAATTCGGCCAATTTTGGAAGGTCAGCCATTGTTCTAATTCTGAAGTAGTCATAAAATTTGTTTGTAATTCCATATAAAACAGGGTTTCCAGGACTCATTGAAATTCCGACTTCTTCAATAACACCTTTAGCCAATAATGTGTTCATAACTTGCTCGCTAGCAACTCCACGAATATTGTTAATCATTGAACGTGTGACGGGTTGTTTATATGCAACAATACCAGCGACCTCAATTGCAGCATTTGAAAGTCTGTGTTTTTTGACTACTTGCACCATTTTTGTGATGTATTCTTTGTATGTTTCACGTGTTGCAAGTTTGAAAATTTCATTAAAATTCACAACTTTTAAAGCAGTATCACGCATATTGTAATCTTTTGTGAAGTCGTTCATAACTTTTCGTGCTTCAGGTATTGTGTTTAAATTAAAAATTTCTTTGACTTGTTCAAGGGTTAAACCTTCATCTCCTTGAATGTAAAGCAATGCTTCCAAAATATTATTTTTCATATTCAGGTCCTTTTTTAAATGTTATTGTGCCAAATT
This sequence comes from Mycoplasmopsis mucosicanis, assembly GCF_006546935.1. Classification (GTDB taxonomy): domain Bacteria; phylum Bacillota_I; class Bacilli_A; order Mycoplasmatales; family Metamycoplasmataceae; genus Mycoplasmopsis; species Mycoplasmopsis mucosicanis. The sequence continues at coordinate 53,109 of NZ_SMDN01000003.1, forward strand.
GCTCTTTTTGTTCAAGCACTATTTTTTGAGTTTTAACAAGAACTAAGAGTGCTAAAAAAGTTATTACAAAGTGATTCATTGTTGGTTGATTAAAAACTTGTTCAAATTTAACCTCATCATTATTCTTAAATAAATCCATTATGAAAGGCATTTGGTCTTGAGGTGTAAGGTGGAAATGTTCAAGTTTTGTTTTTCTTAATTGAATTGCATATGTTCTTTCGAACATTTTTCTTAAGACAGTGATTAGTTTAAGTGGATTTGATTGGCCATCAAGTTGAGTTTTGTCATCGTCAATTAAAAATGGTTCAATATCGCTTGGAGTTTTGATAAAAATATCACCTCTAGCCGCTTCGCGTTCACGCAATGTTTTGGAAATTTCTTTGAATTGCTGGTATTCATAAAGACGACGTAAAATTTCTCGTTTGTCTTCTTCAATTTCTGGTTTTTCTTCAGGTGTGTATAACATCATTTTTGTTTTGAGTGCTAGAAGTGTAGCAGCCATAACTAGATATTCACCAGCAAGATCGATTTCATTGTCTTGTAAATTTTGAATAATTTCAAGATAAGCACTCGCTAACTGAGCAACATCAACGTCCATTATGTCTTTATGTTTATCTTGAACCAATGCCAACAATAGATCAAGAGGTCCATCAAAATTATCAATATTTATTTTGAATTTTTCTTCATCGTTTAAGTATAAATTACTCATTTTTCAATACCTTTTCTATAGATTCTTTGACTTTGTTTGCTATTGATTGACGTTCCATTTTGATGAATTCAACAGGTTTTAATGATTTTAAGAATTCAACTTTTATTATTAATTTTTTGTGTCTGTGTTTATTTAGCGCATCACGAGTATCGGAAATTGCAACTGGAACAATAGGTAAATAATGTGATTGAGCAACTGCAACTGCACCACCTTTAAATTCGCCTAAACCATCTTCTTTAATTCTAGTGCCTTCCGGAAATACTACTCCATAAGTTTTTTTTGTTTTTACAAAGTCGCCTAGTTTTTTGATTGCTAATACAGACTGACGTGGATTTGCACGGTTGATAAATACTGTGTCAATTAATTCTAATGTGTTTCTAACAATTCTTCTTTTTTGTAACTCTATTTTTGCTAAAAAAGTAGCAATTTTATTTCCACCTTGACGTGAATAATCTTTCTTTTCCAAAGCAGCAATTATTAGTAATGGATCAATATTTGATTTATGATTTGGCATCAAAATTGCTGGCGCTTTTGGTAGATTTTCAAGACCACTAACATCAACTTTTACATTGAAATATCACAATAATTGCTTAACCCTTTTGAGTAAATAATCACTTCTTCTTTGAAGCGGAAATTCATCATTTAGACGTCGATACTTTCTAGCGTTTGCATTTAATCTTCACATACATCAAAGAAAATGTCATCAAAGAAAGATCATTTTAAAAGTAAAACTCATAACACTCCTTTTTAATTTGAAACAAAAGCAATCAGCAAGTCACCTTCATGAGAGGTTGAAATTGCATAATTTTTATACGTTCATTTTTTGTCTATTTTTTGAATGGTAATTTTATTGAAGTTGCTTAGTGAATTATTTGCTTTAAATAAAGCTTCCTTAATTGCTCATAAACTTGCTAAATATGTTGCTTTATCAACTTGTTTTTCTAATTCTGCTACTTCTTCTGGTGAACAAAATCTCTTTATAAAGTTTAATTCACAATTCTCAAAACGGCTAATTGTTGTTATATCTACACCAATTTGCCGTTTTGAAAACTTATTTTTCTTCAAAAAAATCATAAATTAATTATATTATTCAATTTTAATATATAACTTAAATTTTAATTTTAATATTAATAAAAGAATATAAAATTAATCAAAATCACACTGATTTAATAATTTTTTCCTTTTTATGGAGTTATGTTTCATTTTGTTTAATATTAAGCATGAATAAAAATCGCGGAATGTTATTAGAAAAAATTATCAATCAAACAATCTCGTATTATGACAAAAATAATTTAGCTTTGATTGAAAAGAAGTCTTTGCCAGTGAAATTTCAAAAGATTTCAGACAAAAAAGATTTGATTAATGCTTATGTTTTTAAAAAGAGTACAGTAGATTATATAGGTTGTGTAAACGGTAGTTTTGTTGCTTTTGAGGCCAAAACGACAAATGAAAATCGGCTTCCATCAAGCAATATTTTAAGTCATCAGATTGAATATTTGAAGAGAGTTTATGAACAAGGAGGAATAGCTTTTTTTATAGTACTTTTTTCTAATGTTGATGAGTTTTATTTAGTGAAAGCCAGTTATTTTGCAGAGCATTGAAAAAAATCCTGATCATATGAAGAAATAAAAAATACTGGATATGAAATTGAACTTACATATCCAGGAATTATTGATTTTTTACCTTACTTAAGCAATTTTACTTAGAGTTAATTGCTTCTTTTAAGTATTTTGAAGATTTAAATTTAATAGCTTTTTTAGCAGGTGTTAGTGTTTTTGCTTTTGTGAATGGATTTATCGATTCACGAGCAGCTCTTTCAACTGTTTCAAAAGTTCCGAGAGTGCTTAATTGAACTTTTTCACCTTTAGCTAAATTATCTTGTAATACATAGATGAATTTGTCGAAAAACTCACTTGCATTTCTAACTGGAACATTCATTAATTCTGCTATTTCAGCAACAAATTCTTTTTTTGTCATTTTTCTCCTAGTAATTAATTTATATTGAAAATATTTTAGTATGAAATGTAAAAAACACCAAGATATTTTGTTTTTTACACACATTTTTGAGTAGTTTTGGTAAAAATAACCACAAAAAATTACTCAAGACCTGATTTATTCTTAAATATAAGTTTTAGCGGGCAACCTGTAAAATCTATCATTTGTCTCAATTGGTTTTCTAAAAATCTTTGATAACTTCAATGAAGAAACTTCTTGTTGTTTACATAAAAAACAAATGTTGGAATTTTTGCGTCTGTGTATTTACGAGCAAAATAGATATTTAGTCTTCCACCATTATATGGTTGAGCAGGTTGAATTAACTGTGTTTCTCTAATTAAATTTGACAACAATGATGGTTTTATATCACGTTCAAGGTTGTTTTTTACTTGTAATATTGTGTCTATTAGTTTGTTAATTCTTTGTTTATGGAGCACTGAAATAAAGCAAAAAGGTACTCAAGGCACAAAATGGAATTTGTTTCTCATATTTTTTTCAAAATTGCTCATTGTATTAGTTTCTTTTGTAATCAAATCTCATTTATTTACAACAACAATAATCGGTTTTTGGTTTTCCAATGCATAACCAATTATTCTTGAGTCAAAATGACTTAATTCTCTTGATGAATCAATCATTATTAAAGATAAATCTGATTCCTCAAGTGCTGAAATAGCTCGCATTAATGCATATTTATCAACAGCATCAATTATTTTTGATTTTTTTATAATACCAGCCGTATCGACAATTTCAAATGTATGGTCTTGAATTTTTACTAGAGTTTTAACTGCATCTCGAGTTGTGCCTGCAATATCACTTACTATTGAACGTTGCTCGCCTGAAAGAAGGTTTAAAAGCGAACTTTTTCCTGAATTTGGACGGCCTATTATTGAAAGTCTAAAGTTTTTTTGGCTTTTTTGGTCATCTAAATGTAAATTTGCTAAACACTCATCTAGTACATCACCGACACCATGACCATGCTGAGCACTAATTTTAAAAATATTGTCAACTCCAAGTGAGTATCATTCTCAATTAAAATTGTCAGGGTTATCAAGTTTATTGGCTGCTACAACGACAGGTTTTCCACTTTTTTGCAGCATACTTAAAATCATTTGGTCATCATTAGTAATTTCACTAGAACCATCAACCATAAAAATAATAACATTGGCCTCTTCAATAGCGATTGATGCTTGCAATCTTATTTGTTCCTGAAAAGGACGATTTTCAATTTCAATACCACCAGTATCAATAATTTTTATTTCTTTACCGCCTCACTCAAAGGTTTCATAAAGTCGATCACGAGTAACACCAGGTTCATCATAAGTTATTGAACTTTTTTTGCCAATTAATCTATTAAATAGAGTACTTTTTCCAACATTTGGCTTTCCAATTATTGCAATTACATTATTTCTCATCAGCTTTTACCTTGATTTTTCTTATTATTTCTTCAACAACTTCTTCAAATGACATGTGTGTGCAATCAATAACTTGTGCATCTTCAACAATTTTTAAGGGGTCATTTTTTCTTGATGAATCTCGGAGGTCTCGTGCTTCAACATCGGCTAAAACTTCATAAAAATCAGTGTTATATCCAAGTTCTAAGTTTTGTAAAATTCTTCTTCTTGCTCTTTCAGGAGCACTAGCAGTCAAATATATTTTCAACTCTGCATAAGGCATAATTCGATAAGTTGTGTCTCGGCCATCCATAATGTAACCTTTATTTGCTTTGGTGATTTTTTGAACAAAATCAACAACATATTGACGAACTTTTTTATAAACAGCAATGTTTGAAGAAATTTTTGAGATAATGTCTGCACGAATTAGCGATGTAATGTCTTTGTTTTTGAGATAAATTTTTTGCTGATTATCAAGATGAATTTGCAAAAATTCATCATTTAATATTTTATTGACCTCTAACTCATTTTCATAATCAATTCCTAATTCATTGACCACATATGCAATAGCTCGATATACACTTCCCGAACTTATAAAAGTGTAATTTATTCGTCTAGCTACTTCTTGTGAGACTGTTGATTTTCCTGCACCTGAAGGTCCATCAATTGCGACATTTATCTTTTTCATATTACCCCTTAATTTTAGAATTTTACTTTATTAATTACTATTTCAGATGTTTCAGAAAGAGTTAATGTATCTTCTGAATTGAATCTAGAGTCTAAACCTAAATCAATATTATTGTTGTATTGCATTTCGATTGCATTTTCTTCTATTAATTTTGATAGCGTTTTGTGCTGAAATGAAATTGATTTAAAAAAATTTTTTCCTTTTGTTTGCGTCATAAAGTTGAGAGCATCGAACGAATTTTTGAGAGAAATTCAATAATTTTTATTCAAAAATGATTGTTTATGAACTTTATCAAAATTAAATTCGGGTGCTGATACTTCATCAAAAAATGATTCAAAATTTGCATTTGGTTTTAACTTCATAAAGTCAACAACATCATTCTCAAGTTCTTTGTTTGCTTTTAAAAGAGAGTTAAATAAACTTTTGGAATCATAACCTTTATTTGGAAATATTTCATCAATATTCAAAACATTTTTTCGCTTCATTATTTAATTATATAAATATATTTAAATTTAAATAAAAAATGCCTATAAAGGCATTATTTAAATTGTTTTATGAAATCATAATTTGTTGTGTCTTTGTATTCTTCAAGATTTTTTGATAATTTAGACATATCTGAATTTGATAAATTAGGGATTACAACTTTTAAAATTATTTTTAAATCACCACTTCGACCACTTCTTCGAACACCTTTGTTGCTCAAAACTAATGTTTTACCGTTTTGGTAGCTTCTTCTTAATTTAATTGTTTCATTTCCATAAGGTGTAGGCACAATCACTTCTTTTTCACAAATAATATCAATAAATGAGACTGGATATTCTAGAAAAATTGTTAATCCATCACGTTGGAAATGTGAGTGAGGTTTAACATTAAGTTCGATGTATAAATCACCTGATGCTCCACCATTAGTTCCTTTAGCTCCATAACCAGTGATTTTGATTCTATCTCCAGTTTCGCTTCCTGGTTGAACATTAAATGTGATAACTTTTTGTTTTTTGACGTAAATTTGGCCCTTACATGTCTTACATTTGTTTTTAATTACTTGACCTTTTCCTTGACAATTATTACATGTTGTTGCAGTATTTATAACACCAAAAGGTGTTCTTTGTTGAACGTTTGTTTGTCCGCTTCCTCTACATTGATTACAAGTAATAATATCTGACTCTGATGCAGCTCCAGTTCCTTCACAATCTGAACATGCTTCTCATTTTTCAAGATTTTGTTTAATTTCATCACCCTTGATTGCTTGCTCAAAAGTGATGTTGATTTTGTACAACAAGTCATCACCACGTCGCGGTTTTGTACTTCTTGAACTGCTAAATCCACCAAATCCACTAAAGATATTGCTAAAGATATCTCCAAAACCGCCAAAGCCACCTTCAAAATCACCAAAATTAAAGCCTTGAGATCCTTCTTCAGATCCAAACTGGTCATAATTTGCTCTTTTTTGCTTGTCGCTTAAAACATCGTATGCTTGATTTAGCTCCTGCATTTTTTGATCACTTGTGCCGTCTTTTAGTTTGTCAGGGTGATATTTCATTGCTAGCTTTCTATAAGCAGCTTTTATTTCTTTGTCAGTAGCGTCGCGCGATACACCTAAAATTTCATAATAATCTTTTTTACTCATAATAAATATTTTAGCACAAAACATATTAGAGTGCTAATATAAAATTATAATATTTTAATGTGATAATTTTGACCAAAAGTACTCATAAACGTGTAAATAAGTAAAATTACACCTTAATGATTCAGAAATTTCTTTTGGCTGTTGTGTATGAAGAATAATAAGTTTTGTAATATGCCTCGTTAATTATAATGCCTAGAAAAATGAAATATGATAGCGAAGATACAAACAAAGCTAAATAAATAAAAGCACCTACAATACCATAGTTTTTATAATAATTTCCATTAGAAATCAAATGACCAAAAACACTAATAAAAACTAAATTAGGTAGAGTTGTGATTAAAACACCTGGTAATACTGAAGTGAGTGGATTTTTAAAACTTGGAGTAAGTTTATATATCAATATAAATCCAATGTATAAAAATATAAACAAATATATATCAAAAGATATGTAGAAGAAAATATTCTTACCTGTATTGGTGCTTATTTTAGGATTAATATAATTAAAAAATGATACATAAAATAAAGCCATTATAAAAATATATAAACTGATACCTATAACAATAAAAAAACCTCGTAGTCTATTTAAAAAGAAATTTCCTAAGGATTCGTGTTTATAAACATAATTTTGCAAGTAAATAAATCGTCCTCAACCACTTGAGCCAATTCAAGTTGAAGTAATTAACAAAAACGCGATTGCAGTGTAGTTTGCACTTTTCGAAAAACCTGTTTTAAAGTTTAAACTTAGGACATTTTCAGCTCCAGGGATAATTCTGTGCATAATTTCATTTATGAATGTTTTGCTAAACGTCTCGGGCAATAGATTCATTAAAAAAACAACAATTGTAAGTATTGGCACAAATGAAATTAGGAAATAAAATGCGAGTGATATAGAAACAAAAACTGAGTCCTTTGCATTGAATTTTGAGTATGTTCGGTCAATTAGTTCATCTGTTTTACTCTTGTTTTGTCATACTGCACGGGGTGTTGAGATAAGCAAAATAATTCGAATAAAAAACTTGATGACTTTTTCATAAATTCATCAATCATTGTTTTCGTTTGGAATAACACTCTTGCTTATTGAAGATTTTCGAATAGCTTTTCTGTAAGCTTTATTCATTTTTTTGATTTTTAAGCCAGTGTAGATATGTTCAGATTTTTTGTCCATCTAATAAAATGATATATAAAATATACAAAATTATTAATAATTAAGTAAATGTAACTTCACTAATCACAATTCATGTTGGTATAAAAATTATTGATGCAAGTGTTGAAAGCGCAGAAGCGCGAGCAGTGAAATGCGGTGCTTGATTATGTGAAAGTGAAAGCGATGTTGGTACTGCACCAGGTGGAGTTGAAAAGATAACGACAATTGAAAGACCTGTGATTTTATCAATATGACCAGAATTATTTAACGCCTTTAAAATACCTAAGATTATTGCAGGCATTACAATAATTTTTATTATTGTATAAATTCATGCTCATTTGTCTGAAAAAACATGTTTAAGTTTGCTTTCGCCCATTTTCATTCCAACACTAAACCAGACAATTGGAGTACAAATAGCAGCAATCATATTGGCTACATTGAAAACAAATGGAATTGTTGTTGAAAAATTCATATAACCACTAGGAGCAAGATTAGTTTTTGTATAGAGGTTCTGAGCAAAGTTATAAATATATCTTTCATTGTTTTGGTCTATATAGATACGTTGAAACCATAAGCCATAATTTGCGTATTTTTCGACAACAATTTCACCATTTTGTGTTGCTATATTAATTGGTTTATTAAGCATTACTTCATGTGCACCTAAAGATGGAATGAGTTGCAATAGTCACAAAACAAAACCAAAAAAAGTAATTAAAAGTGTAGGATTTGTCAGCATTACTTTCATATTTTTCTTGAAATTTTGCTTACTTGATTTCATACCAGTTAGCACTATAAAACCATATGTATAAAGAAAAATACGTTGAGGAAAATTATAAATGCTAGCACTAATTATTGCATTTGATTGATGCGGCGTACCTTTATAAAATTCAGCTAAAACCGGAAGTCCAAATGTTGTAGTCATACCGAAAACCAGTAGCATAAACATTACCATAACTCTTTGTTGCGGAATATCGCCATCTGTTTTTGCTGAAAGAGTACCTAATACAGAGTTTGAGTTAGCATTCTTTATAAATGCTGGTATTTTGTGTTGAAATTTTGATCAAATTCAAGCCAAAAAACACAAGACACCATGCATTACAAAGGAAATAAGTATTATTCATGCTTGTTGCTTAAGCAATTCAATTGTCATAGAAGACATAAATCCTCTAAAAGCAATAGCAGGTAAGGAAACTTCGAGAACAAGTTTACTAAATGCTGGTATTCATGTCTTGTTGAAGATTCTTTTCTTAACGAATAAAAAACCTAAACTGATCAATAAAATGCTTGCTACACATATACCAATTAAATTTGAATTTGTTATTGTAGCCTTAAAAACACTACTCATAAATTTAATTTTACATTTTTTTGATTTATTAACTCATAAATTTCCCAAATATACTCAAAAATGTGTATATTTGTAAATTTTTTCTCTTTTTTTTATAAAAAAAACTTGCAATATGTTTTGCAAGTTTATTGATTAATTTATTATTCGTTTAAATTTTCTATGTCATCAATTCGTTCTTGGTGTCTGCCGCCCTCATAATCAGTTTTAATATATTCATCAAGCATTTTTTCCGCTTCTTTTTCACTTAATTGACGACCACCAAAAACTAACACATTTGCATTATTATGTTGTTTTGCTAATTTTGCATCTTCAACACTTGTTACTCTTGCAGCACGAATTCCGTGATGACGATTGAGAGCATAAGAAATTCCTAACCCCGTACCACATAAACCGATTCCAAAACATACATTATTAGATTTTATATAGTTAGCCAATTTATGTCCTTGAAGTGAATAAGATACTTTTTGAGCGTCGTTTTCAGGACCTAAATCAACAGCCTCATAACCTAATTTTTTAACGTAGTCAACCAGTTTATTTTTTAAATCTACTGCAGCATGATCGCTTGCTAGTGCAACTATTTTTTTATCCATAATTTCTCCTTATTGATAATTATATTAAAGCTACTAAAACTCAATACATTTATTTGAGCAAATATCTAAAAAATATTATCTATAAAACCTTAATTTGAGTGAATATGATCCTTTAAAATAGATTTGTTTCTTTACTCGAATTATTTGCAAGCCTTTAAATGTTGTCTTTTTGATACAAAAATGCTAATTTTTTCCTTTTTTATGCTTTGTGAAGCAAAAAAGTCAAAAAGAAGTTATGAAAATAACAAAACAACACGATATAAAAGACTGCGGCCTCCACGTAATGCAATTTTTTGTTAAAAAATACACAAAAAATGATGTTTCACTGTCTTATCTTAAGTTAAAAGCAAATTATGGAAAGGATGGAATAAGTCTTGCAGGTTTAAAAGATATTGCAAGTGAATTTAATCTAGTTTTTGATACATACAAAGTTGAAATTAACAATCTATTTAGCATTGCAAAGGTTGATTTTCCATTAGTTTGCTTAATTAAAGAAGAAGGTTTGCAACACTATTTAATCCTTGAAAAAATACACAGAGATGTATTTTATTTTCAAGACTCTCGAGTTGGAACAAGCATAAAAATCCATAGAGATCAATTTGAAAAAATATTTACTGGCTACATAAGTTTTGTGTATTTAGATGAAAATAAAGTGATAAAAAATGAACAATTTGTTATTGATAACAAACTTAAATCACTCATAAATATTGATTCAACATCGTTTGTGTTGATTATTTCTGCATTGCTCTCAACTCTTTTAGCTTTTGGATCAACATTTTTTATCAAATTAGTTTTCGATTTTGTGATTCCAAATAATTTACTAAAGACTCATATTATTCTTTTTGTTGCTTTTTTGTGAGTAAATTTCGTGCGTTTTAGCAATAATTTTTTCAAAAATACGCTTACTAAAAAACTAAGTAATAAAACTGAAATTGCAATTAAGGATGCATTTTTTAGAAAAATTCAATCAGTTTCGCTAGATGAATTAAATAGGTTGGATAGGAATGAAATACTGAAGAGATTGAGTTATATATCAATGGTTGCTGATTTTCAATCAACATTTCTTTACATTTTTTGATCTGAACTAGTTGCATTAATGATCTCAACAATGCTGCTTATATGAATTAGTTATCAATTATTTCTAATGATTTTGTGTGTAAGTGTGTTAAGTTTTTTAATTAAGTTAGTCTTTAACTATTTTGTTGAGAAAAAGTATGCTGAATATTTAAATAAAGCTCACGTTTTTTCACTAAATGAATTGGAAAACGTATATTCATTGAACAGTTTTAGAACAAAAAATGAGGTAAATTACAAAGAACTTATAAGACAAAAGTCAATGCTAGAATATAAGGCAATTGACTATACTTTAAATAATAAAAATAATTTAAGTCTTTTTGTTACTGACTTAGTTATAGGTAATTTAGGCTTAATTACAGTATTTATTGGTGTTTTTCTAATATTAAAAAATCAAATAAGCATAGGTGAGGTTGTTTTGGTTTTAACTGCATCGAATTATTTTACTCAACCTATAAGTTCATTAAGCGGACTGATAGCATCAAAAAAAATTATTGACAAGCATGTTGATATGTTGAATTTTGTTTTTTGTCTTAATACTCATGAGTTAAATGACAAAGGAATTGTAATAGAAAAAATAAATAATATATGTCTCAATGATATTGATTTTGGTTATGACAAAAGCAATCCAGTAATCAAGATTAAAGGGTTAATGCTTGACTCAAACACACAGATATTTGGTAAAAATGGCAGTGGTAAAAGTACTCTATTAAATTTACTAAATTACACATATTTCAGTACTAGAGGGAAAATTTATATCAATGAAAATGAGTCAGAATTCATTAATAATTCAGAACTTAAAAATTCTACTTTATTGATAAATCCACATGTATTTGTCCAAACTGGTACAGTTTATGACTATTTAACTTGTGGTAAAAATGAACTTGCTAATATTCTTCTTGAAAATGTGCAAAGATACAAACTCGATAAAGTGATGGAAGAAATGAACATTAATTTTAATTCGTATTCAAGAGACAATGGACAAAATTTTTCTGCAGGTCAAAGACAGTTGATAATTCTCTTGAAGTTGTTTACTAAAAAGTACAAACTCATTCTTTTAGATGAAGCATTTGAAAATCTTGAAACACGCGTCTTCAATAAGATAAAAGAAAAAATTAAAGAATTTCAAAGTGATGCTATGTTTATTGAAATTAGTCACAGTAGAAAATATATTTATAACAATAAAGGAGTAGATTTTGACAAAGTTAACCAGGCCAACTAAAACAATGTGAGTTCTTTTTGCATTATTGATTATTTTTTCAGTTCTTCTAGCTTATTTTGTATTGAGTTTCAAGATAGAAAAGACAATAAAAGTGCAATTTTTCATCAATGATAAGAGAGAATTAGTGCTTATTGCACCCGAAAAAACGTTGTTTTTTCTTGAAAAAAATAAACAGGTTAATGTGAATTATTCAGACAGATTTTATATGCTAAAAATATTTAAAATCCAAAAAATCAATGAAAATGTGTTAGTTAGTTTTTATAAAATACCACCAGAAATGAAACTAGTTCCAAATACTCATATTGATGGTTCGCTTTTTTATGAGAAGACAAGTGTATTGAAGGCTCTGTTTCCATATTAATTAAATATATAAATATTCATTGTATAAATTATAAATATTTAATAATATAATAATCATATGATTGAAATAAACATTGATATCCAAAATGGAGCTTCTTTCAAATTCGAAGAAGAATTTAAACAAATTTTAAGTAATTTATGCAACTATTTTAATTTAACAAACAAGCAGGTTATCTTGGATGTTTCAATTGTGAATAACAAAAAAATCCAGAAATTAAATAAAGAATACAGAGGTAAGGATTATCCAACTGACATATTAAGTTTTGACTTTGGTGGCAGTGAAGATTTTGAAAATTTGCCTTTTCTTCACATAGGTGAGTTAGTGATAAGTCACCAAAAAGTTGAGCAACAAGCGAATGAATTTAATCATTCAATTCGACGAGAGTACTGTTATTTGTTTGCTCACGGTTTAGTTCATTTAATGGGTTATGACCATGAAAGTGAAGAAGATAAGGCTCAAATGGACAAAATTGTTGATGATATATTTTTACCTTTGAATATAACTAGAGAGGGAGATTAACATGCAAATAGAAAAATTACGTGATTTATTAAAATATTCATATTGTCCTTGATCACATTTTAAAGTTGCAGCAATAGCAATTGATGAACAAGGACGTGAGTGACCTGGTGTCAATGTTGAAAATGCAGCATTTCCATCAGGACTTTGTGCTGAAAGATCAGCATTATTTGGTTCAGTAGCTCATGGTGCAAAAGTAGGAACTTTTAAAGAAATTCATATTATTTCTTCATCAGAAAATGTTGTTTCACCTTGTGCAGGTTGTAGACAAGTAATTACTGAATTTATGCCTGATGACGCAACAATTTACTTATACTCAAACTCAGGTGACAAAGTTGAAAAATTCAGTGTTCTTCAAATGGTTCCAAAACCAATTAGAAGTGAGCAAATTAAGTAATGAAGGCAAGTATTGTAACAATTATTGGTAGACCAAATGTTGGTAAATCATCATTGATGAATGCAATTATAAATTATGATCTTGCGATAGTTTCAAACATTCCACAAACAACAAGAGACCAAATAAGCGGTGTGTATAATGAACCTGGCTATCAAATTGTTTTTGTTGATACACCAGGAATTCATAAACCATTAAATAAGTTAGGTGAGACATTAAATAAAAATGCTTACGATGCATTGAGCGAAATAGATTGTGTGTTATTTTTATCTCCACTAAATGAACAAATTGGTGCAGGCGATAGAGCTATTTTGGAAAAAATTCAGAATCAAGAAAATAAGATTGCTATTATTTCAAAAATTGATTTAGCTCAAAAACCAGAAGATGTTGCGCTTAAGATTGAAGAACTTAAGAAATGTGGCTTTGATAAAATTTTAAGTGTTTCAACACAAAATGAAAAATCTATCAAAATGCTCATTGAAGAGTTAAAAAAATACACAACTGAAGGCGAACCCTACTACAGCGAAGATAACATCACTGATAAATCAATGCGTTTTATTGCTAAAGAAATTATTAGAGTTTCAGCAATGAACTTATTACGAGAGGAGTTACCTCACTCGATAGCCGTAGAAGTTAATGAATTTATTGAAGAAGAAGAGAAAATTTCAATAAATTCAATAATTTATGTTAAAAAAAATTCACAAAAAGGAATGGTTATTGGTAAGAATGCTCAAAAAATCAAACAAATTGGTATTAATGCAAGAAAACAGATGATGAATCTTTTTGGTGTAAATGTGGATTTAAGACTAAAAGTTAAGGTTGCTGATAAATGAATAAATGATGCTAAATACCTTAAGAAATTTGGATATTAGGAGGCAAAATGAATAGAAAATATTTAGATAAAATGTTTGCAGAACACAAAGTTGATGCACTTGTTTCTGAAGCTGCTCAAACTAGATTGTGATATGCTGGTGTACAAACCTCAGATGGTTATATTGTTATTGAACAGAATGAAGCACACCTATTTGTTGATGGTAGATATATTGAATATGCTACTGCAAATGCAAAAAATGTGACAATTCACTTATTGCAAGGAACTGCTTTAAAAGATTTCTTTGCTGAAAAAAAATATAAAAAAGTTGCATTTGAAAAAGATTATTTAAAAATTCAAACCTACGAATATTTGAAATCGCTTATTCAACCACAAGAAGAAGTTATGATTTTAGGTCAAGAGCTTCGAATTTTAAAATCTCAAGAAGAGATCAATATAATGCAAGACACTGTTGACAAATCATTAAAAGCATTATGACAACTTAAACGTTGAATTACACCTGGCTTTACTGAAAAACAAGTAGCGCATAAATTGAATTATCTTCTAAAACAAAGTGGTGCTGATAAAGAAAGTTTCGATGAAATTGTTGCTAGTGGTCCTTCTGCTGCTGAACCTCACCATCATCCAACTGATAGAAAAATTGAAGCAGGTGAGCTTCTTAAAATTGACTTTGGAGCTCTATACAAAGGTTATTCAGCAGACATCACAAGAACATTTATTCTATGAGATGAAAGAGGTAATGACACACCTAAAGATCCTAAATCAAAAGAAATTTTAGAAATTGTTGAAGCAGCCGCTAAAGCAGGTCGAGATGCTGTTAGACCTGGAATAATGGCTAGCGAAATTGATAAAATTTGTCGAGATTACATTGAAAAAGCAGGCTATGGACAATATTTTGTTCATGGTACTGGTCATGGTTTAGGTATTGATGTTCATGAATTGCCATATGTAAGTAGCAAAGCAAAAGACTATATGCTTGAACCAGGTATGGTTATTACAGTTGAACCAGGAATTTATATCGAAGGTTTTGGTGGTGCAAGACGTGAAGACGATGTTTTAGTTACTGAAACTGGTCGATATGTGTTCTCTGACCCTGAAGAATAAAATAATGGTCCAAAAAGATTTAATAATTTACAACAAACAACGAGAAATGACCCAAAAATATCCTTTCGTTTCTTATAACGAAAGGATATTTGTGTTAAAAAAACTTTATCAACTAATCAAAAAGAATGAAAAAGAGATAATTGATGTCCTTTTTCAAGATCTAGGCAAACATCATTATGAAGCATATTTCAGTGAAATTGGTTTAGTTTTGCATGAAATTAAACACGTGATCAAAAATTTAAAAAAATGAATGAAGCCAAAAAAAGTAAGAACTCCTTTTACACTTTTTGGTGGAAAATCATTTTTGATACCACAAGCATATGGTCAATGTTTAATAATAAGTCCTTGAAATTATCCATTTTATTTAACATTAATGCCTTTAATTTCATCGATAGCTGC
The DNA here is from genome assembly GCF_006546935.1 of Mycoplasmopsis mucosicanis. Lineage (GTDB taxonomy): Bacteria > Bacillota_I > Bacilli_A > Mycoplasmatales > Metamycoplasmataceae > Mycoplasmopsis > Mycoplasmopsis mucosicanis. The sequence continues at coordinate 68,500 of NZ_SMDN01000003.1, forward strand.
AGGCAATAGAAATATTGTTAAAACTTCCGAATTTACACTAGCAACCTCGTCTTTATTATCGAATTTAATTAATGATCAACTCCAATCTGATATGGCTTATGTAATGGATCATAATGTTGAAAGCATAATACAAATATTAGAAAACAAATTTGATTTTGTTTTCTTTACTGGATCTGAAAAAACAGGTACTAAGATAGCACAATCAATAGCCAAATATCATACTCCATCAGTTTTAGAATTAGGTGGTAAATGTCCCGTAATTATTGATAATTCAGTAGTTTTGGGAAAAATAGTATCGCGTATAATGTCTGCTAAATTGCTTAATGCAGGTCAAACATGTATTGCTCCCGACTATGTTTGTGTGCCTAAAGGTCAAGGTTCAAAATTTAAAGAACTATGCCAAAAATATATTGAAATCACTTTGCCTAATCTTGATGATTTTCCTAAGATTATCACTTATAACCATTATCAAAGAATTAAAAATTACATCGCAGCTCACAAAAGCGATATAGAAAATGAATGCAAAATTTATCCACAAGTTATTGATGCTACTTGAAGTGATCAAGTTATGCAAGACGAAATTTTTGGACCAGTTTTACCAATCATTGAATACGAAAATATTGATGAGCTAATTGATGTAATTAATTCAAAAAATCAACCTCTTGCAACTTATTTATTTACAAAAAATAATGATTTAATCAATAAAATTTCTCAAAAGATAAAAACTGGTGGACTAGTTGTCAATGATCTTTTAGTTCAACTTGTTTCAAATAATTTACCTTTTGGTGGTGTTGGAAGTTCAGGAAATGGTAGATCACATGGTTTTGAAGGTTTTAAACAATTTTCTAACATAATTAGTTGCTATCATAGAAAAAGATTTGCATTGTCTTTGACTGAACATCCATATACAGATTTCAAAGAGAAAATTTTTAGAAAAATATTTAAATAAAGGACAGATATTTACAAAAAGGCCATTTTTGGCTCTTTTTTTTCGATTTTTTTAGCATTTTGCAAAATTTAAAAAAAATGTAAAATTTAGAATTATGAAAGAACTAGAAAAAATAACTCCTTTAGAGCAAGATTTTGCAAAATGATATACTGATGTTGTAAAACAAGGTAATTTAATTGCTTATGGACCTTTAAAAGGCACATTAGTTTTTAAACCAAACTCATATGGCATCTGAGAACTTATTCAACATTACTTAAACGAAGAATTTAAAGAGTTAGGCGTGCAAAACGTTTATTTACCTCTTTTAATTCCTGAAAGATTATTCAATAAAGAAAAAGAACATATTGAAGGTTTCAATCCTGAACTAGCCACTATTACTCATGTAGGTGAGGAAAAACTTGATGAAAAGGTTTTTGTGCGTCCAACTAGTGAAGTGTTGTTTGCTGACTTGTTTAAAAACACAGTTGAATCGTATAAAGATCTTCCAATTATTTATAATCAATGAGCCAATGTTGTTAGATGAGAAAAAACTACTAACCCATTTTTAAGAAGTCGAGAATTTTTATGACAAGAAGGACACACTTGTCATAATAATGCAATTGAAGCGCGTCAATTTACACGTACAATGATTTCTTTATATGCAAAATTTTTAAAACATTATTTAGCTATTCCGGTAATCGTTGGTAAAAAAACTCCAAAGGAAAAATTTGCTGGTGCTTGTTCAACATACACAATTGAGGCAATGATGAAAGACGGACGCGCTCTTCAAGCCGGTACAAGTCATTACCTTGCTCAAAATTTTTCAAAAACTTTTGATATTAATTTTAAAGATTCGAATAATAATTATGATTTTGTTTATCAAACATCTTGGGGTGTCTCAACACGTCTGCTTGGTGCAATTATAATGACTCACGGTGACAATCGTGGTATTATTATTCCGCCTCGTGTTGCCCCTGTTCAAGTAGACATTCTTGAACTTTTTGCAGCAAAAAATCCATTAGTAAGCAAAGTAAGCAAATCATTATATAAAGAACTTTCGCGAATTTATCGTGTTAGATTAGATAATTCTGATAAAAATCCTGGTTTTAAAGCTTCTCAATCTGAAATTCAAGGAACGCCGCTTAGAATTGAGATTGGTCCAAGAGATCTTGAGAACAATATGGTAACCTTAGTCCGTCGAGACACCCTAGAAAAAATCATCTTACCAATTGATGATGTGAAACATGAAGTCAAAAATATATTGCATGATATTCATGAAAATCTTTACAATTTAGCAAAACATAGACTTGATACCAATTTAATAATGGTTGATAACTATGATGATTTCAAAAAAGAAATAAAAGAACAAAAATTTGTTTTAGCACCTTTTTGCTGTCATGATGCTGAAGAACAAGAGATCAAGGATCAAACAGGAGCAACAACACGTTGCATTCCTAAAAAACTTGATCGACCTTTTAAATTGGCTCCATGTATCACCTGCAAAAGAATAACAAAAAGATTCGTTATTTTTGCAAGAGCATATTAATTTTTAACTTAGCTTTTTTTGCTAAGTTTTTTTATTATTTGGAGGAAAAATGGAAGCTCATTTTTTTAATGTGCCAGAATTCAAAGGCCCAACTATCGAAAACATAAAATTTAAAAGCGTTAAGGAGATATGCACCATTGAGTTAGGTCTAGCAAAACGCAGAAGACTCGAAGAATATAACAAAATATTCAAAGAAACACATAAACAACCAAAACTAAAACCAATATATGAGTATGCTTCAGAAAACTTAAAAAGAGTTCTAACTTGTATGAGCGAATTAAGTAAAATCATTTTACTTAAAGAGATACTTGAACCAGATCACAGTACATGTTGATGAGAAAATCTATGTTCAAAAACAACCTTTTATAAAAGACGCAATTCGATGATTAAAGAGTTTGCATTCTTCTATTTTGATTAACACGCAGCACAAAATGTGCTATGTTATTTTTCACTTTTTAGAAGCATAAATTTTACCAATATACACATTTTTGAGTGTATATTGGTAAAATTTATCATCTCATAACCTACATTTATTTTTAAATTTTTTCGCTAATATTATTCTTTAATATTTAATAATCTAATTTAAATATATAATTTTATAACTAATAAATGGAGAGTTATGAACACGACTAATAAAAGGTTTTTGAAGCTTTGTGACAGCTAGAAATTACTATTTTATTTAATGCTGAAATAAAAGTTACAAATTTTTACACACTTTATAATATATGTAATAGCAATAAATTATTATTACAGTAATAAAGTTATATTGCATAAGTTTTGGTAAAATGAAAAATATGAAATATGAAATATTTAATGAAGACTGTCTTGAATATATGCAACGTGAGTCTTTTGTTTGTGATGCAATAATCACCGATCCGCCTTATAACATTTCAAAGAAAAATAATTTTAAAACAATCGGACGAAATGGAATTGATTTTGGTAGCTGAGATTATGGTTTTGATCAATTATCTTGACTTGAATATGCTGATAAATTGCTAAAACCTGGTGGCTCAATAATAATTTTTAACGATTACAAAAACATGGGTAAAATAGCAAATAAATTAGAAGAACTTAATTTTGAAGTTAAGGATTTGCTTCGTTGAGTTAAAAATAATCCGATGCCTAGAAATACTTCTAGAAGATATGTAACTGATTTTGAATATGCTTTATGAGCAGTTAAGGGTCATAAAAAATGAACATTTAATAAACCTTCAGACGTTCCGTATTTAAGACCTGAATTTAAGACTTCAATTGTTTCTAAATCATGTGATAAATTTCATCCAACTCAAAAACCTATTGATTTATTGGAAAAAATAATTCAGATACATACAAATGAAGGTGATCTAATTTTTGATCCCTTTATGGGATCTGGCTCAACGGGAATAGCTGCATTTAAAAATAAAAGAAGTTTCATAGGTTGTGAAATTGACAAAAAATATTTTAACAAAACAGTTGAAAGGTTTAAGAGATACGGAATAAGCATTGATACGGTAGTTAGAAGTCCGCTATATTACTTAGGGGATAAGCACAAAATATATAACCAAATTAAAAGATACTTTCCAAAAGACATTGATACTTTTTACGATGTTTTTTGTGGTGGAGGTACAATTTTAGCTAATATAAAATCAAATAAGATTGTCGCTAATGATATTGATAAATTTTTAATTGCTTTATTAACCTTTTTTTACAATAGTGATTATTCGCTTATTATTGATGAAATCGATAAAATAGTTAAAAAATATGACTTGAAATTTGATTATTCAGCTCCTAATAAGCGAATAAATATTGAAAATTATAATGAACTAAAAAATGATTTTAATAATAAAACAAATAAGACCTCTAATGCTTCATTAGTCAAGTTATTAACTTTAATAATTTATGGGTTCAACAATCAAATACGATTTAATAAGAATGGCAAATTTAATATACCAAGCGGTAAACAAGAATTTAATATTAAAAGAAAAGAAACATTAATAAATTTTGTTGAAGCATTACAATCTAGAAATATTAGCTTTTTAAACAACGACTTTAGATTTATTTATGAATATTTAAAGTTAAATATAATTAATAAGAATGATTTTTTATATTTTGATCCACCTTATTTAATAACAGAAGCAACGTATAATTCGATATGAACAGAAAAAGAAGAAGAAGATCTGTTGAAATTATTGGATACATTGAATGAAAAACATATTCGTTTTGCTCTTTCTAATGTGTTGAGTGCTAACGGTAAGGAAAATAAATTACTATTGAACTGATCTAAAAAGTACAAGGTTATAGAGATTGAAAAACATTATAGTAACAGCAATTATCATAGAAAAAATAATGGAAAAGATAGGGAGATATTAATAATAAATTATGAAACATAAAGAATTTAATAAGTTGGGTGATACATCTTATAGAGTTGAAAAACAAGTTAATGGTTGGTGACAATTTTTTGTATGAGTAGTATCAAATAAAGACTCACTTAGAGATCTTGATGATGCATCTAAAGATAAAATGTTTAAGACCTGGTGCAAGGATGAACAAATATATAATTATCCAACGAATGATAAACAAAATAGATTTAAATTATTGATTTCATCATTGGAGAAATGAAAATTTATCTCTAAAGATTTTGAACCACAAATAGATATTGGTAGTTCAAATAGTGAACCCTTTGAAAGTATATTTTTTAGAACTTTATACAACAACTATTCACCGTTCAAAAAAGGAATTGATTTCATTTTAAATAGTAAAGATATAGAGATTAAATTTATTAATTTCTATTTAGCATTTATCGTTTTTGAGGAAGGTGATAGTTTTGAAAGTCTGTATCAAAAAGATACTGATGAAATAATAGATTTAATAGCGAAAAAAAGCCTCGATAACATTAATATTGACTCATACATAAACACTCTTAATTTTCGCAAGCCACCAAAATTTCTTTCGTTGTATAAGAATATATTTTTAAAAATTCAACGAAAAGAAGAAATTGTGTTTGATGATTTTTTGTCATATAAATCGGATTTCAGCGACGAGAAATACTTTAAACACTTAATAAAGGACAAAAAAATTAAAACATTTGAACAAAAGATAAATTTTATTATTCCTTTATTAAATAATATTGAGGGTGAGACTCAGTTTATATACTTTTTTGAAAAATTAAGAGTAATGGAACTATTATTTAATGATTATAGAGATCTCTTCGCTCGTTGAATGTTTGATTTTCACTTAATTAAATCAAAACAAAAGCAAGATACATTTACTTGTTTAATAGACAAAAGTAGAATTTCTTTTGTACAAAATAAGATATGTTTAAATTATGAAAGTGATGTTCAATATCCATACACTTTACAACAATGCAGAGAATATTTAAAACAAATCAATCAACAAGATGTTAATAACCGGTTTAGTTTTAAAAACAACGATGAAAACCTTAAGAACGTTGCAAACAGCACTCTTGCAGAATATTTTGTAAATTTATATTTTTGCCATATCAAAAAGATAAGACCTATCGATGCATTTAACATCATTAAAACCAAAATGGATATCTATTTATACCCTTCTTCTCATGCGCCTGGTGGTACAAGTGATTTGGTTTATATTGGTGAAGAATTGAACACGATTTATTGCATTGAATCAACAATTCACACGCAAGCGACATCTACGTCAAAATATGAGGTTGAACCAATAACGCGTCATATTTTCTCTGAATTAGGTAAACAAAATAATGAAAATAATAAACCATACAATGCAAAACTTATTTTTGTTACATATAATAACAACGATATGTGAATAAAGCTATGTATTAAAGGTATTTTGAATGGAATTATGTTGCATTACGAGAATATAATTGATAGAAAAATAAAAGTAGATCATTTAATAAAGGATTTTGAAGAATATAGTAACATTACAGCATTTTAGGATTTTTTATTAAATAATAAAATACCACTTAAATTTAGCAACTATTAAATTTAAGTGGTATTTTTGTTTTAATATATCATACAGTTATGTGGTTATATCGCTGCTTTTATACGATATTTAAACCTTTAATATTTAATAATCTAATTTAAATATATAATTTTATAACTAATAAATGGAGAGTTATGAACACGACTAATAAAAGGTTTTTGAAGCTTTGTGAACACCTAAATTTTGCAATACCTGAAGAGATGAATACTGCAGAAATTGTGGATTTACAAAGTCATAATAATTCCGATCACCTAGAAATTACGATTTTATTCAATGACGAAGTAAGCGTTGAAAATTTTTATGCATTATATAATGCAATTAAAAACAATCGTCTCTATAAAATCACAGCGCATTTTATTTTTGACTTATTGCAATATAAACATACGAATATTGTTAAATTTATTGAATATACAATATTTAAAAAAGTTCAGTTTTCAAAATTAAGATCACTTGACTGAAACAAAGAATTAATAAGCCTTAATGATTATGATTATGAGGTAGTTTTTATTGATCAATTTTTATATGAACAAAACTCTGTGTTGATTCAACAATTATTACAACATTTACATAAATATGGTTTTAATAAACTTAATATAACTTCGCGACTTAAAAAAATTGATATTGGTCAAATGTTTTTTGACAATAGTGTTCATGATAAAGCGGCACAGCAAAAATTTAACGAGCTTTTAAAAAATCGTGAAAAAATCAATCTTCCTTCACCTTCTACCAAGGAATATTCACGAAAAAAATGATCACAAAAGCAATACGAAATCACTGATGTTCATCAAATCCATTCATTACCAGCGGGTTCAGATATCTCAATAAAAGGTGAAATCTATGATTTTAGTTATCTCGAAACAAAGAATAAAAAACACATATACACAGTATTTATAACCGATTATAATGATGCAATTAGTGCAAAAATTTTCAAAAATGAACCTTTAGAAGCGGACATAATTAAAAACGATTTAGCAATAGGCAATTGAATTAATGTTAAGGGTTCAACATCGATTTCAAAGATAGGCAAACCTGAATTATTTGTCATTGTTGACTATTTTGAAAAAAGTGAAAAATTATTGAAAACTTCAGTGGATAATGCTCCAAGTGATAAAAAAAGAGTTGAACTTAATGTATCTTCAAAGTTTAGCACAATGGATGGTCTTATAAGTCCTGAAGACATTATTACACGTGCGAAGCAATTTGGAATGAGTGCTGTAGCAATCTCTGATATTGATGCAGTGCAAGGCTATCCAAAATTTTATCAAGCAGCTAAAAAAGCGAAAATTAAAGCACTTTATGGTGCTTCATACTCAACGTTTTCAAAAAATCCGACAATTTTTCTTGGTTCAATTCCACAATTAAACATTTCCGATGTTGAATATGTTTCATTTGATATTGAAACTACAGGCTTAAGTCCTCATTTTCATGAATTGATTGAGTATGGTTCATATAGCATCAGCCCTAATAAAAAAGAAAGCAATAAAACACAATTTTTAATTAAACCTAAAGAAAAAATATCACCTTTTACAACAAATCTTACAGGAATAACACAAAGTGACATTGATGATAAAGGTCTAGATATCAAGGTTGCATTACAAAAAATTTACGATGATTTAGATGGCAAAATTGCTATTGCTCATAATGCAAAATTTGACTATCACTTCTTAAAAGAACAATTCAGATTGCATCAAATGCCTTTTCCAAATGTGTGTGTTATTGATACATTAGTTGTTTCAAGAATAATTTTTTCAGACCGCAAAAAACATAGTCTTGGTGAATTGGCTGCTAATTTAGGTGTTGATTATAATCCTAATATTGCACACCGTGGTGATTATGATGCTGAAGTATTGGCTAAGGTTTGACTTGAAATGATGAATGCAATGACTCATAATCAAATTAAAACATTCGAAGACCTTGACAAATATGAAAGTGAAACAAAACATAGAGATAGACACCCTTATGTTATCAGTGTTTTAGTTCGCAATCAAAATGGACTCAAAAAACAGTTCAATATGATTTCGAGTTGCTTGACTACAAATTACAATTTTGGTCCTAAAACATATTTTGAAGATATTAAGCCTGACAAAGATCTTTTATTTGGTTCAGGAACACTTAAGTCAAAACTTTTGGATGATTATTTTTATTCATCTCGCGAACAATTTGAGAATGAAATTCAGCGTTATGACTATATTGAAATACCTGCACCGCAAGTATTTCAACACTGGATTGACCGTGAATTTATCACAAAAACTCAACTTGAATATGCTCTTAAAGACATTATTTTAACTGCAAAAAAATACAATAAGATTCCTGTCGCAACAGGCGATGTTAGATACCTAGATACACATGATAAAAAAGCGTATGAAATTTTAGTCTATGCAAAAGGTATTGGAGGTGTTCGTCATTCACTTTATCGTTATGATCTTGCAAGAGATGCTCGACTAACTATTCCGACACAAAACTTTTTAACTACTGAAGAGATGCTAGAACAATTTTCATTTTTGCAAGATAAACAACTTATTGAAGAAATTGTGATTTTAAATACTAATTTAATTGCAAATATGTGTGAAGAAGTCCAAGTAATTAAAGATAAACTTTACACACCAAATTTCGATGATTCAGCACACAAACTTCGTGAATTGGTCTATAAAAATGCACACATTAGATATGGTGAAAATTTGCCCAAAATTATTGAAAAACGTGTAGAAGCGGAACTTACACCGATTATAAAATATGGATTTGATGTGATTTATTGAATATCACACAAGTTGGTTAAAAAATCTTTAGATGAAGGTTTTATTGTAGGTAGCCGTGGTTCAGTTGGTTCTTCTTTAGTTGCTTCACTTTGTGATATTTCTGAAGTTAATCCTTTAGATCCTCACTACATTTGTAAGCAATGCAAATATTTTGAAATTTCTAATATTGAAGGAATTTCATCTGCATATGATTTGCCAAATAAGCAATGTCCAAACTGTAAAATTGATCTTGATCGCGACGGTCACAAGATTGCTTTTGAAACATTTTTAGGTTTTAATGCTGATAAAGTTCCCGATATTGACTTGAACTTTTCAGGTGAGTTTCAAGGTGAAGTTCATAATGAAACTCGACGTTTGTTTGGTCACTCTCACACTTTGCGAGCCGGTACAATATCAACAATTGCTTTTAAAACTGGTTTTGGATATGTAAAAAGTTATTGCGAAGAAACTCATAATTCATATTCCGATGCATTTGCAAGTTTTTTAGCCAAAAAAATTGAAGGCGTCAAAAGAACAACAGGTCAACATCCAGGCGGAATAATAATTATTCCTAAAGAATATGATGTTTCAGATTTTACACCAATAAACTATCCTGCAGATGATGTTCAATCCACTTGATTTACAACTCACTTTGAATATAAGGCTATTCATGATAATGTGTTAAAACTTGATCTATTGGGTCATGATAATCCAACAATAATTAAACTGCTAGAAAAATATACAGGAGTAAAAGTTGCACAATTACCAAAAAATGATCCCGAAGTTGTAAAGATTTTTTCTTCTACAGAACCAATGAAAATAAAACCTGAAGATATTGGTGGTGAATACACTGGTGCATTAGGTTTGCCTGAATTTGGTACTCAATTTGTTCGACAAATGTTACTGCAAGCAAAACCAAAATCTTTTGCTGACTTAGTATCAATATCAGGGTTGAGTCATGGTACAAATGTTTGAATTGGTAATGCTCAAGATTTGATAATGAAGCAAGGTTATAAACTCCAAGACATATTTTGTTGTCGTGATGATATTTTAGTGCAATTAGTCAAACAAGGTGTAGAGAACAAATATGCATTTAATATTATGGAAAAGGTGCGAAAAGGTAAAGGATTAACACTTGAAGAAGAGCAGCACCTTAAAAAAACAAATGTTGAAGATTGGCAAATTGATTCGATGAAAAAAATTGCGTATATGTTCCCTAAAGCACACGCAGTTGCATATGTATTGATGGCTTGGTGAATAGGTTGGTTTAAAATCCATCATCCCTTAGCATTTTATGCCGCTTATTATGCAACTCATGCAAAAGAGGTTGATATTGATTCTATGGTTGATATCAAAAACGGACGTAAATGCCACATAAAATTACAACAATTGCAATCACTTTCAAAAGATGAACTTAAGGATAAAGACAAAGGTTTAATTCCAACATTAGAAATAACTAGAGAATTATATGCAAGAGGTTTTTATATTGCAAATATTGATCTAAAACTCTCTCAAGCTCATGAGTGATTAATTGATCATCAACGCGGCTGTCTAATTCCTCCCTTCAAAGCACTAGAAGGTTTAGGTGATTCGGTTGCTAGTTCAATAATTGCTGCTCGTAGTGTAAAGGAATTTACCTCAATCCAAGATTTTGCAATGCGTGCCAAAGTGAATAAAACTTTAGTAGAGAAACTTGAAAAAAGTGGTGTGTTTGCAAAACTTGATCCTACAGATCAAATGACACTATTTTAGGAGACAAATGAAAAATAAAATAAAGAAACCAACATTTTGAAATGTTTTTTTGCTCATTTTAATGGTAACTTTTCCTGAGTTTCGGAGTTTAAACTAAAAAAGCGAAATTTGCGCTATTTTATACGCAAAAATCGCTTTTTTTAATTTCTTACATACCATTTTTAATAATTGTGTTTATTTCTTTAAATTTTTCAATGTTTGAAATAAATGGGTTTATTTCTACAAATTTTTTAGTTGCAGTTTTATTGTTTATATTTTGAGTGTATTCAAAACATGAATTTAATAGTGTTATCAATGATTCATTTGTGTATTTATCTATAACTCCATTGTTATAATAAAAATTGTTTATAGCGTAAATTGTGTATTTGAGAACAACAAGAGCAATAAAATTTAATATAAAATGACCTATGATATGCTGATGTGTTCTAACATAAATTGGTCTAATTGATAAAGCTCCTTTTAGTGTTCTAAAATTCTCTTCAATTTGGTATTGTTTGTGATAAATCGATGCAATTTGTTCAGGTTTCAAGTCTTTTCTGGAGGTTTCATATACATAATATCCATCAAATTTTTCATCGTCTTCAATTTTGTCTAGATCAAGAGTAAAACTCATATTGCCTACTTTTTTGAAGAATTTGTATTTTTTTACACCAATAATATCTTCAGCGCTAACCACACCTTCTTTGTTTTGTTTCTTTTTAAAATTATTTATTAATATTTGTCTATCATTTTTATCTTTAGCTGCTCGTTTTTCACTGAAAAATATAATTCTGCGTCTAAAATTATCATTAAATCGCGAACCTTTTCAGAGTGATTGAAACTCTAATTCCTTATATTTGATACCATTTTCAGTTTTAGTATAGCCTTGTGAATCAAATACAAAATCTTTAAATGATTTAGAAGTTG
>NZ_SMDN01000040.1 GCF_006546935.1 Mycoplasmopsis mucosicanis
GTCGTAGATGATTGGTCACAAAGTAATCGCGAAAAGAAAACGATACATCAACTCGTTCAAGACGGTCTATTCAGTCGAGAACAGTTACACGCTGAACTCGGACAACTTGTGACAGGTGAGAAAGTCGGACGTGAACATGACGATGAGATTATTTTATTAAATCCAATGGGCATGGCGATTGAAGACATTGCGAGTGCGTACTTCATTTATCAACGTGCGCAAGCTGAAAATATAGGCACAACATTAAGTCTTTATTAGGAGTGGCATATATGGTAAGTGAACACGAACACAATGTAACGCGTGCACAACAATACATATTAAAAGACCTTGTGGATGCGTTATTATTTGAAGATTTAGGTGGCATTGCATCGACGAGTGAACGATTAACGATACAACAACAGACGTATTTACGTTATGAGAAAAAGGGGATTGTGTTGCTCATTCCAGTTTATTACAGTGGACTGAAT
>NZ_SMDN01000041.1 GCF_006546935.1 Mycoplasmopsis mucosicanis
TTATTGAAGATGCCGATCGTTTTGGCTTGAGCCAGCTGTACCAATTACGTGGACGTGTCGGTCGTTCGAGCCGTATCGGGTATGCGTATTTCCTTCACGCAACGAACCGTGTATTGAATGAAGTTGCTGAAGAACGTCTCCAAGCAATTAAAGAATTTACCGAACTTGGCAGTGGCTTTAAAATTGCGATGCGTGACTTGAACATTCGGGGTGCAGGTAACTTACTCGGTAAACAACAGCACGGTTTCATTGATTCGGTCGGCTTTGACTTGTACTCACAAATGTTAGAAGAAGCGGTGAACGAAAAACGTGGCATTAAAGAAGAAACGCCGGTTCCTGAGCTTGAGTTAGATTTGAAACTCGATGCATATTTACCAGCTGAATACATTCGTAATGAACAAGCGAAAATTGAAATTTACAAGAAGTTGAGAGCGACTG
>NZ_SMDN01000042.1 GCF_006546935.1 Mycoplasmopsis mucosicanis
ACCCTTTATCTTCCAAAAATCTTATATTTCTATTTACACTCATCCCTTTGTCTGCAATAATTGTGACGTTTTTTATTCCGTAGTATTTTTCTAATTCAAGCATAAATGATATAAATGTAGAAGAATCAGCAGTATTACCAGGAAAAACTTTGTAATGTAGTGGAATACCATTTTCATCTGTAATCAAACCAATAACAATTTGATCTTCCTTGAATTTACCATCTTTCGAGAACCCTGGTTTTCTAAAATTACCTCTTTTGAATGTTTCAAAATATGATGTTGTTGTGTCATATCATAAAACTTTAATATTTCTAGAACTGATTTTTGATATTTCCTGATTTAAATTTTTTAGTATTGTTTTTTGGTTTTGAGCTAGATAGTCTAATGAACGATAATATGAATTTTTGCAGTGCTCTGTAGCTGTTTCTTTCTTAAT
>NZ_SMDN01000043.1 GCF_006546935.1 Mycoplasmopsis mucosicanis
ATGCAGAAGTTGATTATATCATTGTAGAAGCGACTGGTGTTGCGAATCCGATTGATATTTTGGTTGCCTGTCAAGACCCTTTATTAGTGGATGCATTTTCATCAATAGAAACGATAGGCTTGGTGGATAGTGTCAGATTTATAAAACGACATGACAATACTGCACAAACGAAAGCTTTAATGGAAGATCAAGTCCGTGCGAGTCAAACGATACTGGTTAATAAAGTGGATTTAATAGAAGATGACGCACAACTTCAAATGGTGATTGAAGATATTAAGGCGCTATCACCTAAAAGTCGTATCGTTCTCACACAATACGGTGAAACATTGAAAACAATTGAAAAAGGTGCAAATGCACAAAATGTCGATGTGACAGGGTTTCATAGTCATACACATGCACATTATACGAGCTTACAATATC
>NZ_SMDN01000044.1 GCF_006546935.1 Mycoplasmopsis mucosicanis
CAGTTGGGCCACACACATACATTTTCACTTTTCCTGGTTCGATAGGCTGAAACACTTCTTTTTGACGTGTTAATGTATTATATAATGTAATCATCTTTAATCTCTCCATTTTTAGTTTGTTCAAGTTGTCGTTCTAGTTGTTTGAGTTGCTCATAAATTGGATCTGGCAAGTTAAGATGATCGAATGTCTTACCGATACGTCTACCATCTTGCTTCACAATACGTCCTGGAATACCTACCACCGTAGAATAACTTGGAACATCTTGAAGCACGACCGAATTAGCACCGATATTAACATTTGAATGCACCTTAATATTACCTAACACTTTAGAACCTGCTGCGATAAGGACGTTATCACCAATGTCGGGATGACGCTTCCCTTTTTCTTTACCAGTTCCACCTAACGTCACACCTTGAT
>NZ_SMDN01000045.1 GCF_006546935.1 Mycoplasmopsis mucosicanis
TGTGTCGAGTAACTTTTGAATTTCTTGTTTAATCTCTTGTGAACGTTCTAATAAAAACTCAGTTGTCGCGTCTTCTACATCATCATATTCAGGGTAATCGATATTCACTTCGACTTGTGCCAAAATCTCCAAAATCGATTGACGTTGACGCTTGACTAAGTCACTTAAACGCCCTTCAATTTGATTCATTGCTACTTTAGACGCCCGGTCAGTCTTAGAACGAATAAAGTCCATGACTGCTTCCGCCTGTGATAAATCGATACGACCATTTAAGAAAGCACGCTTCGTATATTCACCGGGTTCAGCCATTCTTGCGCCATATGTCATCGTTAATTCAAGTACGCGGTTGATTGTCAGAATACCACCATGACAGTTAATCTCCACGATATCTTCTCGTGTAAACGTACGTGG
>NZ_SMDN01000046.1 GCF_006546935.1 Mycoplasmopsis mucosicanis
GGTTAACAGATAGAGTGGGCGAAAGAATCCTCATGGATCAAGGGGTATTATCTAAAGATTTATATACTAACGAAAGTAACAATCAAGGACAAGCTTCTTTTACACTTGATAAGTATGAAGCTAACGATCCTGAAATGCAAGGATATATCAACGAGCAAAGATTAAAGCAAAAAACAGGTATTAAAACTACCAATTCTAGGATACTTGCTGCCAATAGAGCCGCAACTTCGGGGGTAGTTACTAAGTACCGTCTTCCAACAGAAGTAGAATGGGAGTTTGCAGCTCTAGGTTTACAAAAAAATAGAGAGTACAATCTTTATACAGGTAAAACTCCAGAAATTGATAAATTGAGAGGCAACAAGGGTAGAAATAGGGGTATGTTCCTTGAAAACTTTAAGTATGGTAGAGG
>NZ_SMDN01000047.1 GCF_006546935.1 Mycoplasmopsis mucosicanis
ACATGTGTAAAATACGAATGATTAAATCTGCCTCTTCTGCATTAAATCCCAGCATGCGATACACTTCTATGGATTGCACATCATTACCATCAAAAAATTGACGCACGTTCGCAGATAGATAGTTGGATACTTTAATGATCGAATGATCAGCATAAGGTTGATCGCTTGTCACATGCAGATGTTTCACTTGTCCCGTCTCATCAATCATCACTACGATTAAATGGTGTGGATTTAACTTCATCAAATGCACATCCAGTATAGAGGCCTTTGAGTGATCAGGTCCTATAACAAGAGTGGTATAGTGTGCTTGATTTGAAAACACTTTTGCAAAGGTGTCTAGTGTCGATGATAAATCATAATGATGATTCACTAACATCTGATGAATATCAAGACTAC
>NZ_SMDN01000048.1 GCF_006546935.1 Mycoplasmopsis mucosicanis
GTATCAATGTGCGTGCGCATCCAATCGTTTAATCCTTCACGCAATGCAGAAACTTGGTCGATAGGTAAAGTTAAACCTGCCGCCATATGGTGTCCACCAAATTTTGAAATTAATGTTTGTTGTGATGATAATGCTTCAAACATTGACACTTGCGTAATACTACGAGAAGAACCTTTTGCATGTTGTTGTTCGTGGTCAATATTTAATACCATTGTTGGTAAATGGAAGGTTTCCACAATTCTTGAGGCAACAATTCCCAGGACGCCTTCATGCCAGTCTTCTTTTGCGAGAACTAAAAAGTGTTCGCCTGCTTGGATTGCATCTTCAGCCATGACCATAGCTTCATCAACAATCGTTTGTACAATATCTTTCCGTTCAACATTGAAATGTTCGACT
>NZ_SMDN01000049.1 GCF_006546935.1 Mycoplasmopsis mucosicanis
CATTAGACTTAACAACTCTGCAATATCTTGCTTTCCCGTTTCCCATCATCATAACTATTAGATTTTTCATAGTTTAATTATATCACAAAAATAAAATTATGTTATGTAATGTTATGTAATTTTTTTGCTTAAAAATATCCCTATGTACTACGTACATAAGGACTTAAAAATATTTTGATTTTGCTTGTAACTCCGAAACTCAGGAGATACAGATTTTTGAAGTTTTATAGTAAACTTATCATTATCTCTTGAAACCTGTGCAATATTTTCTTCTTTTCCAGCAAATAATATTTTTGCAAATATTGAACTTTCATATGGTTTGCTAAATGCT
>NZ_SMDN01000004.1 GCF_006546935.1 Mycoplasmopsis mucosicanis
CGTTTTTTATATGTTTTTCAAATGATTCTTCCTTTGGTGTTACACTTAAAATTCTTCGTTTTTCATCGAGCTCAAAATCAAGATATTCAGAAAAATTATGTTCAACTTCTTTTGTTAATTTTTTCATATTTTTAACTTGCTCAACTAAACGTGTAAAGTACTCTGTGTAAAATGAAACTCGTTCTGATTCTTTAATAGGTTCATAGAGCAAAACAATATTAAATTTCTTATTTACATCATCAAAAACTTTGTCTTTCACAATCATTCCGAATGATTTTTTATCACTTGTTAAATTACTAATTTTATGTTTAAATTTGTCTTTATTTTCATCTAAAATTCTTTGCAAATTTTTATTCCAAAGTTTAGCCATGATTATGAAAGAATAACCTTTTTTATCTATATTATGTATGTTTTTGGCTGAAAAATAACCTCTATCCATCACTAGACAATGATCTTTAATACCAATTGTTTTTATTTTTTCTATCAATATATCACACTGAGACATATCAGTCACGGAACCGGCATAGATTTCATAAAATAATGGAAAATTGTTAATTTGATCAGTAACTAAACCAATATTAATGATTGGTTCATTTTTATTTTCCTTAGCATATCCATATTCAGCTTTTTTAACATTTTTTGATGATGTATTTACATTGGTTGAATCAATATTGACATAACTTTTATTCACATTATTATTTAAATTTCTTTGGTAATTTTTAAGTCAAAGTTCTGAAAATTTAGCAATTTTTTCTGCAGTTAAATGTTTATTTAAAATTTCAGAAATAGTTGATTCAGATTTCACTTTTTCTAACCCTGCATAATTTTTAAAAAGTCATGTTTTAAACCCTTGAATCGTGTTTGAACAATTGCTAGAATAATAGCAAACAAGTGCTTTTATAATTGTTGAATTAGTTCCAAAAATATTTTTCAATATATCATCAATACCGATTTTTTTAAAAATTAAGTCGAATACAGCATATGTTCCAAAAGATAAAGTATCACTAAATTCAAGATCTTTTTCAATTTCAACAACACTTTCATCTGAAAAGTAATTAAAGTATTTTTCATTTGGAAACATCATTCGTTCACCATTTTCATTCGTTGTAATTAAACCTATTAAAACCTTTTTCTCTTTGTAGTATTTTTTTGATTTTATATATTCTCTATCAACCACCAATTGAACTCATTCACCATTCTTTTGTTTTGAAATTTTTGCACCTTTAGGCACTTGAACCATTCTGAATTTATCTAACATTTTTGCTCCTTTTTTGATAGTATAATAATTATACTAAAAAACAAACAAAATGGAACAAATTAATATAAAAAAATAACCATTTTTGAAGAAAAATAGTTATTTTATGAAATTTTGGTTGTTAGTATAATTTTTTACCGAAAGTTTAGAGTATGAATTCACTCAATCTCCCACAAAAAAAAGAACTCATAAATGACTATGAATCCTTTAAATATTTTAAACATAAATTAAAATGCTATAGGTTAACAAAATGGTCAATAACACCAACTAATGAGCCTGCAAGCAAGGGTGAAATCACAGGTACTCAACTATATGATCAATAAGCACCTATAAGTTCATTTTTTCGTTTTTTCATTGAGATAATTTCAGTGAAAAAATACACAATTCTAGGGCCTAAGTCCCTTGCAGGATTGATTGCATATCCTGTAGAAGAACCAAGCGACATTCCGATTGAAACAACTAATAATGTAACTGGTAAAACACTCAATGCGCCTATGCTTTCTGCAACTTTTGAAGAACTAAATACTGCAATTAAACCAATTAAAACAAGTGTGCCTACAAACTCGTAAGACAAATTTTGCACTAATGCTTTATCTTTAAAATTGCTGTATGCTGGCGAAGTACAATGACATGCTCTTACAGTATTTAAATCTGTATCTTTAATATGTTTTCAGTTAATAAAATTCAGTACAATTTGACCAAATATTGCACCTAGTATTTGGAATGGAATATATGCAAGTAGGCTAGCATCAAGTGAATTTATTGCCGCATACACACTCACTGCGGGATTAAGATGACCTGATCCACCAAGCGCTATTGAGACTAACACACCAAACATTACTGCAAAACCTCAACCAAATGCAATAACTACTCATTTTCCAGGCTGATTTGCAAACATTTTTGAGCCAGAAACTGAATATCCTACACCATTACCAAGCAAAATTAAGATTGCTGTACCTAAAAATTCTGATAATAATTTTAAAGCAAATTCCATAACTACTCAATATCCTTTGTTCAATTCAGTGTTTTTTTGACTGCAACTTCTCAACCTTTGATCAATTTTTCAACTTCTTGAGTTGAAAGTAATGGGCTAAATTCTCTCTCAATTTTGTTGATTTCTTTTAATTCGTCAATATCTTTTCAATATCCAACAGCTAAGCCAGCCAAATATGCAGCACCTAACGCAGTAGTTTCAGGATTAAGCGGACGTTGAACTTTAAGATTTGAAATCGATGATTGAAACTGCATTAAATAATTAGAATTTGAAGCACCACCATCAACTTTAAGCATAATAATTGGTTTGCCTAAATCCTTTTCCATTGCTTTAATTAAGTCATAGCTTTGATATGCAATTGAATCAAGTGTTGCCTTAATAATATGTTCACGTTTGCTTCCTCTTTCAAGACCAAAAATTGCACCACGTGAATATGAGTCTCAATATGGAGCACCTAAACCAGTAAAAGCAGGAACCACATATACTCGTTGATCATCATTAACCAATGAACTAAAGAAATCACTTTCAGCAGAATTATAAAGAATTCGCAACGAATCTCTTAATCACTGAATGGCTGCACCGGCAATGAATACTGAACCTTCAAGTGCATAAACTGTTTGTTGTTTGCCAATTTTTCATGCAATTGTCGTTAAAAGTTTGTTTTTACTTTTAACTGGTGTTGTTCCAGTATTTACTAAGGTAAAGCAACCTGTTCCATATGTATTTTTTACCATTCCAACTTCAGTACATAACTGACCAAATAGTGCAGACTGTTGATCACCTGCTACTCCAGTAATTGGTACAACACCTTTAGCACTTTTTGATCAATAGTAAGGAGCTACTGTACCATATTCTTCAGATGAAGACTTAACTTCAGGCAATATTTCTCTTGGTATTTCAAGTAGGTCCAATATTTCTTGATCTCATTGTAATGTATGAATATTGAAAAGCAGTGTTCTTGATGCATTAGACACATCAGTAGCATGCACCTTGCCATCTGTAAGTTTTCACATTAATCAGGTGTCAATAGTTCCTGCTAATAAATTACCTTTTTGCAGTTTTTTGTGTGCTTCAGGTACATTTTTCAATATTCATCTTATTTTAGTTCCACTAAAATAAGGGTTGATTATTAGACCTGTTTTTTCTTGTATTTTTTCTGATCAACCTTGTTCAATCAACTCTTCACAATAATCAGTAGTTCTTCGATCCTGTCAAACTATTGCATTGTACACTGGTAATCCAGTCTTTTTGTCTCATAAAACCACAGTTTCACGTTGGTTTGTGATTCCTAATGCAGCAATTTCATGCGAACCGATATTTGCTTTAAGTTTTGCACTTTGCATTGTTCCTAATTGAGCAGATCATATTTCAAGAGGATCATGTTCTACTCAACCCGACTGTGGAAAATACTGACTAAATTCTGCTTGACTTGAAGCTACTACTTCACCAGCATGATTAATAACTAAGCTTCGACATGAGGTTGTTCCTGAATCTAATGTAATTATGTATTTTTCTTTCATATATCTCCTTGGATTTGTTTAAAACTCTACCTTATAGGTTGGTTTATATTGAGGATTTTTCTCAAGTTTTAGTCCACTTTGTTCAACAAGTTTTGCAATTTCAATTGCAATTGCAGGTGCTGAAGCAATTGCAGGCGATTGCATTCCTGCTGCATTGATAAATTTGTTATTTTTGTGTGCTGGACGTATAACAAAATCATTTGTCTCAATGTCTATAGGTCTTGAACCCGCAAGAGTCATTACTGTTTTATCTAAACGAATTGAAGGAATAATTTCTTTACCAATATTACCAATGTATTCATATTTTTCTTGAGTAACTACTCTTGTATCTTCTTTAGCAATTCCTTCTTCAGCAGTAGGACCAACTAACACATGACCATCTAACATTGGAGCAACAATTACTCCTTTTCCATGAATTGTAGGCACTTTAAAACAAATTGAATTTACTATGCCACTTTCACTACGTGCTAAAATACGATATTGACCTCGACGTGCCTTTTGTTCAAAATCGCCATAACCAGCAAGTTTAGCAATAACATCTGCATAATGACCAGCAGCATTAATTATTACTTTTGAACTAAATTCTTCACCATTTTTTAGTCCAACACTAAACATATCGTTAGCAAAATCAATTCTATTCACTTCAGCAGATGTTTTTAAATCTGTACCATTTTGTTTAGCACAGCCTAAAAATGCATAGGTTGCTCGTACTGGATCAATTGCTCAAGAACTTGTACAAAGTAAGGCACCTAAAACATTTGGATTCACGTTTGGTTCCTTTTTAAGAACTTCTTCTCTTGAGATTATTTTTAAATACTCTTGAGGTACCTTATTTATAAGTCCACGTTCATAAAGCATATGAACGTGTTTCATTTCTTCTTCATTAAATGCTAATATTAACGAATCAACTTGTGCATTTGGAAACTTCAAATTTTTAAATATTTTGTTTCTTCATAATTCATTACCTATAACATTAAGTTTTGCTTCAATTTTTCCAGGGTCAGGATCAAAGCCTCCATGAATAGCGCCCGAATTACCTTTTGATGTTTCATCAGCAAATACAGGATTTTTTTCAAGTAATAAAGTCCTTAATTTGTACTGTGAAAGTTCATAAGCAATAACGCCACCAATAATTCCACCCCCTATAATAATGACATCATATTTATTATTCACCATTAAACCTCCTGCTGCTATTTTAATGTGTGAATACATTTTTGCTCAATAATATTGAGTTTTTAAAGAAATAATTCCATAATTTTTAAAGTATTTGGAAAATATTTCCACAAATAGACAAATAAAACGTAAATAACAAGTTATACAGTAGTTATTTACGTTTATATAAATTATTTTCAATGTGTAGAATTGATTTCATAATGCAGAACAATCAATATTCCAGTATTTAGTGTTGTTTGTTAAAATTAACCAAAAAAACACTCAAAATCAGTCATTTTTTGCTGTTTCATATGCAAAAAATAATGTGTGTATAAATATTGCAAGACTTTTTATTACGTTTTTTTACTAAAAATACTCATAAATGTGTATATAAGTAAATTTATGGTATCAATTACATATCGACTATTTATAAAAAATGTATAAATACAGACAAACATTTTTTTTGCATTTTTTTTGTATTAATTTAAACATCAAAAATTCGTATTGTATTTGGAAAATTCACTCACCAGTAAGAAATCAATAATGCATCAATATATAATTTATGGTAATTTTAACTACGAAAAAAGGAATAAATTATTATGAGTAAAAGATGAATATTAAGCACTCTTACACCTCTAGCAATTGCTCCTGCAACGTTAATGAGTGCGAAAGTTAGTGAATCAAAAACCACAAAACCAAATATGAAGGACGTGACAAACCCTGAAAAAGCTGCTTTAGACACAAATGAAAAATATATAGATTTTCTTAAAAAGACTTTTGATAAAGACTTCAAAGAATTAAAAGATGAAATCATTAAACATTTTAAAGACCATGCTTCTTCATCTTCAAACACTGAAAAAGCATTAAACAAATGATTTATGTTGCTTAGTGATGCGTTAAAAATCTTTGATAAAAAAGATGATGAAAATTACAAATTAAATTTAGCATACAATGCAATTAGAGTTGGAAGTGCAATAAATAATTATGGTGATGCATTGAGTCAAATGTTAACACTAGTCAGTGTTTATGACATTAATTCATCAGAGATTTATGACTCATTTGAAAAACAATTATTACTAAATATGAAAAAATTTGGTGTAAATGATATTGATCAAATTACAATTAGACCTGATGACACAAAACAAAAAATTGATGGTGACACATTATTAAGAACATTAATTCTAAACACAATTGCAACAACATATGCTTCAGACATTAAAGAATCATTTGACAAAATAGATGAAGAAGAACAAAAAATTGATGAATTAAGTTTTGAAAGTAAAGAAATAAAAGATCAAATTACGCAAAAAGAAACTGAAATTAATGAGTTAAAACAACAAGACCAGTCAAAACAAGAAGGTCTAACACAACAAATTGCACAAAAAGAAACAGAAATCAATAATTTAAAACAACAACAAACTCAAAAAGATGAAGAAATCAAAAAACTTAAAGAATCAACCAAAAAAGAAAATATTCAAACTCTAAACAAAAAAATTGAAGAAAAAGATAAAGTACTTAACACTCAACAACAAAATCTAACTCAATTAAGAGGAGAAGTTTCTGAATTTAAAGACTTATCTGATAAAAGAGAACAAGAAAACAAAAAACTAGTCAAAACAAATGTAGGTGTAGGTGTTGCACTTGGTGTTACTTCTGTATTATCAATTGCTTCATTGACTGCACTAGGTATAAAACTTAGAAGAAGATAAGCATATCAAAAACTCGGTTAAACCCGAGTTTTTTTAATGTGTTATTCTATGCGTTAATTAACCAAAAGTACTCAAAAATGAGTATTAGACAAACATTTTATTGAGCAATTCTTGCTTGATTTTTTTGAGTTTTTCACACTTACGCTGATGAAGTGTTAGGAGTGAGTCTAGAGTGGAGAACGTCTGAGCTATTTTATTTTGTTCGGGGAGTTGAGCAGTTAGTAAATAACTTTCATTCAGTTCATCTAAGTTTATTGTTTTACCAACTCTCAATCCATATGTGAATGGTATTAATGATTTAATAAATTTTTTACCATTAAAAACATATTTTCAAAAGATTGGATCTGATTTTAGTGGTTCGGAAAACTTTAAAACTGAGTATGCAGGCGATGTTATGCCACGAAATGGCGAATATGCAAGACCACTGTCGTATGTTGATAGATGTAAAACAAAGTCGTGCTTGTCTACTAATACATAACTTTTTAAACTTGTCGCTGACACTGATATTGAGTAGTTAATTTGAGATCTTATAAACATAGTGCCTGCTTTCGAAGCAGTTAATTGAGGCAATTCTGTATACCCTTTTCGAGTAATTTTATTAAGAATTTCACCAAACCTTTTTAGTTCTCAAGCGTAAGTAAATCCGGCGAACCGAATTGATGGAATATTTGAGCCCTCAACTGGAAACATTTTCTCAAGTAGAGTTTGCTTAATTTTTTTGAGTTTTTCACACTTACGCTGATGAAGTGTTAGGAGTGAGTCTAGAGTGGAGAATGTCTGAGCTATTTTGTTTTGTTCGGGGATATTGTCAATAAAATTGACCATTATATTTGAAAAAATCGATAATCAATGTCGCTCATGATTTACAACTTCATATTTTATCTTTTTGAGTATATTAAATATAAATACATCTTTGTGTAATTTATTAGCTTTTTTCAATATTTTCAATGCACTACTCTTTACTTTAAAGGGGAAATCAACAAAATGAGAAGAAGTTGTAAAATCATCAAAGATAATTACTGGAGAGTCGGTACTTGCGAAAAAAATACCAAAATTATCATTGGTGTAACCTAAAACAAAAGATTTTCCGGCTGTCAAAACTGGTGTTTTATATTTTTCATTATAATCTTCCGATGAAACAAGATATCTTGCAGGTTGTTCATAATCCAAAAAATCCCCCAACCTTTTTAGTTCTCAAGCGTAAGTAAATTCCTTAAAACGAATTTGAGGCACTAAAGCCTTATTCATTATTTGCCTCCAAGAACTTTTATAAGTTCATCAATAGCTTTCATATCACTTTCATCACCAGTAAGGTCATTTAATAGTGTAATAAGTTCTTTTTCATTTTCAACAATTTGTTCATCAATGTTGTTGAATGTGTCTTTGTATTTTGCTTCTAAATGTTCAAATTTTGAAACATAATCTTCAATAATAACGTTTGCTATTTTATTGATTTCATTGCCGATTTGAGTAGTTCATTTATTGATAATTAGTGAAACAAATTCATTTTCGCTAAGATTGTAAATTTTGTTTAATGAATCTTGTGTTATTTTGCTATTAAGTTCATTTTGTTGTTTAGTGAGACTTGCTCTTTGTTCAATGAGTTTGTTTATTTGAATCACTTTGTGTTCAAAAGAATCTTCATCATATGTCGAAGCATTTAGTGCTTTGACATATTTTTCTAATTCTTCTGCATCTAAAGAATTATCTTTTTCTTTGAATAGTTGATCAACTCTTTCTTCTTCAGGTATTGATTCAACAAGTTCATTAATTTGATTGTTGAGTTGCTCATTTTGTACTGAATATTGTTCTAAAAGTTCGAGTTGTGTTGCATAATAACTTTGAGCAATATCATTTTTATTGAATAATTGAGCATTAAAATCTTTGAGTTTTTTGCGTTTTTTTCCAGCATACTCTTTATCAATAATTTCGTCCAATATACTGGTTATTGAGTTGTTTTGGTCAAAATTACTCAATAGATCTAAACCATTTTTTATGTTTTCAAAGTTGTTTTTGATTACTTGATAGAATAAGTATTTGTCAACTAAATCTAATGAAGAAGATTGCTCAAAAACAAGCTCAACCAATTTATCTTCAAATGCTTCAGCATTAACATTTTGCATACTGCTTAGTGAGTTGAATGTTGAATTGAATAATCAGTTGATTTGTGCGCTGATTTGATCATATTTGGCTTTATAAATATTAACTGTTTGATCATTGATTATTAAGTCGCGAATTTGAGAATCATCATTGCTAATGATGTCAAAGTAGTTGTTATTGTTTGCTTTTAGCAATTTAGATTTAAGTTCAGGGAAGCATGCGAAGAATTTATCAAATTGTTTAAGTTCATCATGACTAATTCCACCATACATCAATGAATAAAGGTCATTTGTTTCACTTTTTTCATAGTTGTCTAGATAACGTGAAATATTTAAGTTGAAGTCATTGTTTTTGATTTCTTCAAAGCTTACAATGCGTGAAAAGCCTTCGATTTCAAGACGATTATTAACTACATCAGCTATTTTTTTGATATGCATTGCTTCAAGTCTATTTTTTTTAACACCTTTAACGAAAAGTTTAGAAGCATCAATGAATTGAATATCTCGAGTGTCTTTTTGTTTTTTAAGCACCATTATGATTGTTGAGATACCGGTACCATAAAAAATATTAGATGGAAGACCAATAATTGCATCAATTTGACCTTTTTCAATAAGTTTGCTTCGAATTTGTTTTTCGCTTCCCCCTCTAAATAAAACACCGTGTGGAAGAACAATGGTTAAAATACCATCATTTTTAAGATGGTAAAGGTCGTGAAGCAAGAATGCATAATCACCTTTAGATTTTGGAGCAATTCCATATTCTTTATATCGAGGATCATTTGTTTTGTTTTCATTATCTCAGTTTAGTGAATAAGGGGGATTAGATACAACTGCATCAACTGATTCATATTTGTATGATGTAATGTCATCATCGTTAAAAAATGGTCAGTCTTGCTCTAGTGTATCACCGCAACGTACTGAAATATCAGCAGGATTAATCCCTTTCATAACAAGGTTCATTCTGGTGATGTTGAATGTTTGTCTAATTTTTTCTTGTGCAAAGAATTTAATTGGACTTTTACTTTTGTTGTACTTTCTAAATGCATCACTGATGGTTAAAAGAAGTGAACCTGAACCTGATGTAGGGTCATAAACCTTGATTGTTTCACGATCGCGAAGATGATAAGCAACAATTTTTGCCATCAATAATGACACTTCGTGAGGTGTGTAAAATTCACCACCTTTTTTTCCTGCTCCGGCAGCAAATTGAGCAATTAAATATTCATAAACAAAACCTAAAACATCGTATTTACCATGATGGAATGGAATACGTTGAATTATATCAATTAGATTTGCAAGCATTTTTGATTGTTCAGTAAGGTTTGTTGAATATTTTGACATATCGTTTTCAAAAACGCCAAAAATATTTCCATAAAGCTGTCTTGAATTATTACTTAATGATCTGTTAAATTCTTCAATTGCATCTGTTAGTGTTTTAACTGTAAAGACATTGATGCTTTTTCATTGTGGATTAGTTCAAACTTGATAAAGGTTTTCATAGTGAATGTAGTATCCTAATTCTTTTTTAATTCTTTGAATTAATTCAGTTATTTCTTCTTTGTCATTGATTGAACTATCGCTAAAATCTATTGTTCTTTGTTCATAATCTTTTGTAAAACATTCAAGGTCGTTTTCATCAATTCCCTCAGAAAGCATGAAGTCAATTTGCTTTTGTGATAAGTATTTGTAGAAAATAAGTCCAAGAATGTAGTCTTTATATTCATTGGCCTCAAGTCCACCCCTAAGTTTGTTTGCAGCCTCTCACAAAGTGGCTGCTAGTTTTTGTTTTGAAAGTATATTATTTTCCATTATTTCCCCTTTTATATTACAAATATTAATATTATATTGAAAACATTACACAAATTCATTAAATAGTCGTTTTGCTTCATAATGACAATAAAAATTTCCACCTTTTTCATATCAATAACTAATAATTAAAATTGTTTGCATGATTCAACACAATTTTATGTATTGAAATTAGCGATAAGTACTCAAAAATGTGTATATAGGGCAAAATTAATGTTCTATGATTGACTTAATTCAAATAAAAAAGTGAGTGCTATTGCACTCACATATATTAATTAATATTCACCATCTCATTCAAATTCGTATTCAAAGATTCGAACAGTATCACCAGGTTGGATTCCTAACATAACCAATTCATCTCAAACACCAATTTTTTTAAGAATATTATTGAAACGTAGTAAGTTGTCATAACTCACAAGTGGAATTTTTTCATAAAGTTGTTGTACTTTAGGACCACTTACTTCAAAATAACCAGCATAAGGACTAATAACATCATAGTCTTTTTCAAGAGTTATTTCAACTATTTCATCTTGTTCAACTTCTTCAATTGGTTTAAGTTTATTTTTTTGAATTAATTCTCATAGTTTTTGTTTTACTTCATCAAGATTTTGAGCGCTTAATGCAGAGATTTCAACTACTTCAATGTTTGGATATTTTTCCTTAAACACTGCTAAATGAGTATTAAATGAATCAAGATCGCTTTTGTTTGCAATGACTAGTTGGTCTTTTTTTTCTAAGTTTAAACTGTAATTTTTTAGTTCCTGATTGATTGTTTCAAAGTCAGCTATAGGGTCTTTATATTCGCTACCAAAGTCAATAATATGCGCTATTACTCGACATCTTTCAATATGTTTAAGGAACTGAATACCAAGTCCTTTACCTAGCGAAGCGCCTTCAATAAGTCCTGGTAAGTCAGCTATAACAAAAGAGTTTTCAAAATATTTAACTAGTCCAAGTTGAGGTACAAGTGTAGTGAATTCATATTCAGCTATTTTTGCTTTTGCATTGCTTATTGCACTCAAAAGTGTACTTTTGCCCGCAGATGGTTTTCCAACTACACCAACATCTGACAAAATTTTAAGCACGATATGTGCTTCAAATTTTTCACCTCTGCTTCCGTTTTCACTAATTCGAGGTGCAGTGTTGCGAGGTGATTTGAATTTCATGTTTCCCCGACCACCTTGACCACCTTTTGCTACTAGATAAGGTTTTGGTTCAATAATATCTGCTACAACCTTGCCTTCTTTATAAACAACTGTTCCGATAGGAACTTGAATATATTTATCTTTACCAGCAGCTCCATAAAGGTTTTTAGGTCCACCATTAACACCATCTTCTGCAGAGATTCTTTTGTTTCCATAAAGAGATAAAAGAGTATTTTTGCCTAAATCACCAACAAAATAAATGTTGCCACCACGACCACCATCGCCACCATCTGGTCCACCTTTATCAACGTGTGCTTCTCGGCGGAATGAAATCATTCCATCGCCACCCTTACCAGCAACTAATTGAATTTTGATTTCATCAATAAATCGGGCCATTTTACCTCCTTACTTATAATTTTATTAATTTTCTTCTTCTTGTTCTTGTGCTTTATTGAATTTAGATAAATAATCTAAAATAGCAATACCTAAACCATGTTCTTGTACTGATCTAGTTACATATTTTGCTTTTTCTTTTACGTCGTCTTTTGAGTTGTCCATTGCATATGAATAATTAAATCTTTTAAACATACTAAAATCATTTTCGCTATCACCTATAACCATAACATCGTTTGTTGAGTGATGTTTAAATATGTTTTGCAGCATTCATAAAATTGCTTTACCTTTTGATGCACCACGTGGAAGAATTTCTAAATTCATATGTGTTTTAATGATTTTTACATCACAGGTACGTAAGAATGCAATGATTTCATCAATGTTTTCAGCATTTTCAAAATAGACTTCAATTTTAGAAACGTTTTTAATTTCTTGACCCTCATATAATTCAAATTGGTCAAAATGTTCATATCTAAAATAAATTCTATTTAGAAATTCTTTATCCTCATCTCTAAAAATATAAAATGCATCTGAACTCCAACCAGCTGCTGAAATATTTAACTTTCTGAAATGGTCAAATATTTTTTTAACATCAGCTGGCAAAAGGAATTCTTCACGTACAAATTTATAATGTCTAAAATCATAAATTTGTACTCCACTAGAACCGATTATGTAGTCTGCATTTGTTAGTTTTGCTAATTTGAACATTTTTGGACAAATTGGATTACCAGTAGCTATATTAAAACTCAATTCATTTTGTTTAATAACTTTTAAATTAAAGTTTGAAACATAACCATTACTTGTGTAGATGGTTCCATCAACATCGCTAAAAACAACAGGTTTTTTCTTCATAATAAACACTCCTATTTTAATAATTAATAATTTAAATTTATATTTATATCTTAATTTTTATATTAAAAATGCTAATAAATAATACACTATTTTTTTAATATGTCCTATAAACATTTTTTTACTAATATACACATTTTTGAGTACTTTTGGTAAAAATATCAATATTTTTTATTTTAAAAATTTACTTAATAAAAAGACAAAAATGTTTTTAGTGTTCATTTTAGATCTAATCTATTTGTAAGCTCTTTATGACTATTTATAAATTTTGTAGTTTAAAAAATATGACATAGATTTATACATCGTGTATCAGCACAATAAGCAATCAAATTTATTCTTAAATTTTACGTATATACACGTTTTTGAGTACTTTTAGTAAAAATTCTATTGATATTAAATAGAAATAAATCTAATTTGCATATTCAGAAAGCAATCGATAAATTCTTAAAATAAGCCAAAATTGACATTTTTTCCACATTTTTACCCCGAAACGCAATTTTTTTTGATTTTATAGGCCTATATATATATATATATATAAAACTATGTATATTAGCTTCATAAAACTATAAATCTAAATGAAAGGATATATATGAACGAAAATCAAAAAACAAAAGATGAGGACAAACGTAAGAAAAGACGTGCTGGAATCATATTAGGTTGTGTACTTGCCGGAGGTGCTGTTGCTATTGCAGCAGCTATAGCTGTACAATGCACGAGAGTTAAAGATCCAATTAAAGTATCTACACTTTCTGTGAATGCAACCAAAGCTACATTCCAATTAACTAATTTAGACAAATATGTAGATAGTAAAAATCCTAAAAAATTATCATATGTAATTTATTCTAAAAATGAACCAACCAAAATGCTTATAAGTGGTGAATTACCAATTACTAATAAGCAACTTTCAATCGCTGTTGGTGATGCTCAAGGATCAAAATTAAGTCCAAATACTGAGTATACTTTAGTTGTAACAATTGATGGTGTAGAAGTACAAAAACTACCATTTAAAACTAAATCTAAAGATGAACAACCTACATTTAATTTGAAAAACATTACTTTCGAAGATGTAAATATTAGCGATAATAAAGCCAAAATTAAACTTACAAATAATGACTTTGATCACATTAAAGACAAATCACTTACAATCAAGATCACTTCTTTAGATCCATCTAAACCTTTTGAAAAATCATTAGACCATAAAGTAAGTGGAAAAAGTTTTGAGGTAGAGTTTGAAGAACTTAAATACTCAACAAAATATAAAATTAGCGTTCTTTATGAAGATAAAGAATTGGTAACTCACACATTTACAACATTAGGCCTAAATACAGAAAAACAAATTAAAGAATTTAAGCTAAATGATATTAAATTCGAAGATGTAAATATTTCTGAAACTAAAGCCACAATAAAATTGACAAATGAAGGCTTTGCACACATTAAAGACAAATCACTTACAATTAAGATCACTTCACTTAAAGAGGGTGTTGATTTAAACAAATCTAAAGATGTTAAAGTTTCAGGAACTAGTTTTGATGTTAATTTTGATGAGTTTGATTTAAAAGCAAACACAAAATATAAAGTTAGTGTTTTATATGAAGCAAAAGAATTATCATCGCATGAGTTCAAAACATTGGTTCCAGCAGTTGAAGTTCATGAAGCAAAACAAGGAAAAGATGCATTTTTAGCAGTTGGTAAAGTTTTAAGAGAGTTAAATACTAAATTTAGTGCAGAAACTAAACCTAAATGACTAAAAGAAGAAAATAAAGATGAACAAGTTTGAGCAAACATTACTTATGAAGTTGAAGTTGAAGTAAATAGTTCTATTCAAAAACGTGAAGTTTCAAATAGAGAATGAGTACTAGCAAAATACGATTCAAATGATAAATCTGTAAGTCTAAAAACATTTTATTCAGTACCTGCGCAAGCCACTGATGATAAAAACAAACCATTACCAATTAAGTCATATAAATTAAAACAAATTGAATTTGAAAATAATAATCACAAAGAAGCATGAACTCCTAAAACACCAATTGTTTCAGATAGCAAACTTGATTTTAATCCACCTATGGTAAGAGATGTTATTAAGCAAAATGGCAAACTTTATATTGAATTTAATGAAAGTATTGAAGGATTAAGCTTTGCAGCACAATTGCGTTACAAAGAAGTAAGCGATACATTTGATAATCCATTTTCACGAAAATTCCTTCCTGATGACAACTATGAACCAAAAGTTGTTAGAAGAGCAAACCAAAAAGTAGGTAACATCCTTGAAATATCATTAAAAAATATGAAAGACAATGTGGAATATGTTCGATTACTCTCACTTTTTGTTAGAAACAATGAAAGAACATACCAATATGCTTTTTCTACTTTTAGACAAAATGAAGACAAAGCCGACCGCATAAAAATCGATCTTAAAAAAGCTAAAGAAGAAGCAGCTCTTAAAAGTAAGATATTGAGTAATGATGCAAGTGTATCAAAGAATGAACCAGACATTATAAAAAGAGATATTACACTTACTCAAAAATCAGATAAAAGACCATCTTATCTTACAAATGACGATAAAATTCAACAACTTTTAATTGGTGGTGTTCAATGAATGTTAAAAGCTAATAAAAATGATGAAGCGCTTCCATTAGTAAAAGGATTCCCTGAAACCGGTGTTCATGGTTTTGCAAAATATGACAGTGCAAAGAAAGAAGTTCAATTCTTCTTTGAAGCACAATTACCGATTAAATATACCGATCCTAATGATAATAAAGTAAAACAAATAGCAGATTATAAATTGGACTTAATTCTTCTAGTTGGTGGACTTAAGGAAAACGGAAAAGAACAAGAACTTATACAAATACCATTAAATGAAAGTGTTAAGGCAGATGAGCAAAAAGACTTTAATCCACCTAAATTAACTCATATTCAAAAAGTAGATAATGTAATTTACTTAGCTTTTGATAAAGATATTGATAAAGGTAAATTTGGTGCATTAGTATTAAAATCATCAAATGGACAATTAACTAAAGCAAATGATAAATTTTCTCCAATTGACTCAAAAGATATAAAAGTTGAATTTTTATCTTTTGAAGACAATAGTACAAAAAATATTGTTAAGGTTTCGTTAAATAATTCAAACGATGAAGCTAAACTATCACAATTTAACTTGAGACTAGCTGATAGAACATATGTATTTGATTTAACAAAAGATGATAAACTAAAAGACAGACTAGTTTTTAACTCTAAATCTCAAAACAACTAATATTCAAAAAAACTGATGTTTTTTTAAACAAAAGACATCAGTTTTTTTTATTGATTTTTAAGTGTATTAAATAACTTAATTTTTCCCAATACACTCAAATATGAGTGTATAAGGAAAAATAGTAATTATTAAATCAATTAATAAACATTTGTGATATTATAAAAAAAGTTATTTCTTATAAGGAGGCCAAATGCAGAAACAAAAGAAAATAGGCTTATTTTTATCTATTGCAATGATTGTTGGATCTGTTGTTGGTATTGGTATTTTCTTTAAAAATCAATCTGTTTCTAAAGCAGTTAATGGTGATGGAATAAGTTGATTATTGGCCTGAATTATAGGAGGAATCATTTCAATAGCTGCTGCAATAAGTTTTATTGAAATAGGTTCATTTAAAAATACTAAATTAATTGGTCTAAGCAATTGAGTTTATAAGATAAGCAAAAACAAACATCTAGCATATCATTGTTCAGTTGCATATACTCTATTTTATTGAGGACTTTTAAATGCTGTTATTGGTATTTTTGCTTCAGAATCATTGTTTTTTTTCTTTGTGCTAATTAAAGCAGTTGATGCACAGAGCATAAAAATATGGATGCACGTGATAGTTGGTCTTTTATTGAGTACTGTGTTTATTGCGCTAAATGTTTTTTCATTGAAGGCGTCAGCAAATTTTCAAATAGTAATTACAGTAGTTAAATTTTTACCACTTCTTTTTGCATTAATCATTGGAATTGCTTTGCCTAATATCCATAATAATGAAGGCAAAAATGCGTTTTTTCAACACGCATTTTCACTCAAAGGTCTTATAGTTGCTTTGCCTGCAGTGTTGTTTTCTTATGATGCATTTTTAGTATCTTCATCAATATCGCAAAAGACCAAAAATCCACAAAAAACATTACCTAAAGCTATACTAGTTGGAATGATTTTAGTTGTAATTCTTTATTCTTTAATTGCTCTTTCATCAATTTTACATTCTAAAGGTGTTATTTCTGATTTGATTAATGATGTTTTGCCTAAAAAATACTCATCAAGTGTATCAGCAACAATAATTTTCTTTGTTTTTGCTTCTTCGCTAGGTGTTATTAATGGTCTTTCATCTGCATTTATTAGTGAACTTAAGGCCAATGTTGAAAATAATTTATTATTTGGCTCAAAAAAACTAAAAGAAAAAATCGGCCTTCAAGGTACGTTTATTATGTACTTAATATTTATTGAAATATTCTACTTTTTAATAATTATTGTACCTAGCATTGTCTTTAACACCGACATTTTTGTAGATGGTTTATCAAACTTTCCGACTGTATTCTTTTTTGCAATCTATGGAATTACAATTTTAATGTACCTAATTAAACGTAATAAGATTGAAGATAGCAAAAAAATAAATAGTGTATTGTTTTACACATCTGCAATTATTGCGGTTGTCGGTATTACTCTACTCGAACTTTCTTATCTATATTTCCAATTTGAAAACTTAATTATTAATCGCACAAATAACCCGTCTGGATGAGGAGTATTTTGAGATAATAATCAAGGTGCTTTAATAAAATTCTATGTTCCTTTTGTTTTGTATATGGTGTTATTTGCTTACTTTATGAGTATTCCTTGAATTAATTATGCTTTTGAAAAAGCAATATTTAAACGAGATATGATTAAAGATTTAGACCTTAATGAGGCTAATTCACATCATAATACTGTTTTATAAACACATCAATATATCTTAAAACCTTATTGAGGCTTTTTTTGTTTATTTTCAACATATATATATTTGTTAATTAACATACATAAAATTTCCCTAAACACTCATTTATGAGTACTTTTAGTAAAATTTGCATTTTGATGCACTCAACTCAACTTAATCTAATTAATGTATAATTTATTCGTCTAAAATAGTATATATTCAAGGAAGTTGAAATGAAGTACAAAAAATTATTAAGTTCACTAACTTTTATAACCTCATTACCATTTATTTGTGCAAGTTGTGTAGATTCATCTAAGTCAAAAAGCAATAATGGATCAGACGAAAAACAAGACACTATTCCTCAAAATCCACAACAAAATGAAGACAAAAATAGCAACAGCAATAAGTCTCACGATAACAATGGTCAAAATCCTCAACAAAATGAAGACAAAAATGGTAACAGCAATAAGTCTCACGATAACAATGCTCAAAATTCTCAGGAAAATGAAGACAAAAATAAGGTAACCCCCCCCCCAATAATGATCACAAAGATGGCATTATAAATAACGATGATTTTGTAAATAAACCTACCGAAGAAATACAAGGCAAAATAACGCATTTTGTTCGTCCACCATTTCTTGCTAAGTTTAAAATAAAATCAAACAATAAACAAATTTCAACATTTTTTGATCATTTAGATAGTCCTGCTAAAAAAGGTACTGAACCCGGGCCATCACAAGAATTAGTGGATTCTAACAATAAATTAACAAATCTTAATAAACAAGGCGCTCAAGAGGTTAGTGAATTTTTGGCACTTCCACAAGTTTTTAAATGAGCTAACAAGCAAACTGATTTCATTATTTTTGGCGGAGATACAAACATTAAAAATGAGAACTATTTTCTTGCTCGTAAATTTGTAAATAAAGATACAAACATTGAAAGTGTATTGGATTTAAGTGTTAATTTAGCCAACAAAAGAACATATAAAGAACAGTTCATCACCTCTTTAGGTACAAGGGGCAACTATACAAATCAATATGATAAAATGTTTTTTATTAATAATGATAAGCAGACATTTACACCACAAATAATTAAAAACGGACTTAAAGATTTTAAAATAGATATTTATAAAGCTTTTAGTTATTTTATAACTAAACAACAATTAAAAAATGCTAAAGGTTGATTACCTAAATATAATTCTCAAAAAGATAACCAAGTTGTTAGATCTCTAATTTCAGATCATGCTCCTGTTTTTACTGATATAAATTTAAATACAAATATTGATGCAACAAAAGTAGATGCTTCATTAAAAAGCACAATTTTCAAGATTGCTAAAGATGCAAAAACAATACGAGTAGCACACTGAAACATATTGAATTATGGTAAAAAAAATGACAAGGATGAAGCCAAAGCCTTGTCATTGGCTTCAATAATTTATAAAAGTGCTTTTGATATTGTTGGACTTACCGAAATAAATAATGGACGTGGTGAAAAAGTTCAATTAATTGTTGATGAGTTAAATAAATTGATTAAAGAGTCAAGATTTAAAGTAATTGTACAACTACAAAAAGACACAAAAATAAGAGAAGAATATCTAAATTCAGGTCGTTTTGGTAAAGGTCAACAAGAACAAGTTGCAATTATCTATGACTCTAAAAACTTTGATCTTATTAACTCCGCTAGCTTTACTTATCCAATTAAATATTGAGCATAAAGTTCAAGCATTAATTTCATAAACAAAAAGCAAAAAATGCTTTTTGTTTTTTGATCTGATATATAGAACATTTTGAACAAACTTAACTTAATTAATGCTAGCAATACTTTTATTGAATTGAGTAAATTGTTGTGTGCAACACAATGAAAAAAATACTCAAAAATGAGTACTTTTTGCAAAAAAATTATCTTTTTGCTAAAAAAAAAAAAAAAAAAACGGAATGTTTTGATAGAATTCAAAAAATTTAATATTAATAAATTATATATAAATCTATATATACATTATTTATTTAGAGGTCTCTATGAATTGAAAAAGTAAAAAAGTAATAAACACATTGTTAGCTTTGTCAACAGTTTCAGCAGCAGCATCTACTGGTCTTTTAGCTAGCTTTATTTCTCGCAAAAAATCTTCAAAAACATTGAATTTATTGAAGCAAATTAACGAAATGGATCAAAGCGTAAATTCAATTGCCGCGGAATTGGCTAATGATTTGTGATCAAAATCTAATTTAGACAATGCTAAAGAAATATCATCAAATGCTAAAGCACTCATTTCAAATAACAAAAACATCAAGGATGAAAGTGTTCAGCAAGCACTTAAAAAATTGGAACAAAGTGTAGCAAAACTTGATGAAGTCATTGCTCAAGCAAACAAAAAACAAAATCCAACAAAAGAAGAAGCGCTTGAACAACTTGAAAAATTAGATAACTCAAATCCTAAAAAACAACAAATCAAAGACCAAATTAACAAGCCAGATGCAACTACATCTGATCTTTCTAATGCAGTTAAACAAATTGATGAAGCTTTAGAACAAGCAAAAGAAAAAGCACACAAATCAATAAATCGAGTTACAGACAAAGAGCATTCTGATGCTTTAACTAAACAATTAGACAAAAAAGACAATACAGAAAAAGACTATCTAAACATTGAAGATCAAGTTAATAAATTAATTGAAAAAGCCAAAGAAAAAGCATTATCACACATCAATAAACTAAAAGATTCTGATGATAAAAAAGCGCTTTTAAAAGATTTAAACAAAAAAGATGTAACACAAAAAGAAATTGAAGAAATTACTCGTGATGCAATCAATATACTAAGTAAAATTAAACGTGATGCATCTAAAAAAGTTAGAGACATTCTCGACAATGATCCACGTGTTGAGCAAATGCTTAATCAAATTAATAATGCAGATAGCGACCAAAATACCATAGAACAAGTAGTTGAACAAGCTCAAAAAATTCTAGAAGATGCTAGAACCAAAAGTGTTGAACAAGCATCTAAAATTCAAGACAAAAAAGTAAAAAGCGCAATTGAAGAACAAATTAGTGATGCTGCAAGCTTAAGCCAACTTGATTTGATAAATGAAAAAATCAAATCAATTGATTCTTTAAAAGACTTAATAAATGAAAAAACTAAGCAAGAATTATTGAACAAAATTCTCAATTTAGACATAACAGACAAAGATTCTAAACAAAAACTAGAAGAAATTAATGCACAAATCAAGTCAATTAAAGATAATCAATTAGAACAAGGTGTAGAAGACATCATAAGCGAAATTAAGCTACTTGAATATCCAAGCAAAGCTAATTCTCAAGCAGTTAAAGACCTAGTTAAAAAAGTTGAACAAATAAAAAATGACGCTACTTTATCAAGTGCTCAAAAATATGAAAAAGCCAAAGAAGAAGTTGGCAAAATTTTGCCCACAATTAAACAAAAAATATCAAGTGCAAAAGAAAATATCGCAAAATTAAGTCCAAGTGCAACTAAAGAAGCTAATACTCAACTCGATAAAACATCACTTTTAGAGCGTAATAGTGCATTTCCAAATCAATCATTTGATGAATTAGATGAACTTGTTGAAAGACTATTGAAAAAAGACAAAGATGAGACCAAAGATAAAATTAGTGAAATAGGCGCAAATAAATTAAGCGATGAAGAGAAAAACAAACTCAAAGACTTAGTAGATAAAACTGATAATTGAGCGCAAATGCAAGACATAATTCGTCAAACAGAAATTGCAGTTGCTAAAAAAAACCTTGAAGCAAAAGCAAAATTATTACCTTATCCTGGTGGAAATGGTGTTCAAGCAATCAAAGACATCATTAAAGAAATTAATGATACTGTTGATAGTAAAGAAAAAGTTGATGAATTTGATTCAAGACTTAAAACTCTTGAATCAAAAATTAAGAGCGCTAGTGATTTAATTAATCAATTACCTTTAGACAAGCAAAAAGAACTTAACGATAAACTTAATAAAGCTTCTACACCTGAACAAATTGATGAAGTAATTAACGAAGCGATAGGCATTAAAAAAGCTCAAGAAATTAAAGAACTTAAAGATGCAATGGACAAAAACGTTGATACTCTTTCTTATCCAGATCCAAAAGCAAAAGCTAAAGAAGAAATTAAAGATTCTTATAAAGATATCAATGATCTTGAACAACTTAAGAAAATCCAAGATAATTTCAGTAATATTGAGAATAAAATTCTTGATGCAAAAAATGAGATTGCTAAATTACCTCAGTCTAAACAAGACGAATTAAACCGTCAACTTAATGAAGCTCATAAAGATGCTGATTTTGATGCTTTAAACAAAGCTATTGAACAAGCTAAAAATTCATACAAAAATGACTCTATACAAGAACTAAACAATCTCAAAGATTTAACACCTCAACAAAAAGAAGAAAATAAAAAATTAATTCAAGATGCTTTAGATGCTGATGAGATTCAAAGAATATTAGATAAAGCTAAACTATTAGAAAAAATTGAGCAACTTAAAAAAGTTATTACTCCTAACGAATATGCTTTAGCTGATGATCCTGATGTTAAAAAAGTTATTGATGAAACTATCAAAAAACTCAAAGAATCTATTGATGGAGTTCAAAAAGATAAAGTTACTGAAAAAGGTCAAGAACTTGACGATCTTAAAAACAAACTTTCTGGCTTGAAATCTCAAATTGAAGGACTTACTGACCAAGACGTTTTAGATGTTAAAAATACTAAAAAAGAACTAGCTAAACAATTGGCTAGTGATATTGATGATGCAGGCATCAAAAACACAGAACTTTACATCAAGAAAGCAAAATTACACAAAAAAGCTAGCGATTTAGCTTATCCAAATGGCAAAAATTCAGTTGCTATTACTACTCTAAACACAATGATAAATGAAGCAACACAGGATAATATTGCTAATGTTGAATCAACAATTGAGGGTCTACCTAAAAAGATTGAAGAAGCTAAGAAAGCTATCGAAGACGTTAAAGTTGCAGGAAATGACCAAGATGGTCAAAGACAAGCTGACCTTAATAATCAATTAAGTCGTGCTGTAAGTGATGATGATTTTGATCAATTGAAAAAAGATATTGAAAAAGCTAAGACATCAAGTGCTGAAGACTACAAAAATGATCTAAAACGTAGATTAATTGAACAAGTAGATAAATTAAATTATCCAAATTCGTCTAATGGAAAAACTGAAGCTAAAGATGCATTAAAAGCAAAAATTAATAAACTTGAAACAGAAAAACTTCGTTCATTTTCTTCTGAACTCGATGAAATTGGTAAAAAACTTGCAGAAGCAAGAGAAAAAATATCTAAATTATCTTCAAATAAACAAACTGAAGCTAATGATGAAACATCTAAGGTATTCGAATCTGAAAAATTCAAAGACTTATTCGACAAAATTGACAAATTAAAAACACAAGATAAAGTTGAAATTAATACTAAAATTGACCAATTGAATGAATTATCAGGTGAAGAGCGCACTAAACTCAAAAATGAAGTCAACACTGCTGACTCATATGAACAAATGCTTAGAATTCTTGAAAAAGCAAGAGATGAACACCTTAAAAATTTCATTGACAAGCTTCCTTATCCAACTAACAATGGACGTGCAAAACAAATCCTTAAAGCAGAAGTAATCGATACAAATAATGCTAATGATAATAGTTTTGACGCATACAAAAAACGTCTTAATGATCTTAAAACAGCAATCGAAGCAGTTAATAAACGTATCGATGAGTTGCCTTTCACTAAACCAGACACACACGGTCGAAGATTCTTGAAGGAAAAGTTGGACAATGCAACCACAGACTCAGAAGTTAATGAAATTGTTAAAGACGAACTTAAACAAAAAATTCAAAAATATAGAGATATTATTGAAAAACAAGGTGACTATCCAATTCCACAAACAAACCAACAAAAACTAAAAGAAGGTCGCCTTGATTGATTGCCTGACACTAATGAAGCAGATCTTAAAAAACAAATTTATGAAACAAAACGTCAATGATCAGCATTCCAAACAATTAATTTATTAGGTAATCTTGGTGAAGATAAAAAATCTGAATTAAAGGCAAAAATTCATGAATGAAGTGAATCAGATAATAACATTTCTCTAGACCAATTAGAACAAAAAATCAATGATATTGACAAAGTTATTCTTGAAGCAATTAAGGAAGATCTAAAGGCAAAAATTGATAAACAATTAGCTTATCCTGATCCTTCTTCAACTGAAGCAATGGATTCTAAAAATGCTCTTAAAGCCGAAGCAGATAAAGCAACAAATAGTCAACAAACAAATGCTCTTTATAAAAAATTAAATCAATTAAGACAAAAAATAAGTGACCTTAAATCAGCAGCAGCACCTATAGTTAATGCTCAAGAAAAATCTAAAGTTAATAAATTAATAGATGGACTTACAGATTTAAGTCAAGTTCCATCAATTGAATTAGAAATTCAAAGAGCACTTGGTAAAGATATTATTGACGGAATCAATAATTTAGATCAAGGTGAAAAAGATAAATTTAAGACGAAAATAGGTGTAGCCACTGACCAAGCTTCAATCAACAAAATTGTTGAAGAAGCAAGAAAACAAGCCAAATTCAATCTTAAGAAAAAGGATTTAAAAGTAATAATTGACCAAATTGAATATCCTAATAAAACCTCTAAAGAAGCGATGAAATCTATTGAGACTTTAAAAGCTGAAGTAGATGCTTTACCTAACGACCCTACAAAAATCAATGAATTAGACAAAAAAGTAAAAGATCTTCGTAGTATTGTTCAAACACTTAATGCAAAACTAGAAAATATTCCTTATGAAGAATCTAAACCTAAAGATGCACTAGCAAAACTTAAAACCAAGATAGATTCATTAACTGATCCTAAACAAGGTGCAAATATTGTTGATGATAAATATATTCACGCAATTGATGTATATAAAGGACTTATCAAACGTTATTTAGGTGCTGAAGGTTTTGCTTCTGGACAACATTTCTTTTCATATAATACTCATGAAAAAGATGAATTCTTAACTAAATTGAACAAAATGTTGCCTAATGGTTATGGTTCTAATGGTTACACGCAAGCTAATTTTGAAGCAGAGTTTTTGAGCAAACTTAAAGATCTAGCTAAACAAAAAGTTGATTCAATGAGTAATTTAAGCACTCAACAAAAACAAGCACACAAAAATAAAATTGACGCAGTTGCTAAACCAACAAATCCTGATCAATGACAACATGATGTATTTGAAAAAATTAAAGATTTAGTTGTTGCAGGATATCAAGAAAACTATTCAATTTTTATTGATTCACTTCCTTATCCAAGTGATTCAGAATTGCAAGCAGATGTTACGAAAACTAAAGAAGCACTAAAAGATCTTTACACTAAAAAATCATTGAATGGTGTTACTGATATAACAGCTCTTGAGTCAAAACTAAATGAACTTAAAACACTTGTAACTAATGTTAAAAACTCTATTGATGCAATAGATAAAAATCCAAATCAAAATAAAAGTGCAATTAAGAGTTTCAATAAAATATTTGCTAAAGCAGAAACTAATCAAAAACTTACAGCATTTAAACTACTTGTTGAAAACTATAAAACTATCACACAAAAATTCAATCAATTTGCACATTATGCAAGTGCGAATGGCAACGATGCTAAAGATCTAGCAGAAGCTAATAAAGCATTAGATAATTTAAAAAATGCTTTATGAGATAAATTAGCCTCATTAGTTGCAAGAAAAGACCAAGACAATTTAGGTCACATTATTGATGAAGCAATTGAACTATATAAAGAAACCAAAAAACTTAGTGGTGACATTTTAGCAGTAGTAAGTTTTCTTGAAGATGCTAAAACCAAGAACACAGTTGCAGAGCTTCAAGCAATTAAAAATAAAATTGCTCCTTTCAAAATAGAATTAGATAAGTTTTGAACAGGTGACAAAGGAAACCATTTAAGATCTCATCAAGACTGATTTAATTCCTTACCAAATGGTGTAACTGAAGATAAAGTTACTGACTTAAATCAATATAGATTTTTACCTTATAACTTATTAATTAAGAAAATAAGAACAAGACGTAGTGCTCAAGAGGTTAAACATATAGTTGATGTTGAAGTAGAATGATATAAAGCATTAATAGAATTTACTCGTAAATATAAAGATAATAGCAGCAAAAACATTCCAAACGATGTTAAAGACTCACTAAAACACAAAATACTTAACTTACCTGCTGGATTTACAAAAGAACAAATGGAGCGAATTACTAAATATTTAGGTAGTAGAACGCTTCAAGGTGATAAAGTGGTGTCAGGATTTTATGATGATGCTAAACATCTTTTAGAGTCTATTTCATCTAATGAAGTTGGTGGAAAAGAATCAAATAAAAAACACCTTAAAAAGTTGTTTGAAACCATTGGAACTAAAAATCCTCAACAACCAAATAACGACAATGTAACGGATAAAATTGATAGTTTTAGAGATCAAACAACTAAATTTATTGCTAAATTTAAAGAAGCAAAATCTAAATTTGATGAATTCAAAGCACAATACAGCAGTGATCCTAAAGTTAAAGAATTTCAAGACAAACTTGATAAGGTAGTTGTTGTAGTTTCGACTCTAAATGAACAAGGGGCTCAAAACCTTATTGATGAAATTATGGCTTATAAATCACAATTAGATAATAAAAAAGCAAACATCAAAAGAGCAATAGAAAGATTACCATATCCTAATGGTGGTCAAAGTAGTAAAACACAACTTAAAGCTAAAGTTGATAGTGCTAAATCTGAAAGTGAATTAGTTGCACTTGATAAACAAATAGGTACATTGAGTAAAAAAATTACTGACTTTGTTTCATCTTTATCTAATATTCCATACATTGAAGGTGATTCAAGTAAACCAAAAACTGCTATAGATAATATTAAGAGAGCGCTTGATCAAGCAACCTCAGTTAGTGATGTTGACAACATATTACCGCATAATTGAAGTTTAAGAATTAGAGAGTACAAAGATATTATTAATAGTAGTTTTGTGGATTCTTCAGTCAAAAACAATTTATTAACACGTCTAAATCAGACAGTACCTACAAAACTCGGTAATAATCAAGATTTTCCTTTTGGTAATTACAAAGAAAAAGATCTTAAAGCCGAAATTATTAAAGAATATAAAGCTAATGTGAAAAGCACTGTTCAACAATTGACTAACCTAAGAGATCACGACAAAAATAAATATAAT
The DNA here is from genome assembly GCF_006546935.1 of Mycoplasmopsis mucosicanis. Classification (GTDB taxonomy): domain Bacteria; phylum Bacillota_I; class Bacilli_A; order Mycoplasmatales; family Metamycoplasmataceae; genus Mycoplasmopsis; species Mycoplasmopsis mucosicanis. Next base: position 27,072 of record NZ_SMDN01000004.1, read on the forward strand.
GATATTATTAAAAGAATTGATGGTATTAAAGGTAATAAAGAGTGAGAAGCAATAGTAAGTGAAATTCAATTAATAAACACTATAGTTAATGAAGGTTTAAAAGCGAACTATGATTGATTTATAGATAATAATTTAAATTATCCATCCAAAAATACTCTAAAATCAAAAGTTGATGCAACAAAACAAAGAATTAAAAATGCTTTAACAAATAATATGACAATCCAAGATAAACAAAGGGTTGAGTCAACACTAAACCAAGCAGCAAGCAAAATTGCTACTTTAAAAGCAGAATTAGATAAAGTTAAAGGTGTAGGTGCAGGAAACCAAAAAGATAGATTTGAGGATGAATTTGCACAGACAGACCTTAATAATTTAGATGCGCTCATAAATAAAATTAGAAATTACAATAATATAGTTAAAGAATTAGACAAGATTAAAAACTATAATGACAAAAATGATTTAATCGGTGAACTTTCACAAGCAACAACAACACAACAAATGAATCAAATTGCTAAACGTGTGCAAGAAAGACTTAAAGAAATTCAACAAGCAAAACAAGAAGCTCTAAGAGATGTGAATGCAATACCTGAACAAGATAAAATATCTAGAGATATTAAGCAAGAATATCAAAAACAACTTCAAAATATTGATGATATAGGTCTTGATCAATTAAGAAAAATCTCTGAAGGTGCAAAATTAGAACCGTTAAGAAAAGAAGCAAGAGACTATGTTGACAAGTTATTAGGAACAGCAAATAATCCAAGTGAAAGTGAAAAACGTACTGAAATTATTAGACAACTAAATAGACCTGAGCAGTCTAATTCAAGACAAAAAATCAATGAGTTGAAACAAGAAGCTGATGAGGAATTCCAAAAACTTAAACAAAAAGCCATTAATAGAATTGAACAAGAGTTATTACATAATGCCGCATCTTATTTCCCTTCAACAAGCGGTGGTGGCAAAATTTGAGTATCAGCTGAAGATAACTACTACTTATGATATAAAGACGAAGTTGCTAAACAAAACAGTTATAATGGACTTGAAGAACTAGAAACTAATTTCTTGTTTGGAAGATATGCTGATTCTATTAGAATTAGAGCAGTTGCACACTCAATGATTGAATACCTAACAACTACCACATACATTAGAAATAGACATAATAGTGATGGTTCTATAGATAGATATGTTGAGTTTATTAAACAATATGTTGAACCTTTTACAACTTCTTTTGATATTAGGGATAATGACAAAGATCACGGATTTAATTTATTAGATTTTTGACGTTCATTGAACCTATATATCGAAAGAAATAATTCCACAGATTCATTTTCTGATAAAAACATTCGTGAAGACATTCAAAAAACCCTAAGTTTAGCAGCCCAAGTTGATGGTAGAAAAGGAGATGTACGAACTCCATCTTCAACATTAAGAGAATATATAGGCAAATCAGTTATTTCTAGACTTCTTGACTTAATTAAACAGAACTACAAATCAAATAGATACACTAAGAAGGAAGTTGTTGAACTTATTATTAAGTTATTTACATTAACAGCAACTGATGGTAGAGATAATACACGCAATAAAATATTAGCTCTCAAAAACGTCCCTGAATTTATTTCACTATTTGCTGAAGGACGTAGCAAAGGTATATTTAATGATGCTGAACTTTGAGGTTTTTCTGATAAGCCTGAAAAATTTAATTAACAACATTTCAAACACACACTAGTTGTGTGTTTTTATTTAATTTATTCGCTTTATTCATAGTGCATTTAATCATCATATCTCAATATATGACACTAAAGGACAAATTTCCCTAAACTACTGATATATGAGTGTTTAGGGAAATTTTATATATGTATAGATCACCTAACAATTTATATATTTATCTTGTTAAACGTTTCTAATAAAGTGTTTTAAGTTAGATATCATCTTAAAAGCCTAATTTTTGATCTACTTAAACTTGAGTTGAATATTAACTTAGAGATTCATTTTTGTTTGGTATTTGAAATCACAAAATGCTTTTGTTGTCATACAAGAGCAAGACTTTTGTATAATTCAATAATAGAAAGAGAGCATAATGAAAAGGAAAATTATTGATTTATTTAGTGGTTGCGGTGGCTTAACATATGGTTTTTACCATAATGATTTTGATATCGTGGAGAGTGTTGAACATTGACAACCTGCTCTTGATACATATAATTTGAACTTTCATAAAAACGAGCAAATAAAAGACATAACTGATCCAAATGTAATAGATCAAATTGAAGCTAAATTTAAAAATAATATTGACATAATTATTGGAGGATTTCCTTGTCAAGGTTATTCGATGGCTGGTAAAAGAAATCCTAACGACCATCGAAATCAACTTTATAAATACACTATTGACATAATAGATAGAGTCAAACCTAAGTTGTTTGTATTGGAGAATGTTAAAGGCATTTTATCATTCAAAGAAAGCGATGGTAATTTAGTAATAGATAAGATTATGAATACATTGAACCAAAAAGGATACTATTCTCAATATGTTTTACTTGACGCTTCAAATTTTGGAGTACCACAAAAAAGAGAAAGAGTGATTTTTATAGGTTCATCATTTAATAACAAGGACAAAGTGGACTTAGTAATTGAAAGACTAAAAAATACTAAATTTCCACTTAAAACTGTCTATGATGCAATACACGATCTTGAAAATGCAGCTGAAAGTCATGATTTTAACCATATTTTCACACAACATACTCCACAAATGGTAGAAAGAATTAAAAATACTCCAGAAGGAAAAAGTGTTATGAATGGTTATTCAGATGCTTTTAGAAGACAATATTACAATAAACCATCAACCACAGTTAAAGAAAATCATGGTGGAGTGCATGTACATCCAAAACTAAATAGAGTCATGACTCCACGTGAATTGGCACGATTGCAATCGTTCCCGGATGACTTTATTTTCAAATCTACCAAGTCAAATATTCTTAAACAAATTGGTAACGCAGTTCCACCAAAATTATCTGATGAGATAGCTAAAATAATTCTCGAGATTTTTTACAATGATTAATTGAAACGATTTGAAGGAAATTAAATATACTTTAAGAACTGAAATAGACAATATCTTTAAAGTTTATAATTATTTAATTGAGATTAGAGCGGAAGATATAAATGTTTTAAAGTCAAAGGATAGTTGTATTAGATCATCAACTGCAATTGGTTATGTTTTAGAAGAGTTTATATACCAAAAGTTAAAAAATGTTATGAACTATTCAAAAAGTTTCGAGATATTTCGCAATAAATCTTCAACGCAATCGTGTAGCTATGATTTTTTAGTCTCGTCTAAAAAGTATGATTTATTAGTTAATGTCAAAACTGAAAATAGAAATAGTGCTAACAATGCAATTGCAGCAATTAACCAATTATATAAAGACTACTCAAAACATATTTTGCTACAGAAAGATTTTTATTATATTATTTTAAAAATAAAATATGAAATTGATACACGCAGCACCAATGACAATGAAATAATATATCTTGATAAGGTAAAGATTACAGATTTTGATATTTATTCACTTGAAGAAATATCTTTTGATAAAGGCTTTACACAAGATCACCGAAACTGAGGAAAAGAATATAAACCAATTTCTGGAAGACTTCATATAAGTAAAAAATTCTATACTGATAATAAATTAAGTGAGTCAGACGAGATATCGAATAAAAAAACATTTACTTATTTAGACAATATGATAGCTCATAAAATCACCTAAATTTATGTAAGTCATGTTTCATATGTGATATGAAACAGACTAATTATAAAAATAAAAAAAACGGAAAAGTCAAATCTAAAAAAGTCTTGACTTTTCTTTTTTATAAATTATTTTTTTGATATTTTCACACTTATCAATATAATAAGCAAATGAAAACAAAAAATAATTCTATATTAATAAACAAATGACAAGTAGTGTTTCTAATTTTTGGACTAATAGTTCTACTTACATCATTGTCTTTTGTAATTGCTGATGTAATTCAATATGATGCAAATGACGAAATCCAAAATGGTATTCCTACCATTTATGCAGCGTTTAAGCAAGCAGGAACTATATTTTATTTCACATATTTATCAAATTTCTTTTTAGGTGTTATGCTTGTAATTGTTGCATTTATACCTAATTCAATTAAATTAAAGAGAGTTTTCTTTGTTTCAGTTGCTTTAATTACTGTGACATTCATTATTTATTGAGCATTATTATCATGAAACAAAAAAACATGAGAAACAGTTTACTCTGGTACTCGATCAACTATTACTCATGCACTTAATCCAATTTTAGGTTTTATTGCTTTATTTTTAGTGCGAAAAACCTTTAGTCTTGACTCAAAAGTAGACAGACTTGCAATAAGTATTGTTATTATTTACTTTGTATTTACTTTTGTTCTATTCTTTGCTTCAAGAGGTAAATATACATCAGATAATCAAACTGGTGTAGTTGTATATTCATTTTTAAACTTTAACAAACCTTTATTTTATCCAGGTGGCAAACTAGGTACAATTATAATATTGGATATAGTCATTTTCCTATTAGGTTTTCTAATACCTTGAAGCCTTTGTGTATTTTGAAGATCAGTTTACAAGATTCCTTACACAGGTTTATTGAAACAATATTGTGCAAAACGCAAAAAAATGCAAAAAAAAGACAACTAAATTGAAATATATAACACATTAATTTCTTCTTAACATATAATATGAATATATTGATTTTCTATAAAAATTGAGTTAAACAAACTTTATTTTTAAACAAAAAAATTATTGATTTTACCAAAAGTACTCAAAAATGTGTATATAGGAAAAAATTCATTCATCAATATACTGAAAATGATGTAATCGGAGAAGAAAAATGGCTAAAAAAGATGTTGAACAAATCGAAAAAGAATTAGCAACCGTTTATCATGTTACACCATACAATGGTAGATGACAAGTAAAAGGTGTTGGTAATTCACGACCAACCAAACTATTTAATACTCAAAAAGAAGCTATTGACTATGCAAATGGACTAACAAAAAAACGTAATGGTTCAGTAATTATTCATCGACCAAACGGTATGGTGCGAGGTTCAATTAGCAATAAAGCCAAAAAATAATTATTTTATTAATGAAGTAAAAAATACAAATTTTTTGCTTTTTTTTGTATAAAAAAAGCATTTTTTTCTTATTATTTAATATAAACAAGATCAAGTGATTAATAAATTTCAAGCATGGAGGAAGATGTCAAATTATAAACTTGTAGCAAAATATCAACCTGCTGGTGATCAACCTTATGCAATTAAAGATCTTGTGCAAAATATCAAAAATGGCGAGCGTTTCCAAGTTCTCAAAGGTGTTACTGGCTCAGGTAAAACCTTTACAATTGCAAATGTGATTAAAGAATTTGACCGTCCAGTATTAGTGCTTTCTCACAACAAAACATTGGCAAGCCAACTTTATAGTGAACTAAAAAATTTCTTTCCAAATAACAAAGTTGAGTACTTTGTGTCTTATTTTGACTACTATCGCCCCGAAGCATATATTCCTTCATCAGATTCATATATTGAAAAGAATTCACAAACAAACGTTGATATTGAAGCAATGCGAATGTCTACATATAATTCAATCTTGACTGATAAAAACACCATTGTTGTAGCTTCGGTATCTGCTATTTATGGTGCATTAAACCCTGAAGAATATCGTGAACAAATTTTCTACATTTCAGTAGGTGACAAATACAAACCAAAAGACTTTTTTAAAGAATTAATACTGAAAAACTACAAACGAAATGATGTTGATATGCAACTTGGAACATTTAGTTCTAAAGGAGATTCTGTATTAATTAGACCTGCACACAGTTCTGAATTTTTAATTAAAGTTGACTTTTGAGAAGATGAAATCGAGAAGATTTCAACTTGTCATCCTTTAACACTTGCTCAATTTGATTCATTTAGCAAATATCGTATTTTCCCTGGCGATGCCTACACGGTTGGTGATTCACTTACTCAAGAAGTTGTTAAAAAAATAGGTATTGAACTCGATGAACGTATTGAATATTTTGCTAAAAATAATAAATTAATTGAAGCACAAAGAATTGAAGAGCGCACACGTCGCGATATGGAATCATTGAGCGAATTTGGTGTGTGCAGTGGAATTGAAAACTACTCAAGATTCTTTGATAGACGTGAAGCAAACGAACGTCCTTACACACTTTTAGATTACTTAAAATACTCAAATCCACTCCTAATTATTGATGAATCACACATGATGCTTCCTCAATTGCGCGGTATGTATAATGGTGATCGACAACGCAAGCAAACACTAGTTGATTATGGTTTTAGACTGCCTTCTGCATTAGATAATAGACCTTTAACTTTTGAAGAGTTTGAAAATGCATTTGATTTTCAAACCATTTATATTTCAGCAACACCTGAGCAATATGAATTAAATAAAACACACGGAGTTTTAACTCGTTTATATGTGCGTCCAACTGGTCTTTTAGACCCTAAAATTGAGGTTCGTAGTTCAATAAATCAAGTTGAAAATATCTATGATGAACTGCAAAAGCAAAAGCAAAATAATGAACGTACATTGATTTTAACAACTACCAAAAGACTAGCCGAAGAACTCACAAGACATTATCTTGAAAAAGGCGAAAAAATTGCCTTTATACACTCAGAACACAATACTTTTGAGCGAAATAGAATACTTATTAAACTGCGAAAAGGTGTGTATGATACAGTAATTGGAATCAATCTTTTACGTGAAGGAATTGACCTGCCTGAAGTGAGTTTAATTGTTGTTTTGGACGCTGATAAAGAAGGCTTTTTAAGAGACACTAAATCATTGATTCAGATTGCTGGTAGAGCTGCTAGAAATGCTAATGGTAGAGTTATATTTTATGCAGATAAAATGTCAAAAGGTATGCAAGAGTGCATTGCTGATAATCTTGAAAAACGGCAATTACAAATTGAATACAACACAAAACATAACATAACTCCAAAAACCATAATTAAAGAAATTCCAGAAAGTATGCTAGACGATGCAAAAGATGAACAAATAAGCTTTTTTCTTTCTGATAATCGCGCAAAAGCAAAAAATAAGAAAGCAAAAGCGCAACTTTTAGAAGAACTCAAGTCAAAAATGGAACAAGCAGCAAAAGAACTTGATTATGAAAAAGCTATTGAAATTAGAGACTTAATTATTGAATTAGAGAAAAAATAGGAGAAATATGGCAAATTCAACAAAAGAATTTATAACCATTAAAGGAGCAAGAGAAAATAATTTAAAAAACATCAATCTAGTTTTACCAAAAAATAAATTGATTGTTTTTAGTGGTCTGAGTGGTTCGGGTAAATCTTCATTAGCTTTTAGCACAATTTATGAAGAAGGACGAAGACGTTATGTTGATAGTTTAAGCAATTATGCTCGTCAATTTCTAGGTGGAGCCAATAAACCTGATGTTGATGCAATTGATGGACTTAGTCCAGCAATTGCTATTGAACAAAAAACTACACACAATAACCCTCGCTCAACTGTAGGTACAGTAACTGAGATTTATGACTATTTAAGATTGCTTTTTGCTCGTGTTGGAACACCTTTTTGTCCGCGTCACAAAATAGAAATTAAATCTCAAAGTAATAAAGATATTTTAGATTCTATTTATAATTTTGCTCCAAACACAAAACTTGATATTTTGAGTCCTGTTGTTGAAAATGAAAAAGGAACTCATGCAAATTTATTGGAAAAATTGCGCAAAGATGCATTTAATCGTGTAAAGATTGATGGACAAATATACAAACTTGACGATAAAATCGAACTAGATAAAAATAGCAAACACAGTATAGATATTGTAGTTGGCCGTGTAAATCTTGATGAAGAGAACAGAGCTTGAATTTCTCAAGCAATTTCACTAGCTGCTGAATACTCAAAAGGTGTAGTAAAAGTTGAAACTGTGCAAGGCGAAATTAAGACATATTCTAAATTGCACTCTTGCCCTTTCAAAGACTTTGAAATGCCAAAAATTGAGCCACGTTTGTTTTCTTTTAATTCTCCTGCTGGTGCATGTAGTCAATGTAAAGGTCTTGGAGTTGATCTAAAGGCAAGTTTTGATGCATTGGTTCCTGAACCTTGAAGAAGTATTAATCAAGGAGCAATAAAAATCTTCGAAAACACAGTCAATACACAAAATCTTGAGTGACAAGAGTTTGATATTTTGCTTAACCATTACAACATTGATAAAAGTATTCCAATTGAAGAAATGAGTGAAGAAGACTTAAAAATTATTAAGTATGGTTCAGATGAGGAAATTGACTATGTTTTGGTTTCGTCTGCTGGAAATAAAACTCGAAGATACAAAAGAATTGAGGGTATTTTAAACATCGTTGAACGTAAATATATGGATACTAGTTCAGAAGCAATAAGAGACTGACTTAAAAAATATATGGGTTCATTTCCTTGTTCAAAATGTAATTATGCAAGACTAAACAAGTACGCTCTAGCAGTGCTTATTAACGACAAGAATATTGACCAATATACACGTTTTTCAGTAGATGAAGCATTATTTGCTATTGAAAATATTAAGTTAAATGATACACAAAAACAAGTGTCTGCATTGATATTAAGTGAGCTGATAAACCGTCTAAAATTTTTGCAAAATGTTGGACTAGGATACTTAAATTTAAATCGTAGTGCTGAGACATTATCAGGTGGAGAAAGTCAAAGAATTAAACTAGCTACACAAGTTGGATCTAATTTAACTGGTGTTCTTTATGTGCTTGATGAGCCTTCAATTGGTTTGCACCAAAGAGACAATGAACGTTTGATTGCTACATTGAAAAATATGGTAGAAATTGGCAATACTTTAATAGTAGTTGAGCATGATGAAGAAACAATTAAAGCAGCTGAACACATTGTTGATATAGGTCCATTTGCTGGTGAAAAAGGTGGAGAAATAGTGGCTCAAGGTTCAATACAAGACATAATGAATGAACCAAATTCACTTACAGGACAGTATTTAAGTCAAAATAAACAAATCATTGTGCCTCAAAGCAGACGAAGCGGTAATGGCCAAGTAGTGACCATTATTGGTGCAAAAGAAAACAATTTGCAAAATATTGATGTTAAGTTTCCATTAGGCAAATTAATTGCAGTCACTGGTATGAGTGGTTCAGGAAAAAGTACTTTAGTCAATGAAATTTTTGTTAAAGGTATTCAAAGAGTACTCAATAAGAGCACTGATAAAATTGGCAAATTTAAATCAATAACAAATCTAAATGCAATAGATAAAGTTGTACCTATTTCGCAATCTCCAATTGGTCGAACACCACGCTCAACACCAGCTACACACATATCAGTATTCGACGATATTCGTGAATTATTTGCCTCAACAAATGAAGCACAAGCAAGAGGCTATACTAAATCAAATTTTAGTTTCAATGTGCCGGGTGGAAGATGTGAAAAATGCAGCGGAGATGGTGTTATCAAAATTGAAATGCACTTTTTACCTGATGTTTATATTGCTTGTGATGAATGCGATGGTAAACGTTATACACTTGAAACAAGAGAAGTAAAATATAAAGGAAAAAATATTTCTGAAGTATTAGAAATGAGTGTTGATGAAGCCTATGAATTCTTTATAAATAGACCAAAAATTAAAGAAAAATTAGCAATAATTCAGTCAATTGGACTAGGTTATATCAAATTAGGTCAGCCTTCAACTACACTTTCGGGTGGTGAAGCACAAAGAGTTAAGTTAGCCACATATTTACAAAAAAAACCTACCGGAAAGACTGTATATGTTCTTGATGAACCAACCACGGGACTGCATCCTTATGATGTTGAAAAACTATTAAGCGTACTGAATAAAATTGTTGATAATGGCGACACTGTACTGGTTATTGAACACAATTTAGACGTTATTAAGTGTGCTGACTATATTGTTGATTTAGGACCCGAAGGCGGAATTAATGGTGGTAGAATTGTTGCAACTGGAACACCTGAACAAGTTGCAAAAAATCCTAATTCATACACTGGTCAATATTTATCTAAATATTTAAACTAATATATAATTAAAATATGAATGTAAAAACCAAATTTATTCTTTACATAATTGCAAGCATTTTAAGTTCAACTGTGTTAATTGGCTCAGTTGTAATGTTTTTTACTCATAATTCAGTAATTTGGTCAATTACATTAACTATGGCGCTAATAATTAGTGTTGTTTTAATAGGCATTTTTTCAACTCAAAGTATCAAGTCATTCATTTGTATGCAATCAAATATTAAGTCATCTTATTCAAAATATGTTGATGAAATATTGAAACACAATAATGTTGGAATGTTAGTTTTCGATACTGGTGGAAACATAATTCATACGACTAATTTTATACGTGAACGATTTGGTAAAAAATTGGTTGGTACAAGGTTGAGTGAGTTTTTTAAAACCCTAAAAATAACAATCGAAAGTCGAACCAAAGAATACGAATTTATGTATGAAAACAATACATATTTATTGAAATATTTAGAGTTAGACAACTACTTATCAATAAAAGATATTTCACTTGAAACAAAAGCATTACAGTTATATGATGATGAACTTCCAGTATTAGGACAACTTGAAATTGATAATTTAGATTTGTATCAATCTACATTGACTAATGATGAATTTTATAATTTAAACAAAGGAATAATTAAACTTTTAGACTCTTTAGTTGAAAAATATAACTTTGTTTATCGCCAAAACATTACTGAAGGTCACTTCTTAATATTGATGAACAAAAAAACCCTTAATGAATTAATGGAGTTAAAATTTGAGTTTTTCAATTCACTGCACGATATGTTAAAAACAACAAACAACAATATAGTTGTGTCTGTGTCTGCTGGTTTTGCTTATGGTGTAAATGATTTATCAATAAAAGCTAATTTAGCAAAAGAAGCATTGCTGCATGCTCGCCGACGTGGTGGCGATCAAGTTGTGGTTATGTCGCCTTATGAACCAACTCGCTATTTTGGATCAACTACTGAAATTCTACCTTCGTTAGATCGTACACAAATAAGAACTTTTGCTAATATTCTTGAGAAAAAAATGCTTGATAAGTCAATAAGCAATGTAATAATTTATGGTCACAGTGTTGCTGACTTAGATACTATAGGTGCTGCGATGGGAGTTTATGCGCTTGCGTCGCATTATGGCAAAAATGCTTATATTTGTTCAATAAGTCAAGATGAAACAACTAAAAAAGTGCTTGCTCAATATTGAGATGTAATTAAGAACAGATTTATTCGTCCTCAACAAGCAAATAAACTTTCTAATGAATCAACAATTGTGTTTTTTGTTGATAATTCGCATCCTTCACGTACTGATAATCCAGATGCAATCAAGAAAGTTAAATCAGAAAACATCTTTATTCTTGACCATCATAGAGTTAAATTATCAATCGATTTTGCTCCTAAACAAAATCGAATTGTAACAACATCGGCTTCATCAGCTTCTGAATTAGTGACTGAGTTATTAATCTTTGCTAAACAAAATATCAATATTGAGTTAATTACTGCACAATTACTCTTAAATGGAATTTGTTTAGACACACTGCAATTTCAAAAACAAGTAACAAGCAAAACATTTGAAGCAGCAAGTTGACTTGAACAAAAAGGTGCCAACTCATCAACAGCTGCCAATGCACTAAAAATTGATTCGCAAACTCAACAAGTGGTCAATAAATTGCTCAAAAATTTACAAGAAATTAAACCAGGATTTTTCCTAGCATACTCAGATATCAGTGTTTCCGACGATTTGATATCAATTGCTGCTGAAGAAGTTTTACGAATAGATGGCCGTCGAGCTAGTTTTGTAGTTGCGCGCCAAGACAAGTCTCAAAAATTAAAACTTTCAGCAAGAGGAATTGAGACAAATGTTCAAATAATATGTGAAAATGTTGGTGGCGGTGGTGGTTTTAGTGCTGCTGCAGCAGTTTCAAATGAAGATTTAGAAACATTTATTAGTAATATTAAACAAGCAATAGTGGGGGCAAAATAATGAAAATAATATTAATTAAAGATTCACAACATGGTAAAGCAAACACAATTATTGAGGTTTCACCAGGTTATGGAACAAACTATCTAATCGCAAAAGGTTATGGAGTTGCATACAACGAAACAACTCAACGTCAACTGCAAAAAAGATTAAGCGATTTAACAGCTAACGAAATGGAAATGCGTGCTGAAGCACTCAAACTTAAAGAAAAAATTGAGAACGATAAACTAACATATGTTTTAAATGCATTAATTGATGCACACGGTAATTTAATTGTTCACAAATCAATTTCAACAAAAGATATCATCAAAGATTTAGTTAAAAAAGGCTACAAACTAGATAAATATGCTGTGCAAAAAGTACATATTGTTTCAAATGGCTTACATGAAATAGAAATAAATATCTACAAAGACATTGTTGCTAAGCTAAAAGTTGAGGTAAGTGTCGATGTTAAATAATCAGCCTCAGCCTCATTCCATTCACATCAATGCTACATATGAAAAAAATCTCTTAGGCATTGTACTTTCTGATGCTAATTATGCACATAGTATTCTTCCTTACTTGCTTGAGGAAGATTTTGCTATATTTGAGCACAAAAAATTATTCTTAATTTTAGAGAAACTTTTTAATACTAATTCATCAATCAATAATGAATCAGTACTTAATTTAGCTCAAAAAACCAATGAAAAATCAATTACTAACCTTCTTTTAATTGATATTTATACAAACGCAGGCATACCTTCAAATATTCAAATTTATCTTGAAGAACTTATCAGATTAACAAAATTAAGATCAATAGAAATCAAAATTATTGAACTTCAAAATAAACTTAGCCGACTAGATAAAAATTTAGATCCTGATGCAATTGCTTTAGAGATGCAAAAATTGTTAGTTGATATTGACCGAGCTAAAAATGGTGAAGATTTTTTAACTGCAAAAAGTGTTTCAGATGAATATTATAATGATTTAAATACTCTTCGAAATGCAGATATGGACTCAATTAGCGGTATTCCTACAGGTTATGAAGACTTAGACCGCATTACTCAAGGAATGCATGGAGCTGAAATGATAATTTTGGCCGCTCGTCCTGGTATTGGTAAGACTGCATTGGCCCTAAATATTGCTGTTAATGTTTCACGACAAAACAAAAAAGGAAGCGACCGCAAGCGACGAGTGGCATTTTTTAGTCTTGAAATGCCACCTAAACAACTTATGGGACGTATTTATTCAATGGCTGCATGTGTTGATCAATTTAAACTTAAAAAACCTCAACTCCTTACTGATGAAGAAATATTAAAAATCAACTCAGTAAAGATTAATAACATTGATAAACTCAATATATTTATTGATAACACCTATGAAAATGAACTTCAAACACTTCTTTGAAAGTGTCGCCGACTTCACAAAGTTGAACCTATTGACCTTATTGTTGTTGACTATATGCAATTAATTCAATCACGCAAGGCAAATGGTGGTTCAGACAATAGACAAATGGAAATAACTAGAATTTCACGAAGCCTTAAAACATTAGCTCTTGAACTCAATATTCCTATAATTGTACTTTCACAATTGAATCGTCAAACTGAATTACGTGAAGACAAAAGACCAAATTTAGCCGACCTGCGTGAATCTGGTTCTATTGAAAATGATGCAGATATGGTTATGTTTTTATATCGCGAAAATTACTACAATTCAAAGACCAAGGAAATTAAAACTGATAGTTTTGATGGTCGAGAATTAGGTGAAGTTACTGAACTTTTAATCGCAAAACACCGTGGTGGACAAACTGGAAAGATTGATTTAAGATTTCTACCTCAGTATGCAAAATTTACAAACATTAATTTCTATAATCCATCTATTTCAAAAGAAGGTGATAACTAATGCCTCCGAACTATTTGATTTATGTTTTAATTCCAATATTAATTTTTCTACTCGCTTGTTCATCTATTTTTAGTGCTGCTGAGACTGCTTATACATCACTCAATCCCGGCAAACTTGAATCAATGATTGACCGTAAGGAATTTGGTGCAAGAATTATTAAGAAGCAATATAACTTTTTTAATCGTGTATTGGCCTTAATTTTGATTTGTAATAACATTGCAAATATTGGTCTTTCAACTGCTGTTGCCTACTTGTTTTCAGTCTCTCTGCCTCAAAGTGCAACACAATATTCAGCACTAATTTCAACAACAATATTAACACCAGTTATCGTTATTTTAGGCGAAATTGTTCCTAAATTAGTTGCTAAATCTTACCCTGAAAAAGTAGCAAAAGCCTTTTGCTACATTTTAGAAGGTCTTTATTGAATATTTTTCCCAATTTGCTGAATTATCAGTAAGTTAAGTAGCAAAATTTATGTCACAAACACTGAACAAGATGTTAAAAACTTAATTGATGTAGCACACACAGAAGGAGTTTTGGAAGCCAATGAAAGTATAATGGCTCAAAACGCATTAGATCTTGACGCAACTCGAGTACGCAAGCATTATATTAAAGTAAAAGACCTCTCATATCTGAACTACAAAGCATCAATCTCTGAAGCTTTAGAAATGTTTAAAGAGACTAATTATTCACGTTTGCCTATTGAAAAAGATGGTAATTTTCTAGGTATTGTACTGCTTAAAGACATTTTTCATTTAGAAAGAGGCAAAGTAATTGATCATCTTAAAACAATTCCAACAGTAAGCGCAAATATTACACTGGCTAAAGCATTAGAAAAAATGCGCTCACAACGTGCTCAAATGTCTTTTGTAACAAACAATAATTCTAGTTCACAAGTGCTCGGAGTAATTACTATTGAAGACATCATTGAAGAAATAGTAGGCGAAATATATGATGAATTTGATGAAGAAGAGGTTGAAGAAATCTTCGAAATCAGTCTAGAATTATTTCAAGCCAGCGGAAATGTTCAGATGCGTAAAATTTTAAGTACAATGGAACTTGATTTTGAACTTGATGAAAGTGATCTTGTATTAAATTTAGAGCAATGAGCTCATAAACAAGTTAAACAAAAATTACACAAAAATACTAAATTTGAGTTCTGCGGTGTATTTTTTAAAGTTATTTCAACCCCTTCAACCAAGCATAAGCATTTTAGATTTGAAATTGAAATAGGTAATAATGCACCAATTAATATAGACACACAAGTTATTTCATAATGTATGCACTACTTTTAGTTTAATTTACTAATACACACGTTTTTGAGTACTTTTGGTCAAATTTTTGACTAAAACTTCCACAGAAAAAAAAGTTATTTTTTTCTTTTGAATTTAACAACAATGATTTATAATAATTGAGCAAATTGCGGATGTAGTTCAATGGTAGAACTTCAGCCTTCCAAGCTGACTATGCGAGTTCGATTCTCGTCATCCGCTCCATTTGTTTAATTACACCGAAAAAAGCAGTAGACTGCTTTTTTTAATACACTGAAATAAGGTAAAATTACAACTATGATAAATGACACAATAGCAGCAATTTCAGCAGGTGGTAAGATTAATCAGGCCATCTCAATAATTAGAGTAAGCGGACAAGAGAGTGTGGAAATTGTTTCAAAAATTTTCACTGGAAAAATTGGCAAAAATCACTCAATTACATACGGCTACATAATAGATAACTTCAACAATAATAAAATTATTGATGAAGTTTTAGTTATGTGATTTATTGGAACCAATACTTTCACTGGAGAATCAACTGTTGAAATCAATTGTCATGGTGGTGTTGTTATAACCAATAGAATATTGGAATTAATATTGCAAAATGGTGCAAGATTAGCAACTCCTGGTGAATTTTCAAGAAGAAGTTTTATTAATGGCAAAATGGATTTGGTAAAGGCTGAAGCAATTAATGATTTAATTCATGCTCAATCATTGATTCAAACAGAATTAGCAGTGCAAAAATTTGATGGAAAAACATCACAAATGATTGATAATTTGCGCAGTTGATTAATGAAATTGATAGGAAAAATTGAAGTAAATATTGACTATCCAGAATACGATGATGTTGAAAGAATTCTTGATAAAGGTTTACACGAAGAATTACTCCAAATACAAACAAAAATCAATGATTTAGTCAAACATAGTGAAGACTCTAGACTGCTTTTTGAGGGTATAAAAGTCGCAATTGTTGGTAAGCCAAATGTTGGAAAAAGTTCATTGCTCAACTGCTTATTAGGTGAGCAAAAAGCAATAGTTACTGATGAAGCCGGCACAACTCGTGATGTTGTTGAGGCTTCTTGACAACACAATGGTATGCTATTCAAACTTATTGATACTGCCGGAATTCGTGAAGCACAAGCAAAAGCTGAACAAATTGGTATTGAAAAAAGTTTTGAACAAATCAAAAATTCAGACATCGTTATTCATGTGTGTGACACCACTCAAAAAAATGACGAATATGACTCAAAAGTCAGTGAATTGGTCAAAAAATATAACAAGCAATACTTGTGTGTTTGAAACAAAAAAGACCTTTCTTATTGACCAAAAGATTCAATAGCAATCAGTGCGCAGAACAATGATATTCAACAACTTCTAGACGCTTTAGTTGATAAATTTAGTTCAATTGATCTCGATGATAAGGATTATGTCTCAAATGCTCGTCAACTTTCATTAATTAAAAAGGCAAAAAATAATATTGATGTTGCTATAAATGCACTTGAACAAGGTGTTTATAGTGATTTGGTCATAATTGATATAACTGAAGCATGGAAAAATTTAGTTGATATTACTGGACGAGCAGATAATGAAGAATTGCTTGATGATATGTTTAAAAATTTTTGTCTAGGAAAGTAGGTCATAATGTCAATAAAATTTACTGATGCACACACTCATCCACTGAAAGAATACTACGATCAACCAAGTCAAATTATTCAAAATGCAATCGAAAATGGTGTCTCAATAATGATGATCACTGGTTGCAGTCTAAGCGAAAATGAAGAAATAAAACGTCTAGCGTCTATTCATCAAAACGTCTATGCAGTTATTGGTATTCATCCTAACAATGCAAAAGGTGCTCAAGATGGTGTTGAATTAGAAGCACAAATTGATAAAAGTGTTAAAGCAATTGGAGAAATTGGACTTGATTATTATTGAGACAGTGTTCCAAAAGCAATTCAACTTGAATCATTGCATGCACAAATTAAAGTTGCTCAAAAACATAGCTTACCAGTTGTTATTCATATGCGCGATTCTTATGAAGATCTATATGAAGTATTGAAAAGTTATCCGGATGTAAAGTTTATGATTCACACGTTCAGCGGCGACTTGTATTGAGCAAAGAAATTTGCCCAATACAACACAATTTTCAGTATAAGCGGAACAATAACATACAAAAATGCAGACAAACTTATTGAAGTAGTTGACTGATTGCCTATTGAAAAAATATTAACTGAAACTGATGCACCTTACCTTAGCCCAATCCCTAAAAGAGGGATGCAAAATGTTAGTGAAAATGTTATTTATACAACAATGTTTTTGGCTGGTATTAAAAAAATGTCTCCTGAAAAATTTGCTCAACAAGTTCAAAAAAATGCAAAGGAATTTTTTAATTTAAATGCAAAAAAATAGTGAATATACTGCAAAGAAAAAGTTTGGTCAAAACTTTTTAATTGACTCAAATATTATCAATAAAATTATTGAAATTATTGCTCCACAAGGCAAAAAAATTATTGAAATTGGCCCGGGAATGGGCGCATTAAGCACTCATTTAGTTTCATCTGCTTTAGAGTATAAAGCATTTGAAATTGATGTTGATATGATAAATTATTTAACTAGTAATAAAATTTTGACTAGTGATCAAATTGTCTCGGGAGATTTTTTAAAATCTAATCTTGATGAGTTTGCAGGTTATGAAATTGTTGGAAATATACCTTATTACATCACTAGCGAAATAATTTTTAAAATTATTGAAAATCGTCATTTAATTAAAAAAGCTACATTGATGGTTCAAGATGAAGTAGCACAAAGACTAATAGCTAAAATTAATTCACCTGAGTACTCAAAACTTTCAATTACAGTGCAATATGTTGCAAATGTTTCAAAAGAACTTTTTGTTAATAAAACAGCTTTTAGTCCTGCTCCAAAAGTGAATTCTGCAATTGTTGTTATTGATTTTAAAGACACAAAAGACAACAATTTTGAACACCTAAAAGACTTTTTTAAACTTTGCTTTCTTTCAAGAAGAAAAAAATTAATTTGAAGTCTTAAATCAAAATACACCGTTGAAAAAATAACACAAGCATACAAAACACTTAATTTAGGTGACAACACACGTATTCAAGAATTGGAACTTGATAAAATTGTTGGATTATATTGAGAATTGGAGAAATAATGAGTATTTTAGAACTAGATTTCAATGAAGAAATAAATAATGTTGTTTCAAATCCTGATTTAGTTGATAAAAAAATTAAGCAAAAAATTAAGTTTGCTGAATTTTGATTTTTGATTGCTATTGTTGTAAATTTTGGCTTAGGGATGTTGTTTCTTACTAGAGGTGCTGAAGTTGGCTGAATAATTGGTTTAAGCATTTTAACTGTGGTTTCTGTTCTTTTGTATCTTCATTGTGCATTTAGATTTTTTGCTTGATTTTTTTATAAAAAAAGTATTAAATTAATAAGAGAAGGCAACAATGATTTAGGTCTTAAAAGCTACAAAAAATATAAATTCTTCAGTTTTGATTGAACTTCATTAAAAAAACATAAAAGTAATGTAAAATAAAATAAATGTTGAATTCGGGGTAAAAAATGAGTAAAATTGCATTTATCGGTACAGGTGCATGAGCTTCAGCGCTTGCGACTGTACTATCAAAAAATAACCATCAAGTCTGCCTATGAGGTATTGATGAAACTGAAATTAATGATATAAACAAAGGTTATAATTCAAAATATTTTGGTAAAACGAAATTTAATAATCCACAACTAGTTCATGCAACAAATGACTTAAAATTAGCATTAAATGATGCTGAAACAATAGTTCTAGCAGTACCTACACCAGTTATTACATCAGTTTTACACAAAATA
Source organism: Mycoplasmopsis mucosicanis (assembly GCF_006546935.1). Classification (GTDB taxonomy): domain Bacteria; phylum Bacillota_I; class Bacilli_A; order Mycoplasmatales; family Metamycoplasmataceae; genus Mycoplasmopsis; species Mycoplasmopsis mucosicanis. The sequence continues at coordinate 46,120 of NZ_SMDN01000004.1, forward strand.
AAAGAGACCTTAGGTGAACGAAGTGTTAATGTTATCAATGTTTCTAAAGGTATAGATAAAGAATCGAAACAATTTTTTTCAAAAATTATTTCTGAAATTATGTCAAAAAACCTCAAAAATATTTGTAGTCTAATCGGTCCTTCTTTTGCTATAGAGGTATTTAATAATCACCTAACTTTAATTAATGCAGTTGGCAAAAATACTCAATTTCTTGACTCTATTACTAAATTATTTAATAATGATACATTTAAATTAATCACGAATAATGACGAAGATGGATCAGAGGTTTATTCAGCATTAAAAAATGTATTAGCAATTGGAATAGGAATTGCTTCTGCACTATATCCTGCTAAAAATTTAGCACCAGCACTAATTTCAATTGGACTTAAAGAGATCAAAGATATTGCACTTACTATTTATCCTCAATCAAATCCTTTAAGTGGTTATGAACTATCTGCAATTGGAGACATTGTTTTAACTTGTCTCAACACAACATCAAGAAATTATAGTTTTGGCTTACAAGTTGCAAGTGTTGGTGTAGTTGAAGCATTATCGCTTAATACCAAAACAGTTGAAGGTTATAATACAGCAAAAATATTGATTGATATATTTGAAAAATATCCTCTTCTTAATACACCACTATTAAAAAATATTGTTAATGTTTTAGATTTAAAAATTCACCAAAATGATTTATTAAGTTTTTTTGCTCAAATTTAGAGACTTAATTAAATCATTTTTTTCTTTTAAAATACTCATTTTTGAGTACTTTTGGTCAAATATAGATATCTAGCAAACTTCACAAAAAAATGTTTTTTAAATGAAATCAAATATGTATAATTATTTAGCACTTAAAGCAGAATATTGTATAATGTTTTAGCAAAATGGCACCATAGCCAAATGGCCAAGGCATGAGTCTGCAAAACTTTGATTTACCGGTTCGAATCCGGTTGGTGCCTCCATTTATGCGCCCGTAGCTCAACTGGACAGAGTGCTTGGTTACGGCCCAAGAGGTTGTGGGTTCAACTCCTGCCGGGCGCGCCATATGCTTTATGCACCAAATCCTTAAAAGGATTTTTTTATTAAAATTACTGCGCCCGTAGCTCAACTGGACAGAGTGCTAGGTTTCGGCCCTAGAGGTTGCGGGTTCAACTCCTGCCGGGCGCGCCATATCTTTAATATTAAAGTCATTAATCTTAGGTTTATTACCTAAGATTTTTTTTTATAAAAAATTTGTATTTTTTTCTTTTTTATATAAAAATAAATGGTATTATTTATTTTGCAAATGCAAACGTAATTTAATGGCAAAATTCTAGCTTGCCATGCTAGTAATGGGGGTTCGATTCCCCTCGTTTGCTCCATTTGTTTTAAAACACCTAAAATGCAAAAATGTAAAAAAATTATTTTGAAATAAATTTATTTCATTTATAATTAATAAGCAATTTTGCAATGCCGATTTAGCTCAGCGGTAGAGCAGCTGGCTGTTAACCAGTTGGTCGCAGGTTCGATCCCCGCAATCGGCGCCATTTGGTCTGTTGGTGAAGTGGTTAACACACATGGTTTTCATCCATGCACGCACGGGTTCGAGTCCCGTACAGACTGCCATTTTGGAGAATTAGCTCAGTTGGGAGAGCGGCGCCCTTACAAGGCGTAGGTCATGGGTTCGAGCCCCTTATTCTCCACCATTTGTTTTTTACACCTTGCTAGCGTTGCTAGTTTTTTTTATAAGTTTTTTTGCTATAATGAAATAGTCTATAAAAAGCAAAAAATGCAAAAAAGGAGAAAAAAATGGCCAAAAAGATAGTTATTGGTAAAATTGACCCTAAATTACTTGAAGGTTTAAACGTTGCAACATCATATATTGCTTCAAAAGGAATAGATGTTAAGTTAATTGAACTTATTAAAATGCGCACTTCACAAATTAATGGTTGTGCATACTGTCTTGAAATACATTGAAAAATAGCAGTAGAGGCTGGTGAAACCTATAGAAGAATCATTGCTCTTTCCACATGAAAAGAATCACCATTGTTTAGTGATGCAGAACGAGCAATTCTTCAAATGTGTGAAGAAATTGCACTCATTTCTGAAGGAAACCTAAGAGATGAAACTGTAGAAGAATTATCAAAATATTTCAGTGAAGATGAAATTGCATTACTTGTAATGACTGCAATTATAATGAATGCTTGAAATAGAGTTGGATTGATTGCAAAACACCAACACAAATAAATTTTTGTTAAATATATTTTTTCAATACAACATTGAATACTAAAAAGACTCATTTGCTATAAAAAATGAGTCTTTTTTAGATTATTAAAGATGATAGATTAATTTTTAAAAGATATCTAATTAATGATCTTCTGTATCAAAACGTGCTCCATCTCACCTTGCATCAACAGCGCTAGATTCAATATATGAAGATATACCTTTTTTACTAAAAAATTTTGAGCTTAAATAGAAAACAAGTTCCACAACATTATTAATTTTGTTTTTAGGTACACTTTCTTCAAAGTTTTTGAAGTAATTTTTGTGGTCAATAAACACATGTTTTTTTCTATCGAATTCACTCTCTTTAATATTAAGATCTTTTGAGAGTTGCTCGAGATCAAATACATAATTTACATATGAAATTGATCGTGATAAATTATTGAATATGTATCTGCCTTGCTCGAAGTCTTTATCCGTTAGAGGTCTATTATAAATATAAGGTTGAATTGTTAATTTTCCATTTTTTATCATTGGTACATAACTAAAAATTGTAGTAGGTTTATCATCTAATCTTGATCAAATTCATTGATTAAGAATTGCTGCTTGGAAAACAAAATATTTTTTGTCTTTATTCGCTTCTTTATAAAAGAATTTGTTGTTATTTATTACTTTTTCTCAACCTTTAACTTTTTTCCTTACTTCATCGTAAAGATCTATATTATTACTCTGATCGTGAGGGATAAATACATTAACGCTATTGAAAAATTTATCTAAATTATCTGAAGCTTCTTTAAGTTCAGCACCTGTTTTTATTGCTCAAGAGGTATTGTGAATTAAACCGCTGAAGGTTGAATTATTTTTGACTCCGAGATTTAATAAAAAATATTTTCGACCATCTACTTCCATACCATTTATGTTTTCAGTATGAAATCTTTCGTAGTAGTCAGGAGAATCACTACCATAAGAATAAGAATTGTAATTCAAATTAAAAGGTTTAGAACCGACTTTTCGCAACACAATTAAATCACGACCATGCGAAAGAGAGTAGTTTTTGTACTCGTTATTTCTTAGATTTTTTTCGCTAATAAAAGTCTTTGTGGTGTGTTTAGGTGCGTTTAAATCTCTAAATATAATTTCATCATCAAAGTCTGTATATAGATTTCAAAAATAAGCATGCTTTCTTAGATGTGAGTCTATTTTATCTGATTCATAATCATCGCCAAAAATAGAACATGAAGCAACGCTTAATGGAGCTAAGATAATTGGTGCTAACATTAAATTTTTTAGTTTCATTATGCCTCCTTAATTAAATTTTATAGAATTTTGTGTCTTATTCATATATTTAGCATTGTGAACGAAAAAAATCAATGCTATAAAACAGCATTGATTATTCTCTTTATAGTTCCAAAGTCAATTCGCTTGCGAAAATGACCATTTTTTGATACACCCTTAAATGATGCTCAAAGATAATCACATTTATTTTGTCGAAGTTCATTGATTTTATTATTTAATTTATCAATATGGTGTTGAGTTATTTCAATTCCTCTGATTTCTAATTTAACCTTGTGACGGTCTGTCGTCTTGACTTCATCGCTGCTAAGTCATTCTCCTTCTAAAAATCTAATATTTGATTTATCTAATGTATTGTCTCCGGTATTTACACAAACATTCCCGTTAGGTTTGTTAAATATAATTTCATGTGTGTTTGTTGATTTTAATATAGATTTCTCTATTTCAATTAAATTTGAGTATTTTTCAATAAACTTATTGTTTTCATAGATATCAAAATCAATATTCTCATTATTTTTTAAGTTATCGAAATATGCTAAAGCAACTGGATGTTCAGTGTCTTTGAAATTTTGTTTATTAGGTAAGAGTTGAAATGCAATTAGTTTTTGAATTAATATTTTATCTTTTTTTCGATTGGAATTTATTAGAGTTGTAGGAATTATAGCAACTGTAAATCGTACATTTTGTATGCATTTAAAAATAGAAAGTTTATAAAGATCATCAAAATCACCAAAGTCCACATCAATTTTCATTCTTTTTGCTGAATGTTTTGACAAGTATGGAGGATTGGTTATTACAAGATCAAAACCCTGATAATTTCAATTATTGATGCTATCATTTTTGTAAACATTTTTATTTTTTGGTTCTATATCATAAGAACGATAATTTATCTGTGGTTTTATCTTTTGTAAAAATTTAATTAAGTTATTCGAGCCTGCAAAAGGTTCTAATATCTTTTTATTTCAAAGATTGTTCTTTTGCATAAAATCAATAAAAACATCATTGTTTTCAAAGACATCTTGTTCTGTAAAAAATTGACCTTTCTGCAGTTTTTTATCCATATTTCCTTCTATAACTAATATTATTATCTTACTAAATTTTAATTATTTTTATGGTTGCAAAAAAATAAAATTTTTTCTATATTTTTTTACCGCATATTATATAATAGTAAAGCATTTATGCCGGCTTAGCTCAGTTGGTAGAGCAACTGACTTGTAATCAGTAGGTCGTAGGTTCGAGTCCTATAGCCGGCACCATTTATGCGCGAGTGGTGAAATTGGCAGACACGCTAGATTTAGGCTCTAGTGCTTCACGGCGTAAGGGTTCAAGTCCCTTCTTGCGCACCAAATGTTTTTTTCACCAATAGTTGCTCAAAGCAACTTTTTTTATTAACTTATTTATCAACATTATAAATTCATTACTTTTTTACCAAAATACTCATTTTTGAGTATTTTTTTGTTGTTTTTTGTTAGTTTTCCACATTATTTATTATGGAAAACATTAGCGTTATAAATGCACAAATAAAAATATCATAAGTGCGTAGTGAAAAAGAAAGGAGCTACTATATGGAACAGACTTTGCAATCTTTTTTATTACATGTTAAGTTAATAATATTAGCTTATAAAAAATCCACTATATTTTGAAACTACAAATACAAATAATTTTAAGGAGATAAATGATTTTATATCGTGTTGGCGAGGTTATATATAAAAATAACTCAAATTTAATTTTTGAATCAAGCGGAGTAGGATATAGTTTGATAATGCCTCAACCTGAACGAGTTGAAGCAAAAATGAAGTTGAAACTATACCTTTTTGATATTAAAAATGATTATTACCAAGCTACTTATGCTTTTAAAGATTTTAAAGAAAGATTACTATTTATTGATTTAATTTCATTGAATGGTGTTGGTCCAAAAGTTGCCTTTAACTTGTTGAATCAAGGATGAGAAAAAATAGCAAGTATGATAAGTTTAGGTGATGTTGATGGTATTTTAAAGACTCCATATTTAAGTCCTAAAATTGCAAGACTAACTATTGCTGAATTATCAGATAAATGAGCAAAAATAATAAATAATAAAAAAGCTAGTCAAGTTGTTGCTGCTACAAACGTAATTGAAGAAGCTAGAGAAACACTAAAAACTTTAGGATTTAAACCAAAACAAATTGATGAAGCTCTTAATGCAATACCAACATCAAATGATGTTGAAGTTATTATCCAACAAGCAATGTATGTAATGACTGGAAAACAAATGGAAAATGAAACAACTAATTTTACGTCCGCATAATTTTGATGAATTTGTGGGACAAGAAAAATTAACAACCACACTAAAAACAATGATTAACGGTTGCAAACACCGTAATGAAACTTTGGATCATATTCTTTTTTATGGACCACCCGGAACTGGAAAAACATCTTTAGCTAGCATTCTAAGCAATGAATTAGGCGTAAAAGTTCATTATTTACAAGGTTCATTGCTCGAGAAAAAAGCAGACATTTTGAGTGTTTTTGCGCAGGTAAATACTGGTGATATTGTTTTCATTGATGAAATTCACAGTATTAACAAGAATGTTGAAGAACTTATTTATTCAGCAATGGAAGATTTCAAAATTGATATCATAATTGGACCTGAGGGTAATTCAAAAGTAATGAGAATGAACCTAAAACCTTTTACACTGATTGGTGCCACAACAAAAATAAATTTAATTAGTCAACCTTTGCGTGATAGATTTGGTCTTCAAGGACGCCTAAATCCTTATTCAATAGAAGATATACTCAAAATTATTAAGAATGCACAGAAAATATTGAAAATTGAGGCTGAAGAAAGTGTTTGAAAAATTGTGGCTCAATATTCTAAAGCAACACCGCGTGTTGCTATTCATTTACTCAAACGAATTTATGATTTCAGTATTAAAAATAATGAATCAATCATTTCGAAAAAGACTGTTATGCAAACATTTAAGTATCTTGAACTTTATGAATTAGGTTTAGGCCGCGAACATCTAGAGTATTTAAGAGTATTAAGTGACACTTTTGATGATAAGAGTGCATCACTGGATTCGTTGTCTGGAATTTTAAACTTTCAACGTGAAAATATACTTTATGAAATTGAACCCTTATTACTATTTTTTAAGCTAATTGAAAAAAGTCCTCGTGGTAGAAGAATTACAACTCAAGGTGTGAATTACTTACTTAAAAATTATATTCATCAATAATATTTATTCCTTCCGTTCGGAAGGATTTATTTTATCGTTTTGACCAAAATACACATTTAATGAGTATTTTGGTCAAAATGTGCTTACAATAAAAGCATAAAATCTTTTACAATTTAAGAACTCAAAAATATATCTTTTATATATAATATAAAATTGTATTATGAATAAAGTTAAAATGTTTTTTAAGAATCTTTTTAGTGCAAAAACTTGGAAGAAAGTTTTTTCATTAAACGGATGAAAAAGATGGTTTTTATCACTTTTTATCTTAACGGGTGCAGTAGCTTCAATTGTTGCTGGTACTACTGCTTACACATCAAAAAATGTTAAAAAATCTGTTGAGTATGATGGTGGTCAAGAGTTTTTGATTGAAATTAAAAACCGAGACAAAAATAGCAAGATTAAAGGTTTGGATATAGCAAACTCGATCCAAAGTAGAATCAATGATGGTTCATCTTTTAGTGATGCGATTGTGTCTTTAGAGGGTAATGATAATATCAAAATTTCTAAAAGCGGTCGATTAAGCGCTGATGACCGTAAGAAGTTTGAAAGTTTAGTAACCACTAAATCTACTCTAATTTTCACTGATGTTTCAGGTCAACCACTTTTTAGAAATGGTGTTTTTGTCCAACCTACCGAAAACAACAAAATTGACTGAGAAGATGTTATTAGCAGACAAGATGCAAGTGAAGTTTTACGTACTTTTGTTCCTCCGATTAGCAGCGCAAGACATTCATTTAATTCATTCGGAAGCAATGCTTTTGTTGTTGAAGCGCACTTAAAAAATCGTGCTTCAGAGGCTGAATGAACCAAATTGACTGATTATTTATCAAAAAAACCAAATGGTGAGAAATTTTTATTAACTTGGTTAAACATTGATGAATTAGTAAAAATTGCTAGATCAAAATATTCATCAGACTGAACAGCCGCACAAAAAAACCCTTATAACTTTGTTTATGTTGGTCAACAACCACGATTCCAAAATCAAGAAGGTATTTTAAAACTGCACTCAATTAAAGCAGATAGATATCTTGTTAACAAAGTTGGAGTAAATAGACCTCTTAATGGAGATAGATTTATCATTGGAAATAATGCTTCAGGTGAACCATTCAATGAAGAAGCTGCTAAACAGTTGGCAGAAGAAATAAATTATGGTACTTCACAATATGATCTTGAAGTAGTTTCATCTAACTTTATAACTGCAGAATCAACAAATAATGCATTTGCACTCTCACTAATTGCTATAGGTGTTGTATTTACATTTTTAGCAATTATGTTGCTAGTAAACTATGGTTTATTAGGTGCATTAAGCACAATTTCTATTGCTCTTTATGTCTTCTTAACATTAACTTTATTTACTGTTCTACGTGGAGAATATTCACCAATAACTTTTGGTGCAGTATTAATTGGACTAGCGATTTCCTTTGATGCTAATGTTGTAACACTTTCGCGTCTTAAACAAGAACTTTATCGAGGTGAAAAAATGCGTAAAGCAGTCGCAACAACTATGCGTTCTACTTTACCAAGCTTACTTGACTCCAACATTTTAATTCTTTTAGCTTCCTTTGTTATGTTCTATTTAGGACTTCAAGACATTCGGAATTTCAGTATAAGTATTGTATTTTCAGTACTTGCGATAACTTTTGCTACTTTATTTATAACACGTTTGTGTACAACTTTAATTGCCAACTCAAAATTATTTATCAACCATCCACGTCTATGTGGTTTGCGTCCAAAAAAACTTCATCCATCTTATCAACCAAAATTGCAAAACTTTAATTTTATTGCTAAGGCCAAATGATTCTTGTGAGCATCCCTAATATTTGTTGTTGTTGGTATCATAATTTATTCAGTATTTGCTGGTATAAATAAAGATTTTGCGGCCGGATTTAGTCGTGCTATTGACTTTAGAGGCGGTACTGATATCACAATTCAAGGTCGCGAAGGTTCGAGTTTAAATGAGCCATTAGCAAATCAAATACGACAATTCTTGATTCAAAATGCACACAAAGATAACTTTAAAGAAATTGCAAATTTAGACAAATTAATTACTTTAAATCCACTAGATCAAAATCGTGAGTCATTTAGCCTTGTAATTAAAACAACACAACAAATTCCTACACATGTTCGTGAGCAATTTAAATTTGATGTTATTAATAATTTTGGTGCTTTAAGTCTCGATGTATTAAGTTTTGGTGTAAGTGCTAGCGAATCATTGAACTATACCTTATTTGCTCTGTATGCAATTTTAGCTTCTATTGGTATTGCTTTTGTTTACATATTGATCAGATACAGATGAACTTATGCAATTTCAGTAGTTGTTTCTATTTTGTTTGAATTTATACTAGTTTTAGCATTCTTAGCAATCACTCGTCTTTACATCAACAAAATAGCAATCGTTGCTATTGCTTCACTTATTTTATTCTCACTCAGTGACAAAATTTCCTTGATTGCAAAAGTGAAAGAAATTACATCACTTCAAGCTCATAATGCATATTTAAATAATGATCAAATTTTAGCAATCTCAAACAAAGCATTGCGAGCCAATCTAAAACGTTCATTATTCAATACAATAATCCTAATTTTAATCAATTTAATAGCAACTTTATTCATATTCCCAATTGACTTTTCATTCACTATAACATTGATTTTTGCTTCATTAGTTGTAAGTCTTTGTTCAATGTTTGTAACAATGTCAATTTGAAACAAACTTGAAATGCGTCGTCAAAGAGGAATTGAAAAAAGACACAAAGAAAAATATTGAGCATTACCCGGAAATGATGAACAAATTTTTGCCGGAATCAACGATTTTATTGCTTAATATAACTGCTTAATATAATAAAATAATATCACTACACTTTTTAGTGATATTTTTTTATGGAGGCCAGGCTATGTTTGCACTCTTATACAAACCAAAATCAATTTCATCATTCAAATTCATTCGCGACTTTGCGCGCCAACATAACATCACAAAGATTGGACATTCAGGCACTCTTGACCCCCTTGCCAGTGGACTTTTATTAATTGCCACTGATGATGACACCAAATTAATAAACTTTTTTGCCAACAAAACCAAAACCTACATCGCTACAATTAAATTTGGCTTTGCTACAGACACTTACGATGCCGAAGGCAAAATAATCCAGACTTCATCGAACCGTATTAACAATGAAACTATTCCACATTTACTCAACTGATTCAAAGAGCAAACTAGTCAATATGCTCCAATTTATAGTGCAAAAAAAATAGACGGTAAACGAAGTTATGAACTTGCTCGACAAGGCAAGACAGTTAAGCAAAAAAAACAAAATATCAATGTTTTTTCAGTAAAATTACACGTTTTTGATGAAGAAACTCAAACACTGGTTGTTGAACTCTGCGTGTCTAATGGTACATATATTCGCTCATTATCTCATGATGTTGGTCAAGCTTTTGATACGTGTTCTTATATGGCTGACCTCGAAAGAATCTCAATTAATAATTTAGATAAAAATATTATTCAACCACAAAATACATTTGCTATAATTAATGCCCTACCTTTGATGTCGATACCTGTTTTAGACGTTCAAAAAGATGTGTTAAACATACTATCGAAAGGTTTAAAAGTAGGATACAATCATACAAATGGCCGCTACATTCTTTGCTGCGATGAGCAACGCAAAAATGAGGCTTTAGGTATTGTAAAAATAGAAAACAACACATTAATACCTGTTAAATTATTTGGTAAAAGGTTGAAATAGGAGCAAACATGACTAAATCAAATCTAAAAGACAAAATCAAATTAGCTGCTTTCGATATTGATGGTACATTGCTGCCATATGCACAGCATTCTTTTAGTGATAATGTTTCAAAAATGTTTAAAGAACTCAATAGATCTAAAATTTATAGCACTCTTGCAACTGCTCGAGAATTTGTGACCATAGGTTCTTTAATGAATAAAACTCCACATTTAGACTTCTTTATTGGTGCTAATGGTATGTTTGTCTATGACATCAAAAAACAAAAAATCATCTATGAAAAAACAATTACACTTCATGAATTAAAAGTAATTTATAATGCATTAGAGGATATTCCAGAAGCTAAAGGGCTTACAATTACTGATCTTGAATGATGCTATCATACTCCAGGCATGAACCTTGACACTTGATTTTTAAAACCACACAAAGAAAAAATGCGTCCAATGGACTTTGATGCTATTGATAAAGACCACCTTCATATCATCACAATTCAATCTCTTAATCAAGAAGGAACTGATGCAATTGTAGAAAAAATCAATAAAATCATTGAGCAAAACAATTTAAATGTTGAAATTAATTCAACTTGATATAAAGGTCTTTTTATCACACCAAAAGGTGTAACAAAATCAGACACAATTGATTGACTTGCTAACCATCTTGACCTATCAAATGGTTCAAATGTTATTGCTTTTGGAGACAGTTCAAATGATTATGAAATGATTAGCAATGCAGCCTGAGGTGTGGTTATGCAAGAAGGCGATGAAAACTTAAAAAATATTGCCAAAGATATTGCTCAAAGTGTTGAGCAAGATGGTGCATATCTTAAATTAAAAGAGCTAAATTTAATTTAATGTTTTATAATTAAAAATATGTCTATTTATGTTTATGAATTAGATAATTTAATCGAATTCAAAAAACCAATCTTTATGATTGGTTCTTTTGAATCTTTTCATATAGGACACAATGAATTGTTGCTCAAGGCAAAGGAGTTAAATGCTTTGAGCAACAATGAGCGTGATATTGTGCTTATTTATTTTGCTGATGTAGAAAATTTGCCTAAAAACAACGGAATTAAATTTACTGATGAACTTTATCGCCTCGAGAATTTTGCAAAACTAGGTTTCACAAAGGTATTACGTTTAAAATATGACACAATTAAATTGCTTTCACCCTTTGATTTTATAAACAAAATTACACAAAATCAGCACGATTTTGACATAATTAGCGGTTCTGATTTTCGTTATGGTGTCAATGCTTCGGGAGATGTTAATACACTCAAAGATTTTTTTGGTGAAAAATTTCACTGCATTGATTTAATGAAGTTAGCAAACGAGCAAAAAGTTTCTACATCTTTTATCAAGGAATGTTTGCTGGTTGGCGATATTGAAGTTGTTAATTTACTTTGCCTTTTTAAATATGGTTTTAATACCAAAGTAACACTCAAAAATGATAGAATTCATCTTGATAATGTGCCTAATTTGGCCAAAATTCGTCCCGGTCTATATTGTGCAAACATAATTGTAAACTCGATGGCTTATTACTGTATTTTGTGTGTCTTTAACGATAATTCAATGAGTATTGAGATGATTGACTTTGATTGAAAATCGTATGAGACTTTTGAAGCAAAAATATTAATTCATAAACTCATTAGACCATTTTTTTCTAATGCAATTGAGTCAACAACATCTCAAGATTTTGAGCAAGCAAAAGAGTTTTTTATTGAACAAATTAATTAATTATTTTCCCAAAAGTACTCAAAAATGAGTAAAAATCAATAAAATTGTATTGTAGATTACTGAAAAATTCTTCTTTGAATTTGACAAATGTATGATAGAATACTTATGTTATTAAATAATAAATTTTTGAGCTAGGTTAAATCAATGAATTTACACTTGGCCAAAACATAATATAGGAGTTATTATAATTACAAAAGAACAAAAACAACAATTAGTTGTTAAATATGGTAAAGATGCAAAAGACACAGGTAATACTTTTGTACAAATTGCAATTTTAACAGCAGAAATCGAAGATCTTAAAAAACACTTTGAACAAAATCCTAAAGACAACCACTCACGTAGAGGTTTTTTAGCTAAAGTTTCAAAACGTCGTGTTTTATTAGCTCATTTAAAAAGCAATGATTTCGATTTATACTCAAAAGCTTTAGTTGAACTAAACTTAAGAAAATAAGTCTTCAACTCGCTTCGGCGAGTTTTTATTAAATTTTAAGGGATAAAATATAATAATATTATGACCAAAACTGAAATAAAACAAGCTTTATTAGATGAGTTAAACAAGATAGCAACAAACTTGCAAATAACACGTGAAGTTGTGCTTATTGAACCTAAAGATCATGGTGATTTAACAACCAATATGGCAATGGGAAATAAACACGCAAAACCATTGGAATTGGCTAATAAAATTAAAGAATTATTGACACCTAAATTCAATGAGCTTGGTATAACTAATATTGAAATTGCGGGTCCAGGATTTATAAATTTCTTTATTCAACAAACTTCATTTGTTGCAGAAATCAACAAAATTTTAAAACTAGGTGTAAATTATGGCAAGTTAAACAAACAAGGTAATATCAATATAGAATGAGTTTCAGCCAACCCGACTGGTTATATGCATGTAGGTCATGCTCGAAACGCAGCAATTGGTTCAACAATTGCTAATATTTGTGAGTTTGCCGGACTAAATGTTACTCGTGAGTACTATATAAATGATGCAGGAAACCAAATAAATCTACTTGCAGAAAGCATTTTTGCACGCTATCAACAAATTTTTGATGAAAGTTATCCAATGAAAGAAGATTGCTATAAAGGCGAAGACATTATTTGAGCTGCTCAACAATTTCAACAAAAATATGGCAACAAATTTAAAGGTGTTGAACTCATTAATGAAGTTTTGGATTTATTCAAGACTGAAGGTACTGGACTATTTTTAGAACAAATTAAGCACGATTTAGCTCGTTTTAATGTACATTTTGACAAATATTTCAGCGAAAAATCTCTTTATCAAAACAACTCTCAAGCAATTAAAGATGTTATTAAAAAACTTAAAAACACATACACACAAGACAATGCTTTGTGATTGAAAACCACACTTGATGGTGATGATAAAGATAGAGTACTAATAAAAAGTGATGGTTCATATACCTACTTTTTACCAGATATTGCTTATCATGACGTTAAATTTAAAAGTAATGGCAAAGATCCTATAATACTCAATGTTTGAGGAGCTGATCACTCAGGATATATAAAAAGAATGCAATCAGCCATTAAAAATTTAGGTTATGATGCAAATAAATTGGTTGTTTTGTGTATGCAACTTGTTCGATTGATTAAAAATGGTGAAGAATTTAAGATGTCTAAACGAAAAGGAACGAGTTTTTGGCTCCGTGAATTTATTGATTTAGTTGGCACAGATTCAGCTCGTTTTATTCTCCTTGATAGAACAACTAACACTAAACTTGACTTCGATATTGATTTAGCTAGCGCTAAAACAAATGATAATCCATCATTTTTAGTGCAGTATGCAAATGCTCGCGCTTATTCTCTTTTACAAAAAGCAAATGTTTTAGATAAGCAAATTCAAGCATCAGAATATGAGTCAAAAGCTGAAATTAAACTTGTATCTACGCTTTTAGAATTTCCAAATATTATTGAAAAATCAGTAGAAAAGTTAACTACCAACATTCTTACACAGTACTTAATTAGAATTGCTAAAGAATTTAACTCTTGATACTCAAACACACCAAAAATTCTAGAAATGCAAAACAATAATAGTGCACTTGCATTGGTTAAAGCTGTCAATATTGTGCTAGAAAATGGAATGAAGCTTATTGGAATTTCAATTCCTCATAAAATTTAAATATACTGCGGTATATTTTTTTATGGCATAAATTCCATATTTTTATGTTCTTTACTCATAATTCTATATTTTCGCGTTTTTTTTACTACCCTTTTTTGCTTCGTATATATAATAAAAACATAAAATCAAGGATTTTATAAATTGAAAGGATATAAGAATGAAAATTATTTTAATTGGTGCAAACCACGCTGGAACATCATTTATTAGAACATTAAAAACTGTAAATCCTAATGCAGAAATTACAGCTTATGATAGAAATACAAACACATCATTTTTAGGTTGTGGTATTGCTGTTTGAGTTGCAGGAGAATTTAGTGAACCAGGCGGACTATTCTACTCATCACCAGAAAGTTTAAGAAACGACTATGGAGTAAATCTAAAAACAAGTCACGAAGTAGTTGGTATTGATAGAGCTAAAAAAGAAATTACAGTTCTTGATATTGAAAAAGGTGAAACATTTACTGATACATATGACAAATTAGTATTTGCTGGTGGTACATGACCAATCGAACCAAAAATTAAAGGAATTCAATACAACAATATTGTATTATCAAAACTTTATCAACACGCACAAGAATTAGTTAAATGTGCATGCGATGACCAAATTAAAAATGTAACAATCGTTGGAGCTGGTTACATTGGTGTTGAACTTGTTGAAGCATACCACATGAAAGGTAAAAATGTTACTTTAATCGATGTTAATGAAAGAGTAACAAGCAATTACTTTGGTAAAGAATTCACATCAGTTATGGAAGACAACATGCGTCGTGAAGGTGTTAAATTAGCACTAGGCGAAAAAGTTGTTGAATTCAAATCAAAAAATGGAAACGATGTTTCTTCAGTTGTTACTGATAAAGGTGAATATGCAACTGACCTTGTTGTAATGTGTGTAGGTTTCAAACCTCGTACAGATGTACTTGATGTTGAAAAACTTCCTAACGGTGCAATCATCGTTGATGAATTCCAAAGAACAGTGAGCGATGCAGATATTTATGCAGTTGGTGACTCATGTGCTCTAAAACACGTTGTTGCTGGCGAACCAAGACACGTTGCTTTAGCAACCAATGCTGTTAAATCAGGTCTTGTTGCTGCTCTACACATTGCTGGAGTTAATGTACCATTCCCTGGTGTTGCAGGAACAAACGCAATTAATGTATTTGACTGTCACTACGCAGGTACAGGTTACACATTAGAACAAGCAAAAGCAAATGGATTTGAACATGCAGCAGAAGCTCATTGAGAAGACATGGACAGACCTGAATTCATGAGAACTTCAGAAAAAGTTGCATGTACAGTTGTTTACTGTACAGAAACACTTAAATTATTAGGTGTTCAAATTGGTTCATGAGGTAAATCATTACACGCTGAAACAATTTACATGTTTGCTCTAGCACTTCAAAGAGGTTTAACATTACCTGAAATTGCACTTACAGACGTATTCTTCTTACCACACTTCAACAAACCATTTAACTTCTTCTTAGTTCCTATGTTAAAAGCATTAGGAATCAACTACAAAAAATAGTTAATAATCAATCAACGTGAAAACGTTGATTTTTTATAAAAAACGCATTTCTATTGAAACATTATCAATAAAAATGCGTTTTTTTAAACTTGTTGAATAATTCCATTAATGTCAGCAATTTGATTTTTAAACAATTTAAATATCTCGTCTAGTGATTTAGCTTCTTGTTTTGAGGTATACTCCAATGCATTAAGAAATTTGGTGTATTCATCTTTGTGAAGTTGAGATTTTACAAATGAATAAATTTTATAAATACTTTCAACAGCAATACCAATTGATTGTCTTATAATGTCATCAAATCCTGGAGAAAACTTCAGTGTTGCTTTTGTTGCTTTTAATGTAAATTCTTCAATAAAGGCTTTAAAATCATTTTCCTTTTTCTCAATATTTTTATCTTCATCAACTCCAAACTCTTTTATAGGACTTACAAATTCGCCTTTTAAAAATAAATCTTGAATATATTTACTTTGTTTTAAGAATACATCTTGAGCTATTTTTTTATTTGTTAAGTATTTATGATAATTCTCATCATTATTAATTTTATTTTTCACAATTTTTAGCGTTGCAGCCAAAAGATTTGTTGAAAAACTTGCATCATTTTGCACTTTGATACTTGAATTTTTATTGATTTTTTCTATACTTTCATCAAATTGCTTTGCATATTGAGTTAATATTTCACTTTCAATTTTCTCATTTTCCTTGTGATAATTTATTTTAACAACACTCTCAACTTGTTTATTACCACTCTCAACTTGTTTATTTTGACAACTAACAACTAGTGAAACTGGCACAACACTCACAAGAGCTGATAAGCCATACAATTTTTTTATTTTGAACATGTTAACCTCTAAGTAATTTTTTAATTTAATTGTAAGAATTGTATGAAATATATATGATTTTGTGGCTAATTTTCAATTAATATTAAATTAAATATATAAATATATTAATTAAAAATGAAAAAATTATAAAATATAGACATATTTATATTTGAAAGGATAGTTAAGATGAAAATAATATTAGTTGGATCTAACCACGCCGGTACATCGTTCATTAGAACACTTAAAACTGTTATTCCTGATGCTGAAATTACTGCATATGAAAGAAACACAAACACATCATTTTTAGGTTGTGGTATTGCTGTTTGAGTTGCTGGTGAATTTGATGAACCAGGCGGACTATTTTACTCTTCTCCAGAAAGCCTTAAAAACGATTATGGAGTAAATTTAAAAGTTAACCACGAAGTAATCTCGATCGATAAAGAGAAAAAAGAAGTTACAGTATTAAACCTTGAAGATGGAAGTAAATTTACAGACACATATGACAAATTAGTGTTTGCCGGTGGTTCATGACCAATCGAACCAAGAGTTAAAGGTATTGAATTTAAAAACGTTGTTTTAGCTAAAACATATGAACATGCTAAACATTTAATTGAATATGCTAATGATCCAAAAATTAGAGATGTAGCAATTGTTGGTGCTGGTTATATCGGTATTGAATTGGCTGAGGCATTCCATATCAAAGGAAAAAGAGTTACTGTTTATGATATTAAATCACACATAATTAACCGCTACTTTGATGATAACTTTACATCAGTTCTTGAAAGAAAAATGGCTAGTGAGGGTGTTAAATTAGCATTAGGCCAAGAAGTTGTAGAATTCAAATCACAAAACAATAAGGATGTTAGCTCAATTGTAACTGATAAAGGTGAATACAAAACCGATTTAGCAGTTATCTGTATTGGTTTTAGACCTCGTACTGAAGCAATGACTGAATTGATGAAAACAACAAATGGTGCAATTATTGTTGATAAATTCCAAAGATCAGTATCAAATAGCGATGTCTATGCTGTTGGTGATGCTTGTGCATTAAAACACTCAGTAACAGAGAACAACAGAAACGTAACATTTGCTACTAACGCTGTAAAATCTGGACTAGTTGCTGCTCTTCATATTGCTGGACTTAACATTCCTTTCCCTGGAGTTGTTGGTACTAACGCATTAAACGCATTTGGATGTCATTATACTTCAACAGGTCTTACAAGAGAGGTTGCTCGTGCAAATGGTTTTGAAGATGCTGAATCAGTAACCTGAACAGATATGGACAGACCAGAATTTATGAAATCATCTGAAAAAGTTGAGTGTTCAATTGTTTATTCTCCAAAAACATTAAGAATTTTAGGAGCTCAAATTGGTTCATGAGGTGAATCAGTTCACACTGAAACAATTTATATGTTTGCTTTAGCAATTCAACAAGGTTTAACAATTCCAGAATTAGCACTTACAGACGTATTCTTCCTACCACACTTCAACAAACCATTCAACTTCTTCTTAGTTCCAATGTTGAAAGCTCTAGGTCTTAATTACAAAAGATAATTAATAATTTACAACGGGTTTATCCCGTTGTTTTTATACTTACTTTTGAGTACTTTTGAGCAAATTTTGATACTTCATTTAAATATGCTATATTTTGTCATATTTACACATTTTTGAGTACTTTTGGTCAAAAAAAATAACTCATTTAGAGTTATCTATGCACTTATTTTTTGATATTAGGATCAAAGACACCAATAAAAGGAATTCCACGCAATTTTTCATCATAATCTAGTCCATATCCAACTAAAAAAGCATCCTCAACAATGAAACCTGATTTATCAGCATTGAGATCGACTTTTCTATGATAAGGCTTATCCATTAAGGTTATAATTCGATAACTTTTTGGATTACGAGATTTTAGCATATTGCTTATTTTGTGTAATGTAACACCTGAATCAATAATATCTTCAACAACTAAAACATCTTTATCCTGAATATCTGTTTCAAGGTCCATAATAATCTTCACATTACCACTTGAAGCACTTCCACCCGCATAACTTGAAGCAATCATAAACGCCATCTCATTTTCAACAGTTATATCCTTTACAAGTTGTGCTAAAAAAGGAATCGCACCTTTTAGCAGTCCAACTAAGACAAGATTTTTAGAATCTTTATATGTTTCATTGACTCATTGAGCCATTTCTTTGATTTTTGTTTCAATTTGTTCTCTTGTAAAAAGTATTTTTGTAAATCTTGGATCCATAATTACTCCTTTAATTTATTTTAGTTCTTTTAGACTTGCTGAAGTCAAAATTGTTAATTATTTCAATTGCTTCGCCAAGTATTTGGTATTCATTTTTGCCTGTGCTTTCAATTACAACATATGGAATGTTATATGTTTGCATTAAATTGATATAAAAATCTTTATAAACAGCATGAAGTTCTTTGAAATAGGTCTCATTTTGTTGATAATTATCTATTTCACTTTGCCGACCACGTTTAAGAATGCGTTCTTTGAACGTGTCGAAGTCTATATCAATATAAATTGCTAAATCAGGATTTTCACTTGAGTCAACAAGATTAGAAAATAATTTATCAAATGCCTTGAGATATTTTGGAGGTTTTTCTTTAAGTGTCACAACTGCAAAAATATAATGCTCAAGGTTAAATCGATCTAAAAAAATATGATTTTGTTGATGATTGTAGCCTAAAGAAATGAATTTTTGTAAGCAATGTTGTAATGAGTTGGATAGACTTTCAATAATAAAGGACTGAAAACCTAAGTCAATATTTGGCTGTTTTTCATAAAGCCACTTTAAAAATGTGTTGAAAACTTCATCATTTTCTTGAAATTCTTCAAGAAGCATTGAGTTTTGAAAATGTTTGTGCAAGCCTTTTGAAAGTGTGCTTTTACCACAACCTATCATTCCGCTAATACCAATAATCATATTAGTTTATAAACCTTTGCTTTTTACTGAAATCAAAATTTTCAATTATTTTTATTGCTTCTTTAAACACTTCTTCTTCGCTTAGGTTGTTGGTGTCTATAATAACATAGTCCATATTGAATTTTTTTGCTTGTTTTTCAAATGTTGAGCGATACACACTGTGCAGTTTTCTAAAATATGGTTCATTTAGAGCATAGTTATCAGTTTCAACTTCTCTACCTCGAGCAAAAAGCCTCTTTTTAAATGTTTCAAAACTCATATCGAGATAGATTGCTAGGTCAGGTGTTTCATTAGGGGTGATAAGTTCATTAAACATAGCATCATAGCCTTGCATATATTTAGGACCTTTTGTTTCTAAGTTCACACTTGCAAAAATGTAGTGTTCAATACTGAAGCGGTCAATAAAAATATGATCTTTTGCGTGTTTTTTGTGTGCTAATTTAAATTTTTCAAGTAATTCAGACAGTTTTGTTGTGTGTGATTCAACAACATAAGACTGAAAACCAATTGTTAGGTTTGGTGTTTTATTATAAAGTCATTTTAAAAATTGATTAAAAACTTCATCATCTTCATCAAATTCCTTGAGCATCATTGATGAAGGATAATGGTTCAAAAGCCTCTTTGTTAAGATGCTTTTTCCACTACCAATCATTCCACTTATACCTATTAACATATCAACCCCCTAAAATTTTTAAAAAAAAGTAATTGAATAATTACTTATAAACTACATCAATTACTCTAATTGAATATTTATTTATTGCATCAACTTCGATGCTTTCACCAATGTTAGCTTCAGCTAATGCTAAAGCCAAAGGCGATTCATTTGAGATTTTACCATTCAATGGATCACTATCATGCACACCCATAATTGTGACTTGTTTAGTTTCACCAGTTTCTTCAATTTTGTATGTCACAGTCGCACCAACGCCGATTGCAGAATTTGATGTTACTGATTGAGTTTTTATAACTTGTGCATTTTCAATAATTCTTTCAAGTTCTCTAATTCTTGCTTCAACAACACCTTGCAAGTCTCTTGCTGCGTCATATTCAGCGTTTTCAGACAAGTCACCCTGCGCACGTGCTTCTTTAAGAGCTTGTTGAACCTCAACACGTTTTACATTAACTAATTCATAGTATTCTGCTTTATATTTATCTAGTGTTTCTTGTGCTAAATAAATGGTTTCATTGCTTTTATTATTCATGATAAATCTCCTTTATTTATGTTATTTTATCAATTTGTTAGTTTTGTGATTGCATATTGTTCGATTTTTTTACAATGTATAAAAATTTGGCTTTTTGTTGAACTATTTCATATGGAATTTGCGCTATTTTTAATTGAGTTATGAGCGGATCATTGAATGTTTTTTTTCTATTATCTTGTCTAATAATTAGTATTCCATTAGGGGTTAATTTTTTGTAGAAAACTTCATAAAATGTGATGTTATTAACCTCAGAATTATGTGCATAAATTAGTTCAAAAGATTCATCTTTTAACTCGTTTAAATTTTTCGTTTGCACACATTTTTCAAAGTAATGCGGAAATTTTTGTTTGGCAAGATCCATTTTTTTATTGTCTAGGTAGTTTGCTAAAACACTGATGTTTGCATTCGAGAATGCTAATAGCGAAGATACTTCATATTCAAAGTTTTTTGAAACAAAAAGTACATTTTTTGCATCATTTAAAAAGACATTATTGATTAAACTATTCACATCTTCATCAGCACTTTTTGAGCCAAAAAAATCTTTAAGTTCATATGGAACTTTATTCCAGTTTTCGCCTCGCAACTCTACTAATTTAGCCTCGTTTGAAACGTTGTTTTGTGAGTTAATTTTTTGCTTAATTTTTCTCACTTTTCAACGTGCTCAAAAGAAGACAATTAGACTTACTAAAGCAACAACAATCATTGAAGCAAACAATGTTCAGTATGCTCAAGGCGGTATTGAAACTAAAGGTTTTTCGCCTTTATCATTGTTGCTATTTAAAATAAAATTTAGATTATTCAACAAGACTACCTCCATATTCCAAAAATTCATTCAATATTATCATTGCAGACATTGTGTCTTTAACTTGTTTAACTTTTTTGCGTTTGATGTTGGCTTGTCTTAATGATTGTTGAGCTTTGATTGTCGAACCATACTCATTAACTGTATAGATTGCTCTATTAAAATGTTGTTTTAGACGTTGTGCAAATTGAAAACACATATGAGTTCGTTCTGATCAATCACCATTAGATCTCATTGGTAGACCAATGACCAAAACACTGATATTTGAGTACTTTTGGTCATAAAACTCAATTTGCTTGATTACCGAATCAAATTCATTTTCTGCAAAATGAATAGTTTCAAGACCTAGTGCAATATCAATATCTGCATCAGTGATTGCAAAGCCACAAGTTTTAGTGCCTAGATCTAAGGCGAGTTTACGCATTAAATGCCTCAATTACAATGTTTTCTAGATTGTCTACATTATCAACTTTGCCCATTGCTAAGATTGCGCTACCACCGCCACGCGCATTTAATTTTTGAGCAAGTGAGCGGAAAACTTTGTTTACATCAATCGTTTTTGAAGCAAGAGCTAAAAGGATTTGTTGACCTGATTGAGCACCTAGAATAATGTGTGCATGAGGAATTTTTTCACGCAGTGTTGAAGAAATAACTTTAATTCGACTAGCATCCACGGATAAATTGATGTAGAAGTCTTTGTTATTTATTTTTGTTGTTTGCACGTTTTCAAAATCGAATTCAACATTAGATTTTTCTTTGTTGAACTTTTTGAAGTCTGCTCGTGCTTTTTCAATTGCTTTGTGAAGAAGGCTTAATTTAGTTTCTAAATCAATGCTAGATTGAATTTCAAGTGAATAAGTAGGGTCTAATGAACGAACTTTTGTAATGATATTTTGCAATTCAGTTGAATAAATTTCAATTTGCTCAGCCAAAAATTTATTCACCAATTCATTAGATGTTACAACTCTAAATCTATATACACCTGCTTGTTTTTTATCAACACTAGTGATTTTGAAGTTTTCAAGAATAGAACTGTGAGCTAAGTGAGTTCCACCACAAAGGTCGGCTGTTTGGTTAGCTCACTTAACAATTCTTACTGCTTTAGGGTCCATATATTGATCTTCTTCAATTGTCATGACTGCATGCTGGCTCTTTGCTTCTTCAATTGTTGCTATTATGTATTCACGTTTGATGTCTTTTGCAATGATTTCACGCATTTTTGCTTCAATTTTTGCAATTTGTTCATCAGTTGGTCTTGAGTCTCCAGGGAAGTCAAAAGTAAATCTACTTTCAGTAATATCTGATCCAAGTTGTTTGATGTGAGGTCCTAAAACTTCACGCATTACTGAAAACATTAAGTGTGTTGCAGAGTGATTACGTGCACAATTTAAGCGAACATATTCATCAACATAACATTCTACTGGTTTATTTGCATTAATTTTGCCTTCAACAACATGAATATGGTTGCCGAACTTGTCTTTAAATACATCAATAATTTTAATTTTGTTTCCATCTTGCAACATGTAGCCTTCGTCATGTTTTTGTCCACCGCTTGTTGCATAAAAAGGAGTTTTGTCAAGAACAACATATGATTTAGCATCGCTTGTTGTGATACGTTTTTCAGCATCTAAAAGTTCAATAATATTGCTTTTGTATTGAGTAAAATCATAGCCAACAAAGGTTGAAATTTTTTCTTTTATAAGCGAAAGAGAGTTAATTGCTTTTTCCATTCCACTTAGTTTATTTCCTTTACTTGCAGCAATGTGTTGAGCTTTAGCTTGCTCGAATTGTTGCATATTGACTTCAATACCTTTTTTTTGCAAAATTTCAGCAGTTAGTTCAATTGGAAATCCGTATGTTTCAAGGAGGTGGAATGCAATTGCACCATCAAAAATTTTGCTGTCTTTTTCAATGTGTTGTTCAAGTAGTGCTTTACCATTTTCAATAGTTTTTGCAAATAATTCTTCTTCATCTTTAATAGCTTTTGCAACTAGATCAACGTCATAGTTGAAAGGTAGAGAATCATGAACTATTGGAACAAGTTTGTGTAAGAATAACTCATGAATTCCAAGCTGCATTCCTTTGTAGATTGATCGACGTACTAAACGACGAATGATATAACCACGGCCAACATTTGAAATATGCTCACCATCGCCTAATGCATTTGCTACTGCTCGAATGTGGTCGGCAATTATTTTGAAGTTTGTGTTAATTTCGCGTTGTTGAGGTTCTTTGGTAAAGTAGTTATTGATGTCATAACGGTAGCTTGTGTATTTTTCAATTTCATGAATAATGCCTAAAAATAAATCAGAATCATAGTTTGTTGGAGCATCTTGCATAATTGAAACAATACGTTCAAAACCTGCACCGGTATCAATGTTTTTTTGTGCAAGTTCAGTGTATTTGTTGTCGCCTTCATTATTGAATTGACTAAAAACTATGTTTCAAATTTCAATATATCGATCATTTTCAATATCATTAATCAATAACTCAATACCACGTGAGTCATATTTTTTGCCACGGTCAAAAAATATCTCTGTACATGGACCACAAGGACCAGCACCAACATCTCAAAAGTTAGTGTCCCTGCTACCCTTTATAATGTGAGACTCATCAATGCCTAGTGAAAGTCATTTATCACGTGTTTGAGTATCTTGCTCATAGTAAGTGAAGTACAATTTTTCTAAATCTAATTTGAGTTCTTTGGTTAAAAATTCATATGCAAACTCAATAGCTTCAATTTTAAAATAATCACCAATACTGAAATTACCGAGCATTTCGAAAAAAGTGTGATGTCGAGAAGTGACTCCAACGTTTTCAATATCATTGGTTCGAATTGCTTTTTGTGAGTTGGTTAGTCTTTTGCACGGTGGTATTTTTTTGCCACTAAAATAATCTTTTAAGGTTGCAACACCTGAATTAATTCACAAAAGAGAAGGGTCATTGACTGGTATTAAACTTTTTGATTCAACAATAAGATGTCCTTTTGATTCGAAGAATTTAAGTCATTTTTCTCTAATTATTTTTGAGTTCATTTTTTCTCCTATACGTAGTCTTTAAGTTGTTTATTCAAGTAAATTTTCTCAATTATTGCTCCGCCTAAACATTTTTCACCATCATAAAGCACAACTTGTTGGCCTGGTGTGACTGCTTGTGATTTAGATGGATAAAAAACACGCAATTCATTGTTGTCTAAAATTTCAATGCGCACTGGAATATCTGCTTGACGATACCTAAATTTTGCAGTTAAATTATCGGGATTAAAATCAGTATTATTTAAATTTAAATTTGATGCTAGCAACTCATCTGATTCTAAATAAGACATATCAGAAGCAGGAGCTACATAAACAATATTATTTTTAACATCGTGCCCGCAAACATAATGTGGCTCACTCATTCCACCAAGATTTAAGCCTTTTCGCTGTCCAAGTGTGTAATAATAGCAGCCTTCATGAGTTCCAACTTGTTTTTTAGTCACAATTGAAATAATCTTACCTGGTGTAGCAGGGATATAATTTTGCAAAAATTTTGTAAAATTACGCTCGCCTATAAAACAAATACCAGTTGAATCTTTTTTTTGCGCTGTGACAAGTTCTAATTTAGAAGCTATTTGTCGAATTTTGTCTTTTGTGTAAAAAGCTAAAGGCATTAATACTTTTGAAAGTTGCGCACTGCTAAGTTGTGCTAAAAAATAACTTTGGTCTTTATTTTGGTCTTTTGCTCTATATAAATGACCATTTTCTACACGAGCATAGTGACCCATAGCAATAAAATTGGCACCTAAATTATTGAATGCATGCTTTGCAAATGCATCAAATTTTATGTATTTATTGCATAAAATATCCGGATTTGGTGTGCGTCCTTTTTTGTATTCTGAAATGAAATTTTCAAAAACATTGTTCCAGTATTCTTTAACAAAATCAATGCGATGCAGTTTAATATTGAGTTTTTGTGCAACTTTTAGAGCGTCTTGATAGTCTTGTTCTTGAGGACAAATGTCTTTTGAGATGTTTTCGTTTCCTAAAAAATCATTATTGACCATTGAGTCTCAGTTGCGCATAAAAAGACCTTCGACTTCATAACCTTCTTCAAGTAAAAGAGCAGCGGCAACTGATGAATCTACGCCGCCCGACATACCTAAAATAACCTTTTGTTTTGCCATTTTGCTCCTTTACTAAATAAATAAAGCCAACCAAAAAGGTTGGATAAAATTAATAATTATCAGTAAAACATACTCTTATGTTTTGTGGTTTTATATCAATTAAACTTTCAAAGCGAGACTGAAATTCGCTTGTGAATTGGTCAATAACTTCGCCTAAATTTTTGTTTCTTTTGACTTTGACATCAATGATGAAAGATGCATTACTAAAATCTTTGTTAAAAACGATTTTAGGTGTGCCATCTAATTTGATATTTCCTACTTCTGAAGCGCATTGTTGAATTAATTGAATCAAAACATCTTCAGAAACAGAATATGTTTGATTAAGTCCACTCGAAACGGTAATAACATTCATTATTTGCTGCCTCTACTTACATATTTTCCAGTTTCAGTTGAAATTACAATCAATTCACCTTCTTTAATAAACATAGGTGTATCAAGTTCATAACCAGTTTCAACTTTAACACGTTTTTGAGGGTTAGTTGTTGTATTGCCTTTTACAGCATCAGGTGCTTCAACAACTTCAAGAACTACAGAAGAATCGAGTTCAACGTCAAGAATTTCTTCACCATATTTTCTTATTTTTACTGAAGATCCTTCTTTAAGGAAGTTTAATTCTCACTCAACATGATTTACTGGAATTTCAACTTGTTCATATGTTTCATTGTCCATTAAGATAATATTTGCACCATCATTGTAAAGATAGTTCATTGGTCTTTTATCAATATGTGCTTTTTTCATCATTGTGCCACCTGTATATGACTTAATAGTGATAGCACCAGTTCTTAGGTTTTTTACTTTTGCTTTAACGTTAGCTTGACCTCGACCTTGTTTTGAGTGTTGAGCTTCAATAACAACAAAGATTTCACCTTCGTCTTCAAATGTTATTCCACCTTTGAAAGTATTAACATTAATCATTATTATTCTCCTAACAAATTAAATATAGTTAATTTTAATATAAAAGTTAAAATCTAAAAATAAATAATTAATATTTTATTCTAATGCAAAATGAAATAAAGATTAAATGTTGCAATTTTACTAATATACACATTTTTGAGTACTTTTGGTAAAAAAACAACATTTATTTTTCTAAGGATAATTTAATTAAAAATAATCTATTTGCTGTTTTTTTAAAAATTAATTAGGTTATTTAAAAATGAATATATTTATTTTAATATAATTATAAATATTAATATTAAGGGGCAAAATATGAGTAATGAATTGAAGCCAAAAATTAGATTTAAAGGGTTTGTTGATGCTTGAGAATTAAAAAGATTTGACTCTTTACTGGAAGTATCTAAAGTGAAAAATAATCATAATTTCTTTAATCGCAGCGATGTTCTTTCTGTTTCTAAAGAATATGGAGTAATAAATCAAATTATGTTTCTAGGTAGGAGTTTTGCTGGTAAACTGTTGAATAATTACAAGATTTTGAAAAAAGATCAGTTGGTATATACAAAATCACCACTATCAGATAATCCATATGGAATTATTAAATGTAATAAGCATATTGATGGCATCGTATCATCATTATATGCTGTCTATAATCCAAAAAACATCATCAATCCTATCTTTATAGATCATTTCAAATACCAAACAGAATGAACCTCTTAGTTAGAATTCAACTAAGGAATACAATTTTGTTATGGAAAATCAGAGATATGCAGCAAAAAATGATTTAATTTTCAGACAAATTACAAGGCATAGCGA
>NZ_SMDN01000050.1 GCF_006546935.1 Mycoplasmopsis mucosicanis
TAAAGGTTAGAAATGTTTTAGATTCTAAAACTCCATCAGTGTATGAATAGTTTTTATTTAAGTTGGTTTGAGTTTTGAGTCATCTAAACATTTTTTCAATACTGTCTCTATTGTGATATGCATTTTGGACTTCATCAATTGTTTTTTCAGTGTTTGTTACTATGGCACAATATCCAGCGTTTTTTATATGTTTTTCAAATGATTCTTCCTTTGGTGTTACACTTAAAATTCTTCGTTTTTCATCGAGCTCAAAATCAAGATATTCAGAAAAATTATGTTCAACTTCTTTTGTTAATTTTTTCAT
>NZ_SMDN01000051.1 GCF_006546935.1 Mycoplasmopsis mucosicanis
TTTCCTTTTTTACCTTCTCCACCACATGCAGCAGCAACAAATGGTAATGAAGCGACCATAGGTATGAGTAATGATGTTAGTTTTTTTAATTTCATGATTACCTTTCATATTGTTTTGTTTCACCTATTATAAAAAAAAAAAACGAAAGGAAAATGCAAAAACGAAGCGTTTTTCGTGAGTTTCGGAGTTTAAACTAAAAAAGCGAAATTTGCGCTATTTTATACGCAAAAATCGCTTTTTTTAATTTCTTACATACCATTTTTAATAATTGTGTTTATTTCTACATTTTTTAGTTGCAG
>NZ_SMDN01000052.1 GCF_006546935.1 Mycoplasmopsis mucosicanis
AAAAAAACTATCAAATAACGGTATTAAAATCAAAATCTTGTTAGTTATTTTTAACAAACATGATATAACATTTACAATTAAACTAACCTATCTCAAGCGGTTCATTATGTTTTAGATTTCACAAAAAATAATAAACTCTCAGAAAAAATTGAAGTATTCTTCATCGCATTTTTCAAATACCAAACAGAATGAACCTCTTAGTTAGAATTCAACTAAGGAATACAATTTTGTTATGGAAAATCAGAGATATGCAGCAAAAAATGATTTAATTTTCAGACAAATTACAAGGCATAG
>NZ_SMDN01000053.1 GCF_006546935.1 Mycoplasmopsis mucosicanis
TATAATAATTATACTAAAAAACAAACAAAATGGAACAAATTAATATAAAAAAATAACCATTTTTGAAGAAAAATAGTTATTTTATGAAATTTTGGTTGTTAGTATAATTTTTTACCGAAAGTTTAGATAACAAAAGAAGTTGAACATAATTTTTCTGAATATCTTGATTTTGAGCTCGATGAAAAACGAAGAATTTTAAGTGTAACACCAAAGGAAGAATCATTTGAAAAACATATAAAAAACGACGGTTATTG
>NZ_SMDN01000054.1 GCF_006546935.1 Mycoplasmopsis mucosicanis
ATAAACACAATTATTAAAAATGGTATGTAAGAAATTAAAAAAAGCGATTTTTGCGTATAAAATAGCGCAAATTTCGCTTTTTTAGTTTAAACTCCGAAACTCAGGAAAAATATGAAAAAATTAACAATCTAAACTTTCGGTAAAAAATTATACTAACAGCAATTATCATTATTTTTTTAATCTTAAATTTAGTGAATTTACATATTGCAAAAGTTGATTCGTATCTAATTCAAGATCGTTTAAAATCTCTTT
>NZ_SMDN01000055.1 GCF_006546935.1 Mycoplasmopsis mucosicanis
AAAGAGATTTTAAACGATCTTGAATTAGATACGAATCAACTTTTGCAATATGTAAATTCACTAAATTTAAGATTAAAAAAATAATGATAATTGCTGTTAGTATAATTTTTTACCGAAAGTTTAGATTAAGAAAGAAACAGCTACAGAGCACTGCAAAAATTCATATTATCGTTCATTAGACTATCTAGCTCAAAACCAAAAAACAATACTAAAAAATTTAAATCAGGAAATATCAAAAATCAGTTCTAGAA
>NZ_SMDN01000056.1 GCF_006546935.1 Mycoplasmopsis mucosicanis
TTCTAGAACTGATTTTTGATATTTCCTGATTTAAATTTTTTAGTATTGTTTTTTGGTTTTGAGCTAGATAGTCTAATGAACGATAATATGAATTTTTGCAGTGCTCTGTAGCTGTTTCTTTCTTAATTGATTTATATGTTCCATAAATACTCATTGGAAGTTTGAATTTTTGATAAATTTGGTGAATAACTACGTCTTTGAGTGATTTTGACTTTGAATCCTTACAATTTTTAAAGATAT
>NZ_SMDN01000057.1 GCF_006546935.1 Mycoplasmopsis mucosicanis
ATAAACACAATTATTAAAAATGGTATGTAAGAAATTAAAAAAAGCGATTTTTGCGTATAAAATAGCGCAAATTTCGCTTTTTTAGTTTAAACTCCGAAACTCAGGAAAAATATGAAAAAATTAACAAAAGAAGTTGAACATAATTTTTCTGAATATCTTGATTTTGAGCTCGATGAAAAACGAAGAATTTTAAGTGTAACACCAAAGGAAGAATCATTTGAAAAACATATAA
>NZ_SMDN01000005.1 GCF_006546935.1 Mycoplasmopsis mucosicanis
CATTAGACTTAACAACTCTGCAATATCTTGCTTTCCCGTTTCCCATCATCATAACTATTAGATTTTTCATAGTTTAATTATATCACAAAAATAAAATTATGTTATGTAATGTTATGTAATTTTTTTGCTTAAAAATATCCCTATGTACTACGTACATAAGGACTTAAAAATATTTTGATTTTGCTTGTAACTCCGAAACTCAGGACTTGATCCTACAGATCAAATGACACTATTTTAGGAGACAAATGAAAAATAAAATAAAGAAACCAACATTTTGAAATGTTTTTTTGCTCATTTTAATGGTAACTTTTATTGGTTTTGGTGGCGGTAATGCATTAATGCCGGTCATTAAAAGATATGCAGTTGATAAATATCATTGATTAGATGCAGATGAATTTGATAAGAATGTTGTAATTACAAATATGTTGCCTGGTCCTATGGCAATTCAAGCACTTTCGTACATATCGATAAGATCGCTAGGTTTTTGAAAAGGTTCATTGGTTGTTATACTTGCGGCCATGCCACATGTTGCATTAGTTGTTGGTCTATATTTTGCCCTAACTCAGCTACCACAAAAATATTTAGTTGTTGTGCAAATAGGTGTCTTAAGTGCAATTGTTGGTTGCTTAATTGGTTTTGGTTGAAATTATTTTAAAAAAGGAATAAAAGAGAGCAAAATTTCACTTTGAATTATTTTGTTTTTAAGCACTATATTATTTTCTCTTTTTGTTCCTACACCTTTTAATGTACCAGTCGCAATTATGCTCTTATTTATTGCAATATTCACCACTCATTACATAATAAAGAAAAAACGAATCAGTAAAAGCACACAAAATTCAGTACAAAAGACTGAAATTACTGATAAAAATGATGCAAAAGGAGAAAAATAATGGCTATAGTTGCTTTATTAGTTTCTCTAATTCTAATTGCGTTAATCTCACTTTCAGTCTTTGGTGGTGGACAAATATTTATGCCAATATTCACATGACTTT
Organism: Mycoplasmopsis mucosicanis; assembly: GCF_006546935.1. Classification (GTDB taxonomy): domain Bacteria; phylum Bacillota_I; class Bacilli_A; order Mycoplasmatales; family Metamycoplasmataceae; genus Mycoplasmopsis; species Mycoplasmopsis mucosicanis. Next base: position 993 of record NZ_SMDN01000005.1, read on the forward strand.
GGAATTCACTGAGTTCATGATTTGGCACTCCAATATCAAATGAGCAAATTTCAGCAATTTTTGCAATTTCAAATTCAACACCAGGTATTTTAAGTCCAAAATTCGCAACCTTGACAGGTTATCTGATAGCACAAGGCCAATGATGAGGCTATATTGCGATGTTTTTAACCTATTTAGCATTTGTTGTACCTGCGATATTGATGATGCAGTTGGCTCTTAAATATACAGATAAGTTTCAAGAATCTAATTACCTTAAAAAGTTAATTAGATTCATGAATCCGGTTGTAACTGGTATCATTTTTGCTTTAGCAATTCAACTTTTTATAGGATTAATAGCACCAAACGTCATATTTAATAAATCAGCTAATGAGTATTTAGGCTTTAAAACTTCTGGAGCATCAGTGGAGTTCTTGGTTGGTTATAGAAGAATAATTCTATGAGTTTATGTACCGGTAGCAATTATGATTAATTTATGACTTTATCTTAAAAAAGTACCACTTTTTGCACTGATTTTATCCAATGTTGTCCTTGCTATATTGATTTTTCACCCTTGAGTGTAGGATGAATAAAACTTATATACATATGAACTCATATGTATATTTTTTTTGTTGTTTTTTATAACATGAATATATTTAGTGGTTTTTTTCATAAAATACTCAAAAATGAGTGTATTCGTAAAATATTAACAGGCTCAAATTACTCTCTATTGTATAAAATTAAGGATGAAAAGATAATATATTTTGTTGATTATGTGTGGAATTTAACAATTTTTAATATAAATACTAATCATAATGTAATATAAATAGGAAAAGGAAAAAAAATGAAACTATTATCACATTTGGTCAATATTGCCTCTAATTCAATTAGTTTAACAAATCAGGTTTTATTCAACGATCAAACACAAATAGATAATCTAGGTTAAGAATATGACATTATCATTTATAGTAAACCCTTTTGGCATAGGTTCAATTTTGATGGCGTTTTATGGAGGTATATTAATCTATTGAGCCACATCATATAGAAAAAATGATTTTCTTTGTTATGGTTTGATTAAAAATTCGATGGTTCATAAATATAAGTATGAAAATAAATTTTTTAAGTTTTTACTTAAATATTCTCTCATAAAAATAGCATTAATACCGTTATTTATGATTTCTGCTTGAGTTCTATTGTTGTATGTTGTAGGTTGCATTATATATTTTAAGGATGATTTCGTTCGTTTATATATCAATAACAAAGACTTTGAATTTCTTGTTATTTGTACATTGCTATTATGTATCATAATTATTTTATCTTCAATACCAATCATAGTTAGACAAGCAAAAATTATTATATCACTCAAGAAAGTGTGAAAAATCACTGCTACCAAATACAATCAAACATTAGATTTTTCTAGTTATAAAAAAGACGTCGATTTTGTTAATAGCATTACTCAAAATAAGATACTAAAAATATGTATAAGTTTACCTAAAAAACATTCGTTTAATGAACATTCAAATCCGGGCTGAATAAAAATGAATGATGAATGAGTTACATTAGCACTTAGAACTTTAAGCTTTAAAAAGTATGAGATTGTTTTATATTTATTTTTATTTGCTTCCTTTAACCAAACAAATTCAATCAGTAATCAAGCATTGAGTTTTGATGAAAAAGCATTGATATGAGTAAATAGAAAAGAAATATTTGAAAGAATAATGTCAGAACTAATTTTGAAAAGTCGCTTAATTAAGTATTAATCAATTGATATTGCTTGATAAATAATTACATCATTACACTTTTGTTCAAATTTGAACTTTCAAACTCAGAAGTTGGCTCTTAAATATACAGATAAGTTTCAAGAATCTAATTACCTTAAAAAGTTAATTAGATTCATGAACCCGGTCGTAACTGGCATCATTTTTGCTTTAGCAATCCAACTTTTTATAGGCTTAATAGGACCAAACGTGATATTTAATAAATCAACCAAAGAGTATTAGGTTTTAAATCATCTGAGCATAATTATAGTTCTTGATTGCTTATAGAAGAATAATTCTATGACTTTATGTACCAGTAGCAATTATGATTAATTTATGACTTTATCCAAAGTTGCTCTTGCTTATATTGATTTTTCTCCTCGAGTGTAACATGAATAAAACTTATATACATATGAGTTCATATGTATTTTTTTATATACCGTTAAAAAAAATAAATGCAAAATTTACTAAAAGTACTCAAAAATGAGTATATTGGTAAAAAAAATATACAATCAAAAAAATAGACTCAAATTTCTTATATTGGCTTGTGTCTATTTTTATGTTTTTGTTTAATTGCTTTAAGATGAAAATTTTCACAAAAATGTATACAAAATACATCAAATTCCTTAATTTCGCATTCTATACTTGTTTTTTTTTTTTTTTTTATAATACGTGTGTAAATCCTAGACGGAATTTACAAATGATAAAGCATTTAGGTTCAACAATTCACACCTAAATCAAAAAATCAATATAAGAAACTAGGGATATATATTACAAATCTGCACACAAAATATATTTATTTTGAAAGGATATATGATGAAAAAAATCTTAAGTCTTATTCCGGTAGCGCTTACACCGCTCACCGCGTTCTCTTGTACCGTTACTAAAAAACAACAACCGCAACAACAACCGCAACCAGACGTTCCGCCTGTAAAACCACAACCTAAACCACAACCTAAACCCGAAGCACCACAAAAACCTAAAAAAGAAATTAATAAAGATATCACTAAAGAAGACTTCGACCGTCAAATACACGGACATCAAAAACCTAAAAAAGAAATTAATAAAGATATCAAAAGAAGTGATTACCTAAGACAAATTGGATACTATACTCCTTATACATCTTCATCAACACAATTTCAAAAACATTGAGATGAAGTTGCCGATAATATCTTTACAAAAAGTTTAATTGATGAAGATAAAGAATTTAAACTTAAAGATTTACAAAAATCTAAATATGATGAAATAGTTGTTAAAACTAAAGAATTAATAACTAAAAAACAAAGTGATATTAAGTTATTTTACTCAACTGAATTCATTAACAACAAAAACATTCAACAATTAACATCTTCTATTGAAACATATAATGAAGAATTCTTTAAAGATGGTAAAAAAACTCTTGAAGAATTCAAAGACCATTTAGCAAAAATAGATAAATATTTTGCTAAAGTAAGATTATTAGTATTCTGATACAGTGATGTAGCAGAATTTGGAGATAAATTTGCACTTCAATCAACAGGAAAATATGCTCATAAAGTCGATGTTAAAAAACTTATCGGACAAAAAAATGATGAATATTTTAAAAAATTAATTGAATATCGCAAAAATGCACTTCAAACTTTAGAAACTAAAATAGCATTCACAGAGTGAAACAAAAACACAAAAGATAAATTCTATGAATTAATTTCTAATGAAGAATTGAAAAAAATGCACAATTATAACATCACACTTTCACAAATAGATGCTATTACAAAAAATCTTGCAAAAGGTCAATTTATTCTTCATTTAGATACAAGTGTTTTAGATCCATCTAAATACACTGAAAGCCAAATTAAAGAAGCAATCAAAAACAAAACAAACAATACTGATTTATGAAATACAATAAATAAAGCATTCTATGCAGTGTATTTATATGAAGAAAACGGGCAAACTAAAGAAAAACGAATTTATTCACTTTTTGATAAAGGTGGTAAAGATAGATATATCAATCTTCCTGATGGAAATGGTTGAATTGAATATTTAGGTATTGTTGATAACAAAGATAATAAAATCAAAATTGCAGTAAGGTTTAAATATGATAATAAACAAAAAGATGGCTTCTATTTAGCAACCGATAGGTTTTATAGACAATCATTGCAAAATGTTACTTGAAAAGCAGAAAGCGGTAGCAAAAAATAAATAATAATAAAAAATAGATTCAAATCCTTAATAAGGATTAGGATCTATTTGGAAGCATAAAATTTAAGTACTGGTGCGCACCACACTTTAATTTTATGGTTCGAAAAAAACAAAAACACACAAAATTAGCAATATTTTAGTTATTTTTGTGTGTTTTTGTTTCTGATTGATTGGTTTTGCTTTCTATTAACTATAATAAATGTATATAAAAAAGGAGAATAATGAGATTAATTTTTCCCACAATAAATACTTTCACAAATGTTACAAGTATTGTTAATAGTTCTGTAGTACTAAATATTAATATGATTGATAGTGATTTAGGTGTTTATTTGGCCGATGAACGATGAGTTGTGATTAATGAAGGTGTATAGTAAGTCGCAAGGTTGATACATAAATACACTGCCAAATAAAATTAAATCAGATAATTTAGGTTAATTATGTTTATAAATTATTGAATAGATGTTATTCCAACTTTTTATTGATTTACTGACATCACAATATCACTCATAATATTTTTCTATATTGGAAGAAATTTTAGGTTTAAACAATGCCTAATTATGCAAGCAAGTCAAGAGATTAAATTTGATGATAAACTGTTTCTATCAAGACATTTTAAATATTTATTAAATGATTTTTTCGCCTTTTTAATATATGTTGTTTTTGGTTGTTTGCTTAATATAACGTATATATTTTTGTACGTTTCCCCCTTTATTGTAGATTATGCAAAAACTAGTGAAATTTTTTCAAATAATACTTATTTTTCAGTGTTTTTTTGCGTTTCTATCATTATTGTTTCAATTGTTCTAGCATGATTTGTACATTATTTAATTCGTATTTCACATTTAATAATAAAGTTAAAATTTCTACATAAAGCATCCCTAAATAACAGCGCCGAACCACCTATAATTTCGAGTTTCTCCAATGAACAAAATAAGTGAATTGAATCAATTATTTATCGAAATCTAATTCTTATTAACATTGAATTTGTCATCCAAAAACAAGACTCAAAACAAAAATATACCTTTAATGAGCAAAAAATTTCGCAATATCTTAAATCAAGAAAGTATGATGTATTTGAATCTAGACTTTATATATTGTTGTACTGCTCTCAAAAACATTTATTTAACACTGAGGGTGAATTATTGCAAGATTCTCAAATTGAGTTAATTTTAGAAAATAGAAAAAAGATTTTTGATGTTGTTAATAGTCAGTATGTTACATACTAAATTAGTATAATTAGGAACATTATTATGATAATATTTACAAATATTTTTATTTATATCTCAATTGTTGTTGCCGTCCCATTACTTTTAAATATAGTCTATTCAGCAATTTTTCAGGTTAAATGCTTTGTGGTTACAAGAGTTGTTGGAAATTTATTAAATTTAAAGACACACGAACAAGATAAATTGCATTCAAAACACTATAAATACCTATGCAAATTGATTATTTTGTGAATAATAACGGCGTCTATAAGTTTGTTTATTTTACTCATTTTGTTGAGTGTTTTTTCAGTTTTGTTTATTATTCATTATGCTAAAATAATTGATTTAATTATGACACAAAGCAGCACTCGAAATATGATGGTTTTTATTGTAACTTTTTTATTGTTGGCATTTACAGCAGTTTTTATAGCACTTCTTATTTTTTTCACAAAAACATATAGAGAATTTAAGGCACGTCAAACAAAACCTTATATTGAACAATGTACAAATATTGATCGTATTGATTATGAGCAAGAGGACTTGATTTTAAATAAAGTAACAATTCGTAATTTATTTGCTATTGAAGCAGTTGGAAAAAACACCATTATTCGCAGTAATTCAAAAATAAAACATATTGTAAGAAATTCTCGAATAAATGAATACTTAAGATGTAAAAAATATGAAGAATTTGAGATCAAACTATACCTTATTTTGTTTGGTTTATCTGAACATTATAATTTAAAAACACACGAATTCTTGACCGAACAAGAATTATTAAATACTTATGCTGCTCGTAAAAAACTTTTCATAATGTTAAACTCAAACACAAAACATTAGTATATTTGAATAATGATTTAATTTTTAGTTTAGAAAAATGAGCAACAAAGTGTGACTAAATTACACGTTTTTGAGTATTATATGTTAATAATTTAATGTTATTTTGACCAAACATCCAGCAATATTTAAAAATATATCACATACGTACCTGTATAGGTTGTAATAAAGAATTAACTGATTAATGATTGCAAATTGATTTATTGTTAATTTATTAGACGTCTAGACCAAATACAACATCATTTAATGTTTTAAATTCTTCTTTATTTGATGGTTTAAAATCTTTATCAGCAGTCGAGAGTGGTTGCTGAATTTTTTTTTGATATTCTGAGAGTGGAATAAAACCTTTTTTTCTTATTGATTCTTGAAAATTATTGCCAAGTAGATTTTTGACCAAAAGTACTGATTTTTGTGTATTAACGTCAAAAATAACATTCAATGGACGTACAAATTTGTATGTTTTATTTTGAACATTTTCAACAGTAGGAACTCAAATACTATTGCCTTTTGAAATTGATGCTAATTGAACATTCTCAGTCATATTTTGTAATGCATAACCTAGTGAAATATAAGAAATAGAGCCTTCTTTGTCATTAACTAATTTATGCACAATTGAATTTGGTTCAACAGTTTTGTTTTGTGGTTCCAAAACATTGTGATTCAATATATCTTCAACATTATCAAATTTTCTGTGTTCAATGAGTTTTTCAATAAATGCTTCAGCACTACCAGACTGCGACTTACCACCTATACGACCAAATGGAATCACGGTTTTTAATGATTTTGTTGATTCAAGGTTCATAACTAATTGAGATCAAAAAACATTTTTGCCTAGATAAACATCCACAAGATACTCAAAATTCAGTATTGGTGGTTCATTTTTGATGGTTTTTAGTTCTTTAGGCAAATGAACTATAAGCACAATTGCATCTAATGCATATGTTAATGTTCTTAAATTTGGATTTTTTCATTGACCCTGTGCAGGAATTTTACTTGAAGAAGTAAAAGCAACGTCTATTGAGTTGGTTGCTTGGTTAATAAGATTGAATGCACTCCCTGAACCTGTAGGTGTGTATTGAAATCTACCTTGATATTGAGACTCGAGTTCGCCAATAATTGGAAGTACTGTTGAAGAACCTTGAGCTCGTATTGTTTTTGAGTTTTCTACAGAAGCGCACGATGCACTTAGTGACACAGGTAAAGTCACAAGTGATAACGATACAAGAGAATGCAATCTTTTATTCATAGCACTATTATATAAATATTTAAAATTTGCAAAAAAATACAGACACAAAGTCTGTATAAAAGTGATTATTTTTTTTCTTTGTGAGCTGTGTGTTTGTTGCATTTGCCACAGTATTTATTTAGCTCAACTTTTTCTGGATGATTTTTTTTGTTTTTCTTGCTAATGTAATTTTCCATTTTGCAAGCTGTACATTGGAATGTAAATCCTTCTCTTGGCATAAGTCTCCTTCTATTAAATTATTGTGCTTTTGCTCACATAACAAATACACACGATATACGAATTATTGAGTGCATTTAACATACTTCTAATTGCTTTGAATGAAGTCAAGCATTATTATACTAAAAAGTTTTATTTTGATATCTTTAATTCCAAAATTTTAAGCTTATTTATTGCTTTTTTAACACTATCATATGCTGCCGAACGTGTAGTTGCTGTTATCTGTGCAATTTCTTGATAACTCAAATTCTCAAAAAAATATAAACTAAACGCTTGAACTTGTGTTTGTGTTAAAAAATTTTTGAACTTTTCAAAAAGGTTTATATAGTATTCTCTTTGTTCTATGTCATTAATCTCTGATTTCACTAGCATCTACCAATTCTTTGGTTAAAGCATAAATGAATTTTTCAAGGTCAAATTCCTCTAAATCATCCATTTTTTCGCCTAAACCAATATATTTAACATTGAGATCAAATTCATCTTTGATTGAGAGTACAATACCACCCTTACTTGTTCCGTCCATCTTAGTTAGAATTATTCCAGAAGGCTGAGCAACTTCAGCAAAATGACGAGCTTGAGAAACTCCGTTTTGCCCCGTTGTTGCATCTAGAACCAACAAGCATTCATGAGGCGCATCTTCTTGAAATCGTGCAATAATGTTGTACATTTTTTCAAGTTCTTTCATCAGATTTACTTTATTTTGTAATCTTCCTGCTGTATCAATAAGTAGTAAATCATAATTTTGTTCTTTTGCTTGTTTTAACGCATCATAAACAACTGATGAAGGATCAGCTCCTTCTTTTGAAGGTTTAACTATGTCAGCACCCGCCCTATTTGCTCACACATCTAGTTGACTTACTGCACCAGCTCTGAATGTGTCAGCAGCAGCCACAAGAACTTTTTTACCTTGTTTGATGTATTTATAGGCAATTTTGGCTACTGATGTTGTTTTTCCTGAACCATTTACACCCATAAAAACGAAAATATTTAATCTGCCATCCTCAAAATTAAGTGTTGTATCAACCACTGATTTATTGGTATAAATAACAAACATTTGATCAGCCACTAGTTCACCAATATCTTTGGTATCAGATAGGTTTCTTAATTTAACTTCATTTTTAAGATGAGAGATTATTGCATAAACGAGATTTGCACTAATATCAGCCATAATTAAAATTTCTTCAAGCTCATCAAAGAATTCTTCATTGATTTGCTTGTGTTTATTTTGTAAATTAAATATTTTACGACCAAGACTTGAAGCGTTTGAAAGACCAGCTGAATATTTATCCAATTTTTTGGATTCTAATAATTCCTGTTCTTGTTTTTGTTCTATTTTTTGTTCAGTTTTAGCAACTTTATCCTGTTTTTTACCAAAAAGCTTTTCTTTTAAAAATTTAAAAAATCCCATATAACAAATTTTAAATTATTTAAGCAAATTAAAATATAAATATTATTGAATCATAAAATATTTTAAAAGATATTCTTGCTTGATTTATTTAAGCAATATTTGAGCGATCGTTATGGATCAAAATTTTTGCAAAAACTTCTAAATATATTGAAATTTCTTTAACAAAATTGGATTATTGAGTATTAAATTTCACGTGTTTATATAATTTAATTATTATATTTCAATAAATTAGGAGAATAAAATGAAGTTAAAAAATATTGTTTCTATAGCTGGTTTTTCATTATTGACACTCCCTAGTTCTGCAGTCATTGCGAGTCATAAGTTGGAAAACAATAGTAAAAATGAAAACGATAATGATTCCGAACATTTAGCTACTTTAAAGTCCTCTGAAATAATTGAGACTGATTATTATGATGCAATGCATATGTATGATGAAGCATATAAATCGATCGGAATATTACCATTTAAAAATCACTTATTAAATGGTGGAGCAGGATATTATGAGAAGATTAAGGTTGGAGTTTTGGATAATGGACACATTAATTTTGATGCAATTATTAAACCTAAAAATATTAAACTAAATTATGTTTATTATCCAGATTCTTCAAGTAATAATAGTTTAGAATTTTCTAATCACGCTACACATGTTGCTACATTTATTGGTGGCGTTTCAGGTATTAACCCCAATGCAGAGCTTTATAGTTTAGGTACTGCTAATGGTAAAATTAATGAATTGCGCTCTAAACTTGATTGAGCTGTGAAAAATGGTGTCCGAGTAATAAATATATCAATGGGTGCTTTTGTTGATTTTAAGAAAATTAACAAAGAGTTAACACTGTTTGAAACGAATAATGATTTTAAACATCTGGATAAAGCATTAGAGTACATTAATAAACCATTTTCTTATGAATTAACAGGGGGCGTCCTTGATTGATATTCATATAAATATGGTTTAATTTTTGTTAATTCTAGTGGTAATGACTTAGATTCTTATGAAGATTTATTTGAGAGATTAAATGAATTAAGTAAGAAATATCCTGATAATAAAGGTATTGAGAACGTTTTGAAAATATACAATAATGATAATATGTATATTCCACTATGAATAAATAGCAGTTTTAATGCTATATCGGTAGCAGGAATTCTAAAAGATAAAAAAATAGATCCAACAGTAAATAACCCTGCTCATTATAAATACACTCCAGATAAAAATTTTATTTCAGCAGTTCAGAATTTTCGACCTAAATGAAAAAATACAAACTCAATTTACTTTAAAAAACTATGACCTATTTTAAATGGAACTAGTTTTTCTTCTCCGATTATAGCAGGGTTAATCTCTTTAATAATTTCAACATATGAAAAGAATAGTGATTGAAAATTTGACGCAAGTGATATCAAAAACATCTTGGCATTAAATTCAATTTATGTAAAAAACTCATCCTCTCAAAAACATCTATTTAATGATATTCTTGATAAACAAAATCGCGGCGGAAAAAAAACTATTTCAGGTTATGGTTACCCTAATTGAGTGCAAATACGTGATTTTTTTGAACATAATAATAAAGCAAAAATGTTTAAATTCAACAATACTGAAAATGGTATTTTTGGTACTTATAATAAAGATAATATAGTTAAAAATGTTGGTCGTGTCGCTCCTAATCATAGATATAAAGCAGCATTAAGTTGATTGCATTATGGTATCGATCCCTATAGATACAAATATCTTTTGAATGTTAATGATGATGAATTGCTAAACAAGTACTTTAGCACATCTGCCGATTATTCACTTGAATTACATAGTGAATATGCTAACAAATTGACTGATTTAAAATATGGAAATCATGAATTTATAAATTCTATTAATAGAACAGATAAAACAATTGACTTTGACTTAAATGTTCATTATTATAAAGACGAGTATGATTGATACCAAGAAGGAAACTTTATTGATAAATGGTCAAGAACCTTAAAATTTTATTTTAAAGAAGGTGAATATGCAAAACCGCGTTAAATTGCTTTCAATTATACCCTTAACATTACCTTTCATCGCAACATCGTGCAGTACGTCTTTAAACAAAATTAATTCATTGATAACTAATAATATTGATAAATGGAACCTTTTTACTGATTTTGATCATAAAATAATTTTTAATCAAGATAACTCGCCTAAAGATACAAATGTTGAACAAATTTCAACTAAAACTATTGAGTCAAATCAATATAAAGATTTTTTGACAAGTGAATTATCTACAATAGGTTTAGCAAAAGAACTTGCTTTACCTTTCGACATTTTTAATTCTGATGATGAACGAGTAGAGAAACTTGAACCCGACCATATTTATTCATTAATTAGGGGAAGGGACTCATCATTACCTAAAAGTTATGAATATCATTTCAAAAACTTTGAAAAGCAAAAAGGTTACAAAAACAGATATTTATTTGATTATAAAGATGAGTTTAGAATTACAACTGGTGCTGAATTACTAAAGCATAATCCAAAGATTGATCAACTTAATAAAATACTCTATACAGTCAAAGACGAAAACACTTATACTTATCTTGATACAAACAAACATACACAGGGCTGAAGACAGTATATTGATGGTTTTAATGGTTCTCTTTTTGAAGAAGATCATAGAAAAATAAATCCTATTAAAAAATATCTCGTCTTTAATACTGTAGTTTTAAGAAATTACAATTGAGTACATTATACAAATGAGGACAATATTTTTGATTGATTTATACAGGTAAAAGACCATAAATTATTATTTAATAGACTATTGATGAATCAAAAATTGAACGAGCGAGTAATAGATCAATCTTGAAGTTCTGCAGGTCAAAGTTTTTTTAATAACATAGTGCGCAATATTGTTGTAAAAAATTATATTTTCGAAATCGATAAATTGAGTGAAACTCTTAAAATTTCACCTGAAGAATTTTCAGTTAAAAATAATATTGTTTTAGATCGCAAAAATTACTATAAAAACTTTAGTGGTACTGCACCTAAAAACTGAATTAATACAAAAGAGGAGCTGTATCTATTTTTGAGATTAAGATTAATATCACAAAGCTCAATTCAAAAATATTTTGATAGTATTAAAAAGAACAAAGACAAATGAGAACCAACTATTGTTGCTACACCTACAGTTAAAAAATAAGTAAATATTAGATAAGTAAAACCATAAAATAAACCAACATATAATTTTGGCTCAATGCATTTGAATAAAAAACTTCTTTGAAATAATTTGTCAAAAACTGCAAAACACTGAAAAAATAGCATTTTTTCAGTGTATTTTTGCTTAATTGTTTAACAAAAAAGAATTTTTTAAACAGAAAGACTATAATTTTATTATTGTTTTTTAAAACAATAAATTTAGACAAAATTTGGTAAATAAAGCGATTAGAGCTTAAATAATAACTAGTTAACTAGTCAAGAAGGTATATATGCCATCAGATAAAAATAAAAATATAGTGTTTCCTCTGCTGGGAGCAATGGTTAATGTGCAAGGTTATAAGTATAATGGCTATCTTTACAGACAATGAAATGGTGTAAAAGTTATTCGAAATACTGAAGATCATTATGTGTTATTTATGTATAAAACAAAGGTGTCGGAAACTGAAAAATCATCGTGAGTTTATAGAGAACCAGTAATTTGATTCATGCCTAAACACGAGAATTATAATGCATTAGTTATGTTGAAAAAGAAACACAATTATATCTATGTTAATCTCGCGTCTAAACCTATTTATGAAGACAATACCATAAAATTTATTGACTTTGATTTAGATGTTAAATTGTATCCGCATCGCGATCTAACGATTGTTGATCGTGATGAGTTCAATTACCATGCTAAAAAATTTAACTATCCTAGTGAACTTAAACAATTAATTTTCACCACACTTGAAGAAATAGTTAATAAAAAAGAAGCACAAAATTATTTTTTTAATCCTAGACTTATCGATTATTATGTTGATGTTGTTAAGAAGGATTACTCATTACCTAAAACGTTTAGGTTGGCCAAATAATAGACATTAAATTTTTCCAAAAGTACTCAATAACGTGTGTAAACAAAAAAGTTGCAATAGCAACTTTTTTAAATTTTATTAAGTGAAACAATAACCATTGGCTCTTTATTAAATGTTTTGAAAATACGTTTTTTGACTATATGGCGTGCCTTATTTTGAAAATCTTTAAGACCATCAAATTTTTCTGTATCCATTAGGTTGCTAAGAACAGAAATAATGAGTTCTTCTGCATTTTTTTTGTCTTGTTTTGCTAGAGAACCAACAATATTTATATTAACTTTACCAACAATTTTTTTAGTAGCAGAATTAAATGAGGTTGTGATGATTATTGCTCCATCACGACCTAAAACCTCACGTTCAGCTATAACTTCAGTACTGATATCACCAATACCAAAACCATCAATTATGACATCGCCTACACCTTTAATTTTACCTTTTGTACTAGCTAATTTACCATTTACAAAGTGCGCGATTTTACCGTTTTGTAGTAGTAAGCAATTTTGCTGTTTCATTGATGTTTCTGATGTGATATATCTTATTGCGTCTGCTAAATATCTATAAAGACCTTGCACAGGGATTACATATTCTGGTTTAAGAGTTTTTACTAAATCAATAAGGTCTTGTCTAGCTGGTCTATGTCTATAGAATTCTTTGCTTGTTACATCAGATATTTTTGGTGTTATACGTGCAATTTCATCAAGAGATATAGCAGCAATACTTTCAAGACCAGCAATTGGTGGAGCAATCATTATGACATTATCAGTTGGTCTTAATTTAAGGAAAACATCATTATTATCAGTGATTCTTAAAAATCTTGCATAGAGGCGCTCAATTGAACCGGTGACTAAAATCACTGCATTATTGGCCTTATTTGCATTTTTATAGTCAATTAATTCCGGTAGTTTTAAATCTGGTTGTTCTTTAGACATAAGAGTGAATAATTGACCATAAGTTTTTCCATATGTAACAATTGGTCTTTTTGCTTCATATGCTAAATCTAATATTTGGTGTATTGCAACCATTTCTTCATCATATGCACCAATAATAATTCGTTCATCTGGACTAGCTGCTTGAAAAACATCTTTTATGTTGCGTGGCAGATTGATTTTATCAACTGCCTTACCTGAATAGTTTGCTCGACCAGCGTCAACAACTAAAGCTATTAATTTACGTTTGGTAAATGCTTTTTGTAAGGTTTCAAAGTGCAATTTACCATAGATTCCTAAATCACCCTCAACAAAATTAAACATAAACAATATATCACCATCAGGAGTAATGAAATCAAAACCAATATGACCAGGCATTGAACCTGCAAGTTCAATAGGTTGAATAAAAATATCACCTAATTTAGTCATTTTAGAAATTGTGTTAATTTTGAAGTTTTTATTTTCAATTTTATATTTTGAAAGTCTCTCCAAAATCATCATTTTATTAAATGCAGAAGTATAAATGTTTAGATTTGGAATATGCATCAATAATCATGGAAGTGCAGAAAAAGTTTCATTTTTGACATCGCTTATAAAGACTGCTTCGATTTTATCCTTATTTTTTTCCAAATATGAAAAGTCGGGAATTAATGTATCTACACCATTTTTTGAATTAATCGGAACCTTTGTACCTGCATTTATAACATATATTTTGTCATTGTATTCTAGTACATAACAGTTTTTACCATTTTCATCAAGTCCACCGAGTGCAAAAAAGTTTATGTTATTCATTTATTCTCCTTTTAATGTATTATTTTAATGAATGAAAAAAAGATAAATATTTTTGATTATTATACTAAAATAGTTCATATCAAATTTATAAAGGAATAAAAAAAAGTTGTGAAGAAAATTTTTAGTTTAGTGTCTATTCCGCTTGTGTTGCTGCCTGCAGCAAGTTGTTCAATATTAAATTTACACAACAATAGTTTAGCAAGCAAACGTGCCAAATTATACATGGAAGCCAAGCAATTATTAAATCGTATTTTAGACCAAAACACACAAAAATCAGTACTTTACGCAAAATTAAACAATGCGATCTTAACCATCAACCAACTTAACGAAATTTTAAGTGAAGCACGTAATATTTTAGATCACCAAACAAAAAATTCTCACCCTAAAAATTCAATTCCTTGAACACCACTTATTCCAGGACTCAAAAACAAAAACGATCTTCCACCAAGCATAGATAATGAAGATAATAAAATAGAAAAACATGAATCGCCTCTTATACCTCTCGAGGACTCTAAACCAGTTTATCCTCTCACTCCACTAGAAAAAGCAAAACATGTTATTCCTTGAACACCTTTAGAGAATGCAAAAAGACATAAAAAACCGCAAAGCAATCCATCAAAATTATTACGTCACACCTTTAGTTTAGAATCTATTTATAATAAGGCCAAAAATGAATTTATTGATGCTAATTCAATAGTTACTTCTACTCCTTTTTATGTAAAGACACTTGAAGAATTTAAAACTAACTTAAAAAATCATTTAGGCAAGACAAAGTACCTTGAATATGTCTCAAAAGTCGGAATTTATGGTGATTATGGTTCAACACCTGATGAAAAGTTAGACTACTTCTATGATGGTTACAATAAAGATTATATGATGAAGGCTTCGTTTTTAGATAGTTTTGACGAAGATATTCTCAATAGTGTAACGCAAATAGAAACGAGTTCTGAAATTGTTAATAAACTAAATAATTTTATTGAAATTAATCCTTTTGGGTTTTTGCCAAGCAATTTAAGTCAATTGCTTAACTATATTGATCTTAATGATTTATCTAATCATTTTGGTTTTGATAAACAACTTGTTGAAATCAAAGCTAATTCAGATGATAAAAAAGGTTCAGTAAAATTATTATTTAAGTTTAACGATAATACACAAAAATGAGTACTTTTGGACAAAAATAATTCTAAATTAAGATGTAATAAAGAGTTCTTTCAATATATTTATGATAGAACATTTTCGTTAGGTTGAAGTGCTGATATAACTAAAAAAGATGGTTTTGGTAGACCCGATCCAGGTTGGCGAACTAAAGTTTCTGGTACTGCCTGGTTAGTTGATAGGGTTGGCAAAGGACCAAAAATTAAAGGTCCTAATGAAATGGAGGATCAATATGAATTCTTAGTTGCTACAAATGCACATGTTGTTGCATTTGGTGATGTTTATGATCGAAGTATTTTTTACAATGACTTGATTGGTTATAAAAACAAAGATCAATTTGTTGGAAAACTACATAGTAACTTTGATTTTGGAAAATATAATTATGAATTTGAAAACGGTAAACCTATTCACGACTATAGTAAATATTTGTTAAAAGAAGCAACAAGTCATCTAGGAACATCTGCTTTAACACAATATCTAGATATGATTTATTACACTCCAAGATTTACCTCTAAATCAGTCAGAGCATTTAGAAATAACACAACTTTTATGGATAAAGTATACAATGAATCAACAAGAATTGGAGAAGTGAGAAATTCTGGAGCTGATTTTGCAATCATAAAATTGCGATTTACGAAGAAAAATATTAAAGAACTTTTCCCTACACTTTATGAAGTTTTTGGTACCAATAAAGAAAAAGATTGATATGTTGGCCTTGGAAACGAGAATAAAGACACAAAAGATCATGAAACTCCTATTAAAACACATTTTGTTCTTGGTTATCCTGACAGAAAATTAAATGCTTTTAGATCACAAGGTGGCTATATTGAAACACAGAAC
The DNA here is from genome assembly GCF_006546935.1 of Mycoplasmopsis mucosicanis. GTDB lineage: Bacteria > Bacillota_I > Bacilli_A > Mycoplasmatales > Metamycoplasmataceae > Mycoplasmopsis > Mycoplasmopsis mucosicanis. The sequence goes on from NZ_SMDN01000005.1 coordinate 17,552, forward strand.
AGAATTGTGGATAATGATAGAAAAGGGAAAAACGAATTCAATAGACTTTGAGTCAGATACAACAAAGAAGAAAATGAAGACTGAAATAGATTGCGAAATTGATATAAAGAATATGAAAAACCATTTGTAAGTGAGGCAACGCATGGAATGGCTAAAGACATATTGCAACAAATGTCTACAATTTACTTTGATAATGAAGATGGAATTTCATTAATTGGTGGAAGTAGTGGTTCAATGGTTATTGATTCAAGATTTAATGTAGTTGGCATAAACTTTAAGCATGTTGAACAAATTGACTCCAACAATAAAGGTAATCAAGCAGTCTTATTTAAAGGTTATAGTGATTATGATCCTATGGAATTTTCAGGTGATATAAAACAAGAATTGCTACAAAAACTTAAACGTGAGAACCTCGAAACTATAAAATTAAATCCAAAAAAAGTCTAATTAAACATTAGACTTTTTTATTGGTTTTTGAAAATTCAGCATACTTGTTAACTTTTTGTTTTTGTTCAGCAAGTGGTTTTAGAACAATTGTAAATTCACCTTTTTTGGAAGTATTATTTAACTCATTTTTAATAGTAGAAATTTTACCAAAATACAGAGATTCGTGTATTTTCGTCAATTCGCGAGCAACAAAAACATCGATTTTTTCACCTCAAATTTCTTCTATATCGTCTAAAAACAAATCGAGTTTATGAGGAGAAACATAAAAAATATGGGCCATATCACAAGTAAGACTTTTAATCTGATCTTTTCGCTGTCCTTGTCGTTCTTTAGGGAAACCATGAAAACTAAAGGTGTTTGAGAGGGCTGATAGCGCAAAAGTTGAAATCGCAGCATTTACTCCTGGAATAAGTTCGATTTCAATATTATTTTGACGTGCAAGATTAATAAGTTCAAAACCAGGGTCGCTAATAAGAGGCATTCCCGCATCTGAAACTAGTGCAATTTGTAAGTTATTTTGCATTACTTCATTCAAAATGAATTGTGCTGACTTGGCTTCATTTATTTTGCTGTATGAGACTAGTTTTTTAGATATTGTAAAATGATTGAGTAATTTAGCTGTAACTCTTGTGTCTTCACATGCAATAAAATCAACATTTTTGAGTGTTTCAAGTGCTCGTAATGTGATGTCTTTTAAGTTGCCTATTGGTGTTCCAACAATAAAAATTTTACTCATAACACTCCATTAAATTAACTATCAATGCTTGAATTTGTAGAAAAATATTCACATTTGTTGATATTGAAGACAAAAACTTATCACAAGCTAGAAACGCATTTACAAAATTAAATTTTACTTTTTTGAATGTTTTTAGATATTGAGAGAAATGCTTATTGATATTATTTTGATTTAGTCAATTTCAAGAAATAATGAATTTTAGTGCATTGACTGCAAAGAATAAGTCCTCATGAAATTCTTTTTTATTCATTGAACCAAGAAAAACACCGAGTATTGATGGATTGTTAAAAGATTTTTTAAAGACATCAAGCAAGTTAGAAACTTTTTCAAATGTATAAAAACTGCGTTTTTCAATTAAGTCATTAATATCTGAAAAAATATTAGAAAAAAATCACGCCTCATATGTTTGAAATCCAATTGCAATAAATTGTTTTTCAAGTTCATCATTATTTTGTTTATTGATATTTATGATAAAAGAACGTGATTTTATTGTTGAAAGTAGTTGATTAATTTTGGTTGTTGTAAGTATAAAAATTACATTGTTGTTTGGTTCTTCGATTGTTTTAAGTAATGAGTTTAGTGCGATATGGCTAGCTTGTTCGATGTTTTTAAACACAATTATTTTCTGATTATTTTCTAAGTAATCAGTGAAATAACTAGATTCAAAAATTTCGCTTATTTCATCTTTTTTTATTCCTGAACCGCTAATCTTGGAAGCAACCGCGACAATTACGTTGGAATAATTATTTTGTTCAAGTGAATCAAGTTGTATTCCACTAAATGACTTAATCATGTATAAAATAATTTCATCAAGGTTGACACCTTGGTAAGTTTTGAGTAAATAACAATGGTTTATTTTTCCCGATAATACTGAATTTTCAATGATTTTAGTCAAATTAGCCGGTAACATTTTCGCCTACCTCACAAAGTCATTTTGAAAATTTTTCGTTATTTAAAAGTTTGCTAATAATCTCGTTTTTTACTTCTTCAACACTGCGAGATGCATCAATTACAATAAATCGATCAGGTTCATTTTCAATTAAAGCAAGATATCCTTCGTAAACTTTTTTTCTGAATATATCACTTTCCTTGTCCATTCGGTCATGTTCATCAACGATTCTTAAATCGTCAAGACGTGCTTTTGATTGTTCAGGTGTAATCTTTAAGAAAAATGTTATGTCAGGCATTGTATTTTCGATTACTAAGTTAGTCAAACTTCGAGCAAAATCTAGACCTAAATTACGTGCAATACCTTGATATGCAAAAAAACTATCAACATATCGATCGCAGATAACAAGATTATTTTCCTTTAAAGCAGGTCATATAACTCTTTCTAGATGAATTCGACGGCTTGCAGAGTATAACATTGCTTCAGCTTCTGGACTTAATACTGTATTTTTGTCTAGGATAATTTTTCTAATTTTTTCTGCTTCAACAATGTTTTTTCCACCTGGTTCTCTTGTTGTTATATATTTGAGATTTGGAAATTTTGCAGACAAAAATTCAGTAAGCTTGCTAATAATTGTTGTTTTACCACTAGCGTCAGGGCCTTCGAATGTTATAAACATATTTACTCCTTAGATTTTCTATTATTGATTGCTTGCTTAATTGTAAATGAATCGAGATACTCAATATTAGAGCCGAGTGGTAAACCAATAGCAGCCCGTGAAACGTTTAATTTCTGAGCTTCTAGCAGTGTAATTAAGTGATTTGTTGTTAATTCGCCTTCAAGCGTAGGCGAAAGAACAATAATCACTTCTTCAAACTCATGTTGGTTAATAAAACTCAATAGTTGCGGGTAGTTGTAGTCTACTGCTGAATTTGTTTTTTTTGCACTCATTAAATAAGGCAAAACAAAGTAGTAACCTAAAAAAACTCCCATTTCATCAATTTTATTCAATGATGTTGAACTTTCAACAATCATTAGATTTTTGGTTTTGAAAACATCATCACAATTTAAACATTTATTGTGCTCTTTGATGAAGTTGCACTTTGAACAAAAACTTATTTCTGTGTGAATATTATTTAACTTTTGAGTAAGTTCATCAGTAAAATCTTTTGGTTGGTTCAAAATAAATGATGTGATTTTGTCAGCTTGTTTTTTTGAAATGCCTGGAATTTTTCTTAAAAATTCATTAGCTTCATCTATTGTTTTTATTTTCATTAAAGTCCTAAACCACCTGGTAATTGTGGAGTTAGTTTATCTTCTTCCTCATCAATTGTTGTAAATAATTGATTAATAACTAGTGTCATCAAGTCTGTAAGAGTTTGATGATCGTCGGGGTCAATTAAATCTACATCTTTAATTGTGATTGATTTAATTCTTTTGTTTCCGTAAGCCTCAACTTCAAGGCCATGTTTTTCAAGTTTGAAAGTTAAGTTTTCAAACTCATTAATTTTTTCTTCGTATTCAGCTTGTATTTTTTTTACTTTTCTTAGCATTGATTGATCCATTTTTTTCTCCTAGATATTTTTTAATTCATTGAATAATTTTGCTGTTGCAGTTTCATTTAAATCGATTTTTATTTCAGGAATTTCAATTGTTTGTACTTGAACATTATTGTTGATTTCTGATTGAACTTCCAGAGCTGCCTGACGATACATGTTTCTATCTCCAAGCGTATATAAGTGTTTGTAATTTCCAAAATACTTTTTAATAAACGACTGTAAGTTGCTGTTATATTGAACATCTGAAATATATTTTAATTTTGATAAATCCTTGGCCGTAACTAATACAAAATTATATGCAGCCGCAAGAATTTTTACTTCTTTATTTTTGAACATATACAAAAAGTTTTCAAATTCAAGAGGTATTTCAGTTTTGATTGTTAAATCTATAAGTTTAGTGACTTTTTCAACTTCACTGAGTTCAGATAGTCTTAATAAGTTTTTGATTTCCTCATATGTTAATGAATCTTTATAAAGAAGTGAATTATGAGTATTTTCAGGGTCATAGATTGGTAATAATTGTGCTGGTTTGTTAAAATTTTTAGCCTGCAAAACTTGATCATCGAGTGTTATTTCAGTAGTTGAAATTAATGAGTCGTCGTCAAAATCAAAATCATTATTACTGCTTAATATATCATTGTTTACATCTTCATTGGCTACCTGTGTGGTTATTGTTTCGACAAGTACTTCTTGAGTTGCTTGCAATATAGCATTTATGTCTTCTTTGTTATTCTTGTCTTTTTCCATTTTATTATCATCTCCTTTATGCTGAGTGTTTGGTATATTATTTTTTTCGTCTTGATTTTTGTTTAATACACGTTTTTCAGTACTATTCGTCAATTTTAACAATGTTAACTCAATGAGTTGGAAAGGCGTTTCAGAATAGATAAGTTCCTTGCTCAATTTATAAAGCAATTCAGATGATCGCAAGCCATATTCATAATCAATTTTCAAGTTTTCGAGTTCTTCAAGTGTTAAAAGTTCCAACAATTTTGGTTCATAAGTACGCTCGTAAATAATAAAATCCTTTATTACGCTTGTTAGTCCGAGCATAAATTGGTTAGAATCTAAACCTGCATTTTTAAGTTCATTAAATAATGAAATTGCATCACTAATTTGACCAAAATATAGATAATTGAGTATTTTTATTAAATTTTCATTTGAACTAATTCCAAATGAATAAATAATATCATCTAATTTGATATGTCCATTTCCATAAGCCAATGCTTGATCTGCAATTGATAATGCATCTCTCATTCCACCTGTGGCTAATCTAGCAATATAATTCAATGCATTTTCTTCATAAGATACATTTTCATCATTTAGAACCGACTTTAATTGTTCAACAATTACCGCAGTAGAGATTTTTCTAAAATTGTATCTTTGAACTCTTGACAAAATTGTTAGTGGTATTTTTTGTGGGTCAGTTGTTGCAAGTATGAATATTGCGTGTTTAGGTGGCTCTTCTAATGTTTTAAGCAGGACGTTAAATGCTCCTTTAGACAACATATGAACTTCATCAATAATATAGACTTTATATTGACCATTTGCAGGAGAGTTTTGAATTCTTTCTCTTAAATCTCTTATCTCTTTAACTCCATTGTTTGAAGCAGCATCCATTTCAATAATGTCAAAATTTTCCTCAATGTTTTTTGAGCAAAACTCACAAATATTTATTAAGTTATCGCTATGACCGCAGTTTAATGTTGAAGCAAAAATTCTTGCAACTGATGTTTTACCAACACCGCGTGGTCCCGAGAATAAGTATGCATGCGATATTTTTTGGTTTAAGATGATATTTTTGAGAGTTTGGACAATATGATCCTGTCCCTTTACTTCGTCAAAAGATCGTGGTCTATATTTTCTATACAAAGCTTTATAGGTCATCTAATCTCCTTAATATTTAATAAATTATATTGATAATAATAAAACTTAAATTAAATTAGAGAAAAAATGTTAAAAGAGGCAATAAAGAGTGCAAAATGTGAAAAATGATTTTTACATTATTTATGTCATATTAAGCGATAAAAATACCTTGTACAATCTGTATTTTAAAGTGTTAATTACATAAAAATATAGCAATATATAGAAGTATTAAAATTTACAAATATACACATTTTTGAGTATTTTTGGTAAAAAATATTTAATAAACCTTTTCAAAGATAAACAAAAATATATTTTTAATAAAGTAATAAAATTTAAGCATTATATTGAAAGGTAATTAGTATGAAAAAAACAGTATTAATAGTAATTGATGGTTTAGGTTTAGGAAAAAAATATGCAGGTAATGCATTTGACATTGCTAAAACACCTACATTAGACAAATTTTTAAGCGATTATCCTCATTCAACAATTCAAGCATCTGGTGAGTTTGTTGGTCTTCCTGCAGGTCAGATGGGAAATAGTGAGGTCGGACACTTAAATATTGGAGCAGGACGTGTAGTTTACACTGGTTTAAGTCTTATAAATCATTCAATAAAAACTGGAGATTTCTTTAAAAATGATGTATTTTTAAACACAATTGAACATGTAAATAAAAACAACACAACACTTCATTTAATTGGTTTATTAAGCAATGGTGGCGTTCACTCACACGAGGACCACTTATTTAATTTAATTGATTTAGCAGCATTGAAAGGAGTTAAAAACGTCTCAGTTCATGTTATAGGTGATGGTCGTGATGTTGCTCCACAGTCTATTGAAGAGTCTCTTAAAAAATTGAGCGATAAAGTTGCTAAACATAATTATAAAATCAGTTCAATTGGTGGAAGATATTATGGTATGGATCGTGACAAAATGTTTGATAGAGTGCAATTACACGTTGATGCACTATTAGGTGAAAGTGAAAATAAATACACAAATATCAATGAATATGTCTCAAAAATGTATGCAGAAGGTATCTTTGATGAATTTATTGTCCCTGCGCAAAATGTTGAAGGGGACTTTATAAAAGATAACGATTCTGTCATTTTCTTTAACTTTAGACCAGATAGAGCACGTCAATTATCACATTGTTTGATAGGTTCAAAATTATTTGATTATCAACCTAAAAACAGTGTAAAAATAGCAAACTTTATCTCTATGATGAAATATGAAGGAATAAATTCTCAAGTTGCTATAGAAGAAATGAAGGTTGTTAATCCTATTGGCGCAGCAATCGCAAGTCAAAACTTAAAACAATTAAGACTAGCAGAAACACAAAAATATTCACATGTGACTTATTTTATGGACGGTGGAATTGATGTTGTTTATCCAAATTCTGACAGAATCATGGTTGATTCATTGAAAGTTAAAACATACGATTTAGCACCACAAATGAGTGCAGAAGAAATAACAAACAAATTGCTTGAAAGAGGTCTTGACTATGACCTAGTAATTGTGAACTATGCTAACCCTGATATGGTTGGTCACACTGGTGTATTGGATGCAGCAATTAAAGCAGTAGAATTTTTAGATACTCAATTAGCTAGAGTTCTTGATTGAGCAAATAAAAATGATGTTACTCTCTTTATTACTGCAGATCACGGAAATGCAGAAGTTATGATTGATGCTAAAGGTGGTCCAGCAACAAAACACACAGATAATCCCGTTATGTTAATATCATCAGATAAAAGTTTAAAACTCAAAGATGGTAAATTAGCAAACATTGCTCCAACAGTTTTAAAATATATGAACTTGCCAATTCCTAGTGAAATGAATGAGGAACCTTTAATTTAATATGCAACAATTTAAGCGTATTGTATTCAGTGATGCAGATGGAACCATCTATGAATTTCCTGATCATAAATTATCCCTAAATACACAAAAATCAGTACTTGACGCAAAAAAAGAAGGAGTGGAGTTTGTTGTTGTAACTGGTAATCCACTCTTTGAAAAAATGACTAAATTAGCTCATAATTTAGAATCAAATTACATTATTACTTCAAATGGTGCTGAAATTTATGATTTAGTTAACAAAAAACATTTGTTTTCTTGCGCAATTGATGATAATGAACTACATAAAATTGTTGAAATAGTCAAACAAAATAATGCAGGATTAATGTGAAATAATTTTGAACATTTTGGCCTTATCAATTTAGACAAATCAACTCAAGATTTCTATTGCTATTTTAATGATTTCAATGATTATAAAATTGACGAAAAGTACTTAAATTCAGTACTTAAGGTCGAAATTACATCACCTATAGACAACCTACAAACTATTTATGATTCAATTGCAAAATTAAATCTAAATATCAATATTATCAAGATGTCTAACTACATTGAAATAACACACAAAAATGCTTCGAAAGAACACGCTGTTGAATGAATGTGTAAGAATATTTTTAATGTTGAATTATCTAATGTAATGGCAATTGGAGATAATTTCAATGATCTTAAAATGCTTAAGTCAATAGGTTTTGGTTATATTATGGATAATGCTCCTGCAGAGTTAAAAAAAGAAGTTAATTTGTATGCTTGTTCGGTCGAACAAAATGGCTTAGGTGAAGCAATAAATGATTACATTTATAGAACAAGACTTCTTAAAGAAAAAGCCGATATAGCTAAAAAAATCTATGATAGAGAGCAAAAATTAAAAGCAAAATACAATTATTAAAAAAACTCGCTTGAGTTTTTTTGATTGCTTTTTGTCATCGATTCATCTAAATTTTCGTCAATAAAGACTCTAAAATACACAAAATCTATGCTTGCAAGTTAAACTAAATATTGAATTAGTAATCTTGCGTAGTTGAAAATTTTAATATTAAATTGTTGTAAAATTAGTAAATATGAAACTATTAGACTTTAAATCAACTGAAATGCGTATTGCTGAAAAGACATTGAAAAAAATCAATCAATATGAGCCTTTATTTGAAAAATTATCAGACAACGACCTAAAGAACAAGACTGTTCAGTTTAAATCTAGATTAGCGAACGGTGAATCTCTTGAGTCAATGAGGGCCGAAGTTTTTGCTGTGTCTCGTGAGGCTACAAAAAGAGTGCTAGGTAAAAGACCTTATGATGTCCAAATGATTGGAGGTCTTTTGCTTGATTTAGCATCGGTTGCTGAAATGAAAACTGGTGAAGGTAAAACAATTACATCGATTGCGCCAGTCTATTTGAACGCTTTAGCAGGCAAGGGCGCAATTGTTTCAACAGTTAATGAATATCTTTCTGAACGTGATGCTATTGAAATGGGTGAAGTTTTTAATTGACTTGGCATGACTGTAGGTATTAATAAAGCTCAAATGGAAGAAGACTTAAAAAGAGCAGCATACGCAGCAGACATAACTTATTCAGTGCATTCTGAATTAGGTTTTGATTACTTGCGTGATAATATGGTTAAAGATCCTGCGTTAAAAGTTCAACGTGGTTTGCATTTTTGTTTAATCGATGAGGCTGACTCGATTTTAATTGATGAGGCAAAAACACCTTTGATCATTTCTGGTGGTGAAGGTGAAGACACTCGTGATTATTATTTAGCCGATCAATTTGTTCGTACATTGACTGAAGATGATTATGAAATAGATGAAGAATCAAAAGCAATTTCATTGACTTTTAGTGGTATTAAAAAAGCTAATGCATATTTTGGTTTTGATAACTTGTACCACATTGAAAACTCGGAAATGGTACACAGAATCCAAAACTCTTTAAGAGCGCACAAAGTAATGAAAGAAAATGTTGAATACATTGTTCGAGATGGAAAAATTGAATTAGTTGACGCATTTACAGGCCGTATTATGGAAGGTCGTGCGTATTCTGAAGGATTGCAACAAGCTATTCAAGCTTGTGCAAATGTTGAAATTGAACCTGAAACAAAAACACTAGCAACAATAACGTATCAAAACTTTTTCCGTATGTTCACTAAACTTTGTGGAATGACTGGTACTGCAAAGACTGAAGAACAAGAATTTATTGACATTTACAATATGCGTGTAAATGTCGTGCCTACTAACAAACCAGTTATTCGTGAGGACTTACCTGATTCAATTTTTGCAACTGCTTATGGAAAATGAAGTGCTGTTACTGAAAAAATTAAAGAATTGCATGAAAAAGGTCAACCAATTCTTGTAGGTACTGCGCAAATTGAAGATTCAGAAGTTCTACACCAATTTTTAAATCAAGCTATGATTCCGCATACTGTTTTGAACGCTAAACAGAATGCTTCTGAGGCTGAAATTATTGCTAATGCTGGTCAAGTTGGCTCAGTAACAATTGCTACAAATATGGCTGGTCGTGGAACTGATATCAAGCTATCAGAAGAATCAAGAGCTCTTGGTGGTCTTTATGTTATTGGTACTGACCGTGCTGAAAGCCGAAGAATTGATAATCAGTTGAGAGGACGAAGTGGACGTCAAGGTGATCCAGGGGTTTCTAAATTTTATGTTTCATTAGATGATCAATTGATGCGTAGATTTGCTAACTATCAAGAATTTAAGGAGCAATTTGCTTCAGAAGGTGATAATGAAATCACTTCAAAATCACTGATAAAAGGTTTTATTGCAGCACAGAAAAAAATTGAAGGATTCAACTATGATTCACGTAAAAGTGTGCTTCATTATGATGACGTTATTAGACAGCAAAGAGATCTATTTTATGCTCAAAGAGATTTAATTTTAGTGCATGATGAAATTGATTTTATTATTGAAAGAATGATTATAAATGCAACTAATACAATAGTTACAAATCCTGAATTTTTAAACAAAACGGGTACATTTATCTATGAAAAATTAGTTGACTATTTAAACAATGATTTTCTCGGAAAAGGTGTTCGAGACAAATATAGTCTTGAAGAAGTTTCAAAAATTCATGAAACAGATATGAAGGAATTTTTAAGTAATGACTTACTTGCAAAATATCGTCATTGACGTGAAAATTATATGCATGCAACCGTGAAGGAATTGTTGTTATATACTGAAAAACAAACGGTTTTAGAAGTGATTGATAATTATTGACAAAATCATATTAACACAATGGATAAACTAAGATCAAATGTCAATCTAGTTCAATATTCACAAAAAAATCCATATCAAGTTTATACTCAAGAAGGCTCATTAAAGTTCAATCAAATGTTAGCAAACATAGCTACTGATGTTGTGCGAACTATCTTCAACGATCGCCAAGGTGCTGATACGTTAATTCCTTATGAAGTTAAAAATGATCCTCTATTTATTAGCATTCAAAACGCTATATATTTAGATGAAAACATGGATGAGAGTGAAAAAGAAAAACAACTTCTAGAAATGTATTATCAAGTTAAAAATTCTGAATCAGGTGACTTAATTGATACAGATTTTCTTAATAGTGAAGTGCAGAGTGATTTTCTAATGGATTTAAATGAGCAGAGTGGTGCGGATCTAGAAAATGTTGATGAAGTATATTCAGATGTGCAAGATGATGATGGTTCTCATGATGTTTATGATGATGAGACACAAAATGGTGAATAAAAATAACTCAAAAAGTTGAGTTATTTTTTTGTTTAATATAACCTAAAATTTTACGTTTATACACGTTTTTGAGTATATTTGGTAAATTTAGTCATTATTAACTGCGTTAATTTTCAACACTCATTTGAAGCAACCAAAATTAAACCAAGTAGTATAGAAGAGATAATTAATTGTGGTGTTTTTGTTATATCACTCATACGAAATACTTGAGCAATATTAGGCACTAGCGCAATAATTAAAATCGTTGAAGCAGAAAAAATAATAGCTAATCAAACAAGTCAATATTTTTTAATTGAACTTATAAATATTGATTTAGAAGACATGAAATTTATTGTGTTTATACCGCAAGCTAGACCTAATGTTATAAATGCACATGATGAAGCAATTTCAGCAAGGTTAGCATTATTGCTTTTGGCATATTCAGCTCCAATTACGTATGAAATTAAGGTAGCTAAACTTAATAGAATTGATTGTCAAAGTAGATTAGAACCCATTCCTCGGGCAAAAATACTTTCTTTTTTATTGTATGGATTTCTATTCATTACATCTTTATCGCTATTGACAAAACCTAAAGCAATAGCAGGCAAACCATGAGAAACTAAATTTATTCAGAGTAGTTGACTTGCTCCAAAAATATAGAATTCAGTGATATAGTAATCTTTGTAGGCTAAGAAAAATGCAATCATACCAATTAACATAACTATAATTTCAGCAATTGAGGAAACTAGTAGATTCATTATTATTGTTTTAATTTTATCAAATGCAGAACGTCCATTCTTAACAGCAGAAACTATAGTGTTAAAATTGTCATCAATTAAAATTAAGTCAGCAGCTTGTTTGGATACATCTGTACCAGTAATCCCCATAGCACAACCTATATCTGAAACCTTTAATGCAGGAGCATCATTAACACCATCGCCAGTCATAGCGACAACTTTTTCATGTGTTTGTCATGCTTTCACAATTCTTAATTTATCTTCTGGATTAACTCGAGCATAGACTGAAATTAGAGGCACTTTATCAAGGAGTTCTTTATCACTCATTTGTGATAATTGAGCACCTGTGACGCATAGATCACCTTCTTGATATATTGTTAAATTTTTAGCAATTGATTTTGCAGTTACAATATGATCACCAGTTATCATAACTGTTTTTATTCCTGCGTTTCGCGCTGTAATAACACTTTGTTTCACGTTGGCACGTGGAGGGTCAATCATTGCTATCATACCAACAAATTCTAGGTTATCTTCATCAGTAAAACTTAACTTTTCACTAGTCACATTTTTTTGAGCTATAGCGATAACTCTATAGGACTCATTGGCTCATTTTTCGTTCAATTTTAACATTTGAGTTTTGTCGATGTTGTTGCATTTTGAAATTAAAACGTCTGGAGCACCTTTAGTAATCATTAAATTGTTGCTCTCTTGTTTGACTAAAACTGAATGCATTTTTCTATCACTATCAAAAGGTAATGAATCAATAACTATTTTATCTACATTTAAATTTTGTTTGCTTATGTTAAAGGTTTTTGCTCAAATAAGCATACCTGTTTCAGTTGGATCACCAATTTCATTATGTTTTTGAGTTTGGTTATCAAACTCAATAAATGCATCATTACAAATTGTTAATTTTGTAGCTAAATTATTAAAGCTATTTTTGTCGTTAGATACTGAAAAATGAGTATTTGAGGCAAAATCATATGCATCAACAACAGTCATTTTATTTTCAGTAAGAGTTCCAGTTTTATCAGTACAAATTATTGAAGCAGAACCTAGAGTTTCAACAGCCATAAGGTTTTTTACGAGTGCTTTTTCCTTGCTTAAATTCTTTACACCTATTGATAAAAGTACAGTAGTGAATGTCAATAAACCTTCTGGAATAGCAGCAACTGCTAAACTAATTGCAGTTACTGTTGCATGCGTATAAACATCATAATTTGTTCAAATACCTGTGTATAAATTATTTAGTAATATTTGAATAATAAGGCTCACGAATAAAAGTATTACACCAGAAATACCGAATAATTTTCCTAATTTATTGAGTTTATATTGTAAAGGAGTAACATTTTTACCTTGTTTTTGTATTAATTCATTGATTTTGCCAATCTGTGTATTTTTTCCAATCGATTCTACTATAGCAGTGGCTTTTCCGTTTGTAACATATGTGCTTGAGTATAAAAGATGAGTGTTTTCAGCCAATATTGCATTCTCTACAGCATCTCAATTTGCTTTTTTTTGTATTGCTAAATTTTCACCAGTTAAACTAGATTCAACAACACTTAAATTGCTTGAAGTTATTATTCGACAATCTGCACTAATTGTGTCACCAGCAGCTAATAATAATAAATCACCAGGCAAAAGATCACTTGCAGGAATTTTTTGTACAACCCCGTCGCGAATGACATTTGCATATGTTTCATTGAGTTTTTCAAGTGCTCTAACCGCTCTATCAGACTTCACTTCTTGATATGCACCTAACAATGAGTTGAGAATAATTACTAAAAATATTATTGCTGGCTCAACATAACCAATTGTCAAATCAATACCACTTTTTTTGCCTAGTGAATGTTCAGCAACAATAATACTTAATGAGATTACTGCGCCTATAATTAACAAAATAATCATTGGATCAATAAATTGTTTTAAAAAAGCAACAAAAGGATTGATTTTTTTAGTTTTTAACAATGTGTTTTTACCGTATTTTGATTGCAAATTGTTTATGTCTTTTGAATTTAAACCTTTATAATTGAGTGATTCTTGTTGATTCATATTGCTCCTTATCACAATATTTATATTTTAATAAAATAGTAATTTAGCGATAAAAAATGAATAAAAAAAATGGCGGAACAGAGAGGATTTGAACCTCCGCGGGTGTTGCCACCCCTACAGTCTTAGCAGGACCGCCTCTTCAGCCACTTGAGTACTGTTCCGTTTTGCTAGAACATTATATATGAATTAGCAAAAAATGTATTAAAAAAGCTTAAAATGATTTTTTAATAAGTGTTTTTTATGTTAAACATCCTTAATTTTTTTTAGAAATAATAAGTATAAAGAGTTTAGTGAAGAAAGAACCAATTCATTTTGCAAAATATCATTAAATGAATGTTCATCGTACCATTTGTTATATGAAACAGATTCAAATATTGAACCATCAGTATGAATCTCGTCTGGTATCAATTCGCTTACATCAACGACAAAATTAAAAACTTTTTCATTCATTTGAGTAGTTGCTATAGAAATTGATGATGCCTTGATGTTTTTCTCACTGATTTTGTAGCCGGATTCTTCAAAAACTTCATTTAAGCAACATTCAATAGGACTTTGATTAGGCTCAATACTTCCAGTTAAAGCGGAAGGATAACATTGATCTCATGATTTTTTTTCGACAATCTCAGGTAAAGGTTGGTAATGAATCATAAAAATGTATTCATCATTTATTTTTTTATAGAGTAAAGCAGCAATAGAATTAATGCTTTTTCGTTGACAATATGTAAAACCTTTTTCAGATTTAAATACACTCATTCACTCGTTGCTAAATAACTCAATATTTTTTTCTTTCATATTAATCCTTATCAACTAGTGTGTTGAGTGCTATCTCAAACATTGTAGAGAATTCTAAAAGACGTTCATCTGATGAGAGTGATTCACCAGTGATTATATTTTCAGAAACAGAAAGAAGCGCAGCTGCTTGTTTATTGCATCTTTGTGCAGTTGCAAATAATGCAAAACACTCATTATCAACTACTTGACATTGAGTTATTTCTCTTGTCTTTTTAATGTCTCTAAGGCCATAAAAAACATCAGTTGTGTGACAAGAAACCTCTTTTAAGTTGATATTCATTTGCTGTGCTTTTTTCCCTAAAGCACTCATTAATGAGTGCGTAGGGAAAAGTTCATGTGTTTTAATACCTAGCATTAATTCAACAAAACCAAAGCCATCAGCATATGCACGATTGACTAAAACTGGTTGTTTAACTTTTAATTCTTCAATGTATGAACCTGTTGATCCAACACGAATTATTTTTTCTACATCATAAAATGTAAATAGTTCATAAGCGTAAATGCCCATAGAAGCAGCGCCCATCCCTGATGCACCAATAGTTATCGGTATGCCTTTATACTCACCTGTGTAAAAGTATATATTTCTTACTGATGATACTAGTTTAGGATTGGTTAAGAATTTTTTAGCCATATATTCTGCTCTCAAAGGGTCGCCTGGTAGCAAAACAAATTTTGCGATTTCATTCTTTTGAGCACTGATGTGTGGAGTAGACATTAGATTTCCCTTAATTTATTTATAATTGATTGTAATTCTTTAATTGCAAGTTTTGCATTTTCGTTACTTGTGTTGATTGAAACAACAGCATTATTATGTTTATTCAATACTTGTTGCGCCTGCTCAATTAGGTGTTTAATATCTTCAACTCTTTGAGCATCATTAATCTTATTTTCCATAATAGTTTTTTGAATACTTTTAACTAAATTTTCTGCTATTGTGTAATTTTGTCGAAAATTTCAAACATTTTGAGCTTGCAATGTGATTGAAATAAGTTGGTTTTTTAATTCAATAATACTCTCATCTTTGCTGTCTTTTTTGTTTATTTCACTTTGAACTTCATTAATTTTATTTTGCAACTTTTCTCTTGCTTCTTTAATTTCATTATTATTTTTTCAAGCATCAACATTTAATTGGTTAATGATGTTTTGAGCCGAGTTAATGACATTTGTTGCTTCTTTTTTTACTTTTGATTGACAACTACCAGCAAGTGCAATTACTGATATTGGTGCAATTGCGGTTATTGAATAAATCAGTTTTTTCATAAGACTCCTTATTTGTTTTTAATATATTCTTTAATTTTATCTTTGATTTCTTGATTTTCTAATGCATAATCAATTGTTGCTTTAACAAAGCCTTCTATTGAGCCTAAATCATAGCGAGTACCTTCGAATTCAAAGGCATAAATTTTTTGATTATATTTTGTAAAAAGTTCATTAAAAGCATCTACTACTTGAATTTCATTTTTACCATCATAAGGAATTTTTGAAAGAATTTCAAGTATTTCAGGATTGAAAACATATCGTCCTAAAATTGCTTTATGAGAAGGTGCTTTTTCTAAAGAAGGTTTTTCAATCGCTCCTTTAATTTCGAAGTATTTATTTTCCCTCTCACTTGAATTTGTAGGTTCAACTATTCCATATTTGTGTACATTTTCTGGACTGACAGTTTGGACACCTAGAATATTAAAGCCAGTTTCATTATAAAACTTGATAAGTTGACTTATTGTAGGTGTTTTTGATTTTATTAAGTCATCACCTAGAATTATTGCAAAAGGTTCATTGCCAACAATATCTTTTGCACATGCAAGTGCATGACCTAAACCATTTTGCACGTCTTGATAAACTAATTTAATTTTATCTGCTCTATTAGTTTTTTTGACTAATTCTAGTAATTTTTGTTTATTTTTGCTTTGTAATTCAGTCTCTAATGCTTCATTAACATTAAAAAGTTTCAAAATATCTTTTTTTCGTTCACTAATAATAAGAATAATTTCCTCAATACCTGAATCAAGCGCTTCATCAATCAATAAATCTAATGAAGGACGATTTAATATTGGAACTAATTCTTTATGAACTGCCTTTGTCATTGGTAAAAATCGTGTTCCTCATCCTGCTGCGGGAATAATAAGTTTTTTGACTGGTTTAATCATTTATGCCTCCTATATGAATTGCTAATCATTTAGCGTACTTGCTAGTGTGAGTAATTTTATGAACCTCATTTGCTGAAATTTTTATGCAATCACCTTTGTTTAAATTATATTCTACACCTCTTGAATCAATTATTGTTGCGTTGCCTTCGAGCAAAAAAGCAAATTCTAGATTGTTTTGCTGCATTCAATCACTTTTTGCACTATATGAGTGAATTATGCTGATTTTATGAGTATTTGAATCAAAGACATCAATAATTTGCTCATTGTTTTGGTTTAAACTTTTGTGCTTGGGTTCATTCAAAATGCTATTAAGAATTTTTAAATTATCTTTATTCATAATTACATTAATTAATTATATATTAAAGGCTAAAAACAAATAAAAAAAGAGTGATTATCACTCTTTTGGTCAATAAATGAAATGGTGCGAACGAATGGACTTGAACCATCGACCTCACGATTATCAGTCGTGTGCTCTAACCAGCTGAGCTACGCTCGCATATGCGTTGCGGGAATATTATACCGCAACTTTTTATTTTTGAAATAAAATTTATTAACGTTTTGAGAATTGACGAGAACGACGTGCTTTACGTAAACCAGGTTTTTTACGTTCTTTAACACGTGCATCTCTAGTGAGCATTCCTGCAGGTTTAAGTTTTGCTCTATATGAATCACTTGCTAACAATAAAGCACGAGCAATACCTAATCTAATAGCACCTGCTTGACCACTTAAACCACCACCACGAACATTAACAGTGATATCAAATTGACCAACAGTTTCAGTTAGTGTTAATGGTTGTGAAGCATCTTGAAGGAATAAATCTGAAGCTAAATATTCTCTTGCATCACGGTGGTTAATTTTAAATTCACCTTTACCAGGTCTTAAAATTACACGTGCTGTTGAACTTTTACGACGTCCTAAACCACGGTATTCAACTAAATTTTTAGTAGCCATATTATTTCACCTCTAAACTTTCTGGTTGTTGTGCTTGATGTTTATGTTCTGGTCCTGCATAAACAAATAGATTTCTCATTTGTTTGTTACCTAGTTTTGTATGTGGTAGCATTCCTGCAATTGCTTTTTCAACAATAGCGGTAGGTTTTTTAACTCTAAGTTTTGCTGCAGTAATGCTTCTAAGACCACCAGGATAACCGGTGTGGTGGTAGTAAACTTTGTCTTGTTCTTTGTTAGCTGTTAAAACAACTTTTTCAGCATTAATAACAACCACATAGTCCCCCATATCTGCATTAGGAGTAAAAGTTGGTTTATTTTTGCCTCTTAAAACTGAAGCAACCATTGCTGCTAAACGACCTAGAACTTGACCTTCAGCATCAACAACGTATCATTTTTTGTTAGCTTTTTCTTTATTTACAATTGTTGTTTGTCTCATTGTTTCTCCTCAATAATTTATTTTGACATCAGTCAATTCGTTAACGGGATTTATTACTGGATTTTTATTCGTCGAACCGAATTATATCGAGTTCCGCGACACAACTTCGCTCGGTATGTCTATAACTATACTATAAAAACAAAAATATCAAAATTAAATTATCAATTTTTATTCATTTTATATTAATGCAATAAAATTAATGATATGAAATCACTTCGCGACCATTTTAAAATGACCAAAAAAATAATTTATTTTGACAATGCTGCATTAGTTCTTAAACCAGATATTGCTGTGAAAGCATGTTCTGATTTTTACAATAAATATTCTGTTAGTGTTCGCACATCTAACTCAAAATTAGGGATTAAAAATGCAAATTTAATTGATGATTTACGTCGTAAAATTGCATCTCTATTAAACACAAATTTAATTGAAACTTCAATAATTTTTACTAGCGGAACAACTAATTCACTCAATAAATTTGCACGACTTGTTGAGAAAAAAATATCTCATAATGATCAAATAATAATAGAGGCTCAAAATCATTCATCAAATTTTATTCCTTGAGTTGAATTATCTAAACAAAGTAAGGCTGACTTATCAATAGTACAAGACGTATATTTAGCAATAAATAACAAGACAAAGCTTATTGCTTTGAGTCAAGTTACTAATAATTTCAATGTGCAACAAGATTTAGACAAAATCTATCAAAAAGCAACTGAAGTTGGTGCAATTGTAGTAAATGATGCTGCTCAAGCATTGGTTTATGAACCTGTTTCAATGCAAAATTGCGATGTGGTTGCTTTCAGTGCAAACAAGTTTTATGGCCCTACAGGTTTAGGTGTTTTAGCAATTAAAAACAAGTTATTAAAAGACCTTGACCCTGTTGATTTTGGTGGTGGTTCAGTTCTAAATATAGACACAAATGGTGAATGAATCAAATCAAATAATATTAGTCTTTTTGAACCGGGTACAGCAAATTTTTCAGCAATGTATATGTTTGATAAATCTATTGATTTTTTCAATGAGTATATAGGCTATGAAAAAACACGAAAAGTACTCAAAAATGTGTGTTTTTATGCATATAAAGAGCTCAAAAAAGTTCCAAATTTAATTCTATATTCACAGCCTGGAGATCATATAATTTTATTCAATATTAAAGGTTGTGATTCACATGATGTCGCACACTATTTAGGTATGAATGATATCTATGTTCGAAGTGGTGTTTTCTGTGCACACTATTTAAAAAACATTAAGAATGAAAACTCATATGTACGTGTATCATTAGCTATATACAACACAAAAAGAGAGATAAGAAAACTTGTTGAAGTACTAAAAAAAGGAGGTGATTTTGTCATTATTTAGTCAAACACAAAAACGCGAAATAATTATGCAACATTATTTGAGTCCTGAATTTAAAAGAAAAATGGATGATGAGCATAAAATTAAAAAATATGGTCAAGCGTGTGCTGACTATCTAGAATTTAATTTTGATGTTGTGGAAGGGACTATTCAAAATCTTTATTTTGATGCTAAAGGTTGTGCATTTATGGTTGCTTCTACTGACTTATTTATTAAACTAGTTCAAGGCAAAAAGATTGAAAATGTATTGCAAATTATTGAAAAATATGAGTTTTTGCTAAAAAATGGACATTGTGATGATCTTGAAATATTAGGTGAATTAGCAATATTTGACAATGTTATTCAGCATCCTAATCGTTATTATTGTGCTACCATGCTTTCAAGTGCCTTAAAAGAAGAACTAAATGGATAAAATTATCTTTCATGTAGACTTTGATTCTTATTTTGCTAGCGCTCATAGAGTTTTGAATCCTCAATATGAGAATAAACCTATTGCAATAGGAAAAAATCAAAGAAGAGCAATTGCCGCTTCAGTAAGTTATGAATTAAAAAATAAAGGTGTTAAAGCTGGTTGACCTAATTTTAAAATTATTGAAGTTGAACCAAAAACTATTTTTATTGAACCAAATTTTGAACTTTATGTTAATTTAAGCAATAAAATATTTGATTTTTTAGCAAAAAAATACACAGACAAGATTGAAGTATATTCAATTGATGAATGCTGAATTGATATGAGTAATCTTTGCAATGAAAAAAATGCAGTGTATGTTGCTCAAAAAATGCAAGCTCAAATTAAAGCAAAATTCCGTATTCCTGTGTCAATTGGAATTTCATACAATAAATTTTTAGCCAAAATGACTACAGATTTAGCCAAACCTTTTAATGTTTTATTCACTCATCCTAGTGATATAAAGGATCGTATTTGACCTTTGCATATTGAAAAATACTTCGGAATTGGTAAAAGTACTGCTGAAAAACTTATTGCATTAGGGGTTGATACAATAGGAAAATTAGCCGCAAGAAGCAAACATGACATATATTTGTATGAGATTTTTCGTTCGCAAACTCCAAAATTTGTTAATGAAGCAAGAGGTCAAGGCTGCGATAAATTAAATTATCAACATAACGAGCTAAAGTCAATAGGTAATGAGATCACATTTTTGTCAATTGACCTTGATGATAGAGATGAAATATTGAAAATTTTGTATAAATTATCTGAAAAAGTATCGCTTCGAGCTCAAAACAGAAATTTATTAGGCTATGTAATTACACTTTCTCTTCGCACAACTGAACGAGTATGAAAAAGACAACAAACAACTCTTAAATTTCCAATAAACGACCATGAGAAAATTTATGAATATGGAGCCAAAATTTTTAATCGGATTTTTAAAGATGACTATATTCGTGGAATTGGTATTAAATTGTCTAATTTAGTGAGCGAATTTGAGATCGGTCACCCACAGAACATATTCGAGCATCATCAAGCACCATTGGATGATAAAATTAAATTATTAGTTAAGGATATCAATAACAAAATTAAGTCTAAAGCACTCCAAACCGGAAGTGAATTTGTAAAGGATAAAACAAAAAATATTGTTCATAGTCGCTTCTTAAATGAAGACATGATTAAGAAAGGAATTTAATGAAAATAGGACTTTTTGGTGGTAGTTTTAATCCAATCCATAATGGACATATAAGAATCGCTAAACAAGCATATGCAGAATTGAAACTCGATAAATTAATTTTTATTCCCGCAGCTACAAATCCCTTTAAAAAAGGTCAAAAAAATTTACCTTGAGAACATAGAGTAAAAATGATTGAGTTAGCAATTGAAAATTGCGCTGAAAATTTTGAAATTTCTCTTTATGAAATTAAAAAAGGAGGACTAAGTTATACATATCAGACAATTGATTACTATGCAAATAAATTTAAAGGTGATCAACTCTACTTTATAATTGGCTCTGACTCACTTCCTGATCTTCATAAATGAGAATTTATTGAACAAAGTACTCAAAAAGCGCGTTTTGTTGTGTTTGCAAGAGATGCAAAAATAAACAAAACAAATATTAAACGCTTCAATGTTTTGCGAATGCAAAACATAATAACTCCTGAAAGTTCAACAGCTATACGTAATGGTGTTTTGAGTTACACACCACTAAAAGTCAATGAATATATTGGTCAAAATCGTCTTTTTGCAAAAGAAATTGTTCATTTAACTCTAACTGCATTGCGTGCTAAACACTCAGTAGCTGCAGCAGAATTTGCTGCAAAACTTGCTAAGTCACAAGGTCTAAGTTATAATCAAGGTTATTATGCTGGTCTTTTCCACGATATTTGTAAAGAGGTCGATGAAAATAATTCAAGACAATTTATAGCATCATTTGGATTAAATGGTTTTGATAAAAATGAATTTCCAAGACACAAATTACACCAGGTTTGTGGTGCTTTATGACTGAAAAATGTGTATAAAATCAATGATGATGAAATTGTAAAAGCAGTGTCCATTCATACAACAATGGCTTTGGAAATGTCATTATTAGATAAAATTTTGTTCATTGCCGACAAAATATGTGATGGTCGTGCGTTTAAAGGTGTTCAAAAACTACGCAAGCTAGTTTTTGAAAATTTCGATGAAGGATTTAAGCAAGTTGTACGTTGTGCTTTTGACTACAATACACAAAAAGGAGTAGTTTTCGACAAATTGCAAGAGCAAATTTATCAAAAATGAATGAACTAGGAGAGACATGAATGAGTTGTTAAGAGTGCAAAAAATTATTGCTCAAAGCGGTTTTTGTTCGCGACGTCAGGCTGAGCAATATATTGAGGAAGGCAAAGTTAAAATTAATGGCATTATTGCTAAAAAAGGTGATAAGGCTTCAATAAACGACACTATAAGCATTAACAATGTACAAATCTCAACTAATACTGAAAAACTAGTTTATTATGTGCTTAATAAACCAAGAAAAACATTAAGTACACTCAAAGATGAATTTGGACGAGCAACTGTTGTTCAATTGGTTCCTCAAAATCCACGAGTTGTTCCAGTAGGACGACTAGATTATGACACAACAGGCACACTTTTATTAACAAACGACTTGGAATTAGTGAATAAATTAACTCATCCGCGCTATGAAATTTCTCGAATTTACAGAGTGCGCATCGATGAACCTTTAAAGCTAAAAGAGTTTAATTTACTCAATAAAGGTATTGAAGTTAATGGTAAAATGTCTTATCAAGTTGTTGATCAAGTTGAAAATAAGTCTTATTTGGTTGAACTACATGTAGGTTCATATCACCATGTTAAAAAACTTTTTGAAGCAGTAGGTAGAAAAGTTTTGAATTTAAAACGTGTTTCATTTGCTAATATCAATGTTGAAAAAATGCCTGAAGGCACATATAGAAATTTAACAATTAAAGAGGTCAAAGATTTAAAAAATCTTGTACGTATGCAGGAAGAAAAATTACAAAAAACTAGCAAAAATGAATAATTTGCTAGTTTTTTTTGTTAATTAGTTCAATAATTTGAGGCAATACATCAATTGATTCAATATTGAAACCTGATGAATTTTTATGACCACCACCACCATAAAGATTTGCAATTTTAGATACGTCAAAGTCCTCAATCGATCTTATTGAGCAACGATAATGGCCTTCATCCTGTTTTACTGCAACCAGTCCTACTTCAGTATTTACAAGCGATAGAAATTGATTGACTAACGGACGCATAATATCGTTTGAAATAACTTTATGTGAGATGACATAAGACACGTTTTGATCGACTTTCATTGAATTAATAGTGTCAAAAATTAAACTTTTTTCCTCTTGATTAAGTTTAATTGCACTCAATGTTTTTTTGTATTCAAGGCCTCTTGACATTAGAAATACCATTGTTTCGAACGTCTTAGGGCTTATATTTCGTTCACAAAAGTATGCTGTATCAGTAATGATGGCTACTGCTAAACCTTGTAATGCCTTTTGATTAGTTTTTAGATCAAGTTCCATAATCATTTCAGTAAGTAATTGACCAGTTGCTGGTCAATTATCTCCACCAATACCATACATAAATTCATCTTCTTCAGGATGGTGATCAAATTTAAGTGATTCTTTAGGTTCAACACGTTGATCAAAAACACGTTTTTTTGAACAAGTATCGACAACTACTTTTAGACTTTTATTGAAGAATTCATCATCAACTAATTCTAATTTTTTATCAAGTAAAAATTCAAGATTACGTGGACAATCACCACCTGAAATTCTAACTTCCTTTACATTTGCTAAATTTAACTCTATTATATTTTTGAATGCAACTGATGAACCAATTGTGTCTCCATCAGGGTTTTTGTGTGTAAGTAATGTTATGTAATCGTATTCTTTTAAGATACTTCAAAATTTTTCAAATTTTTGTTTCATAAGGTTATTATATTTAATTATTTACTGAGCATAGAGTATTGATTTAAAATTATTTTTCACAACATAATTAATAAGCGAAAAACCAAAAAATGATTTTTTGTGTATTTTTTTCAATAAAAAACCACTTTTTACTTTTTCTTATGCTAAAATAAAGACACGAAATTAAGGAGAAAAAAATGAAATATACAAAATTAATACTTTCAACAGGAGCATTAGCGGGTGTCCCCCTTGTTGCTGTTGCATGTTCAAATGTTGAAGTAGATCCAAACAGAAAAGTACTTTACAATGTAAATCCATCACAATTTGGAATTAACTTATCAAGCAATGTGAAGACGAGAACATTACTTTTTGCTGCAGCAACAGGAGAGAACTTTTTGCATGATGATGGAGTATTTAGATTTGGCTTACATCATAGTCCTTTAAGAGGTGTTAGTGGTGATTGAACTGCTATCGCAGCTCGAGTAAAGTCAGCCACTGATAATACATTAGTTGAACCAAATGAATTTAAAATTGCTAAAGCAAGTGTCAAAAAAGTAAGCAGTGTTGAATTTGGAAGACCACTTTCATTTGAATGAACAGGAGACCAAAAACTCTCAAACAATGCTTTTTATACGTTTATTTTTTATAAAAATGATGGTACAGAAAGAATAGTTTTTAGTGGAAGAAATATACAAAGTAATAGAGATATTTTCCCTTCAAAAAATCCTAATGTAAAAGATGATTCTACTCAAGCTACTCCTAGCAAAAAAGTTCTCATCAATGAGGATGCAACACAATTTGAAATTAAATTATCAAGCGATGTAAAGACGAGAACATTACTTTTTGCTGCAGCAACAAGTGAGAACTTTTTGCATGATGATGGAGTATTTAGATTTGGATTACATCATAGTCCTTTAAGAGGTGCCACTGGTGAATGAGTTGCTGTTGCAGCACGAGTAAAATCAGCAAACGATAACTCACTAGTTGAACCAAAAGAATTCAAGATTGCGCAAGCAACAGTTAAAAATGTAAGCAACATTGATGCTGAAAAACCACTTGAGTTTGCTTGAGAAGGTGAACAAAAACTTTCAAACAACGCATTCTATACTTTTATTTTTTACAAAAAAGATGGTACAGAAAGAATAGTGTTTAGTCAAGCAAATATTGATGGAAATAGAGATATTTTCCCTTCTCGAAACAGTAAATTATCTTAATTTTTAATAGCCTCAATGGCTATTTTTTCAATAGATTTTATTGACTAATTACTGATTCTATTGAATTTCCACAGTATTAAATAATTCTAAATATGGTAAAAATATGGAAATTTGCTGATTATTATAATTAAATTGAAGCAGTTCTTAAAACACCTTCTTTTTTTTTTTTTTTTTGAAAATTAAGACACAAAAAAAGAAAGGAAAAATATGAAAAAGAAATTATTAACATTTAGCATTTTACCATTTATATCATTAGCTCCAGTAGCTTTAGCAGTGTCTTGTTCTCAACAATCAAGAATTAAACAAAAAGAGCAAAAATATATTGATTTATCAGTTAACAAGGGAATTGATGAAGGCTTGAAATTAGCAGGTGTTGACAAAAATTCTCCTGAAGCTAAAAAAGCTATTGAGGAAATCAAAAAAACAAATGAAGGCTTCGCAAAAGTTGCTCTTGATGCTATTAAACAAAGCGCTAAATCAGATGATGAATATGAAAAAGCTTTAGATCAAGCAATTAAAGAACTTGAAAAATCTAATAAAAAATAATTAACTATGATAATGGAGCATTGCTCCATTTTTTATTCTAATTAAGTTACTTGATTGAAATATTTCTCAAACTGCTATAGCATTTCACTATTTAATAATTCTAAATATGGAAATTTGCGAATTATTTTAAATAAATTGAAGTTGTTCTTAAAATAGCTTCTTTTTTTTTTTTTTTTTGAAAATTAAGACACAAGAAAAGAAAGGGAAATATGAAAAAGAAATTATTTATCGTTTCACCATTCATATTATTAGCTCCAGTAGCTTTAGCAATGTCTTGCCCTCAACAATCAAGAATTAAACAAAAAGAGCAAAAATTTATTCATTTATCAATTAACAAGGGAATTCATGAAGACTCGAAATTAGCAGGTGTTGTCAAAAATTCTCCTGCAGCTAAAGAAACTATTAAACAAATCAAAAGCACAAATGAAGGCTTCACAAAAGTTGCTTTTGATGCTATTGAATTAAGACACGAGAAAAGACGGAAAAATGTGAACAAGAAATTATTTAGCGTTTTTCCATTCACATTATTAGCTCTACTATGTCTAGTATATTATCGTTCACGAAAATATAGAATTAAAAAAAAGAGAAAAAAATATATTCATTTATCAGTTAACAAAGGAATTGAAGATGGATTAAAAATAGCAGGTCTTGACAAAAATTCTCCTGAAGCTAAAAAGACTATTAAGGAAATAAAAAAAACAAATAAAGGCCTTGCAAAAGTTGCTCTTGATGCTATTAAACAAAGTGCTAAATCAGATGAAGAATATGAAAAAGCTTTAGATCAAGCGATTAAAGAACTTGAAGAATCTAATAAAAAATAATTACTCATGATAATGGAGCAATGCTCCATTTTTTATTCTAATTAAGGCATTTGATTGAAATATTTCTCAAGCCGCGCAATAGCATTTTAAACTTTGCAGCAAAAAATAAAACTCCTTATATAATTTAGAAATTAAGGAAAAAAATATGAATAAAAAACTATTATCACTAAGTTTAGCTCCTATAATGACTTTAACACCGGTTGTTCTTTCTGCTTCGTGTGCTCAAAAGTCGAGAATCAAAGAGAAAGAAAAAGAAGTTGTTGCATTAATGGTTAAAAAACAAATTAAGATAACATTATCTGAAAAAGGAATCAAACCAAATAGTGAGGAAGCTAAAAAAGAAAGCAAAAACATAAAAGCAAATGTTGAAAAGGCTGCTAAAGATTCATTAGAAAAAGAAAAGAAAGCCTTAACTTCTGATGATGCATATGAAAAATTATTAGATGGTTGAATTGCATTTTATAAATTTTTGCTAACTAAATAAATATAAAAATTAAAAAATCAAAAGGATGAAGGAATTTATCATTAATTCTATTTTGATTTTGCAATACTAATTAAAGTCAAAATATTTAGCCTAATATAAGTATAAAAGGCAAGAAAATAAGTTAGAACATTAACTGTACTCTGACCAACATCACTCATTAAATATAAAATAAGGAAAAATAAAGATGAATAATGAAGATATACTAAATTCTGTAATGCAACTACTTACAGGCTCTGCAGATAAAAATACTTCACCGACTGTTGAATATCAAAAAGACAATTTTTTTGCAAAAGATTGAGAAGAAAAGACAATAAAAAGCAATAAATGAGTAAAAATTTATTATGAAATAATTGAAAAATTAGTGCAAGATGGTGCAATTGTTGATTCATACATGAACCTAGTTATTAGTAAGCATCGCAAAAATTTCAAAAATGAGATTGGTCAATGAAATTTTTGTAGACACCATATTGATGAAATAAAAATAAGTGGTGCAATATTTTCAAAAGCACCAGAAATGAAGAAATATTACGAAATTGGTAAATCAATTTTAATATCGTTTGATGAGCATTTATTTTTGCATTACATTATTGTGATGGCTCAAACAACAATCCCTAATAATGGTATGATGATTCCACTTCAATTATGATTTAATGATTGAAACAAGAGCCTTGATTATTGAGATAAAAAAGTCATACAACAATGCAAAAAATACTCTGTTCCTTATGTAAAAGATTGACAAAAAAATTTAATGTAGAATACTCATAAATTATTCAATAAAAAAGATTAAATCACGTTTAGGTGATTTAGTTTTTTTATGTGTGCTATGAATTTATTGGTTTTAAAGGCCAATTTATGAATAATTTTTAGCATTATTCAATATTTTAATTAATTAAAATGCATATTTGCTTTTTTGAAAAAAGTGCCTAAAATTCAATAAAATATTACACATATTTACTTAAATATAAGTTATAATACCTTACGCAATACATAAAGACAGTAACTGTGAAAACTTAATTTGTTACCGAGTGTATATCTTATTGATATCCTGAAATCATTTTTTTGTGTTGCAATAATAATGAAAGGGGGAAATCCATGCAAAAAGAATCTAATTTCAAATTAATGAAAAAAGAACAAAGTAAAGAGATTGCTAAAAAAATAGCTGATGCTAAAGCACTTGTTGTTGCTGAATATCGTGGTTTAACTGTTCAAGAATTAACTAATTTACGTGTTGAAGCTAAAAAAGCAGGAGTTGAATTAGTAGTTTACAAAAATAGAATCTTCAAATATGCATTAGCTAACACTGAATTTGAATCATTAGGCGAATTGCTTGTTGGTCCAAACATTTATGCATTTAGCAATGAAGATGAATTATCGGCTGCTAAAGTATTATCAAAATTTGCAAAAGAAAATAAATTGTTAGTGCTTAAAGCTGGTATTTTTGAAGGTAAAGTGATTGATGCTAAAGGTGTTGCTGAAGTTGCTTCTCTTCCAAACTATGAAGAAGCACTTGGTATTCTTGCTCGTTCACTTATCTCACCTCTACAACAACTATCCCTTTCTTTAAAACTATATAGTGAAAAAGAAAGCAATTAATTTAATATCGAAAGGAAAAATAATAATGGCTAAATTAGAAAAAGACACATTCATTTCTGCTCTTAAAGAAATGTCAATCAAAGAAGTTATGGAATTAGTTGAAGCAATGAAAGAAGAATTTGGTATTGACCCTTCAGCTGTTGCAGTTGCTGCTGCTCCTGCTGCTGCTGAAGCTGCTGAAACTAAATCAACAGTTAATGTTGTTATTACTTCAGACAACGGTAAAAAACTTGCTATTGTTAAAGTAGTTAAAGAAACAATTGGACTTGCTTTAATGGAAGCAAACAAATTAGTTTCATCTTTACCTGCTGTTGTTAAAGAAGGCGTTTCAATGAATGAAGCTGAAGAACTAAAAGCAAAATTAGTTGAAGCTGGTGCTACAGTAGAATTCAAATAATTTCACAACAAATAATAATAAAATTCTTGCCTACAAAGCAAGAATTTTTTTGTCATATTATACTCAAAAATGAGTATTTAGGTAAAAATTGAGTCTAGTTACCGCTATTAAATTTGAGCTAGCAATAAGGCTTTTTTAAACTCTTATATTTTTGAATTATTTTTCTTTTTGCGTCGTTGTACTGCTATATATATTCCTCAAATGATAAAACCAATCAACATTACACCTAAATAACTAGGCGCTAAAAATATAGTTTCTTTTGTGTATTTATCACCTACAATCGGAGGGATAAAGTTAACTATTAATATAAAAACAATTAAAATAATAGACAAAATAAATATTGTAGTTTCTCATCAAGGAAGTTTAAATGTTTTATGTTTGAATGCAATAACTAAAATCGAAATTATTGCTAAAAGGTACTGCATTAAGAAAACCACGTTACCAGCATTAAGAACAAAACTAAATTGATCTTTTATACCTAATGCATATGGTATTGCTGTAAAAATAATCATTGATATAACACTAAAAGCTGTTGCAAATAATAATGCATTTCTATATTCACCGTGTTTGTTTTTCTTGCCTAGTATTGAAGGTAAAAATCCATCGTGAGCTAGAGGAGCAACAATTCTTGAATAGTATATGTTTGATGAAAGGGTGCTTGAAATTCTATTAAATAGTGTACCTATCGTAAAAATTATAATTCCAGTTAAACCTCATAACGATTGAAAGAATTTTGAAAATGAAGTAGATTCACCAATAAATCCTTTTTGAAGCCCTAACAGTAAAAGATATAAAGTAAAGTAAATTGCAAGTACAGCAGCAAAAATTAGTAATAATATCTTTTTAAAGCGTTTTGTTTCTACTTCAGCACTTATTCCTGCAAGACCTTCTGCACCACCAAATGCATAAATAAAATTCAATACATTTAGAGTAATTATTGAGATTGAAACTTTGCTATTTGACAAGATGTTGTTAGCAAAATCATGATGACTAAAAGATAAATAAATACCTAGAGATACACCTAATATTACCGTTATTCATTTTACAGATGCAGAAACTAAAATAAATCATTTAGATGTCTTTATTCCAAACGTTGCAATTAACGTCAAGGAAAGAAAGAATACAAGAGAAACAATTTGATAGATTAATTGATGTGATTTATCAAATTCTGACAGAAGTGTTGAAAAGAATAGAATGGACGTGGCCGAAAAAAGCGGTATCTGTGCAAATTGATTCCAACCATTAAAAAAGACTCAAAATTTATTCGCTGAAGCCTTTTTGGCATAAACATATGAACCACCTGCTTCATTACCAAATGCTTGAGCTCCACGAGCAAATGCTAAAATAACACTAAAACTTATGAAAGCTGTTAGCGCAAAAACTAACATACCTCATAAACCTTGGGCAATTATTCCAGTGATTGTGGCTATAAAACCAAAACCAACTATAAAATTAATCCCGTATAAGAAGAAACTTTTTTCACTAAATTTATTTTTCATTTTAAATACCTAATGCTCCTATTATATAGATTATTTGCTAAAAAATGAAAAAAAAGCACTTTTTTTACTTAAAAATGCATTTTTTGTTATTTTCGTGGTTATTTGAGATCTTTAAGTTTAATTCCGTCCTTGGTTTTTAAATCATCTCAACCATTCGAACTAGAACCAAGAACGAAACTAGATAATGTTGAAGGAGAAGAAAATACTAAATCTTTTTGCAACACACAGTTTTCATCAATTTCTTTTTTCTTAATCAATTCTTCATGCAACGCAATTAATCTAGGTGGAACATATGTTGCAAAATTAGGTTCAATTATGCTACCTCTAAGTAGCACATATCCTTCATTTGTTTGGACACATTGACCTTGTGCAATAACATTTGCTCCTTTTTTCTTTCTTGAACAGTATAGAATTAGTGGTTCTTCAATTTGATTGGTTGTTGTTTGATTTTGGTCATTGGTTTTGTTAAATGAGACAAGTGGAATAAAAATTTTATAACCTAACACACCAACAATATTTTTTGAGTATTCAATGAATTCTTCTAATTCAGCAACCTTTTCTTCAGTAACATTTCCTTGTGGAGGCTCATTTTTATTTATTAACTCATATCTATCTGCTTCTTTTGCTAATGTTGTAAATTTGTTTTCAAGATAATTTAGTTCAGTAGCTCCTAAATAATTTCCAATCGCAGTAATCATCACAATTTCATTGAAAACTTTGGTGTTTTCATATTGGTGCTCAGTAACTCGTCTATAAAGTCCATCTTCATTCTTACGACCAGCAGCTTGACCTATATAGACTTTTTGTTCGTCGGTATTAAAAAGAAAATAGATTCCATTATGATTTGTTTCTTTGCGATCTTTGCAATTTTTAAGTAAATTGATTGGTATTTTTAAAGCAATACCAGTTCAATTTGACATAGTACATTTTATTCGACCAGTAGGCTCACCGTCCATTAAAAAATAGTTATAATTTTTTGGTTTTGACATACAAGACTCCTTATTTAGAATTGTATCATTTTAGTAATAAAAAACTCATAACCATAAGGTTATGAGTAAAAAATACTATGAAATGTTATTTGGTTGCGTCGATTAAAATTTTCATTGCATTGTGGTCTGACGCATGCATAAATGTGTCATAAGCTTTCATCTTGTCTGAGAAGCTAAATTTGTGAGTAATTAAGCCTTCAATAGGTAATTTTCCTGTTGATACAGCATTAATTAACATTGGAAGTGTGTTTGTATTAACAAGTCCTGTTGTAACAGTAATGTTTTTGATTCATAGGTCTTGTACGTTGAAGTCAACTTTTTTACCATGAACACCAACTACTGATACGTTTCCACCAGCTTTAACAATTTTTTGACATGTGTCTCATGATTGTGGAAGTCCAACAGCTTCAACAGCAACATCAACACCATCTGTACCAACAATAGCTTGAATGTTTTCTATTAGTTTTTCATCTGGTACTAATGTGTGTGTTGCACCTAATTTTTTAGCCATTTCTAAACGGTTTTTGTCAAAGTCAATAACAATTAATTGAGCTGGTGAGTATAATTGTGCAGTTAGTAAAGCACCCATACCAACAGGACCAGCACCAACAATAGCTACTGATTTACCTGGAGCAACTTGTCCATATTGAATACCAATTTCGTGTCCTGTTGGTAATGCATCTGATAGCATTACTGCAACTTCGTCTGAAATTGAACTTGGATATTTGTATAAACTATTGTCTGCAAATGGAACTCTAACAAATTCTGCTTGAGTACCATTAATCATGTATCCAAATTTTCAACCACCTTCTGATTCACGGCAGTGTGAGTAAAGTTGTTTTCTACAGTTGTCACATTTTCCACATGGTGTAACACAAGCGATAAGAACTTTATCTCCTGGTTTAACGTTTGATACTGCTGAACCAACTTCTTCAACAATACCAATTCCTTCGTGTCCTAGGATTCTACCATCAGCAACTTCAGGGTTTTTTCCTTTAACGATACCTAAGTCAGTACCACAAATAGTTGTTTTAGTAATTTTAACAATTGCATCTGTAGGTTTTAGGATTACAGGTTTGTCAACTGTTTCGAAGGCAATATTGTGTTCACCGTGGTAAACTAATGCTTTCATTTTCATTTTTATTTTCCTCCATTTCATTTTTTTGTCTGCACTTATAATACACTTTTTTATAGAAGTGTTAATGTTTTCATAAAAATTTTTTCATATTTTTTTTACACACATTTCTCTTATAAATTAATATTTTAAATATTACTTAAATATTAAAATTTATACCTTTATTATGTGTATGATAATTTTTCCAATTACATTGGAAAATGTGTATATACGGAAAATATAAAAGATAATAAATAATGAAAAATATTTATCTTTTTCTAATTTTTATATGAAAAAAGATAGCCAAAACAACAATCAATATAAGGCAGATAAATTGATAAAGCAAATGCTATATAGATAACGTATATACTCATAGAAAAACAATGCATTTAGAATAAAAATGCATTGTTTTTTACTGTAAATTAAATGTGTTTAGTAATTCATAATTTTTTCATATTCATCAAGTGTTCCATGATAAATAAAACTTTTATCAGGAGCAATTTCAAGAATAACGTTTGCAACTTGATTTACTAATGCTCGGTTATATGTTGTGAATATTGCACCACCCTTGTAGGCTTTAAGTCCAGCAATAAGAGAGTCAATGCTTTCAGCATCTAAGTGGTCCAATGGTTGATCTAAAACTAAGAAATTAGCTTCTAAAAGCATCATTCTTGAAAACATTAAGCGAGCTTTTTCGCCACCACTAGTTACAGCAACTTTTTTGAATACTGAATCATTAGAAAAAAGCATTCTTCCTAAAAATCCACGCATTCTTTGATCTGAAACATCCTTGGTTTCTTCAGTTGAGTTTTCAGGTGGTCATTGAGAAATTCATTCAAGAATTGTCATATCTTGAGTAAAGTAATTTCTATTTTCATTTGGATAATAAGTGTGTTTTATTGTTTGTCCTCATTTTATTGAACCTTTTGAAGGTTTTTTAAGACCAAGTAAGCATTCTAAAAAACGAGTTTTTGCAATATCATCTTCACCAATAAGTACCATTTTTTCGCCTTTTGAAAGACTAAATGACACATTTTCAAACATTACTTTACCATTTTCCTCATAACTTAAACCTTCAACACTTAAAATGTCTTTACCAGGTTCTCTATTTATGTCTCAACTTATGTATGGATATTTTCTATTTGAAGGCTTAATTTCATCTAGCGTAATTTTTTCAAGACTTTTTTTACGACTTGTTGCTTGTCTTGATTTTGATGCATTAGCACTAAAACGTGCAATAAATTGTTTAAGTTTTTCAATCTGAACTTCTTTTTTTGCATTCTGTTGCTTCATAAGTTCAAGAGCTAATTGAGATGATTCTTTTCAAAATGTGTAGTTTCCTGTATAAATTCGCGCTTCATTGAAATCTATATCAACTATATGAGTACAAATATTATCTAAAAAATCACTATCATGGCTTACTACAATAACAACATTTGGATATTCGGCCAAAAAGTTTTCGAGTCATTTTATTGCTCGCAAGTCAAGGTGGTTTGTAGGTTCGTCCATGATTAAAATATCAGGGTTGCCAAATAATGCTTTAGCTAGTAAAACCTTAATTTTTTGGTTTGCAGTCAATTGAGACATTGGAACGTCTCATTTTTCTTTTGGAATTTGAAGTCCTGAAAGAAGTTCTTGTGCATCATTTTCAGCAGTTCAGCCACCTAACTCACCAAATTTTTCTTCAAGTTCGCCAGCACGTGTGTAATCTTCCATTGTTGCTTCAGGATTTGCATAAATTGCATCTTTTTCATTTTTAATTCTGTATAAATCAGTATTTCCCATCACAACAACATCAGTCACAATTAAGTCATCATAAGCATTATGGTCTTGACTTAGCACGCTTAAACGTCGATTTTTTTCAATAATTATTTGACCACTACTTGGTTCAATTTCACCTGCAAGCATTTTTAAAAAGGTTGATTTACCAGCACCATTTGCACCAATTATTCCATATGTGTTTCCTTCAACAAATTTCAATGAAACATTTTCAAAAAGTTTTTTATCACTAAAGACTTTGCTTAAATTCTGTACTTCAATCATTATTTACCTCTCAATAATTAACATTTTTAATTATAACAAAAAGCACACAAATGCGTGCTTTATTGCTAGTTCGCTTTCTTGAGTTCGCTCTGATAAAGTCCTTCAACAATCCGGCCAAGTTTTTCCATATCTTCAATTTTTTTGTCTAATTCTTCTAGTGAATCGCTATCAGAAATTTTTATTGTTTCAAATTCCTTGTTATATTTATCTTTTGTATTTTGCTCTGAAAAACTATTGATAAATTTCTTTGCATATTCACTAGCACGCTTAAATGCACTTAATTTAGTTTTGCGTTGAAACATATTTCAAGCTTCTTCACCTTTTTTGTGATCTTCAAGATATGCATCAATAACGTCGTATTGTGAGTATGCTAAATATGGAATTTCGATATCAACATCCACTCCATTTTGTGTATAAGGAAGCTCTTCTTCTGAATTTACATCTTTGTTTGCATAAGAAACTCATGCATTGTTTGAACTAAATTCAAAGCTTGTTCCATCAGGTAAGACTAAAGGTAAAATTGAATACATTCCGCCACCTGATTTATTGCCAATTATTGTTGCAAATTTGCCTTCTTTAGCCAAATGTGTGAGTAAGTTTGCTGCACTAAATGTATTTAAACCACTCAAAATGTATCATTTATATTGGCCATATCCATCATTTTCATCATAATTGCCATCTTGATTTGTATCAACTTTAAATTCCGAGTAGGTTAATAGTTTATTGATTGTTTCATAGAAATAGAGGCGTTGAGTTTTGTTAGTCATAAAGCCAGCAACCTTTTCCATCGCAGCTATTGATCCACCACCATTGATTGATAAATCTAATATGATTTTATTGATTTTTTGAGTATTTTTTGAGTATTTTTCAATCTCTTTCAATGCTTTAGTCATCAACGAAAAAGAGTCATATTTGTATGCTTGTTCTGAATTTAACTGCTCATTTGTACCGACATTAAATTGATCTAAATATATGATTGCTGTATCGTTATGAAAATTAACAATTTTTGATTCATCTCCTGCTAAAATGGCTCGACGTATTTTTCGTAATGTTCCAAATGTAGACACATATTCATTGACTTTTGGACTCAATGCACCACCATATGGATGTGCTCTAAAATCTTTAGGATGGAAATATGATCCAGACTGAATTGAAGAGTGTAATTCATTGAGTTGTTTATAGATAAAGTCTTCATAAGCTCGCGTATTTGTGTAAATATTGGTTGAAAGTAGTCTTTGTTTGAGTGAAAGATTCTTTTCATTTTGTGGCACTGAATTGTCTTTTGAGTTGTCAATTACAGTTTTTACAAAGTATTCATCGAAGTTTTTTGCATTATGCTCTTTTAAAAATTCTTTTCTTAATCCATAGAAATTATCAAAAATTAAACGAATAAAGTTGTAGGTATTTTTTCGTTCGTTTTCAGTCTGCTCAGTATCATTTCTTGAGTTATTCATTACTGAATTATATTCATCACGACTGATGTCTTTGTTGATTACAGTTGTTGTTCCTATAAATCTATCATTATTGAAGTAAATATTGTAATAACTTTGACTTGAAAAGAGTAAATTAAAGATTGAAAAAGGAATATAAATCTCACCATCTATTGCATAGATTTTCATATCATAATCACCTAAATTTAACTGCGCATATTTGTCTTCAGATAGACGTTTAGTACTGTTTTTTGTGTATTTTAGGTTTTTTGTATAGTCAGTAGTTGATGAAGAAGTTGTGAATTGAAATGCATCAGTAGAACTCATTAAAATCTTATTATGTTGGTGATCAAATATGATTTCTTGGTCAAAATTATTGTATTTAATTTGTCCATTTTGATCGGAACCAATTTTAAGTCCGCTAATGTCATAAAGACCATCTAATTCAGTCAATATTTCTTTGGCATTCACATACAAATTTTGTGTTTTTGTGTCCCGATAACCCGAAATATGAGTGTTTTCAATATTAAATTCTTTTGATTTATTGACAAACTCATACATTTTGTCGAGTTTAAGATCTGTTGATTCAAGGCCAACTTTTTGAGACTTTGCACACGAAAGTGTAACTGCTGGAAGTAAGGTAAATGATGATAATGCACTGCTTAAAGCAATTAATTTGATGAATTTTTTACTGTTTTTACTTTGATTATTTGTGCTCATTTATCTCCTTGTGCTGTTTTAAGTGCTTTTTCATATTTGTCTTTTTCAAGATTAAACTCTGTTTTAATGTTGTCTTTATCCTCTAATTGAGTATCTTGAGCAATTCTCTCTTGAGTGATTTCGAACCCTGCGCTAGTAAGTAGTTTTGTTAGATTAGATATTTTTGCTTTTGTTTGATCTAGCGAGTGAGCTGAATTATATTTTTGTTTATGAATAAATGCATCAATCGCATTTTCAATGTCATTAGGGTAGGTTTTTAGTTCTTCTACAACTATTTCTTTTAATTTATTCATTATTTCTGTACTAAATGTTCTATACTTGTCTTTAACTCGTTTTTGAGAAAGAAAGAATAAATACTCAATATAGTATTCTGCAGCTCTAACAATTTCTTTTTCATCAGTATTTTTTGTATCTTTTGCACCAAATTTTGCTAATAATTTCTTTCTTGCTTCTTCATTTTCTACATAAATTGAATTCAGTTTAGGGAATAAACTTGTATCAATCACAATACCACGTTTTGCTGAACGATCTGTACTTATTGTTGCTTTTTCAAAGTCAAAGCCATCTGCAAAAGTAATTTCTGTGAGTTCTTCTAATTCTGTAATAAATTTTGTGAGTGATTTTGGCAATTTTATTGACGTTATTTTTGAACGTCTAAAACCATCAAAAGTTTCTAGTCCTTCGTGTAATTCAATAGATTTAATTCCACTATTATTGAAACCAGAAAGATTTTTTAATTTAGCATTAAGAGTAAGCGAATGAAGAGTCTTAACATTGTTGAATGCATCATGCACATTAATGAGTTCTTTTGGTAAGGTTAATGTTTCAACAAGCGTTTCATCAAAGCCACTTAAATAAATTAATGACTGAGGCAATTCAACTTGTTTAATTTTTGTTTTAGCAAACGCTTTATAGTCAATTTTCTTGATTTTCGAGCCAAATTTAACAGTGTTTAAATTATTAAAACCTTCAAAAGAATGCGAATTAATATATTCAATTTCTTTAGGAATTGTGATTGATGATACATCTTTATCAAAAAGTTTATTAATTCGAGAAGGTGTCAATGAAACATCTAATTTTTTGAATATTTCATCAACGTTTTTTCTCAATTGCTTCTCATATTCTTCATATTTTTGTTCAGAATTAGACCCTTTTACTTCATCATTGAATTTTTGATTATATTCTTTGAATTTTTCTTTAATTTCTTCTTGAATATTAATATAAAACTCGTCTAAACCATACTCAGTTTGAACTCTATTTACAATTTTGTTTTCGCTGTGTAAATAGAGTTCAAAAAGTTGTTTATTACTCATTTTTTCAAGTTTTTCAGCCTCTTGATAACTTTGTTCAAGCAAAAGTATTTCAGCCTTAATTTTTCTATAATATCTTGTATCTTTTTCTGATATAGATTTAGCCTTTTCAATAGCTTCTAATATTACTTTTTTTGCTGAAATTTTGCTTAGTTGTTTTTCCTTTTGTACTCCTTTTTCAATAGTTTTGGTAAATTCGTCTTTAAGTAAATCTTGCTTTTGTTCTCTTTTTAAATTGAAATATGCATCAGTTTTTTTTCTTGCTTCTTTAAGTTCTTCTAATGCTTTATTTATTGATTCTACAGTTGCTTTTTTGTCTTGTAAAGCAACTGATGCCTTGTCTATTGCACTATTTGCTTCATAAAATGCCTTTGTATCAAAATCATCAGAATATGCACCTTTTCTTTTGATATAGTCATTAATTTCTTTTTCAAGATTCTTTTTAGCGACTTCAATATCATTAATTGGTTCATTTTTCCTATCATTTTTTTGTTTTTTTGGAGGCATATTATCATCCAAAATACTATTTAGTTTGTCCTCTTCTTTATGAGAACATTGTGCAGCTAAAATTGGTATTGATAACATAGTGCTTATTGGTAATAAGATTCTAATTGACTTTTTCATTTTTTAATGCTCCTTCATTTGTTTGATCTTCAACATAGACACTATTTCTAAGTTCCTCTATTCATTCCTGATTTTCAAGCAAGAATTTACTTTTTATATTCACTTGTTTTAAATTTGATCAATGATCTTTTGAAATATCTGCATATCTAACATTTTTTGGTAAGGTTAAAATTTCAACATTTGATTCATGGAAACCTTCAAAAGATTCAATAGAATCAGGTAAATCTAATACATTTATGTAGCTTTGGTTAAATCCACCAATTTTATAAACTGAATGAGGAATATTAATTTGTTGAATTTTTGTACTATTAAAGCCTTCTAGAATTTCAAGACCATCAGGCAAAACTAACTTTCTTATTTTTTGATTAAAATTGAATGAATCATTGGTAATTTCTTTTAATTTTTTAGGTAATATCACTTCTCTAATACCTAATTCTTTACCAGCAAAACCACCCAGTACTCGCAGTTCATCAGGTAATTTTATTGATTGCAAACTTGAAAAACTGAATGTATTTGGCTCAATAATTCGTATTGAATTTGGTAAAGACACATTTTTAAGTTCTTTTGTGTGTGCAAATCCACCTATTCTAAGTAAACCGTTGTTCAAAATAAGTGAATTTAAAGGAGTTTTATTGAGTGAATTGGCAAAGATAACTTTTAAATATCTTGGAGCTTTAAAACTTTTTATCTTTGTTTCACTAAAACCACCAAATGCAATTAGGTTGCTAGGTAAATTTAACGATGAAATGTTTGTGTTGTTAAGTGTATCTTTCCAAATAAACAAAAGACTTGAAGGTAGGTCCAAATGATCAATTTTTGCTTCCTTAAATCCACCAAAACTTTCAAGATTTTCTGGTAGTTCAATTTTACTAATTGGACTGTAATCCAGTGTGTTTGGTAAAATATGTTGAAGAGATTTAGGAAACTTAATTTGATTTATATTTCAGTTAGCAAAACCACCAAAATATCTAAGTTTTGCAGGTAAATTAAGTTCAAAAGGTGTTGAAGACAAATTAATTGCTTCTTTATCCAGAGTACCTTGTTCAATAATTTGCAAACTATTAGGAAAATCAATATCTTCAATATTTGTGTTAGCAAAACCACCAAATCTAATTAATTTATTTGGTAGTTCTAGAGTGCTAATTGACGTATTATCGAGAGTGTGAGATCTAATTTCACGAAGATTTTTAGGTAGATTTACTGAATTAATTGCTGTGTGTGCTAGTCCTCCTAAAATTTTTAGTGATTCAGGAAGGTGAATTTGACGCAATTTTGAGTAATTAAATGCATCAGGTTTAAGTTCAATAACTCCCTCTGGAATTATGACATCCTCAATTTCACTGCGAGTAAAACCACCAAGAGTTCTTAAAGAAAAAGGCAATTCTAAATCTTTAACTTTTATCTCATTAAAACTATCACTTTCAATATTTTCAAGTGCTTGATTGAATTTAATTTCTTCGATTGGAGTATTGCTAAAACCACCAATAGATACAAGTTTTGCGTTTAATTGAAGCTTTTTGACTAAAGTTTTATCGAATGAATGAGCAAAAATTTTAATTAAATCTCTTGGAAGTTCAAGTTTTGTTATTGATGTTTGCGCAAAACCTCCTAACTCCTTAAGATTTTGAGGCAAACTAATTTCAGCAATTTTTGTTCCATCGAAAGTATTAGGCAAAATTTTTTCTAGTGAGTCAGGAAGCTTGATTGAAGTTATTTTTGTGTGTGCAAACCCACCTAAAACCTTAAGTTTAGCAGGTAATTCTAAGTCATTTATTAGTGAATAATCAAAGTTATTTTGTCCAATGTATTCAATATTGTTGTGTAAATTAACTTTTTCTAGATAGAAAAATTTTTCAAATGCTCCATCATCTATTTTGGTAAATTCTATTGGAATTGTGATTTCTTTAGAATCTTTAGCAAACAATTGCTCCACTTTTTGTTTATTCAACACGTTTTTGTCAGCATTTTCAATGTTTTTTTCTTCTTTGAAGTCAATTTTGAGCATTTTATTTAAGTGTTGAGTCTCAATTTTTTCAATTATTAATTTTGCTTCATCTAGTTTTTTGTCAAGATTTTGAAGAGCTAATTCATTCTCCTTGCGCGTGCGTTGGCGCAATAATTTGATACCTAATTCATGCACCAATTCAGTTGATTGAGGTAGGTATGCTTTGTAATACAATTTTTCAAATTTATCAACTAATTTGTCAAATGATGACTTATTTGAACAAGCAACAGTCATTGAAGATAATATTGCTGGTGTCAAAATTATTGTTGATGTCTTTAGATATTTATTTAATTTCATATGTTCCTTTTTTGTATAGAACAAATTAGATTTATTTGTGTGAAATTTAAAGCACAAAATAAAATAAAAATATCCTCTATACAGACAAGGGGATATTTTAATATTGTTAAGCCACGCATGAATTACCATGATCTGCTTGTAGGTATAATCTCAGCCTTTTACAGCACCCTTGTCTATTGCATTATATCTATATTTTTATGCTTACTAGACAAAAAAAGTGTAAAAAGTGAATTATTCAGTAAATCAAAGGCGTTTTTTCAGTATTTTTGCCTCTTGGGGAAAGTAATGTTCAAAAATTATAAGCAAGCATTTTTGATACTCGATTAATAGTGACAATTGTTTATCATCTCTTTGTTTAAAAGGACTTTTATCTCTATTTAGTTCATGATTATTGAATTCTCATTCTCTATCAATGTCTTGTTGAGAAATGTGTGGATTGTATTCTAGTTTGATTGCAAAAGGAATAATTTTTAAAAGCATATCAAATTTCATTTTATAGTTTGTTTCTTCAATAAAACGTTTATGCAATTTGTTTTCCATATTTAATTGTTCAGGTTTTGATATGTCTTGTAAAAGTCCGCCTTCTTGAATGTTTTGTTTAAATTCTGCTGCAAAGAAATTATTTGTGAATTCTTCACCTAAATTTATTTCAGTGTCCTGGATTATTTTTGAGCTTAAGTGAAGCAAGAAATCATACAAAACGTTTCCAGTTATATCTTTTAGCATCAATTTTTCAAATTCTTCACGCATTTTAGCAACACTATCAACGCTTTTAACATCCAATTCTTTAAATGATTCATCATTAAGTTCAATATTTTTTTGTTCCTTGGCTGAATGAATTGTTATATTTCAGTATCTATTTTCAGGGTCATTTACTCCAAAACTTTCACCTATTTTTTTACCAATAATTTCATTATTTATTGAAAAATTATCGCTTTTTTGAGCTTTTAATGATAAATTTTTCTCTTCCTTAATAACTTGTTTTTGATGAGTGATGGTGAAGTCTAGTTGAACAATATCTCCTTGTTGAATAATTTCTCTATCTTTAACATCAACAATAACTGGATAATTGCTAGCAAATGATGCAAATGTTTCATCTAAGTCTTTTTGATTAAAAATGTGTGGTTTGAAATCTATTTTTGCATTTTTTCAATTAATTTTTTGTAATTCTTGTGGTTCAAAGAAACAAATATCAACATCAATATCAAGAGCATCATTAATATTGTTAACATTAATAATTGGCTCTGAGAAAAAGAAACAATCATTTTTTTCTACTCTTGTTTTGTATTCAAAATCATTGATTAAAGGTGTGACAAATGTATCAAGTGTTTCATAGGTGATTTGATCGGGTGATTTTTTTTGGCCACTCTTAATTGTTGCAATTAAAGTTTTGTTTTTATATTTTTTTCATTCATCCGGTTCCATTTTGATTTTTTTGTTAATTTTTGAATAATTAATCATATTTGCTCCTTAGTTTATACATAAATTATATTAAAGTATATTTTTGCATTAACTTAAAAGTTTTTTGAGAATAATTCAATATTTTTCTCTTTTATTTTTTTATTTTTTTTACTAATTTACACGTTTTTGAGTACTTTAAGGAAAAAAAATAAATTGATACACACGGACAAGTTGTTGTATAATCTTTTCGTTATTTATTTAATAGCAATATTTGGAAAAAAATTAAGAAAGGAAAAACCAAATGCCTACAACAAATCAATTAGTTAGTAGTGGTAGAGTGCAAAAAGTACGTAAACAAAATGCTCCTGCGTTGAATTTAAGTTTTAATACTTTGACCAAAGCTTCTCGCAAAGAGTCGGCTCCATTCAAACGTGGTGTATGTACTCGTGTTGCAACTATGACTCCTAAAAAACCTAACTCGGCAATGCGTAAATATGCTCGTGTTAAATTATCAAATGGTATGGAAGTTACTGCCTACATTGGTGGTGAAGGTCATAACCTACAAGAACACTCTGTTGTTCTAATTAGAGGAGGTAGAGTTAAAGATCTACCTGGTGTTAGATATCATATCGTAAGAGGTACTCAAGACTTGGCTGGTGTAAACAATCGTAAACAAGGTAGAAGTCTATATGGAACCAAGAAAGAAAAAGCAAGTAACTAATTAATAAGGAAAGAAAAGAGGAAAAAATATGTCAAGAAAACACAAAGCTCCAGTTAGAGAAGTATTAGCTGATCCAATTTTTAATTCAGTTTTAGTTACTAAATTAATCAACTCAATTATGCTAGATGGTAAAAAATCTATAGCTCAAGACATTCTATATTCAGCCTTCAATATTGTTAAAGAAAAAACCAATAAAGAACCAATGGAAGTTTTCCAAGCAGCCATTGAAAACATCACACCTCAATTAGAAATCAGAACCAGAAGAATTGGTGGTACAAACTACCAAGTTCCTTGCGAAGTTTCAACTCGTAGAAAACAAACATTATCATTAAGATGACTTGTTCAATATGCTCGTCTTAGAAATGAAAAAACAATGGACGTTCGTTTAGCTAACGAAATCATTGATGCATCAAACAAAACTGGTGGCGCAATTAAAAAACGTGAAGATACACACAAAATGGCTGAAGCCAACCGTGCTTTTGCTCACTTTAGATGATAATAGGAAATTATTATGGCTAGAGAATACGAATTAAAAAATTACCGTAATATCGGTATTATGGCGCACATTGATGCTGGTAAAACTACCACAACAGAAAGAATTCTTTTACACACAGGTAAAATTCACAAATTAGGTGAAACACATGATGGTGCTTCACAAATGGACTGAATGGCTCAAGAACAAGAACGTGGAATTACTATTACTTCAGCTGCTACAACAGCATTCTGAAAAGGTACAAGAATTAACATCATCGATACTCCAGGACACGTTGATTTTACAGTTGAAGTTGAACGTTCACTTCGTGTATTAGATGGTGCAGTTACTGTACTTGATGCTCAAAGTGGTGTTGAACCTCAAACTGAAACAGTTTGAAGACAAGCAACAAATTACCATGTTCCTAGAATTGTTTATGTAAATAAAATGGACAAAATGGGTGCTGACTTCTTTATGTCAGTTGACTCTGTTAAAACAAGATTGAATGGGAATGCAGTAGCCATTCAAGTTCCAATTGGTTCAGAAGCTAATTTCTCAGGTATTATTGACCTTGTTGAAATGAAAGCATACAATTACGACGGAAAACCAGAAGAAAATCCTGAAATTACAGAAATACCTGCAGACTATTTAGAAGTTGCTAAGGAAAGAAGAGCAATTCTTATCGATGCATTATCAACATACGATGATGAATTTATGATGAAACTTCTTGAAGGTGTTGAACCTACTGAAGAAGAAATTAAAGCAGTTATCCGTAAAGCAACAATTTCTTCAACATTTTTCCCTTGCATCTGTGGATCAAGTTTTAAAAACAAAGGTGTTAAAAAAATGATTCAAGCTGCTGTTGACTACCTACCTTCACCACTTGATATTCCAG
Organism: Mycoplasmopsis mucosicanis; assembly: GCF_006546935.1. GTDB lineage: Bacteria > Bacillota_I > Bacilli_A > Mycoplasmatales > Metamycoplasmataceae > Mycoplasmopsis > Mycoplasmopsis mucosicanis. The sequence continues at coordinate 62,028 of NZ_SMDN01000005.1, forward strand.
CAATCAAAGGTTATTTAGGTGATAAAGAAGTCTCAGTTCCAGCAACAGATGACCACGACTTTGTTGCTTTAGCATTCAAAGTTATGACCGATCCATTCGTTGGTTCACTAACATTCTTCCGTACTTATGCAGGTGTATTGAAAAAAGGTTCATATGTTTACAACACAACTAAAGATGTTAAAGAACGTATTGGACGTATTATTAAAATGCACGCTAACTCACGTGAAGAAATTGATGAATGTTATGCAGGTGACATTAATGCACTTGTTGGACTTAAATCAACAACAACTGGTGATACATTAGTTGCTGAAAAAGCACCTAAAATTATTCTTGAAAGAATGATTTTCCCTGAGCCAGTAATTTCACAAGCTCTTGAACCAGAATCAAAAGACGCTGTTGAAAAACTTGCTCTTGGACTTCAAAAATTAGCTGCAGAAGATCCTACATTTAGAACATACACTGACGAAGAAACTGGACAAACAATTATCGCCGGAATGGGTGAACTTCACTTAGACATTATTGTTGATCGTCTAAAAAGAGAACATGGTGTTAAAGCAAAAGTAGGTGCTCCACAGGTTTCTTACCGTGAAACAATTACAAAAGAAGCAGAAGTTGAAGGTAAACACATTAAACAATCAGGTGGTAAAGGTCAATACGGTCACGTTTGAATTAAATTTGAACCTAACAAAGATAAAGGTTTCGAATTTGTTGACAAAATTGTTGGTGGTAAAATTCCTAAAGAATACATCAAATCTATTCAAAAAGGTATTGAAGATAAAATGGCTGGTGGTATACTAGCTGGTTATCCAATGATCGATATTAAAGCTACATTATTTGATGGTTCATACCACGACGTTGACTCTTCTGAAATGGCTTATAAAATAGCTGCTTCTAAAGCACTTACAAAAGCTAAAGAACAATTAGGAACTGTACTTCTTGAACCAATTATGGACGTTGCTTGTGTTATTCCTGAAGACTACTTTGGTGATGTTATGGGTGATCTAACTCGTCGTAGAGGTCAAATCGTTAATAACGAAACAAGAAGCGATGGTGCTCACGTTATTCGTGCTCACGTTCCATTGAAAGAAATGTTTGGATATGCTACTGACTTACGTAGTATGACTGCAGGTAGAGGAAACTACCAAATGCAATTTGATCATTATGAAAAAACTCCAAAAAATATTGCTGATCAAGTTATTAAAACACGTAATATCCAAAATAATGATGAAGACTAATAATAAATTATTTTTTAACTAAAAATCTTAAACGCAGAATAGTATATCTGCGTTTATTTTTTATCATTTTGTGTAAATAAATATAAGGCCTCATTTTCCAAAAATACTCAAAAATGAGTATATTAGTAAAAAAAACAAACCTCAAATAAGGTCTGTTGTATAAAAATAAATTAAGAAATATTTGAAAAGGAAAATCGTATTTGTGGTAACTTGCGTTACGGGAATAATTTTATCACTTAATTAAAATTAACCAAGCAAAAAAATATATTTTTAATACTACAAAAAAGTGCTATATTTATATGTGCGTTTAACACTATTTATGCACAAATATTTTCAGCAAAAAATTTTTTTAAAAATATTTTGATATTTTAAAAAAAGACATATAATTAAATAGCAATTTTAAGAGTTGCCCAGGTGGCGGAATAGGTAGACGCAAGGGACTTAAAATCCCTCGGTGGTAACACTGTGCTGGTTCAAGTCCAGTTCTGGGTACCATATGGCTCAAAAGCCACTAAAAAATGCGTCCTTAGCTCAGCAGGTAGAGCAAATGGCTTTTAACCATTGGGTCAGAGGTTCGAATCCTCTAGGACGTACCATATCACAAAATTGACCGACAAGCGAAAGCTTGTTTTTTTGTGTAATTTTACTCATTTATGAAATATTAACTGCGCTTTATGCAGACTTATTAATCTACAAAATTTATATTATGTTTCGGGCTTAAAAGCAAAAAACGCTATTTTTACTCATTTTTCTATACAAAAGAATACTTTTTTGTTATCTTACATAACATTTTTTATACAGCTTTCAAATATCTACTTTCTAAGCAAATTAAAATGTAATAAACTTCATCAATTACTGTTGAATTATTAATTTAATATAATTAAATTACTCAAGTATTGTAAAAAAAGTTTAATTGTCTAAATTAAAAAGGAATAAAATGAACAAAAAATTCTTCATAAGTATTTTACCCTCAATTGCATTATCAGTTGTTTCAGTTAGTGCTTGCAATGTAAAAGAAAAACAAGGCGAAAGCAAAATCAAAGACGAAAACACAATGCCTAATGATACTCTAGATAAGCAAGGAGATAATAAAAACTCTACTACAGAAGAGCAAAAAAATATTTCACTTATAGAATATAAGGGATCTAAAATTAAGTTAGATGATCTTCCTGATGGTTATTCTTATTCAGAAGATTTGAATTTAAGCAATCTAGATTTTAAGAATTTAAAATTTAATGCAAGTGAAAATGACTTTGCAAAAACTAATCTAATCAAATATAAACTCGGAAGTGAAGTATTTATTGCTTTTGATAACAAAAGTGGTATATCAACTATTTATGGAAAAAAAGCTAAAGGAACTAAAGACCCTAAATCTGGTGTGGTTTTAGGAACAATTTTAGGTCTACCTAATGATATTGTTTTAGCACAAGCTCAGAGTCCAACACATACAAAAAATGATAATGTTTCACCAAGTAAATACATTTATTTAGATAAAGATGCACAAAACACACCAAGTCAAATTACTTTATTAATTAGGTTATTTAATTTAAAAACTAAAACAATTTCAAAACAAGTATTTAACTTGTTTTGAAACATAAACAAACTAATTCACACGCAAAACAAAATCCTGATACAGGTAGTCAAGGTGGAAATAAGTCAAAAATTCAACAAAATGGTAAACAAAGCAACTCAAAGCATTATAAATATGTTTATGATGCCACTAAAAAAGACTATTATAGTTCACTTGAAGGATTAAAAGGTGATGAACTTTTTAAGGCAGTCTATAAAAATCAACAAAAATACGTTTCAGAATTGAGATCTAAAAGTTCATATAGCAACCTATACAATATTTATTCAAAAGCATTCATAGATAAATACTATGAAAAAGATGGAACTATTTTAGATATTTATTCAGAAGTTGCTGATGGTAATGATCCTTACGAATTTCCTGTAGGTTATTATGATGGAAGTGGTTCTAAAGGTCATCTTAATAAAAAATCAAATGGAGAAGGTTTTAAATACAATCGAGAACATATGATTCCTCAATCATGATTTGAAAAAGTTGAACCTACAAAATTTGATGCACATTTTGTTTGACCTTCAGATAAAAAAGTCAATGAATGAAGGGGAAATAATCCTCATTTCAATGTGCAAAGTCCAACAAAAACATCATTAAATGGTACAAAAATAGGTAAAAAATACACAGAACCAGTGAATATTTTCAAAGGTGATACAGCACGGGCTTATTTTTATTTCCAAATCACACACAAAAATGCAATTCATGGTAAGTCTAAAGAAGTTTTCAAGAAAGCTTATCCATATTTCAGCGACCAATTTTTGAATGTGTACAAAGAATGAGCTGATTTTGACCCTGTAGACATTATTGAAGTAGACAGAAATAATATTATTGCTGAATATGAAGGTGGTTTAAGAAATCCATTTATAGACTATCCAGAACTTATCGATCTAATTTGAGGTGATAGTTCAAAAACATTTGTAAATAAAGGTGTTCTAAAAATTGTAGAAAATGTTAGTTAATTAAAAATATTTAAAATTTATTAATAAACTATATATGTAAATTTGACTTAAAACACTCAAAAATGAGTATATTCGTCAAATTTATGTGCATTAAAAAAAATTAAAAAATTTTTTATATTTTTTTAAAAATGGTGTATATTTATATACGTGGTTATAGCGCGGGGGATCACCTGATACCATTCCGAACTCAGTAGTTAAGCCCTGTAGTGCCGACGATACCAGAGATGGGAAAATAGGGAGCCGCGTTTTTTTTATATCTTTTTTTGTAAGCATAGATATGCGTGAGTATAAAATTTATACATATCTATGCTTATTATTTATTAATAAAAGAGGATTTATGAGTGAACATATTCGATTAGACAAATTGCTTGCAAATGAATTAGAAATCTCAAGAAGTCAAGCTAATAAACTTATCGCTAGTGAGCAAATAAACGTGAACAATCAAATTGTGAAAAAGAATGTAAATATTGATCTTCTTAATGATTTTGTTGATTATAACGGGCAAAAAATAGAATATGTGCAATACAAATATTATCTTGTTAATAAACCAAAAAACTGTGTCTGTGCAAATAAAGACAACATAAATAAAACTATCTTTGAAGCAGTTGAACTAAACGAGCAAATATATCGCTGTGCTGGTCGATTAGATAAAGATACAACTGGTATGATTTTAATTACAAACGATGGAAAATTAATTAATTATTTAACTTCGCCAAAGAAAAAGATAGTAAAAAAATACCTTGTTCAAGTTGATAAAGATTTTGATGACAAAATCAAAAACTTTAATCAACCTATTCCGATAGAAAATTTCGTTGTTAATGATTATAAATTTGAATTTATTTCAAAAAATGAGTGTTATTTAAGCATTTATGAAGGTAAATTTCATCAAGTTAAACAAATGCTAAAATATTTTGATTTTGACGTAAAGTCCTTAAAACGTGTATCAATTGGCAATTTTGAAATACCTAAAAATTTAGCAGAAGGTCAAAAAATAAAAATTGAAAAAAAATTAATAAATTTCTTTTTTAATTTTTAAAATAGTGTATATTTATATACGTGGTTATAGCGCGGGGGATCACCTGATACCATTCCGAACTCAGTAGTTAAGCCCTGTAGTGCCGACGATACCAGAGATGGGAAAATAGGGAGCCGCGTTTTTTTTATATCTTTTTTT
>NZ_SMDN01000006.1 GCF_006546935.1 Mycoplasmopsis mucosicanis
TCGAAGCAGTTAATTGAGGCAATTCTGTATACCCTTTTCGAGTAATTTTATTAAGAATTTCACCAAACCTTTTTAGTTCTCAAGCGTAAGTAAATCCGGCGAACCGAATTGATGGAATATTTGAGCCTTCAAGCGGAAACATTTTCTCAAGCAAAGTTTGCTTAATTTTCTTGAGTGCAGTTATCTTACGTTGATGAAGTGTAGCTAGATAATCTAAATTTTTGAAAGATAACCTATTTTTTAAATTATTAAGAAAACAATAAATTAACAAACCTCATTAAACCTTTATTTATTTTGTGTATGTTTCATGTTATTTTTTTTACGAAAAGTACTCAAAAATGAGTATATTAGTAAAAATTATATTATTCAATAATTTTGTATTCATGCATAACTAAACAAAATAATGAATATTTGCACTATTATTTTAACTTTTATATTAAAATTAATATATTACTTATTAATAAGGAGAAATTATGGCAGATAAATTAATACATATTGATGAAGAAAAAGTAGAAATCAAGAAACTAATTAAAGTTGATGAAAAACAATGAGCTCCATTAATCAAAAAAGCCAAAGATGATTTAGTTAAAAACCTAAAAATTGATGGTTTTAGAAAAGGAAAAGTTCCTGCAGACCAAGCTTCAAAATACATTTCAGATGCAAAAGTTTTTGAAAGCGCATTTGAAGCATATTTAAAAGAAAGTATTAATTCAATTTATACTGAACTTAAAGAAGTTTGTCCAAGAATTGTTCCTACTCAACCTGAAATTCGTGTTAAAAAAATTGATAAAGATGTTCTAGAATTTGAAGTTGTTTATCCTTTAGAATCTGACTTAAGTAGCTTAAAATTCGAAAAAGTTAAAACTAAATTCGAACTACCTAAAATCACAAAAAAAGACATCGATAAATACATTGAAAACAAATTAAAAGAAGTAGCAGTTAAATTACCTCTTGAAAAAGGACAAAAAACTCAAAATGGTGATACTGTAACATTGGATTACAAAGGTTTTGTTGATGGTGTTGAATTTGATGGTGGTTATGCAAAAAACTTTGAATTAAAACTTGGTTCAAAAACTTTTATCGATACATTTGAAGACCAATTATTAGACAAAGAAGTTGGATATAAAGGTGAAGTAGTTGTTACATTCCCTAAAGAATATCCAGTAGACAAATTAGCTAATAAAAAAGCAACATTCCAAGTAGAAATTCTAAAAGCTGTGAGACCAGAAGCAACTAAATTAAGCGATGAAAACTTGTATGCATTGAGAGCTGGCCAAGCCAAAGATGAAAACGAAGCAAGAGACGTACTTAAATGAATATTGCTAAACAACAAAATTGAAGTTGCTTTAAATACATTTATTGAAAAATACACAACTGAAACTCTTGATAATAATGATGTAAAAATCAATGATATGTTTGTTCACTACCAAGTTGAACAAAGAAAAAAAGAAATTGTTGATCAACTTAAACAACAAGACATCAAATTCTCTGAGTACCTTAATATTTTAGATAAATCTGAAGAACAATTTAAAGAATTAGTATTCAAAGAAGAGAAAAAATCAATTGCATTTTCACTAATAGCTCAACACCTTCTTAAAGAAGTTTCTAAAGAAGAAGATGCTACTCAAGATGAAATCAATACATGAGCAAATATTACATCAATGTCAACAGGTCTTCCAACAGTATTTTTAACTGGATTCTTTATGACAGATGAAAACAATAAAAATCAAATTACATCAAGAATTATTGAAAGAAGAAATATTACAGCTCTTGTTCAACAAAAAGACCCTGAATCATATGCAAAACTAGTTGAATTAGAGTCAAAACTCAATACTGAAGCTAAACGAATTGCTGATGAATGAAACAAAAGAGCAGAAGAATTAAAAGCAAAAAAAGAAGCTGAAATGGCTGAAGCAGAAGCTAAAAGCGTTCAAAAATAATATTGAAAACACTGCTTTTGCAGTGTTTTTGGTTTCATAAGACAAAATCATTACTAAGGAGAATTATGTTGCATATTGTTTTATACCAACCCGAAATCTGTCCAAATACTGGAAACATTATAAGAACATGTTATGCATTAGGCGCAAAACTTCATATTATTAAACCTTTAGGTTTTGAACTTTTGCCTTCTAAATTATCTCGTCCGGCTGCTGGTCGACTCCTTAGTGATATTCAGCATGAAATTCATCAGAATTATGAACATTTTTACCAAAAATACAAAGATAAAAAAATCTTTTATATAACTCGATATGGCCTTAAATCTTACAATAAGCCAAATTTCAAAACTATTGCAAGGCACCATGGTGAAATTTGAGTAATGTTTGGACGCGAATCAACTGGAATTGATAAAAAAATCCTAAGCGAAAACATAAAAACATGTCTGCGAATTCCAATGGTTTCAGCAATGAGAAGTATGAATTTAGCCAACTGTGTTTCAATAATTGGATTTGAAATTATGCGTCAATTAAACTTTGATGGCTTAAACTTTTTTGAAACTCAAAAAGGTAAATATTATTTGGAGCAAGATGAATAAATTAATTACGAGCAGTTCTAATCCATTAATTAAAAAAATTAAAAAAATATTAAAAGGTGATAATGACTATTTTGTTATCGAAGGCGAAAATATGATAGTCGAAGCACTTAACACAAAGCAACAAATTGAACATATTTTAGAAATAGAGGGGCAAAATAAGTTTGCAAACTCAATAAAAATAAGCGACAATGTACTAAACTCAATTTCTTCAACCACTAATCCATCAGGATGTGTTGCTTTAATTAAAAAGACACTTAAAGAACTCTATTCATCAAACATAATTTTCTGCGATAATGTCCAAGACCCAGGAAACGTAGGTACAATAATAAGAAGTGCAGTCGCATTTGGTTTTGATACTGTTTATACTAATGTTAATGTCTATAATCCGAAGATATTACGTTCAACTCAAGGAGCTATTTTTAAAATCAAAGTGATCAAATATAATGATGCATTTAGTGAATTGAACTCGCTACAAAATACACATCAAATATTTATCAGCACACTAACAAAAGATGCCAAAACTATTGAAAATACAGTGTTTCCGACTCAAAATAAAGTTATAGTATTAGGAAACGAAGGACATGGAGTTCAATCAAAACTATATGCATTAAAAGCACAAAAAATATACATTCCTATTGAATTTGAAAGTTTAAATGTTGCAGTTGCGTCAGGTATTTTAATGTATGAATCTTCAAGAGGTAAAAATGAATAATAAAGAAAAATTATTAACTAAATTCTCAAAAATAAGTCGAGAATTCAATGGTTATAATGTTGCCCAAACATACTCATTCATCAATGAATTGGTCAATTTAATTGAAGAACTTGAGGCACAAAACGAGTCTCTAAATAAAGAACTTAAAAACCATATCAACGAGATAAAAGAACTTAAAAACATACAATCAAAAACTGAATTTGAAAAAAATATAGGCAAATAAATTACATATGAAAATTTCTGAAGAACACAAGAACTTAATAAATTGATTCCCTGGTCATATGGCCAAAGGTTTAAAAGAAATTAAACAAAATGCAACACTCGCTGATGTGTTTATAATTGTTCTCGACGCTCGTTGTCCAATAAGTTCATATAATGAAGACTTTGATGCAATTTCACCTCACAAACCTCGCCTTTTTGTTGTAACAAAATCTGATTTAATGGACAAAACAAAGAAAACTGCTATTGAAGCAAGATTCAAAGGCTCAAAATTACTGTGATTAGACTTACGAAAACAAACTTCACGAAAAGAAATTATTAAATCTTTACAATTAATTTGTGCTGAAAAAATTAAAAAAGATAAAGAAAAAGGCCTTCTAAATCCAAAAATTAAAGCATTTGTGCTAGGTGTTCCGAATGCAGGCAAAAGTACTTTAATTAATTTAGTAAGTCAAAAAAAATCTCTTAAGGTCGCAAACTTTCCGGGTGTTACACGAGCAAAGCAGTGAGTAAATATTGATAATTTTTATTTTATGGACACACCAGGAATTCTATTGCCAAAACTAGAAGATCAAAACGCAGCAACAAAACTTGCAATGATAGGCTCAATTGAAACAAAAATTTTTCCAACTATGTTTCTGGCCAACTCATTTCTCGATATTATTCATCAATATTACCCTGAAAAATTCAAAAATGAATTCAACATAGAACTTCCGACTGACCAACTTGATGAAACGTCTAAATATAACATTTTTAATCAAGCAGCAATCAATAAAAACTATAAAATAAATAATAAGGTGGATTTAAATAGAATATACAAATATTTTGTTAATTGAGTTAGAGAACTAACACAAGTAACTTATGATTAGGAGAAATATGCAAAGAGAAACACTTAAAGAAAAATTCAAAAATCGTGTTGATTTATGACAAAAAGCATTCGACCATAGTGCAGAACAATTAAAAAGAAGAACATTTTTATCAATGCAATCATCAGTATTGTTAACGATTTTATTTGGAATAATTATTATATTGATTATCGTTGGTTGAAATAAAGGTTCAACTGTTTCACCTGCAACTCAAAGTGTTAATAGTTTTATTGTTGCTGTTATTGCATTAGTAATAATGTTCATTGTTGCGTTGCATTGAACAATTGGAAACGCTATAAACTTAATAATTACAAGCAAGGTTATAAAAGGTACACCAGCTAATTCGCTCAACAAACTCACAAAAGCATGAGTAATAATGAACTTCCTTAAAAAACCTGCACCTTATTTACTTCCACCTACTGAAGAAGAATTAAAAATGATTGAACAACTTAAAAATCAAGTTGAAGCACAAAATAATGATTCTGCGCAAAGCAGTGAAACAAACAATGAGTTAAATGAGCAAAAATAATTTCCCTAAAGTACTCAAAAACGTGTATTAAAGAAAAAATCATAGCATTTAAGCTATGATTTTTATTACTCATTATAAAGGCCAATTTCATCAGGATGTAATGGTGCTGGATTAACATCAATTTTTGTAATTACTCCCTTATCAATATGGATTACACGATGACACATTGCAACCATTGAAGGGTTGTGAGAAACCATTATAACTGTTGTTCCTCATTTATCATTTGCATCATAAAGAGAATTAAGCACAATTCTGGTTGTTTTTTCATCTAAAGCACCTGTTGGTTCATCAGCAAATATTATAGGAGCATTTTTTGATAAAGCACGCATTATTGAAACACGTTGTTGTTGTCCACCTGACATTTGAGAAGGAAATTTGTTAATTTCATCAATCATTTCGTACTGACGGAATAATTCAGTTAGATCAACACGTCTTTTTGGATCTTTTTGCAATCATGCACCAGTCATTACATTATCATATGCATTCAAATTTTCTAATAAGTTATAGTTTTGAAAGATAAAACTTACATTTTCACGTCTAAATCTGTTCAAAAATCTGTCTGAGTAATAAGGCAAATTAATATCGTTGATAATAATATTTCCGCGTGTTGGCTTATCTAAACCAGAAATTAAATTAAGTAAAGTTGATTTACCACCACCAGAAACACCTAATATCAATACAATTTCACCTCTTTTAATTTCAATATTAACGTGTTTTAAAACTTTTATTATGCTGTCACCTGATACATAACATTTGCTAACATCCCTAACTTCAATTATGTTGTAAGGTTTGATTTTAGCATTTTCATTACCATCTTTTTTACGTCTGCGTTTTGAAATTCGAGCAATGTAACTGCATATTTTTCTAGGAGCTTTGATTATTCTGCTTTCAGTAGAATCAATGATATTAAACACATTATTTTTATCAATTTTTGTATCAACTTTGTATTCAGTAGTCAGTGATCTTAAATCTTCAAACTGCTTGTCTTCATATTGAAAATTTTGACCTAACTTACTGAATTTACGTGGTTTTTTATCATTTTTGTTTCGCATTATTTTCCTTTCAACAAGTCTACAGGACGCACTTTATTAACAGTTACTCAAGTTATAAATGAAGTTGTAATGAATATACCTAGCATTATAGTCAATGTAATTAAAGCATGGAATATATTTAAACTTAGTTGCAATGCAACACCAGTCAATACGAGTAATGCTGCATTAAATAGTGAAATAATCAGCATTGTTAGTGGTATTGAAAGCAATATCGCAAGCACAATAAATGGTAAATAAACTGAGAAGTAGATTCGCAATTTTTCCCTATTTCGATAACCTAAAATTGTTCAAATAGCAATGTTTTTTGAGTTTTCAGCAATCATAATTGTTGAAATCATAATAAGAATTATCAATGAAATTGAGAAACTTAAAGCTATGATAACTACCACAATTGTTTGAACAGTGAAACCTATTTGTGTAGTGAAACCTGATTCAATATCTTTAGAGTCTATTGAGTTAGCCAATGCAACATACAATTTGTTATTGTAAATATTAGCAAAATTTGTAATTCCTTCTTTTGGTTGATCTTTAAGCGAATTATAAACATCTTGACTGAATGTATTAGATTGCGGACTTAAGAATTTAATAATTTGATTTGCATTCAATTTGTTTGTTTTAGCACTCAAACCATTAATTGGATCAAAAATCTGATCAAACATTGATTTAAGTGTTTCTATTGAAACAGTATCTAAATTATAACTATCTATTCCCGCTCAATAACCACTTGAAGAATAAAGACCTGTTGAATTTGTTACTTGAAGTGGATTTTTATTGTCAGTTAGAATTCCATTAAAGAAATCACCATTGCCAAACTTATCAAGACCTATTAATTTATTAGCTACATCAATTCGAGTGATAAATTCTTCACCTATAAATGTATCATTAATTGCTATGACTTCAAATATTGCATTGTGCGTAGGAATTGCAGTTTTGTTTATTTTTGCATTCAATTTATCTTTAAATCTATCAATATGGTTTTCAATATTAACATTAATTACACTACCGACGGCCAAATTATTTTTACGTGCAGAAACCTCGTTAATAATTAAAGGATTAATTCCTTCTTTATTAAATTTGTATAGTTTGTCGTATAAATTATTTTCAGGACTGCCAAGTTTTACAAAACGTGAATTTTGTTGATAACCATAGATTTTTAAGTCTTTATTATTGATTGTTGTCTTGATATATGTGTATTTTTCATCATGACGTGGATCGAAGTACACACCACCAAAACTTATAAAGTAATCATTGATTGTTGGTCCATAAACTTTTCCTGGATCGTTTAGTCAATAATTCAATTTACCGTATTCAGGTTCGCTATTATTTGGATTTTTTTCAATGATTTGTGGATTTTGTTCTTCTTGCTCAATACGTTCTTGAAGTTTTTTATATCCCTGTACTAAAAATTCTCGATATCTTGAACGAATTGAATCTTCAGTAGTTATTGGAACTTGAATGTATTCGTCTGTTTCTTTGCTCCATTTTGCTAACACAAATCGACCTTGTTTATCAAAAGGAGATTTGTAGTATTTAAAGAAGTCAGTGTTTTCGTTGTTTTGTTGTAGCGAAATATTATTCGTTTGTTTATCAACTACTCATTTTTTTAGATTGCTGCTTTGAGTTTTTTCAAGCAATACACCAACCTTATCTCTTATCTTATCAATTTTAGCTTTTTGAGTATCAGGCATTGAATTGTACGCAATTAATCAAGGATCGGCTGCAACACCTGAATCAACTTTTATAGAAGCAGAAAACTGAGTCAAAATGTGTGAATCATATTGATTTGGTGTTCCATTTTTATTATTTTTGTTTATTGCTCTTGAAAAACCAGGTTTAAAGTAATCATACAATTCTCGCTGAGCTTCAATACTTTCACCAATTGGAGTATATAAATTATTTTCAAGATTTTTTGGATTATATGTTGTGTAAGGTCCACCTTCTGTACTTGGTGTGTCTAAGTCAATTTTAAAACTGTAATGTCTATTTTTGTATGTGTTATTGATTGTTTTTGTAAAAATGTTATTTGAAGCTAATCCAAATATTGTAGCAGTAGAGGTCAATAGTGCAGAAGTGCTAAATGCAAGTAATTTTCAGAAGTTTGCAATAGTAAGAACCATGGAGAAACGTTTTTTAACATTCGATTTAGGAACTAACTTATGATAATTGACTGCTAATTTTGATTTTGGTATTGAAACACTGCCGCTCATCAATTCAGTTGGTTTAAATCTCAATGATATCAATGCAACAACATAAATCAACAAACTCATTCCAATAAATGGAATAAAGACTGTGAAAAGCATTGTTAATCAGTCAAAAGAAACCGTTTCTTTAGGCAGTGTCCAATAACTTGAAAAGACATTGAGCAACGACAACTGCAATCTATTACCGACTGCATAACCTAATATTCCACCAAGCACTGAAGTTACAGCAGCAAAAATAGTTAATGATAAAGCAATTCTTGAAGGAGAATATCCTTGTGCAACCAAGATACCTAAAACCTTGTTTTTGTTTGAAATGTATCTTTTAATAATGAAAACAATTGAAATTCCAACAACAAATGTGAATGTGATCAACAATGCAGTTGAAGCAACAGAAATTGCTCTAATTATTGATTCTACAGTACTTACACGCAATGCACGTTCAGGGTTAATTGGATCAATTTCATTAGTAAGAAATACTCTTTGCAATTTGTTTGAATCTGCTATTGAATCTTCAACTATTTGGGTTAATTCTGCTTTCAATTGTGTGTTTTTAAGTGAAGTTGAATTCTTAACAAGCAACGATTCCTTAACAACGTTTCCAGCATATGCTAATTTAATACGGTCAAAACCTGCTTTATTTACATAAACAAGTGCTTGATTATGTGTGTTAACTTGTAAATTATTTTCATCAAGTACTGGATAAAGATAATCAACTGTGGTGTCATGACCTACAATAACAAACTTAACTCCATTGACATCAAGAGTATATTTTGAGTCTAAATTATTGATAAAATCATTGATTTCAAGTGGATTTGAAGGAATTTCACCATTGTAAATTTCTTTATCATTGTTTATAAGGAATGCATAATTTGCTTTTGCAACAAAACTTGAAGAAGAATTAAACACAATTTCTTTTAAAGGTTTTGGTTCGACTATTTCATTAATTAATTGTGGAAGAATTTTTGTTATATTTAAACCAAAAATACTGATTTCATTTTGTGTCTTACTATTCAAATTATCAAGAGCAGGCTTATCTAAAACTAAATTTGAGAATTTGTCAAGGTTTAGTGGTACTAGCGTTGTGTCTTTTTGAGCAAATGAAGCATCTAAAAGGTTAACTAATTCCTTGAACTTGTCGCTTGATTCATCAATTAATTCTTCAAAATCAACAATTTTATCAAGAACTAAATATGCTAGGTTACCATTTGTAAGTCCTGCTTCTTGTCGTTCAATTGCTAAATATGAAAGAGTTAATTCTGGGAATGTGAATCTTAAAACTGGATTTACTAAAACATCAGGAATACCAAGTATTTTAACTGGTACAGATGGTGTTAGTTTGCTTACAAGAATTGATGCAGTGTCTTTAACATCATAGAATTCTTTGCTTGATAAATAATTATTAACAAAGGTTTCTAGAGCATAGTGATACACACCATTTTTTTGAAGAGAAGTATTAGAACTGAATTTTTTGCTTGCTCCAATGTATGCAAATTGTTTCTTAAGAAGCAATTTGTTTTTTGCAATTCAGTTTCTATATTGAGGGTTTTGCTTAGCTAAATTTTCTACCAAAACATTGCTAAAACGTGTATTTTGGTCAAAATCAAAGAATTCAGTATTATCAATATTTAGTAATCAATCAGTTATGTAAAAATCAGTCAAAGTAGTAAAAGGAATATTTTTTGATTCTGCTTTACGAGTAGATAATTTCAACACTTCAGGATCGATACTTAATCTTAAAATATCTCGGACAAACTTATTAGCTTGTTCATAATTTGCTTCAGGATTTAAATAAATTTGTATCAATGGTTTGAATATATCAAATGATTGAGCTCCAAGAGCATACTCGTTATCAATTTGAATACCTGCAGCAGACTCAAGTAATTTTTTAACAAGTTGTCATGCAGGTGTACCATTCTCAAAACGTGTTAAATCAGCTAATATATCAGAACCTGTTTTGTCTTTTTGAGATAAAAAGACATTTGTTCCACCTTTTGTTTGAGCTATAAAATTAAGTAGATTTTTTACCTTAAGTACTGCTTTTTGTGTATTTTCGTTTTGTTGTAGTATGTTAAAATCAATTATAAATTTAACAGTTGAAGAATCAAATGCACTGAAGTTTACTGCGTCTAGTTTAGATTTAGTCAATACATTCAAAATTTTAGTAAGCTCATTTTCATAGACAAAATTTCTAAAAATGCTTGAATCTTTTGTTTGAACTAAACTACCAAAAATGCTTACAAAGTCATTAAAACTCACTTTATCATTATCATTTGCAGGTAGATAAACACTAGAATTAGAACCAGGAACATCGATTTTGTCTGTTTTAGAACTTAAATTGAAAATCTTAATAATGTTTTCTTTGAACTCTCTGTTTGAACCAGATACAGAAAATATAGATTTTAGCAATGCAACTATACCGTTGCGAGGACTAATTCTTTCGAGTGCTACATTGTGTTTTTTAAGCACTTCTTTGTTTGCTTCACTATCAAAATATTTGTCCTCAAAATCGATAAATTCAGTGGTTGTGCGTTTGTTTAATTCGTTTTTTAACACATTAAAGTCAATAGACTTAATGATGTTAATAATTCCTGTTTTAGCATTGCTATAAGGCTCTAAGTTAGGCTCATTTGCATTTATTTTTTTGATAATTCGTTCAAGAGGAATGATTAATTGAGGTGCATTTTTATTGAGGAAATAATATAAAAGCGAGTCTTTATTATTCAAATCGAGTAAGTAAGTAAAGTCTAAATTGTTGATTAAGTCACTTAAACCATCTTTGAGAGTTTTTTGATCAATTGAACTAAATACTCAATTTATTATTGTTCCTGACGAAAGTTTCTTAATAAATTTAGTACCTTTGTGTGTAAATTCTTTATTGTTTTCTTTTTCAAATCAGTTTCTTGCTTGCTCACTAAAGCGTTTAAAATCAATTGAAGCAACAACTTTATTGAGTGAGGCAATCACAATTTTAGGATCTTTTGAAGCATTAACAACACCTTTAGCATTGATATATTGCTCTAAATCTATTCCAGATATTGTCTTGAGTGTTGCAAATATTTTTTTAACTTCTTTTAATAATTCATATTTTTGAACGCTTAAATCTGATGATGATGAAATTTGATTCAATGATTGATTTAAGAATTGCGAAATCAAAATCTTAATTAAATCACCTTGTCTTGAATGGCTAAGTTCATAAATAAAATCAATAATTAATTCAGGTAAAATTCCATTATTTATTTTGCCATTAGTAAAGACTGAAGCAAAATTATGTTTATTTAATACTACTTTAATAATTCTTGATAGTTCTAATATTTGTTCAGTAGTTAAAAACTCTTTTTTAATAAAGTCAGAATTTAATAAGAATTTTTCAATAGTGTCCGCAAGTACATCAATTTTTCCGTTTTTGAGTACATCATTGATTAATTGAGTTTTTGGCGCTAAAAAGTATATTGGAATATAACTTATATTTTTGAATTCGCTATCATGAATAACTCAACCATCACCATCTGTTTTTATAAAATCAGTTGCAATGGTTAGTTTATGATGGTTTAAAAATTTAGTTAATAAACCAATATCCATACCATCAGAAGGCATATTTGTTGTGTAAATAACTTCAAAATTTGCTGATTCATCAGTTGTTTGTCTTCTTTGTACAAATTTAAATTTATTTGCTACACCTATAATTCCATAGATTTCTTGAACATTTTTCTTATTGTTTTGTGAATCATTTTTTTGTGTGTTGTAGTCAGTTAATAAAACGATTTTTGTGTTTTTTAGTTCACGATATTCACGGTTTTTTGGGTTAGAATCAATTACACTAGCAAATTCAAATTTTGGACTAATGTAGTTTTTATCTGGATAAAGATTTTTGAAAATTGACTGAATAAGTAGTGCAGAAACATAAGGATTTATTTTAGAAGACTTATAGAAATCTTCATTATTGAGCTCATCTTTTGATAAAAGTGAAGGACGCTGTGACTCATTAAACAATGCACCAACATTAAGTTTGATTCCTGATATTTTAAAATCTTTATCACCAGTGTTTATGAAATGATATGTATTTTGCTTTCCTGTTTTTTCATCAATTCCATTAACTGTAATGCTCTGACGAATACCAACATTGCTTTCTCCTACTTTTTTAATAACCTTATCAACAATTAATTGTTTTGTTGCTTCAAAAGCTTTGCTATTAATTAAAGAATAGTTGAAATTTAATTGATTTTCATCACGTAAAATATCTATTTTTTGGTTGTTTTTTGCTTTTAAATAATTTTCTTTTGCGCTACCAAATAGATTGTCAACTTCGATTTCATTTATTGTTTTTGGTCTACGTTTGCTTATTTCATAAGGAGTTTTTAGAGGCGAAATACGTTTATCATCACTCCAAAGTTTTAGCTTATTAATTTCAGCAAAATCAAGTGTTGAACTCAATGGTAATTCAAATGTATTCAACACTTTTTTATTTGTGTTAAGTACTCATTTACGTGTATTTTGGTCAAATATGAAAGGTGTTTGTGAAATAGATTTTTGTTTTCTTCAATATGCAAAAGTTTCTAATTGATCTCATTGTTTATCACGAGTTTTAAGACGAGGGTCACCTAGTGATTCAATATAAGTCTTAAACGCACCGCTTCATTTGTTTTTTGATTCATTAATGAAACTTGTATAGTAATGATTTCTTAAAAAGTTCGTGCTAACTTCATTTTGAATAAGTCATTCTTGGTTAAGTTTGTATTTTTTATTTACATCTAGAGTTAAATAAAAAGGTTTGCTAACTTTTTGATTGTCTAGTAGGAATAAATTTAAAGGAATATTTCTTTTGAATTTAAGATTTTCATCAATTTTTGCATCAGCGCTAGGCAAATCAAAAAGCACATCTAAATTAGATTTTAGATAAGGATTTAATTTGTATATTGTAGCAGATGTATTTGCTTTAGTTTTAGATTGAACTCTTCTTGAAGAATCAGCAGCTTCAAAACCTAAAACAGACGCAATAATTTTTGGTTCAATTGTAAATAGCACACCTTCATCAGATCACTGCAAACTTTTAGTATAGTCGTGTGTTATCTCTATTGTTTGAACATTAACATACAGTGGAGAAAGTTGACTTGCATATATCTCATTATTATCGCGACTAAGCAATAAAATATCACCTAATCTTGAATCATTATCGAAACTTGCATTATCAGTTGTTTTGAGTTCGATTTGTTGCTTAAATTCAGTAAAATCAGTATTATTCTTCTCAAAAAGTTGAACTTCTTTAGAATTGTAAAGCTTGAAAAATGGATTGTTTATGTTGCTTAAATCAAAATCAACTGATTTGTGTTTAGCACCGATATTTGTTTCGTTTTTAGCAATGTTGTAAAAATCAAATAAATTTTCACTTTTAATGTATTTGTTCTTTAGATTATCTTCAAAATCACTGCTTAAATTTGAGAGCTGAATATATTCAGGAGTTTGTGAATTACTTAATTCAATATTAACGCTATGTGAGTACTCTTTTGCAAGTTCTTTATATCTATCAAATGTTGAATCGTCAATATGATAAATAATTGGTTCATAACTAGATTTTCCTTTTTGCTTTAGTGTTTCACTAGTTTCGCCATTAATGAAATAACCTTGATTGTATGCATTACCTTGAGTTGGTAGGTTTAAATCAACACTAACATCGTGTAGCTTTGATACATGTTTATAGTTTTCAAAACCTCCTACGATAACATTTTTAACACTTGAAAGCAATGTAAAAATTGCTGATGTTAAAAACACTAAAATACTAAGACCAATTACAACGACCTTATTTTTGCTTAGTGATTTAAATACTTCCTTAAATAGTCTTCACATAATACTCCTATATCAGTAATACAATTTTATATTAACATTAATATAAATATATAAAATGTTTTGAGCATCATTTTATAAAACAAAAAATAAAAAAGTACTCAAAAATGAGTACTTTGGGAAAAATTATTATTTTTCTTCGATAACAAAAATTTCGTCACCAACAGTAATTTCACTGCCAGCTTCAATTAAAACTTCTGCAATAACACCTGTAGTAGGTGCTGGAATTTCTGATGTCATTTTATCAGTTTCAACGCTGAAAAGTGTATCACCTTCTTTTACTGAGTCTCCGACTTTAACAAAAACTTCAGCAACTTTACCTTCGTGAAGACCTTCACCGATGTCTGTAAATTTCATTCTAAACATATTTTATAGTTCTCCTAATAATTCTGGTTTTTCTAGTAATTCAAAAACTCTATTGTTTAGACGAGCCATATCTGCTCCATCTACTCAACGGTGGTCAGCAGCAATTGTTAAGTAAAGTTGTTTTGATGGTGAGAATGAACCATCTTTATTAACTTTAACTTCATCTGCAATAGCACCAACTGCTAAAATACCTACATTTCCTTTATTAGGAATTGGTGAACCATGAAGAACACCTACAGAACCAACGTTTGTGATTGTGAAACAACCACCAGTCATATCCTTCATTGTTAGTTTTCTGTCTTGAGCTAATTTAGCAAAACGAACAATTTCTTTTTGAATTTCTACAATACTTAATTTTTCTACATTTCTTATAACAGGAACAACAAGTCCATAAGGTGTATCAACTGCAATGCTTATATTGATTGAATCTGGATAAGTAATTTCACCAGTTTCTTCATTTCATGAACCAATAAATGCTTGGTGTTCAGATAAAGCAATCGCTGTTGCTTTAATAATTCATGATAAGAAAGTTAATTTTACACCTTCTTTTTCAAGGACTGCTGTAACATTTTTTTTACGTAAATCTCAAAGAGCGCTTACATCACCTTTACGTGTTAAGGCACAATAAGCAATTGTATTCATAACTTCTTTTAAGTTTTTTGCAATTGCTTTTCGAATTGGAGAGATTTTTTCTGTTCTTGCTTCAAGAGATTTTGGTTGAACGATTTCGGTCATTTTAATATTCCTTAATTTATGTTTGAAATTTTATAAAAAAATTAGCAAGATTTTTTAGCTTCTGCTGCTTTTCTTTCTTGAATAGCTTTTTCACGCGGTGTTAGACCACAGTTAGGATCTTTTTTATCATCACATTTAGATTCGCATTTTTTTGCTGGTTTTTTAATTGTGAAATCTAGCAATTCATTTGAAACTGAGATTTGACCAACAACTGCTGGTGCTGATTCTTCTTTTTCATCTTCAAAGAATAATGACATATTATTTTCCTCCTTAAGTATGGATTGAATTTTATAAATTCGAATTTACATTTTGAGCAATCTTAATCACTTGAAATACCAGATGCATCTGTGGTAAGTGTTAAAATTGCTGTCTCTATTATAATATAAAAATATTCTCATACTTTATAAAAGGTATTAAATTAATATATTTTTAATATTTTGGCTAAATTCACATATTTATAACAATTTGTTTTGTTATTTTTTTATTTGCAAATCTTTAATCAAAAATTTTTTTTACGTTATGGAAAACATATGAAAAAAATATTTTTTTACTTATTTACACATTTTTAAGTACTTTTGGCGTTTTCAAAACAACAAATAATTAAAAAAATATTTTTTATTCTTATAAATTAAAATTTAAACATTAAAATATAGTTGTACTTTTATAAATAATTTAAAGGGGGAAAAAATGGCAAATTTTAGTGAACATATTCAAAATTTACTAAGAACAAAAGCTAGTGAAAAAGTATTGTCTGTACTCTTTATAGATGGAGATGATAAGCGTGCTCGTGAAGCAGCGCTCTACCTTAAAAATAATAATCTTGCTAAACCGATAATGCTTCTAGAAAATGAAGCACAAATTGTTGAAGATGGTCTTGATAACATTATTCTTTCAGCAGAAAAAGATAGTATTGAAAAATATGCTCAATTAATGGCTCAAATTAGAAAAGGTAAAGAAGACCTTGAAACATGTAGAAAATTAGTTGCATATCGTCCATATTACGGTGCTATGATGATTAGAAATAAAGATATTGATAGCGCTGTTGGTGGTTTGATTTATTCAACACAAGACATATTACGAGCTGCATTTAAATGTGTTGGACCAAAACCTGGAATCAAAACAATGTCTTCAGTAATAGTAATGCATAAAGGTGAAGAAAAAATAATATTCACTGATCCTTCAACTGTTCAAAAACCAGATGCAAATCAACTTGTTGATTTAGCTGCAAATGCAATTGATTTTGCTAAGTCAATGAGTATGAATTCACTTGCAGCATTCTTAACTTATTCAACAAATGGATCGGGTAAAGGTGAAAACCCTGATCTAGTCAGAGAAGCAGTAAAAATTGCTGAAGAAAAAGATTTAAATATCATAAAAGGTGAACTTCAATTTGATTCAGCTTATGACTTAGGTGTTAGAGCCAAAAAATTCACTTCAGCAACACAAGAACCTGCAGGTGTATTTGTATTTCCTAATCTTGAAAGCTGCAATATTGGATGCAAAATTGCTCAAAGAATGGGTGGTTATGGTGCTGTTGGTGCAATAATGGTTGGTGTAAATGGCGCTATTAATGACTTTAGTCGTGGTGCTACAGTCCAAGATGTTATTGACGTTACATCAATAACAATATTGAAAGGATACGAATTTCAATAATTATGAAAAAAATATTAACAGTTAATGCAGGTAGTTCAAGTTTAAAATGAGCTTTATATTCATACACCAAAATGGAACTGATTGCAAAAGGTATTTGCGAAAGAATAAATTTAGATGGCAATATTATTGTTAAAACAGGTAACAAAATCTATGAAAATAAAGTAGATCTGCCTAACCACACAGTTGCAGTTAAAGAACTTATGCAAATGTGAGAAAAACACAGTATTGTTCACGATTTTCATGAAATTGTGGTAATTGGTTTTAGAACTCCTTATGCAGGACATAAATTTTTATCACCTGTAATTTATAATGAAGAAGTAAAATTAGGTATTGAAGAGGCTGCAAAATTCATTCCTATTCATGCGCCAGCAACTCTTCATGCAATTGAAGCATTTGAAGCAAATATGCCAGATGTTACAAAAGTAATTTGTCAAGATACTGCATTCCACACAACTCTTCCAGATGTAAATAGAATTTTTCCTATCAACAAAGAATGAGCAGAAAAATTTCACATTTATAAATTTGGTTACCATGGTTTAAGTCATGATTATGTAACCACAAAGATGGAAAAAATACTCAACAAAAGAAAAATTAACATTGTTATTGCTCATCTAGGTTCTGGATCATCTGTTTGTGTTGTTAAAGAGTCAGAATCATATGACATTTCTGTTGGTTTTAGTTCATACGATGGTCTAATGATGGGGACTCGTCCTGGTGGAATTGACCCTGGAATCGTTGACTATTTGGTTCGTGTAGAAGGCCAAAATATTCAAGAAGTTCAAGACATGATGGTTAAAAAATCAGGACTTTTAGGTGTATCAGGAATATCTAACGATATCCGAGATTTGCATCCTTTTTACAATAAAGATAAGTCAGCAAAATTAGCAATTGATCTCTATGTATCAAAAGCAGTCGATTATATAGCAGCATATTTAAATAAAATTGGTGAAAGAATAGATGCTCTTGTATTTACTGCCGGAATTGGTGAAAATGACGTTGTTATTAGAGATATGATTGTTAAAAATCTAAAGGCTTTTGATGTTAAATTATCAGGTCCAAAGAACTCTCAATTCTATGATGACTACTTATTAATTTCAACACCAGGTTCAAAATTTCCAATTTATAAATTAAGAACTGATGAAGAAGTTGTTATTGCTAGATATGCAAAAGACTTAGTATCATTGAAGTAATTTTTTTACCTAAACACACAAATTTCAATACTTTAAGGAAAAAACATTTTTTTACGAAAAAATGTTTTTTTGTATAATTGTCCCTATGGAAACACAAACAAAGAAATCATCTTGACAAAAATTACATAACTTTTTTGAAATTATTCTTATTAGAACTGATTCGTTTGAACACATCGAAAAGAGGCATCACAAGTTTGCTAAAATTTCAAGAACATTCTACACACTACTTTTAGTTGTTATCTATACAATTTCACTCTCAACACTTGTTTTATCACCTGAATTCTTACAAAGATTTCCTAAATTCAAGGTCTGATTCTCTATTAATGAGTATCTTGTTATTGTTATGGCTTGCGTTGATTTATTTTTATGACTTGTTGTCTCATACAAAAAACCAAAGCCATGACTTAACTTACTAAAGTTCCCGATAACTTTTCATGGAATACTAGTAATCTTAATTTTTCTACCATCATTAAACCAAATTTTAATATTAAGTGGTTTTAAAAACGAGTTATTCTTCAACCTTAGATACTTAGTTTTAATACGTATCGTGAGGCTTGTCATATTACTTAGACACTTTAGACCATTCAAAGCATTATTTAATGTTTTTCAAAAAGAAAGAGTTGTCCTTTTCTACACATTCTTATTTATTATCATCATCATTTTAGTCTTCTCGGTAATTTTTTATAGTGAAGAACTTGTAAATGTTGCGCCAATTGATAAACCACCTGTTTATGTGTTTATCCCTAAAGAAGGTCAAACAGAGGCAGATGGCAATCAATTCTTTAAGGCTGTTTATTTTGCAACTATTACAATGACTACAATTGGTTATGGAGATTTAGTTCCTGCAACAACAGTTGGTAAAGCAATGGTTATGGTTCTATCTATTTTAGGTATTGCAGTGTTTGCAATTCCAAGTGGTATTATCGTTGGTGGATTTATCAACGAATTAAAAAGCCAACTTAAAAAAGATAATTTTGAGGAAGAAGTTCAAGAAGAAATTGAAGAATTAAGAAGAACTTACAAACCTAAAAAGAGTTCAAATAGTACTCAAAAACGTGTAAATAAGGAAAATAAAGACACGTCTGATACAAAAGAAATAAGGACTGCAACCTCATCAGATTCAAAAGTAATTAAACCAGCCAAAACCACAATTAAAGCTTAATAAAAAATAAACTTATGCTAAACGCATAAGTTTTTTGTGTCTTACTAAGATGTTTGGTTTTTAATATTTTCAATTCTTGAAAAAGCTAATTGATAATATTTTTTATCAATTTCTACACCTATAAATCTACGATTATGTAATAATGCTGCTACACCAGTTGTACCACTTCCCATAAACGGATCTAGAATTAAATCATTTTTGTTTGTGTGTATTTGAATAATTTGTTCAAGTATTTTAAGACTTTTTTGTGTTGGATGTATTGTTCGCTCTTTGCCACTTACTACACTAGATTCAAATAGCGAACGTAAATATGGAACTGAATTAGGTTTATTAAATGTTCATTTTGAACCTTTTTTTACACCTCAAATCGCAAACTCCATATCTTGTACATACCTTCTTTCAACATTACGGGGCATTGGATTTGTTTTTTTTCATATTATGATGTCTTTAACATCAATTCCATTTTCCTTCAACTCATTTATGATAAAACTTATATACAAGTAAGAGCAAAATATTACTATTGAGCCATTTTTTTTAAGAAGTTTAACATAATCCTTAATTCAGCCAGTCACATTAAAGTTGTTATCTCAAGCACCAAAATCAACACCAGTACGATTTGATAGTGTATTAAAGTTATTAATTTTGGAAATATTATATGGTGGATCAGTTATGATTGCATCAACATATAACTTTTCAAAAGACAATTGATGAACAAGTGAATATGAGTTGTCATTAATTAATTTATAATTTCTATCAACAATTTCATTTTCTGCATAGTATTTTAAAATTTGCTTACCTATTGCTTTAGCAAGTAAAGGCGGAACTGCATTACCTATCTGTTTACATACGCTTGTTTTATTACCATAAAAAATAAAACAATCAGGGAACGATTGAATTCTAGCAGCCTCTCGAGCAGTGATTGCTCGATTTAAAAAAGGATGTGAATTTCTACCATTAGAAGGTGTATCAAAACGTGTATCAATTGTAGGACTTTGTTGATTTCAAATTAATCTTGATCAAGTCGTTGAAAATTTTTGCTTACCGTGTAATTCAATTGGTAAAGAACTTTTATCACCTTCAGGTGGAATCATTTTAAGTTTGCTTATTGCTAAATCTGAATGTTTTGTTGCTTGGTGATTGAATAATTGTTCAGAATTATTTCGCATTAATTGTTGATAAATTGTTTTTGCCTCATTAGTATAATCTGCTTGAAATTTACCTTCTCCACTTTCGAGATATGATAAATCACTAATTGCATCATAAACAGTTGTTGCTTTTTCTTTTAATACTGGAATTGGAATACTTTTAGATTTAGAACCAATTATTATTGCGCGCTCTCTATTCTGTGGTACTCCTGCATTTTTAGCATTCACAATACCGTAATTAACAATGTATCCTAACTTAGTAAATTTTTCTTTTATTTCATTTATGAAAAATCCATCGCAAGAATTAATTAAGTTTTTAACATTTTCAATAATAAAAATCTCTGGTTTAATTTCTGAAACTAAATTAAAAAATTCAATAAACAAAAAATTACGTTTATCTGAAAGACCTAAATTTTTACCTTTGAGAGAAAAACCTTGACAAGGCGGACCACCGATAATCATATTTACACCAGTTTTAATTGACTCTTCAATTACGTTTTTTTTAACATTATCATCGGTTAGATCACCTTGAATTGTAATGGCGTCTTTAAAATTTTGTTGGAAAGTCATAAGAGCATTTGCATCAAAATCAACACCTATTACGGTTTTGAATTTTTTATTCATCTCTAATCCATAACTAAAGCCACCCGCACCACAAAATAAATCAAGAATTTTAAAAACCATAACACTCCATTTGAGGTAATAATAATTTATACCTCAAATTATAGCACTTTATAATATGTACTATATAAAAAGGAGACAATTATGAGAAGATATATAAGTTTATCAAAATTTTTATCTACTGAAATAGATCCTTTTTTACTTGGTGCATTTTTAAGTAGAACTATACCTGAAAAAATTGACGATAAGTCATATTTTTACACTTATTCTGAGTTCAAGTCTTCTAAATTTGTGCCTATTAATGAATTTAATTTTTTAGACTATGCGAAGCACTACGAAGCAAATCTTAATAATTGATCACAATCAGAAAATTGAGAAATACACTCAAAAACAAAAAGCAAAATTAACATTCGTTTTTATTTAAATAATGACCTTAATATTACTAAGCACGACTTTATGCTGCAATTAAATAAAAAACTTTTAACTTCTGACTGATTTAATGATGAAAATATTAACGAAGACAAAAAGAAATTCCTGCGCGCTTTTCTTGAATTAAGAGGTAGCGTCGATAACAATCGAAATTTTATTAGCATCGACTATTTTTCTGATAACCTATTTGAATTAAAAAGAATGATTAAACTTATAGATAAGAATTTTTTACCGCTTAAATACATTAATTTCAATACAAGAGAATTACAAAAACAATACGTTGAATCTATTAGTTTAAGAAATACACAATTACGTGTAAATTCATTGTTTTATGCAAATGAAATTGGTTTTATCAATAAATATAAAGCATTAATTTTTAGCAAAAATCCTAAATTTAAAGATAGTGTAGATTTTGTAACTGTTGATAATGTAATGTTTTTTGAGGTCGACGTGCCGAATGTGAAATTAAGTTCAACTCGTTTAATTAATGTATTAAATTTTTATACAGACTATATATTTCAAAAGAATCTGACACGGGCTAATGTGAATGAATTCAGAAATATACTCGGATTTGACAAACACAAAAATGCAATAAGAAGAAATGCATCGCTAATAAAAATGTTTAAAGAAATGGCACCAAAAAAATGTTTTTCTTGTGGAATTGAAGAAACTTTTGATAATCGACAGGGTGAACAATATTTTGAAATTCACCATGTTATACCTTTTAAACATGGAGTTGAAAATGATGACATCGATAATTTAGCCAGACTTTGTGTGCAATGTCATCAGATTTTAAAAAAAGGTGTTGGTTCGAGAGAAGTTCAGTTAGAAATTATTAAAAAACTCCTTGCAAATCAAAATATATTTGATTTTTGTTCAACATCTTTAGAAGACACCAACATTGATACACTTGCTGAAAAAATATTAAATTTGCTTGCTTAGGTAATCTTTAATTTTTATTCAAACTAATTGATATCTCAATGTGAACTCACACTATCTTAATAACACATTTATACGCTTTTTTATTTTTATTCACAGTTCAATAAATAAAGACTGCAACCTCATTAGATTCAAAAGTAATTAAACCAACCAAAACCTCAATTAAGGCTTAATAAAAAATAAACTTATGCTGAACGCATAAGTTTTTTTGATGAATTACATATGGTGCCGATTATGAGGATCGAACTCATGGCTGCTGGTTACGAGTCAGCTGCTTTACCACTAAGCGAAACCGGCATAAAAACAATTAAATTGTTTTTAAAAGAATAGTTTGTTTTTTACCTTTATTAAAAATAGCATATTGGCCTTCAAAGTGTTGAGGAATGTATAATGAATCTTCCACAATTGTTTGACCATCTACTTTTAGAGCTTTATTTTGAATAAACTCTCTAGCTTCTCGTTTTGATAAAATATGTTTTGTTTCTATCAGTTTTTCAATAATATTTGCATTTTTTTCAATTTCGACAACTGGTAAATAGTCTGATAGTTTAGCTATCTCATTAACATTTAGACTAGTAGCATCAAAAGTCTTATCGAACAAAATTTTTGTTACATTAACTGAATTTTTTGCTTCATCTTCGCCAAAAAGATCACTTACAATTGCATAAGCCAACATTGATTGAGCATATCTTTGTTTTGTGTCTTGAACATGTTTATTCATAATTTGATTAATTTCTTCAGTTGTGAAAAAACTTAGTCACTTCAAAAGTTTCTCAACTACCAAATCAGATTGATTAAATAAATACTGATACATTTGGAAAGGCGAGGCCATTTTTTTATCAAGTCATAATGCACCACCACCAGTACTTTTACCTATTTTTTTGCCATTTTCATCAGTTAATAAATCAATAGTTATTCCAACTGCTTTTGAATTTATATCACCAACAACACTTGAAATCATATCAAGACCAGTAGTTATGTTTCCTCATTGATCACTTCCACCAATTTGCACTTTGACATTGAAATTTTGATAAAGTTTTAAAAAATCATAACCTTGGAGTAATTGGTAACTAAATTCAGTAAAAGAAAGTCCTCTGCTGATACGTGATGAAACAGAATCTTTAGCTAACATATAAGAAATATTTACAAGTTTTCCTGCATCTCGCAAAAATTCAAGAACATTCATATTTTTGTAAAAATCATAATTATCAATAACTTCTAAACCTTGTGATTCAAGTTGTGCTTTTATTTTGCTTTTATTGATATTTACCTGCTCATTATCAAGCAAAATTCTTTCAGAATCTTTGAATGAAGGATCACCAATCATACCAGTAGCACCACCAATAAGTGCATAAACTTTATAACCAGCATGCTTAAATCTTTTTAATACACTAATGATAATGTAATTTCCTAGGTGAAGACTTTGCGCAGTAGGATCAAAGCCAGCATAAATAGCAATTTCTGAAGGTTTAAAAGTATTGAACTTGTCTTCATTACTAATTTGTTTTAGAATTCCTCTTTGTTTTAGTTCATTAATAATATTCATTATTCACCTCTTATATTTGTGTAATTAGTTCAGGAAAAATAGCATCGATATTTTTACCAATATACTCATTTTTGAGTGTTATTGGTAAATTTTTCAATACATCGTTTTCAAATAAATCAGTATATTTATCTAATTTCAATGAAGCAGCTGAACAAAGCATTCCTTCGCTTTTAACATTCATTACTTCACCGAGTTTAATTACTTGAGCATCAGGAGTTATTGAGCCTGGTAAATAAAATGCCAAAATTTTATCAGGTGTTGTATAAAGAGTATTCGTTACGATTTGGCATTTGAATGATTTAAAATCAACATCTAAAACATATAGTTTTTCTGATTTAGGGTGCTTGTTTCTTGCAACAATTCTACCGACACAAATATTTGCGTTTTTATTGAAAATTAAGTGGTTTTCGTCTTTTGCTCGTATACTTTTTTCCACTGTATCTACAATATTTTTGTGTGCAATTGTTCATACTCTTTTGTCTTTAATGAAATCAACTTTATCAACCAAAATAATTGATGAAACTATGTTTGATGAAGCATTAAAATTAACAACCAAGTCAAATTCCTTTGAATCGAATTTTTTTATTGCATCTGCTTCAATTGATGAATCATATATGAGTTCATAAGTGTTATTAAATTCTAAATCATAATTAAGTAATATATTCATAAATTTAATTATACTAATTTTGATTAAATAACAAAAAAAGACGCAAGTGCGTCTTTTAAATATTGAATTATTTTTTAGCTTTATCTAATTCAAGTTTTAAGTGAGCTGAACGAGCTGCTTCTCAAACAATTTCATTAAATGTAGGGTGAGGGTGAGTTGTATATGTAATGTCTGAAACTGTTAATTTGTGTTCCATTGCTAAGCCAATTTCAGCAATATAATCTGTTGAATTTGCACCAATAATTGTTGCACCAACAATTAAGCCACTTTCATGGTCAACAACTAATTTACAGAACCCTGCAGTATCTTTTGTAGCAATACCTTTTCCTAAGTAACCAAAAGCATATTTAGCAGCAAACACATTCATACCTAATTCTTTTGCTCTATCTTCAGTAATACCAATTGTTGAAATTTCTGGATGAGTGTAGATGCAACCAGGTGTTGGTTTGTTAAGAAGATATTTAACATCGTGACCTAAAATGTGAGCAACTGCTGTTAAAGCGTGTTCATATGCAACGTGAGCCAACATATTTTGAGCAGTTAAATCACCAATTGCATACACACGTTCAACATTAGTTCTTAAGTATTCATCAACCAATACTTCTTGTCTTTGTCCAATTTCAACACCTGTTTTTTCAAGGTTTTGTGAGTTAGGAATACGTCCTACAGCAATTAAATAAAGATCTGATTTAACTGATTTTTTCTCACCGTTTACTTCATAAACAAGTTCTTTTTGGTCATTAAATTCAGTTGTTGAGGCATTGCAAATAACTTCAATACCTCTTGCTTTAAAGTGTTTTGTTATTTCTTTAACTGCATCTTTATCAATACCAGGAAGAATTCCGTCTGTGTTTTGAATTACAGTAACTTTTGATCCTGAAGCAGCAAACATTTGAGCAAATTCAGTACCAACAACACCACCACCAACGATTGTAATTGATTTAGGTAGTTCTTTGTCTCAATTGATTGCTTCACGTGAAGTAATTACTGTAAAGTCTTTATAAGCTTGTTCAAAACCTGTAAGTTTATCAAGTTTACGTGCACGACTACCCATAGCCATAATAATGTTAGTTCCTTGGTAAACTTTTCCATTAACTTTAACAACGTGTGAAGCTAGTCATTCTGCTTCACCTTCTTCGATAGCAACTTTGCTACCTTTCATAAGCATTTTTACACCACCTGAAATTTGTTTAACAACAGCAGCTTTTCTTTCGTGCATTTTTTTTCAGGTTTCATCGTAATCTATTTTTAAATCAGCGAAGTTCGCAACAACACCAAATCCAGCAGCTTCTTTAATTGTGTCAATAACATGTGTTGAAGCTAACATTGCTTTAGTAGGAATACATCCAACGTTTAAACAAACACCACCTCAGAATTCTTTTTCAATAATCAATGTTTTTTTACCAGATTTACCTAATTCTTCAGCAGCTAGATATCCTCCAGGACCAGCACCTACAACGATAACATCAAAAGTATCATCAATATGCCCTGTATATTGAGTACCTTTATCACTAAATGGTTTTTTCATAATTCTTTCCCTTCAAACTAAATTTATAAAAATAATTGCATATATTATAAAAAAATAAATTTTATTAGGCACTAAATTTTGTAAATAATTCCATATTTTTCGAAAATGTAAAAAGTTCAATAAAGCGTCTATACTTTATAATTATGTTATGTCGAAAAACAATGTAATAGAAATAAAAATTGAAATCCAAAAAGGATCAAACATAAAATATGAATTTGACCGCGCAGATGGTCAAATTCATGTTGATAGAATTTTGAGAGGAGACTTTGTTTATCCTGCAAACTATGGATTTATACCAAACGCTCTTGATTGAGATGGTGATGAACTAGATGTTTTAGTTTATTCACAAGAAAAATTCATTCCTGGTGTTGTACTTAATGCAAGAATTATTGGTGCGATGAAAATGATTGATTCAGGTGAAACAGACACAAAATTAATTGCAGTACATGCTGATGACTATCGTTTAGACCACATAGAATCATTAGATCAATTACCAGAACCATTTTTAAAAGATGTTGAAACATTTTTCAATAATTACAAAAATTGAAAAAAACCAGGTGCATCAAAAGTTACAGGTTTTGAAGGTCTTAAATGAGCACTAGAAGAACTTGAAGAATGTAAAGATTTAATGAACAAATATGGTTCAATACCTAAAAAAGAATTTATTGAAAAAATGATGAAAGAGCACCCTGAAAAATACGAAATTAATCATAAACAAAAGACTTTTTAAGTCTTTTGTTTTTTTACCAATATACACGTTTTTGAGTACTTTAAAGAATTTAACATTCTTAAAACATATGTTTTTAAGTTGTTAATTTTAACCTACAGCATAATAAAAGATTTATAATTTAATTGTGGATATAATATCCTAGCAGCAATGCAGAAAGGAAGAATTATGACAAAAAATATTAATTTATTAAGAAAGGAAAGTCAACTCAAAATGATGATAGCTCAAATTGTTACTACTGAGTTAACAAATGTCAATATCATCAACCCAACTGTAGTTGATTGCGAACTTTCAGCAGATTCTTCGCATGCTAAAGTGTTTGTAACTTTTAGTGAAAAATCACACGAGGGACTTGAAGCAATTAGAAATGCAGCAGGTTTTATAAGAAAAACATTAGCTCATTCATTAAATTGAAGAAAAGTTCCAGAAATTCACTTTGAACTAGACACAGTAACTGATAATGCTATGAAAATAAACAAGATTTTAGAGGACATTAAACACGAATAATAATTTTACTTAGTTTAGTATCGCAATAATTTACCAAATATACTCAAATATGAGTATATTGGTCAAAAATAAAACAACTTTTTGCTACACATTTTGACAAAAAGTTGTTTTTTTATTTAATTATTTAATTTCATATTTTTTGAGTATTGCTTCAACATCCATTTCGAGTAAATCATCAACTTTTTGTTGAGCTTGCTCAATTATTTTTTCTTCTTTTTCTGTACTTTTTTCATAGCTCACCTCAACTTTATTTATCAAGTTTAAGTCCTGTGAACTATTCACAAAAAACATATCAACAGCATTTTGAACTTTGCATTTTGAAAAACCTTCTTGAGTGCTTGTGATTGAATAATCAGAAATTTTTTCAGTGCTTAGTTCATTATTGTCGTTTTTAACAAAGAATTTTGCTTCAGAAGGACACACTTTTATCTCACTCACAATATATGGTTTTGTTTTAAATTGCTTAAACAAAGGCTTACCTAAATGTTTTTTCGATACTGGCTGAATTGATTCAACTTTTATACGTTTTAGCAATGTTTTTTCAGCAATTAATGCAACTACATCATCATTTTCAACTAATTCAAAAGCACAAATTTTATCATCACCAGATAAAAAACATGACTTAACTCCAGCAGCTTTTAAACCATAGATTTGCATATCATTTTCACTGTATAATGAAGCTAAACCTTTTTCAGTAACAATCAAAATATCTTTATAACCATTCGAAACTTTTGCACCAATGAGTAAATCATTTTTTCTAAGATTCAACGCTGTGTAAGTTTTATTGATTCTAGATACATTGAATTCTTTTAAAGGTACTCTTTTGCCTTGACCTTCTTTTGATAAAAGGACAATAAATGCATTTGATTCAAAATCTTGAGCATTAATTACTGAGACAATTTCTTCACCAGGTTTTAATTCAACAAATTCTGATAAATGAGCCCCATATTCTTTTCACTTGCATTCAGCAATTTTGAAAACAGGTACTATTGCATAATTGCCTAATGAAGTAAAAATCAATAAATTATTCACTGTGCGTACTGAATCATAGAACGAAATCGAATCTTCATCTTTAAGACCAAACGATGCTCAATCATTCGACTCTTTAACTCGACTGCTAAATCTTTTCATGTAGCCAAATCTTGAAACGGTTAAGAAAACCTCTTCATCAACAACTAAATCGGCTGCATCATATTTAATTTTTATTGCTTCTTCAATAATTTCTGTCTTACGTGGTGTTGCAAATTCTTTTTTTATTGCTTTTAATAACTCAATTATTCATTCATCAAATTTTGAAGGGTGTTCAAGCAATATTTCACATTTTTTTATTCATGCTTCTAATTCAGCTTTTTCATCCAAAAATGCTTGCTTATCAGTTCGCGAAAGTCTATAAAGTCTTAATTCAGCAATGGCAGTGGCTTGATTGAGTGTGAATTGAAAATTCTTTATTAAGTTTTCAATAACTCCTTGTTTTCCATTTTCACTTTCTCGAATTACTTTTATAACGGCATCGCTAATTTCACTAACTTTTATAAACCCTTCAACAATTTCTAATCTTGCTCTATATTTTGCCAAATCATACTGTAAAGTCTTTGTTTTTATATCTTTTACATGCATGATATATTGACTTAAAAGTTGTTGTAAATTACACAATTTTGGTGAGTTTTCAACAATTGCAACGTTGTTGATATTGTAATAAATTTGCATCTCAGTTTTTTGCAATAAAAAACTCAAAATTGTGTCTACATTGGCATTTTTATCAAGTGTAATTATGATGCTTATGCCTTCGCGATCAGACATATCCTTAACTTCAAGCAGGCCGTTAATATTTTCATTAGCAATCAATAAATCAATATCGCGAACAAGTTTAGACTTAATAACACCGAAAGGAATTTGAGTAATTTCAATATATTTGTGTTTAGCGTCTTCTTTTATGTCATATTTTGAAACGAGTGTAATTTTGCCTTTACCGATTTCAAATGCGTCTTGTATCCCTCTTGTTCCATAAATTACTCCGCCAGTTGGAAAATCTGGACCTAAAATATGTTTAGAAAGCTCACTTAAATTTATCTCTGGTTTTTTAATTTTTGCTATTGCTGCATCAATAATTTCACCTAGATTATGCGGCGCAATTTCAGTAGCAAAACCACTTGCGATACCTCTAGCACCATTGAGCAATAAATTTGGAATGATTGAAGGTAAAACTGTTGGTTCTTTTTCACTATCGTCAAAGTTTGGAGCATACTTAACAGTGTTTTTTTTCAAGCTACCTAACACATATTCACTGATTTTGGCCAATCTGACCTCAGTATAACGCATTGCTGCTGCAGGGTCATCATCAATACTACCAACATTTCCATGCATCTCAATCAGTGTCATACGCATTTTTCAATCTTGAGCCATTCGAACCATTGCTCCATAAATTGAACTATCGCCATGAGGGTGATATTTACCAATAACATCACCAACTACTCTAGCTGATTTTTTAAATGGTTTTGAATTAAATAAACCTAATTCAGACATTGAATAAAGAATACGGCGTTGAACAGGTTTAAGTCCATCTCGTACATCTGGAAGTGCTCTTTGTTGAATAATATATTTTGAATAACGACTGAATCTATCAGCCATAATTGAATCAATGTTTTCAGCAACTATTTTGTCAACTATTTCATCAATTTTCTTTTTCTTTTTATCATTCATTTAAGCTCCTAATTGATTTGATAATCATCTTCCATACTGAATTCAACATTGGCATTTATTCATTCTTTTCTAGGTTCGGCATTATCACCCATCAATGTTGAAACACGTCGTTCAGCTAAACTTACATCATTAATTTTTACTTGAATCAATGTTCTTGTGGCTGGATTCATAGTTGTTTCTCAAATTTGGTCAGCATTCATCTCACCAAGCCCTTTGTAACGTTGCACTTCTGAATTTTTAAAACCTGGTTGAGATAAAATCTCTTTTAATTCGTTTTCATCTCATGCATAGATGATTTCTTTACGACTTGAAGCAACCTTAAATAAAGGTGGTAAAGCAATATAAACCATACCTGCATCCACAAGTTGTCGCATATGTCTGAAGAAAAATGTAAGCAGCAATATTTGAATGTGAGCACCATCAGTATCGGCATCAGTCATTATTACAACTTTTCCATATTGAGCTTTTTTAATGTCAAAATCTTCACCAACACCAGCACCAATAGTATTGATTATTGTTGCTATTTCTTCATTTTTGAGTATTTCATAAAGTCTTGCTTTTTCTGTATTTAATACTTTACCGCGTAAAGGCAATATTGCTTGATAGTGTCTGTCTCGACCTTTTTTTGCTGTACCACCAGCAGAATCACCCTCAACTAAAAAAAGTTCTTTTTCTGCAGAGATTTTTGATTGTGCAGGTGTTAGTTTTCCTGATAAAATCTGTTTTTCTTTTAAGGCATTCTTAGTTGAACGTGCTTCAGCACGTGCTTTTCGAGCACTTGCTCTTGCTTCGGCAGCTTTTCGTATCTTATCTAGAATTTTTTTAACTAGTGGTTTATGTTCCACAGACCACATTTTTAAGTGTTTTAATGTTATTTCCTCAACAACACTTTTTGCTTCAGGAGTTCCTAATTTATCTTTGGTTTGACTTACAAACTCAAGATATTTTTCAGGTATTTTAACACTTACAATTATTGTCAAACCCTCTCGAATATCATCACCATCAAAAGTATTTTTGCCTTTGATAATTTTTTCATCCATTGCAATCTCATTAAATGTCTTTGTTAGAGCACTTTTTAAACCAATTTCATGAGTTCCACCATCTTTAGTTTTAACATTATTTACAAAACTCAAAATTGTTTCATTATAGCTGTCTGTATATTGAAAACCTACTTCAACATCAATATCTCTTTTGCTTTCTTTAAATGTAAAAACTTCACCGATAGGAGTTTTTGAGTCATTAATAAATTCTACAAACGCGCTTATTCCATTTTCATATTGAAATTCAACACTTTGATCTCTAGTTTCATCAGTAAGTTTGATTTTTAAGCCCGCAATTAAAAAACTGCTTTCTCTAAGCCGTTCTGAAATTTTTTCATAGCTTAATTTAGCTTTTTTAAAGGTTTCATAATTTGGTCAAAACTCAACTTTTGTACCTTTTTTGTTAGTTGTTCCTATTTTTTTGGTTCGTTGTTTGATATCCTCGCCACCATTTTCAAAAATGGTTTCATAAATTGCTCCATCTTTATAGACAGTTGCAACTAATTTATTACTCAATGCATTGACCACTGATGCACCAACACCATGCAGACCACCTGACGTTTTGTATACACTATCATCAAATTTTCCACCTGTGTGTAATTCAGTGAAAACTCTTTCAACTGCAGTTTTACCGCCTTCAGTTTTTCCAACAGGTACTCCACGTCCATTATCTTCAACAATTACTGAACCTTCTTTAGTTAATGTCACCAAAATAACATTAGCATATCCTGCTAATGCTTCATCAATTGAGTTATCAACTATTTCTCAAACTAAATGATGCAGACCATTTACATCAGTACTGCCTATGTACATTCCTGGTCTTTTTCGGACAGCCTCCAAACCTTTTAATTGCTGAATACTGCTTTCGTCATATTTACTCATATTTTAAATATTACTAAATTTAAATATTATTATTAATAAATAAAATACAGTAAATTTAAAAAATGGTATGTAATATTTACAAAAAGTGTATTTTTGTTGATTATTTATCTATAAAAATGCACTTTTTGTGATTTACTCCGAATCTTTAGTTATTTTTATTTTTTTAGCTTTTGAATATATAGACCATATTTGATAATAAAAAAATAAACTCAGTGTGTGAGTTATATGAATGATACGATTAGGAATTCAAACCTCAAGTCCGAAACAAAATGGTATGTAATAATTTAAAAAAATTGACTTTTTGTTGGTTTTTTAATTGAAAAAATGCTTTTTTACAATTTGTTCCGAAACTTTGTGTTATGTAAATTTAGATTTATTGTTGTTTTATTAATTAATTTATAAAAAAGTTATTTGAAACTAATTGCGAATGCTCAAACTTGTTGTATTAGTCTAATCTATTTAATTAAATTATATTTTTGATTGTCTGATAGTTCAACGGTTTTACCAAAAGTACTCAAAAATGTGTGTATTGGTAAAAAAACACAATTATTTTATTAATGTATAATAAAAATATGAAGAAATTTTATATTTGCGGACCAACTGTTTATAATGACCCACACATTGGAAATTTAAGAGCTATCACCGCTTTTGATTTATCTTTAAAAGCAATGCGATTTTTAGGTCAAGAATTCATTTTTGTTCATAATATTACTGATATAGATGACAAAATTATCAACAAAGCTATTGAATGTGGTGTTAGTGAGACCGAAATTGCTACAAAGTACACAAAACAATACTTCGATCTACTTAAAATACTCAATATCGACACTATTACTTATGTTGAAAAAGTAACTGATAATATTGGTGTTATTGATGAATATATTGCAAAATTAGTCAATAATGGTTCAGCATACAGAGATCAAGATAACAATGTTTGATTTGATGTAAAAAAACATTGTGAACAATATGGAGTTGTTTCGGGACAAAAACTTGATAAGATGGTGTTTGAAGAAGAAAGCAATTATAAACATTTTCCAGCAGATTTTGCTCTTTGAAAAAGCACAAAAGTTGGAATAAAATATGACTCTCGTTTTGGACAAGGGCGACCTGGTTGACATACTGAGTGTTGTGCCTTAATAGATAAACACTTTGGTTCAGATGGAGTTGATGTTCATGGTGGTGGAATGGACTTAACATTCCCGCATCACGAAAATGAAAACATTCAACATTTTGCTTTGCATAATCAAAACATAGCAAAAAATTGAATTCGAGTTGGCCAAATCAACCTAAATGGAATAAAGATGTCTAAATCATTAGGTAATGTTATTTTGCCTCAGGAATTTTTCAAAATTCATGGAAGCGAAATTTACAAATTAATGATTTTGACTGCAAAATTTAGCGCTCCAATCAATTTAACTGAAGAATTAATCAACAATCTCAAAGCAATTGAAGCAAAATATAAAAAAGTTATGTTCCAGATTTACTCTAAATTTGGAACAAATCTTGAGCCAAACAATAAACACCAAAATGTATTAAATATGTTTGAAGCATTGTCTAATTATGACTTCGCTAAATACAATTTACTAATAAATGATGAGATAAAACAATTCAACAAAACAAAAAGCATTGAAAATGCATTAAATATCTACACTGTTTTCCACATAATTCATAGACCATTAACTGATATTTCTATATACAAAAATGCGTTAGATCTTTTTGCCCAATGACACTCATTTTTGAGTGTAAAAGACTACTCAAATGCTGATTTATTGCGTGAAAAACTTCAAAAAACTGGACTTTATTAACATTTTTTCAAAATGAAAAAAAATACAAATTTAAGGGGAAATAAAATGGAAAAATTAATGTTGTGAGGAAGAAATTCTGTTAGTGATGCAATAAGTGCAAAATTGCCTATTGAACAAATTTATGTATCTTCAGAAAGTCTTGCTCACAAAATAAAAACACAAACTAGAGCAAATGTTTCAATCAAAGATGAAAGATTTTTTAACCAAATCACAAATGAAAACCATCAAGGAATTATTGCTACTTTAAAAGATTTCCCTATATATGACCTCGACACAATAATTAAAGATATGCCTCAAAATATACTAGTTTTAGATAGAGTTCAAGATCCACATAATTTAGGAGCAATAATAAGAAGTGCTAATGCATTAGGAATTACTCACCTAATCTTAACAAAAGATAGAAGTGCTAATATCACCTCGACTGTTCTTAAGGTTTCTTCAGGTGGTTTTGTTGGTTTGAAAATTATAAAAGTTAACAACTTGGTTGCAACAATAAAAAAACTCAAAAAAAATGGTTATTGAGTATATGCTTCAGCATTGAATCAAAATGCTCAACATTTTGATTCAATAACTTACAATAAACCATCAATTTTAATTGTCGGAAATGAAGCAAATGGAATTTCACAACCTGTGTTAAATGAGTCAGATGTTCTCGTTTATATACCTCAAAAAGGTAGCGTTCAATCAATGAATGTCTCTGTTGCTAGTGCTCTATTAATGTATCAACTCACCAAGGAGTAAGATGAGTTTTTTTAAAAATATTGACCTCTATAACGATAGTTCTATTGGTCAATATGTCCTTAAATTAAGTAAGCCTAAATTGATTAAAATTATAGATTTCAAGTACAAAAATCTTATTACTCAAACAATTCGATTTCAGTTGAGTAAAACCTTCAATGTTCCCCTTGAAGTAGAAGACTTGTATAATGAATTTTTATTCGAATGTTATTCAATAACTCAAAAATTCAATAGCGAATTAAATTGCAGTTTCAAGACATATATTTTGAAGATTTCAAAATATTTTGTTCTTGGAAAGGTTAGTTATTGACTGCGTTCAAAAAGATGTTCAAAACTAACATCTGTACCTGTAGATGAAATTATTGATATCAAGGATGATTCTGCACAAAATGAACTCGATAATTTGCTCAAAAGTATTGATTTTTCAGTGTTTTTGGAAAAAAACAACAACTTAAATAATCATTCAAACAGCAAATCAATTTTTCTCAATTCATTCATCACTTCTCAACAAAAAAATAATATAGTGCTTAACCTCCAAAAAAAATTTTCACTGTTCTATCAATAAGTGATAAAATAAATTTGGTGCTAGGCACTTTTTTATTTACCGTTTAATAAGGAGCATAATATATAATTATGAAGAAAACAAAAGTTTCATTGAGCTGTTCTGAATGCTTTGCTCTAAATTACTCAACTCCTAAGAGTGCTGGCAATATGCAAAGAATTCAAATAAAAAAATTCTGTCCAAAGTGTAGATTACATACAGTTCACAAAGAGGAAAAGTAATGGTAAAGAAAGAAATAAAACAAAAAAAATACAGAGTTAGACGTTTCTTTAAAGAATTAAAACGTGTGCGATGGCCATCACAAAAAACAAACTGAATGTCTTTTGTTAAAGTTGTAATTTTTACTGTTATTTTTACGGCTATTGTTATGGGTTTTGCAACATTAATCACATTATTATGATCAAGATTAGGAATTAAATAATAGAGGTAGTTTATGGAAGAAAAAAAATTTTTATGATATATGATAAGCACTGTTTCTGGTAAAGAAGACGTTGTTGTAGAAAGTTTAAAAAACCGAATAGTTAGCGAGGAAGTTGAAGACTGTTTTAATCAAAATGCATGTAGTGAAGGTGCATTTAAAATATTCAAAAAACCTTCTTTATCTGCTAAAGAAGCTGAAAAAAAATTGAATGGCGAACCATACACAAAAAAAATGATCAATATGTACAGCGGCTACATTTTTATCAACATGCATATGTCTGATAAAGCTTGATTTGTAGTGCGAAACACTCAATATGTTACTGGTCTGATAGGTTCTTCAGGAAA
Source organism: Mycoplasmopsis mucosicanis (assembly GCF_006546935.1). Taxonomy (GTDB): domain Bacteria; phylum Bacillota_I; class Bacilli_A; order Mycoplasmatales; family Metamycoplasmataceae; genus Mycoplasmopsis; species Mycoplasmopsis mucosicanis. The sequence goes on from NZ_SMDN01000006.1 coordinate 35,658, forward strand.
AGGTGCTAAACCAACTCCAGTTACTATACGTGAAATTAAAAAATGTTTTCAGTCAGAAGAAAAACTTTTGAAAGACTTTAATGATGGTAAATTTGAAACAAAATTCTCAATAGGTGAAATTGTTGAAATAATTTCAGGACCTTTTAAAGGACAAAGTGGTAAGGTTACTGATGCTAACGACACAACAAAAATCGCAACTGTTGAAGTTGATCACTTTGGTAAAAACGTGCCTACAGAATTCGATTATGATGTTATAAAAAGTCAAGAAAAATAATAAAAAATGAATTTTTACTCATAGATTATCAGTAAAAATTCATTTTTTTTATTTTATTAGCTCACAACCTATATATGGTATTAATTTTGTTGGAACGCTTATTGAACCATCTTTATTTTGATAATTTTCAAGAATTGCAGCTATTAGTCTATCAATTGCAAGTCCTGAACCATTCATTGTGTGAGCATATTGATTTTCACCATTTTCATCTTTATATCTAATCATTGCTCTACGCGCTTGAAAGTCTCCCATATATGACACTGATGAAATCTCTCTAAACTGAATTTCTGAAGGTAATCACACCTCCAAATCAATTGTTTTTCTAGATGAAAAACCAGTATCACCTGTGCATAAAAGCACTTCACGATAAGGAAGTTCTAATAATTCTAGAACTTTTTTTGCTTGATCAAGCATTTGTTCAAATTCGCTAATTGCATCTTTTTGACTTGTTATTTTAACAAGTTCAACTTTTTTAAATTGGTGCAATCTTATAATTCCTTTAGTGTCTTTACCACCACTGCCCGCTTCAGATCTAAAACATTCAGTAAAACCAGTAAATCTTTTTGGTTTAGAAAGGTCAATAATCTCATTATTGTATAGGTTGGTAAGAGTAACTTCGGCAGTTGGAATCAAGTATCAATCTGAACCATCAACACTAAATAAATCTTCTTTAAATTTAGGAAGTTGGCCAGTACCAAACAAGATATTAGGTTTTGCAATTACTGGTGTAGAAACTTCTAAATAATCGTTTTGTGTATGTAAGTCAAGCAAGAAATTCTGAATAGCTCTTGCAAGTTTTGCACCTAAACCTTTATAAATCACGAATCTTGAACCAGATAATTTAACACCTCTCTCAATATCAATAATATCAAGATTTTTGGCCACTTCATAGTGTGGCAATGTTCTCGCTACAAGACCCCTACCTAATTTATCATGTGTTGCTAAAATAACATTTTGCTTGTCACTTTCACCAGTAGGAACTTCATCAAGAGTAATATTTGGAATAGTGGCCAATAATTCATCACATTGTTGTTCAATTTCTCTTGATTTTTGTTCAAAATTCAATTGCTCTTTTTTGATTAAAGCAGCTTGCACTTTAAGTTCATCTAATTTATTTTTGTTGTTTTTGAACTCAGCAAAACTTTTGCTAAATTTAGCTAATTCGGCTTTTTTTGATTGAGCATCATGCATAAATTTGCCTCTTTTTGCTAATAACTCAACCAAATTATCATAAATCGAAATGTCAAAGTTTCTTTTCATTAAACTGCTGCGAACTTTGTCTTTATTTTCTTGAATATATTTAATGTTTAACATTTTTGCTCCTAGTAATATTAAATTATAGCATTTTGAATTTAGAAGCCATTCTCAAATAATGCAGTCGTTGTGGAACCTTTATCATCAAATCCATTTGGATAAATAACTCTTAAATTTTCTCTAAATGATGCTTTTTGAGCGGGGTAAAGATTTTTGTCTGAACCATCAATAAGGTTGTATGCCTTAATTTTTTTATCACCTTTTCCATAATCCTGCGACAACAAAAATGGAGTAAAGCCTGCTTGCTTACTTAAATCATAAAGATTTACCGAACTTGCAACTGAACTATAAATACCAATCATTTGACCAAAATCATTGTAAACTAGCGAGCCAGAAGCTCCATAATAAAGTGATGAAAATCACACAGTTTCATTAAAGCCATATCTATCTAATAGAACTTTTCCATGCACTGAAGTGTATGGATAAAAGTTGTTTGTTGTTACTTTTTCTTCATAATTGTATGAAGCAACAGCGAATGCTTCTTTATTTTCTGGTGATCTGTATGCTCATTGAATAGAACTATTTCTTTCAATTGGATTATTCAATGACCAAGCAGAATAACCGTTATCAATTCCAACATAACCTGCGATATAAGCTTCTTTTGAATTCCATAAGTTGTTTTGTGTCGGGTTTTTTATCTCGTTGTGAGATGTGATGTAATCTTTTGTAAGCATATATTTTGAAACACTTTTATCTTGATTAGGTAATACATTTGTGTTACTCAATCTTGTCAAATAAGCATCTAGGCCGCTTATTGAATCTTTAAATCATTGAGCATATTCACTAGCCATCTTACTCATGTCTATTTCGACCTCAAATACTGCAAAATCAGTATAAAACGGAAATTTTTGCTGATTTTTTAATGCATTATTTGCTATTCAATATTCAGAATCTTTATCATCTTCATCTTTATCTTCTATTGATTTAATTTTCTCTTTCAGTTTCTCTTTTGCTTCTTTTTGAAATTGGTTTACATATTCATCTTTAATAAAATCATAGCCTGCAAATATTAATTTTGGAGCACTTATACCATCTGAAAATTTTGTGTGTTCAGCAGAAAAATCGGTTTTTCCATAATCAGTAAACCGGTTATCTGAAGCCAACCATTTTGTTCGATACTTTTCTTGGTTTCCATATATAAATTTGTTGTTTTTTGCTTCAAAATCAGTAATTTTTTGACTACTTTTACCTAACGATATTGCTATTGCTTTGTTTCCTCTTGGATCTTCATAATTCAATTTTTTGTTAAGTTCTTCACTTAAAGTGTTGGATAAATCTCCGGCAACATGAAGATTGGTTGCTAAAAACAATTTGTATTTATTGTCATTAATTTTATGATAGTCGAGAAGTCATGCTGTTCCATTATTTGTTGATCTGAAATCATTAGAACTATTATTATTTAATTTTACCCCGAATTTAACTGCAAATGTTCTATCGTATATTTCTTTATAAGCATTAACTCTATTGATTTTAGTAAATTTGTCAACAAAACTTGGATATGTGTGGTTTTCTTTATTAATCTTGTTGAAGTTAGGAAAGTTTGGTGGAATTATTGGAAAATCAGGAAATTGTTGTGGTTTATTTTCTTTTTCTTTTTTTATCTCCGGCTTTTTAGTTTCGCTGTTTTGGATTTTTTGTTTCATTTCTTTTTTGAAAACAAATGAGAAGTTTGTTGAGTTATTAACTGCTTTATTTTCAAGACATTTATCTAGAAATAAATCAAATACATACTCCTTGTTATATTCAATTTCAGGAGAAAGAAATTCAAAAATATGTGTGTGTCCATTATCAATAATTTTTGACGTTTGAACACGTTTATCAGTATCATACGTCAAAAATAAAGGTGAATTTTGAGCGAATTCTAAATGAATACTTAAAACGTTTTTTTCTTTTTCAGTAAGTGGTTCTAAAGACAAAATCGAGTTAGTTTTTTCTTTTTCAATAGGAGTTGTATCATGTGAACTATTATCCAGTTTTTCTTGAGTATTTGTGTTTAATTTCTCAAATTTAAATAAAAAGTTACTCGAGTTATTAACTGCACTTACTTCTGTTTTATTGTCTAAAAAAAGATCGAACGAATAAGACTTATTATACGTAAATTGTGATGGATTAAATTGGAAAATGTGTGTGTAACCATCATCTTCAATTTTTGACGTTTGAACACGTTTATGAGTATCATACGTCAAAATTAGATTAGATTTAATTGATTTTAAGAAGTGGATTTTTAATAGACCTTTTTCATCATTTATTGATGCATTTACAGAAGTTATTTTGTTCACATTTTTCATTGGTTGTCTGCATGATAGTACACTTAAAGGTAGCAAAAATTGACTCAATAATGCAGCCATTTTAAAAATATTTTTCTTCATTCAGCCTCCCTGAAACGCGCAAACTATTTTATAATTTTATCTTTGATTTTTAAGCTTTTATTATATAATAAAGCATATTTTGCATATTAATATTTATATGTATTAAATTTTAGGAGGTATTCATGAGTTTAAGAACTTACCAACCAAATAAAAGAAAACATGTTAAAGTACATGGTTTTCGAGCAAGAATGGCTACTGCTAACGGTAGAAAAGTGTTAGCAGCTAGAAGAGCTAAAGGTAGAGCAAGACTAACTGTATCTGACGCAAACTAGTTTTGTGTAGAGTTTAAAAATGAAAAAACAATACAGATTACAAAAAAGTTGAGAATTTGACAACGTTATCAAAGGTAAAAAACAATTAATAAATAAATATTTAATAATTTACTATCTACCTGCAGAGGATTTTAGAGTCGGAATTACAATTCCAAAGAAATTCGCTAATGCAGTAATGAGAAATTATTACAAACGTCAATTAAAATCAATAATTCACACATTGAATATATATGATTTGAAATTTCACTTCGTTGTTATCTTAAGAAAAGAATTTTTAAATCAAACATACAAAACAAAACTAGACACAACCGAAGGATTATTCAAGAAAATTAAAAATGGAAAGTAGATCAAGTAATTTTGATTATTTCAAGCCATCTCAAGGTTCAAAAAAGCAAAAAAACAAAAAGGAAGCTTGAAAGAAGGCTTGATTAGTAATTAAAATAATTTTATACGTGCTGTTGTTTGCATTTACTCTTACAGGGTGTGTTCAATCAATAGCAGTAAAAAGTTCTAGTTTTAGTGGTGCAGGTACTGAATTCTACAGTTCTCAGGAAAAAATATCTCCTGTTGTTGCAACATTTAAACAAGGAACAAAGAAAAAAGACGATAAATATCTTAAAGATAATCAATACTACAAAGTTGAACATATTCCTGAAGCAAACTTCCATCTTTCGTACAAAAAATACAAAAGCACTCTTGAAGATTTAAGAAATCAAGCTAAAAATGTAGGTGCTGAGTATGGTCAAAGAGGTAGTTTTACTTCATCAGTTCAATATATTAAAAACAATGGTGATTTTGTCAACGGTCAGCCTATTTTCAAAGGTGAAACTGGTCAATATTTATTTACACTTGACAAAGCAAAAGAATACAAATCAGTATTTAATAACTGAACTCAAGATATTAAATTTATTGACCCGCAATTTGATATCAAAAAACTTTATGACGAAAAAACAAAAGATAAAGATGGAAATTACACCTTAGATCCTAAACAACTAAAAATTACATTTCCAGATAAAGAAAATGTTGTTCTAAAAAAAGCGTCATTATTTAGTCTTTACAGTACTCGCAGTGGTTATGCTAACAGAAATAACGCAATATATGCGCGTGACATATTTGAATTGCTTTATAGAGAAACATTTTTAAAAGAAGATAACTACTACAAACAATATCTTAAAGATCATAATAAAGCAAGTTATGAAGAAGTACTTAATGAGATTGTTGAAGGTAAAAAAACTAAAATTACTGATGAAGAAAGAAACTTCTTAATAAATTACCAAGACACAATCAATAACTATTTATCAATAACTAACCTAAACACAACAACATCTAAAGCTCCACAATTAGACGAAAATGGAATACAGACATTTGATAAAAATGGTAATATTCAGCTTACTAATTTAGATCAAGAAAATTCAATATACGGTGGTCCTTCAACTTCTGTTGGTTCGCAAATTGCTTTTGCTGCTACAGAACCACAAATTCCATTCCCATCATTTGAATCTACATTAGGTTATGGACCATTCTTCTCATTTGCTGTTTGACCTCTTTCTGCGTTTGTTATTGCTACTAGAGCACCTTTAGGTGACGCAGGTGGTTGAAGTACAATTCTTGTTATTTTCTTAGCAGTAATTATTGTTCGTGCAATAGGTCTTGCAATCACTTGAAAAGCAACAATGTCACAAACAATCCAAGAAGAATTAAGGGCTAAAAAAGCGAAAATTGACGCAAAATATGCAGATGTGCCAAAAAGCAATAAAGAATTAAAAATGCGTCAACAACAAGAAATAGCAGAGCTTTATAAAAAGAATGGTGTAAGTCCTATGGATTCACTTATTTCAATAATAATTTCACTACCTATTTTTATTGCTATGTGACGTGTTATCCAGTCGGTTCCTGAATTAAAATCAACAACATGACTTGGTATTGACTTTGCTGCAGTTTCCTACAGACGTCTTTTTGCGGGAGAATGACAATACTTCTTTATTCTATTATTTGCGGGCTCAAGTCAAATCTTGACAATGATAATTCCGCGTATATTGAACAAACGTTCAACAAAACGACTGACTATTGAGCAAAAACAAGCCCTGAAAAAAAGCGATAGAATGCAATGAATAATGATGTTTGTTTTCTTATTTATTACATTTGTTTTCAGTGCTGGTGTGCAAATTTATTGAATTATTTCAAACATATGAAGTATTTCACAATCACTAGGAATTCATTACTTCAAAAAATCAAATTTTTACAAAAAAAGATATGCAAAAAAAGTTGTATCTTAATTACCTAAAAAACAGGTTTAACCTGTTTTTTTGTTCCCTATAATACACAAAAATCAATAATAATGGTAAAATTTAAGCATTAATTTTAGGAGAAAAAATGAAAATATTTAGAATAAAAGAAACAAGTCCTTACATCACTCTTCCTTTAGAAAATATCATTCTAAATGACCTTGATATGAAAGGTGACATATTAATTCTTTATCAACACGACAACGCAATAATTATTGGTAACAACCAAAACGCACACGAAGAAATTAACCGTCAATACGTTATAGATAACGATATCAAATTGGCTCGAAGAAAATCAGGTGGTGGTGCAGTATATCACGATATGGGAAACATTAATTTTAGCTTTATTACCGATTACAATAAACAAGGCGGCTATGAAAGATTTTTAGCTCCAATTATTGGCTTTTTAAGATCTCTTGGCCTTGATGCAGAATTCCATGGCCGAAATGATGTCCATGTAAATGGTGCAAAAATCAGTGGAAATGCTCAATATTTAAGCAAAAATAGAATTGTTAGTCATGGTACCTTGCTTTACAATGTTGACCTCACAAAACTTTCAAATGCTCTTAACCCTGCAAGAATTAAATATGAGTCAAAAGGTATTCAATCAGTTCGCCAAAGAGTAACAAACATTTACGACGAACTAAAAGAAAAAATGGATGTTGAAACCTTTATCACAAAATTAATCAACTACTTTGTTGAACACAATAATGGTGAATTTTTAGAAATTCCTTACGAAAAATACAAAGACAAACTCGAAGCAATGCGAAAAGAAGTCAGCTCTGAAGACTGAATTTTCAACAAAGCAGCAACATTTTCATTCCGTAGCGGCAACAAATTTAAAGGCGGCATTATCAACGTAAAAGGAAACATTGAAAAAGGAATTATTAAAGAGATTTGATTCGAAGGTGATTTCTTATCTAAAAAAGATCCACGAGAAATTGAACCTTTATTTAAAGACACACCACTTAAAGAAGAAAACATACGTAAAATCTTTGATTCAATTGATTTTGAAGAATATTTTGGAACAATTACTAAGGACGAAATTATTAAATTAATTTTAGGATAGCAATGATTAGAAAAACTGTTGAATTAAGCACAGAAACTATTAGTTTTTTGGATGATGATGATTATGAAGTATAAAACATAATAGTTCTCTTTCTTCATGGTTTTGGAGATGAAGCTCAGAGAGCTTTATCTCTTTTTAATACCAAAGATAGATTGTATTCAATTATAGCTCCCGATATGCCTGGCTGCGGAATGTCTTCAAACAACATCAAAGAACCAACAATGCAATATTATTGTGATATTGTGCAAGAATTTATCAAAAAAGTTATTGGCGATAAAGGTTTTTATATCGTTGCTCAGTCATTAGGCGCAGTCCCTGCTTTGTATAATGCAATAAAAAATGCGAACGTTAAACAAGTATTTGGAGTTGTACCAATTATGCCTCGCGACGAAAGTCCTGCTGATATTGAACAAAAAAGACGTTGAATGCTCGCTTCAACACCTGAACAATGATATGAAACTCAATTAAATTTATTTTCAGAATACGACAATGATTGAATTATCACCGAAGCAGCTAAACAAAAAATTCTTCAAACACCTAAATCATTTTTTGAATACAGAATAAAAACTTTTTCAAAATTAGCTTCTGAAATTTTTGACATGACTTTTGTCAAAAATCTTTATGAGAAGTTTTATAAAACAAACAGAAACTACATGGTTTTTTTGAGCAGAAATGATAAATTTTTCCGTTTTGACAAAGCGGAAAAATACATAAATCTATACAAAATTTCAACATACGAGTTAAATGATTCAGGACATGCAATGTTTTACAAAAACACACCTAAAATACATAATTACATAAACAATTTCATTAAAAAAACAGAGGGTTTTTATTAATAGCATCTTAAATTTATTGCTTTTAGACGGAAAAAATCCTGTTTCTGCCTGAATAGCATTTATTTTTGGAACAATTGCAGTCCTTTCAACAATATGTGTTGGAATACCACAACTCGTTTTTCTTATTAAGCACAAAAAAACTGATAAATCAGTCAAATATTATACTTTTTGAGTATTTTTTATAGGTGTTATTGGCTGGATGCTAATAGGTTCTTGAGATTCATCTCCACAAAAAATGGTAGGAGCAGCATACGCAAATATGGTTTGCTCAATAATCTTTTCTTTTACTTTGTTCTTTTCATACAAATATTCTCAAAATATTAAAAAAAGAAAAACTTCTTATTTTGTTTTGATCATAACTCTTTCAATAAGTTTGTTTGCTATTGCTTTTTCGCTTTGAGGCATTCTTGCAAACAAACATTTTCCACCTACATTAATGCGTGTTTTCCTTATAGTTTTCCCTTTCTTAACAACCACGAGTTTTTTACCTTCAGCACTGCAATCATTTGAACAAAAAAAATTCGGTGGAATGAGTAAAGGAATGCTTTTTACCTTGCTTTTTATCAATACAACGTGACTTTTATACTGAATTGCGCTAGGATTTAATAGAAATGAATTTAACGGCGACATCATCGCAACAATTATTTGACAAGGTATTTCATTCATAATGTACAGTGGTTTAGCGATTTTAGTTTTTATTGAAAAAACACACAAAAAACGTGTGCAACCTTATTAAAAACTCGTTTATGCGAGTTTTTTTATTCTACTTTTTGTTCTGGAACATAACCACATATGTGAAAAGAGCTTTAAAATTTTCACAAAATTCACGTTCTTTTTGTTGTTGAAACACAGATTTAAATAAAGTTTTTTATCATTCTTAATATATTAATAAATTTTGATTTATATAGAGAGAAAGAGAAACGAGAAATGAACAAAAAAACAATTAAAAGAGTTATTTCTGCTGGTGTTTTAAACAGCTTTTTTGCGTTTGGTTTAATTGCCCTTTCAAGCTCATGCAACGCAGGTGGTCAAAATAACCAAAAAATTGAAAAAATAGAAGACGTGGACAAAAAACAAGACAATAAAGAAAAAGAAACTCAAAACGATGATAAAAATTCAACAGACGAGCATATAAAAAATCAAGAAAAAGATAATATCATTAGTGATCAAGAAAATGTGCTTGATTTAGATTCGGAAGTAATAACAAAAGATGTTGTTACACAAAAACTTAAAGAAAAAAATATATCAAATATAGATAAAGTGACTAAAATAATTGCAAAAAATGCAAAAGAAATAGGTGACGAAGCATTTTTTGAAGCAACTGCTTTAACATCAATAGATTTACCAAAGGTAGAAAAAATAGGTAAATCTGCTTTTTATCGCGCTGTATCATTGACTAAAATAAGTTTACCTGTTGTTAAAGAGATTGGAACATCATCTTTTTCGTTGGCTAGTGCATTAATTGAATTTAATGCCCCTAAATTAGAAAAAATAGGTAGATACGCATTTAGCAATGTATCAAAACTAGAATCTATTGATTTGCCTAACGTGAAAGAAATTGGTCAAGGTGCATTTTTTAATGCTAAATCATTAAAGAAAGTTAACTTACCTGAGTTAAGAAAAGTTGAACCAAAAGCATTTGATTCATCAGGTTTATCACAAGACGAGATAAATAGCATAATTGATAAAGCAAAAGAAAACAATAATCAAGAAAATGTGCTTGATTTAGATTCAGAAGTAATAACAAAATCAATTGTGGAAGCAAAACTTAAAGAAAAAAATATATCAGGCATAGACAAGGTGACCAAAATAATTGCAAAAAACGCAAGAGAAATAAAAGACTTTTCGTTTTATGGTGCAAAATCATTAACATCTGTTGATTTACCTAATGTTGAAAAAATAGGCACTTCTGTGTTTGTGAATGCAATGGCTTTAACTTCAATTGATTTGCCTAATTGTAAAGAAATAAGTGGAGGCGCTTTCATTTCAGCAGTATCTCTAAAAGAAATAAATGTTCCAAAATTAGAAATACTTGAAAGTTATACATTCAATAATATTTGAGAATTGACCTCAATTAATTTACCTAGTGTAAAAATAATCAAAGGATATGCTTTTTTGAATTCATATAATTTAAAAGAAGTTATAGCCCCAAAAGTAGAAAAAATAGGACGCAAAGCTTTTGAAGGGACTGATTTAAGTGAGGACAGCATTAACAAATTAAATGAAATTGCTGTGGCTAATTCAACAAAAAAACAAAAATAAATCAATAGAAACACACAAAAAATAACCTTATTCACAAGTTGAGATAAGGTTATTTTAATTTTTTACTATATAAACGCTGTTATTAATTCAAACTACATCACCAACATAAACTTTTGTATTACGTCCCTGTGGCGTTGAGTTGTTTATTTTTATTTCGTTTTCACTCAAAAAATATTTAGCTTGACCCCCTGTTTGAATAAGTCCTATTATTTTCAAAAGTTTGCCAATTTCTATATATTTTTCTTTAATTATTATGGTATTTTTCATATTATCTTCTTAAAGGTGAAATAAGTTGTTTACAAGCTTTATTTGATGAAGAAATTAATAAAACCTTTTTTACATTTTGGTCAATTAATATTGAAATATCGTCATCAAAAACGCTAATTGCATCCTTTATAAAATTGTAATTTAAAGCCATTTCAAGATGTTTTCCTTGAAATTTAAAATTTGATGTTTTGTCAGCAAAATTACCAATTTCTATAACATTATTAACAATCTTAAATTCTTTATCATTAATATAAAGTTCAATTCTGTTTTGTTTATCCCCATTTGACATTCAAATTTTATTAAGCATATTATTTAATTCAGTTTTTGAAATAGCTATTGTATAAGCCACGTCCATATTTTTGAAAATAGATTCAGTATCAACAAAAGGTATTGAAACAATTCTTGAAATAATTACTGTATTTTCGTATTTAACACCAACTTTTATATCATTAAAAAAGAATGTAACTTTTTCAGGAGCATCAGAAGGTATTAAGTCTTTTAAATCTTTAGAATTAATTGAAAAATCAAAGTCGAATCCTACTTGTTCATCACATTTATACTGGTAAATAGCCAATCTATATGAATCTGTAGCAGTAAAGTTAATAACATCATTTTTCTTCTTCATGTTTATACATTTATAAATTAATGAGTTATCTAAACTTGAAGCATGACTTACACTTTTTATTGCTTTTTTAAATTCTGCTGTATTAAGGCTTAATTGTTTTGTGTTTAAAAGATTATCGATTGCAGGAAAATGTTTTTCAGTTAAAGTTGTGATTTGATATTTTGAATTCCCTTGCGAAATATCTAATAAATTTGTTGCTGTTTTAGTTATATTTATCATTCCTGAAAGTTTTTTTACAATACTTTTGAACACATTAGCTTGCACTAAAAATTCACCAGGTTCTTCAACTAAAACATTAACGTCGTCAACAACAATTTTTTTAACTATGCTAGTCGCGTCATTAGCAGCTTTTAACGTAATATACTCATTATCCACTGTAATATAAATACATCTAAAACTAAAAAATGTGCTTATAGGATCTGTATATTTTGAAACAATTTCTAAAGTATCATCAAAAATCTTTTTGTTTATTTTAAAATTCATAATTACTCCTTTTTAAGTATAAATAATATATCTTGTTGATATGTGTATAAATTACAAAAATAAGTTTTTGTATAGGAATAAATACACAAATATCTATTTTTTGCTCTTTTAATAATGTGTATAACTAGTGTAATTTATATAGTTCATCTGATATAACCGCAATCGCCCGATTATACGATTGATCCAGGGTTTCCTTATTAGCTTCTACCTTTTTAATTGCGTTCATTATTGTTGTGTGATCTCTGTTTCCGAACAACTGACCAATTTTTTCTAAAGGAAGTTTCATTTCTTCTCTAATTATGTATATAGCAATGTGTCGAGCAAGCACAATTTCTTTTAATCTCGAGTGTCCTGTTAATTCTTTTTTGTTTACTTTGTAATATTTTGCTACATATTCTATAACTGAATCAGGGCTAATTCTCTCTTTATTATTAGAAAGTGGACAAAGTATTTTATTTACAATTTCTTTTGTATAACAACCGTTTGCTTTTTCTGTTATGTCTCTGTTATAAAAATTTAATGTACTAATTGCACCAATCAAGCTTCTTATTGATTTTTTAAAATTACGAACTATAAAATTTTTTGCTTCGTCTTCTCAGTTATCGGGGTGCATTTTATTGATATAAATAAAATGTTCTAAAATCTTTAATAAATCGTCTTGTTTAGGTGGTTTAATTTCCACTTGTAAACCACTCGTAAGTCGGCTGATTAGTCTGCTATCAAACATATTATTTAAAGCTGAAACACCTTTATCTGAAGCAAAAACCGTAACTTTTTTATTTAAAATCCTGAAATCCAGTATTTGGTTGATAACTTGAAGTGTTGATTTTTTGTTCCCTTGTCCATAATATTGAAAATCGTCAAACATCAATAAATCAGCATTATTTAATTCAGTTAAACGTTTTTTTATTTTTTCTTGATTGTTTTCTTGAAGCAATATTGTTATGTCTGTAACAAATTCGCCCGGATTTAAATAAATAACTGTTTGGTTAGTTTTTAAAAAATCATTAGCTATCGCATTTAATAAGTGTGTTTTGCCTAGACCAGAATTTGCTGATATAAACACAGGGTTAAATGTTGCATCACCTAGTGCCAGCATTTTTGCAATTCTAATTGCGTCTTTGTTAAAATCACCTTTTACGTATTTTTCAAACGTGAAGTCTTTAATAAGATTTCCATAAATATTTTTAATAACTTTAGAAACACTTTTTTGTGCTTCTTTTTCTTTTAGTTTTGAATCATTTTGTTCATTTAAGTCTATTTTTTTAACTTTTTTTGTTGTTATTGAGTAAGTAACGTTTTCTTTTTCAAATATCTCACACAGAACTTTTCTAATTTTTTCGTCCATTGTGCTTTTAATAATGGACAAACTATTTTTTGAAAGATCTGTCTCGAATTCAACATTGTTAAAAGCATCAATTTTAACTATTTTCAATGGAAGAATGAAACTTTTAATTAATAATTTGTCTTTGAGTTCTAAAGCCATACCTTTCCAAAAAGCTTCAATAAATGGAAACATTTTGTTTTTTTCTAAATCATTTTTTTTCATTTGCCTCCATTAAATATAATAATTTATATTATATTTTTAATTATTAATAAGTGCTATACATAATTGTGTAAAAATGTGAGTTATCCACAAATTTATTCACAACGATCGAACTCATTTTTGAGTGGTTTTCGCAAATTTTGTACATTTAAAAATACTAGTTCAAAATATGTTAATAACTTAGAACAATCTTGTGAATAAAATGTTTATTAACCTTTTAAAAATGCTAAATAGAGCTTTCCATAATAAAATATAATTCTATATATGAATAATGAAAAAAGTTTGAATCAAAAAGGCCAACTTTTCCAAGGAATGTTTAAAAAAATTCTTTCAGGTGGTGAAAAAGTTGATTGAAAATATACATTAGCAATTTTTGTTGCAAGAGATGGCAAAAATTTCAGTGTATTTATGACAAATCAACCTATTAAATTGATGACAATGTATGAAATAAGTGTCAGCGACAATAAAAAGTCTAATTATAATTCTAAACAACTAGACTCGCTTAAAGTGCGCGAGCCTGACTCAAATGAAGAATTAGAGAAAATTTTAATTGCATCCAATTCAGGAATTGGTCGCCAAACACTAGCTAAAATTAAAGATAAAATAGGCAAGCAATGAGTAGAACAATTCAAGAAAGACCAATCAGCATTCAAGGAGTTATTAAGTTCTAAATCATTTGATGCTTTAGTAGCTTTTTTTCAAACATACACTAACAAAAGTTATAATTTTTTTGTTGCTTCAGGACTTTCTTCATTATATGAATCACTCTATAAGGATTTAGGTGACGTTGATGACAGTTTAATTGAAACATTGAAACAAATAAATCCTTATACATTGGTATATGAAAAAAATTACACGTTTAGTACTATTGATAATTTAGCCACACTTTTGAAATTAGAAGACACTCCGCAGCGTCTTAAAGCTTTAATTTTTTGTTCAGTTGAAGACCTGATGAATAGCGAAAACTCAACGCTTGTAAATCCAAGTTTATTAATAAATAAAATACAAAAAGACTATAAAAATTATAGTTTTGAACTTATTACCGAAACAATTCAAGAAATGATTAATACAGGTATTTTATGTTTTAATAGCAATCATCAAAGAATTACCACCAAGAAAATGCACGATAAAGAGATGTATTTGGCTGCAACTCTGCTTCGGTTAAATAAAGACAAAAAAGTTTTGAAAATTGATTTGCACTCGTCGTTATCAACGTTGCAACAACATGCGTTTAAAAACGCAGTTGAAAATGGTGTTAGTATAATTTCAGGTTTTCCAGGCACAGGTAAATCTTTTGTTATTAAAAACATTATTGAATATTTTGTAAATAATGAAGTTTTTAACAATGATGATATTGCAGTTTTGGCTCCTACAGGGCGAGCAGCAATCAATATTAAAACGAAGTGAAACATTAACGCAAGAACAATTCATAGTTATTTTAGACTTTCACCTTCTCCTCATAAAACAACAATTGACTGCACAAATCCTGCAGCAAGTCACAAATTATTAATAATTGATGAATTTTCAATGGTTAATACAGATGTTTTTTATGAAGTCATAAGTCATTCTAAAAACCTTGAAAAAATTATTTTTGTTGGCGATGTTGATCAACTTCCATGCATTGGTCCTGGCAACTTATTGGATGATTTAATTAACTCAAATAAATTTACATGCGTAAAATTAGATGAGATATTTAGAACTGACAGAAAAGAAATTCCAGACCACTTTCTAGCAGTCAAAAACAAAAAAAACTTCTCTTTTAATACAAACGATATTGTTTTTTTAGATACACCGCCAGCCGTGTATTATGATGAATTATGCAGTCAATATGCAATGAATGTTGAAGAATTTGGACTTGAAAACACTGCTGTTTTAATACCTATGCACAAAACTATTAATGGGATTAGAAACACAAATAAAATTTTGCAGCAATGACGACTTAATAATTATATGATTAAGAATTCTGAACCCGAGTCTTTCTCGTTTGGAGTTGGCGAAAATGCGCGAAAATTTTATGTTGGTGATAAAGTTGTCCAAAATGAAAATGATTATGATTTAGATGTCTACAATGGCGAAATTGGTTTTATAAAATCTTATAATCAAGCCACAAAATCAGTTGTTGTTGACTTTGGATACAAAAGCATAACTTACTCAAGAGAAATCTTTGGACAATACGTTTCGTTAGGTTATGCACTTTCAGTTCACAAGTTTCAAGGTTCAGAATCTCAATGTGTAATTTTTGTTACTTATCCTGAACATAATTTTATAATGAGTACAAAATTGATTTATACTGCTGTTTCGCGTGCAAAAGAGAAATTAGTTATTTTAGGTGATTTAAATTATTACAAAACCAAAGTAATAAAACCATCAAATGAACAAAAAGCAATAACAACATTTAGCGAATTTATCAATACGGAGGTTTAATGAAGTTAATAGTAGGCCTTGGAAACATAGGTGAGGAATATAAGTTTACAAGACACAATGCAGGGTTTTTAACAATAGATAAACTAATTGAAAAAACTGGTGTCAAATTAAATAAAGAAAAATTTAATGGTCGCTTTGGTCAAGGTGATGGGTTTATTTTGGCCAAACCATCAACATATATGAACAAATCTGGTGAATTTATTCAAGAAATAACACATTTTTTTAAAATTGAGCCTGCTGATGTTATGGTTATTTATGATGAAAAAGACTTTAATTTAGGCCAAGCTTCTATAAAAATAGGTGGTTCAGCAGCCGGGCACAATGGTGTTCAAAATGTCATGGATCATTTGCCTTCTAACGACTTTAAAAGATTAAGAATAGGTATAGGTCGCGATAAAAATTATGAGCTTAAAGACTGAGTTTTATCTCGTTTTAAACTTGAAGAGATTCCTGTTCTCGAACGCGTTATAAATGTTGCTAGTGAGGCTGCTATTTCATTTGTTTATAACGATATTAAGAAAGTTATAGAAAAATTTAATTGTGAAAACAAGAAATAATTTACTCGTCGGTGTAAGTGGTGGTCCTGATTCAATGTATTTGCTTTTTTGACTTCAACAAATTTTCCAAAATACACAAATTATAGTAGCTTCGGTAAATTACAAAACTCGTTTAGAAAGCGACAAAGAGATTGAGTTGGTTGAAAAATATTGCAAAAAACATAAAATTATTTTTGAGTCTGCTGTCTATGATGCACGTAATTCCACAAAAAATTTTGAGAATTGAGCGCGTGTGAAACGATATGAATTTTTTAACAAAATATACAAAAAATATCAGTGTTTTGCTCTCTATTTAGGTCATCATAAAGACGACTTTCTTGAAACTTGCATAATGCAAAAAAGATCAAAACGCTTGCCTATTTTTTGGGGGATTAAAGAGGTAAATTTTCTTAATGAGATGAATATAGTCCGACCTTTTTTACACCTATTTTTTAAGACACAAATACTCAAAAAAATTCATGATTTCAACATTCCATACATGAATGACTCCAGCAACGATTTTGACGTATACACACGAAATTCAATAAGATTGGAAATAAAAGATTGAAGTTTTGAGCAAAAAAACATATTGATAAATTCCTATAAAAAACTCAATGAAGAAAACAAAGTTTTGGAGTCGAAAATCAATTATGATTTTAAACTTTGAGAGCAAAGTAATTTTGATAACCGTGTCTTTAAAAAGATGAAAAATCAAGAAAAATTAATGTTTAAATATATTCACCAAAACTATTCAAACATTAAGTTAAGTAGTAGAAAACTAGATTCAATTTTACATTGGTATTTAATGCAAAAAGGAACAGGTAAATATTTAATTAAATCGAATGTTTTTATCTTTAAAGTTAAAGGTTGTCTAATTAATTAATTTTTAATTCTTTAATATAATTAAAAATAGTAATAAGAAAGGAACGCATGAAAGACAAAAAACCTCCAATGACAAATTCGAAAATAATTTCAATTATTTTCATAACTGTCTTATCAGTGATAGCTGCCGGTGTGTTGATTTATCTTTTGTATCAACGATTTGCGCCTGTTGATCAACTTATCGGGTTAGAAAAACTTAAAGAACACATCAAATTCGCAACTGAGAACAACAGTGACAATATTTATTTTAAAGACATAAATCTTGACTCATTTAATGGTCAAGTTAAGTATGTTTTACACAATAATCAAGGAGATTTTCACTATATAGCGGCTATTGGTCGAGAAAACGTAGAAAAGTATGCACTTATTGATAGTGGTTTAAGAAAATCTCTTGTTGAAGCACAAAGTGGTTCAGGACAAACTTTTCAAATTTTATCTAGTCCGCTTCCATCAAATTCAACTCCTTTTTGACAAGTTATTTTACAAACTTTACTTCCATTAATTTTGTGAATATTAATTGGTTGATTCTTCTTTAGAATGCTATTTATAGGTTCTGGTGGTCTTCCTGGAATGGTTGGTGAAAACAGAAGTCCAGCTCAAAAAATTAAAAGTGATAAAAAATTCAAAGATATTGCAGGAAACAAAGAAGCAAAAGAAGAAATTGTTGAAATTGTTGATTACCTTAAAGATCCTAAAAAATATGCTGCTGCTGGCGCAAGAATGCCTCATGGAATATTATTAGGTGGTCCTCCAGGCACAGGTAAAACGTTGTTAGCTAAAGCAACAGCGGGAGAAGCAAACGTACCTTTCTATTTCATTTCTGCATCTAATTTTGTTGAAATGTATGTAGGTTTAGGAGCTAAAAGAGTAAGAAGTGTGGTTGCTGAAGCTCGTAAAAATGCTCCCGCAATTATATTTATTGATGAACTTGATGCTATTGGACGTACAAGAGGTGCTGGTTTAGGTGGCGGTCATGATGAACGTGAGCAAACTTTAAACCAACTTCTTGTTGAAATGGATGGTATTCAAGAGAATAGTGGTATTTTATTCTTTGCTGCAACTAACAGAACTGATGTATTAGACCCTGCTTTAATTCGTCCTGGTCGTTTTGATAGACAAATCACTGTAGGCCTTCCAGATGTTAAAGAACGACAAGAAATTCTTGAGTTACATGCAAAAGGTAAAAGAATTTCTTCAAAAATCGATATGGCTAATGTAGCTAAAAGAACTCCTGGTTTTTCAGGTGCTCAACTTGAAAACGTTATTAATGAAGCTAGTTTATTGGCCGTAAGATTTAATCATAAAGTAATTACACTTGATGATATAGATGAAGCTATTGACAGAGTTATGGCTGGTCCAGCTAAGAAAAATAGAGTTATTTCTCAAAAAGAATTGACTATGGTAGCATATCATGAAGCGGGCCATGCTGTTGTTGGTTTAAAAATTGAAGGTGCAAACAAAGTTCAAAAAATAACCATTATTCCTCGTGGTCAAGCAGGTGGTTATAACCTTATGACGCCTGAAGAAGAGAAATACAATCTTTCTAAACAAGAATTAATAGCAATAATTACCTCATTTATGGGAGGTCGTGTTGCTGAAGAAATAATTTATGGTTCAGAAAACATTTCAACTGGTGCAAGCAACGATATTCAAAAAGCAACAAAAATTGCGCGTAAAATGGTGACCGAATACGGTATGTCTGATCTAGGACCTATTCAATATGAGACTGATGATTCAAATCCATTCCTTGGTCGTGATTATCTAAAATCAAGTTCATTTTCAAGTCAAGTAGGTCATGAAATTGATCTTGAAGTACGTAAAATAATGCTAGAAGCACAAGCAAGAGCTCATAAAATAATTACTGAAAATATTAAATTACTTGAGCTTATCAAAACCGCTTTATTAGAAAAAGAAACAATTGTTGCTGAAGAAATTGAATACATTAATAAACATATGCAACTACCTCCGAAAGAAGATGAAAAAG
This sequence comes from Mycoplasmopsis mucosicanis, assembly GCF_006546935.1. Classification (GTDB taxonomy): domain Bacteria; phylum Bacillota_I; class Bacilli_A; order Mycoplasmatales; family Metamycoplasmataceae; genus Mycoplasmopsis; species Mycoplasmopsis mucosicanis. The sequence goes on from NZ_SMDN01000006.1 coordinate 55,086, forward strand.
CAGAAATAGTTGATAATAAGACACTTGATGATTTATTAAATGATGTTGAACAAAACAAAGTTCAAGATGACCTAGATAATCAAAATATGTCTGAAAAAACTGAATAAGATCAAAACCTGAGTTTTCAGGTTTTGTTTTTATTCTGCTAATAAAGTTTGATTTATACTTATCTTTCCCACTTTAAGTATAAAAATTATGGTTGCGCAAATTGTTGACATAGCACTCAATAAAAATTAAAACATATGGTTGAATTACTAGCCATATTTAGAGATGAATTTTTACTTATATACACATTTTTGAGTACTTTATGACAAATAAGACATAAATAAAAACCTCTTGTCACGGCAAGAGGTTTTCTAATTAATTTAACTAATGTTGAAACACTTAATTAAACAATTACAGGGATTGCATTGTATGTTGCGAATGAAATAAGTGTTCAAATTGGTATTGTTACCAAGCAAACTAATGTAGATAATGAGTTTACTGCTGCTGTATAACCTGAGTGTTCATGTTTATATGCAGCAGAGAAAATAATTGTAACAGCGGCTGGTGGACAAGCAGCTAGAATAACAAGAAGTGTTGTTGTACCAGGTGATAGTCAACCTAATGAAGCAATTATTAGACCAAACAAGAAGATTGCTAAAGGCATAACAAATGTTTTTCTAATTGTTGTAATTCATACGTCTTTATCTTTTCCTGCTTCTTTAAGGTTTGCAGTAGCTAAAGAACCACCAATAACCAATCATGCAAGTGGTGAAACAAGTCCACTACCTACTTGAATTGGTTTAGCAATAACAGGGAATCTTGATAATAATCCACCATAATATTGGTGAGCACCAGGTGTTCCTTGTTCTACTTTTGTAAATTCAAATGGATGTTTTGCGCTAGTAACAAATCATGTATTAGCACCTGGAATAAATTGAATTAGTCACAAGATTGCTGAAACATAAAGACATAACATCATTGGAACAGTTAGTGCTTTTAGAACAGGTTTAATCTGTGTTCTGCTAATTTTTTGACCAGAGTACTGAAGTTTAAGATATGAGAAGGCACCGATCATGTAAGGTAAGTTTCACACTTGAAGAATAGCTAGTGTTGTGTTTTGGAATACTAAACCTGTTAATGATTGAATCAAAGGAACAGCAAAGAATTGAAGTGAAGCATAACTCAACATCATTTGAGCTGTTAGAATTTTTTGTGCATAACTTTTAATGTATGCTTCTTCGAAAGCGGTTTGAACAACCCCTTTGTCAGTTTTTTCGTATAGAGCTCTTGCTTTAGCAAGTAATCTTGCAGACATTAATTTTGGCACATATTTAATTATTACAAAGTTGTAAATTCCAATCAATATGTAGAATGCTGCCGATAAACCTATAACAATAGCTACTTCTTTACCCGCTCTTGTATCTGCATCTTTCATAAATGCAATTAAACACAAGAATGGTAAAGCGTAGTTCAATGTGAATGTTGATAATTTACCGTTGATTTCTTTACTGAATACACCTTTACGTGTAGCGAAAAAACCAAGAAGCACAAATACCATTGTTGCAACAACAGCAGCATAGAAACCTTGTGATGATAATAGGTTAATAGCTGTTTCAGAAAATGGAATAGTTACTTTGTCCGCTGCACCAGATGGTGTAGCAGCTAAAATCTTATCGACCATAATGCGTGTCTCCTTTCTAATATATATATTTAATACTACGATACGTAGTATCATATTTATTTTACTTATTTATTAATAAATAAATGAATTTTTAGTGTTAAAGAAACATATTTTTATAATATGTTTTTGCTATAAAAATATAATTTTTGACCAATATACACATTTTTGAGTAGTTTAGGTAAAATGACTTTTTAAATTATTAGTCTCAAAAATGTTCAATATCACTTATAAATTTGTAATAAAATATGCAATTTTTTTCTTTTGTGGAAATTTATCAGTCTATACATAAAAAACTAATTATTATATAATTATAAATATATACATTTTTAAAAAATTACTAGGAGAATAATAAATGCAAGAAAAACAAAAATACATGTTTGCTATTGATCTGGATGGCACACTACTTTCTTCAAGTGCTAAAGGTACAATTCATCCAGTCGCAAAGCAAGCTATTAAAAGAGCAGTTGATGAAGGGCACATTGTTTGTTTAATTACTGGTCGTCCATGAAGATCTACTCGTCCTATTTATCGTGAATTAGGTCTAAATACAGTTGTAACAAATTACAACGGTTCTCAAATTCACAACCCCGCAGACGAAAACTTTATTCCACTAATTAAATATTTAAATTTAAATGAAATGCTTTATATTTTAGGTGATCCTAAAGTTAGAAATGAGATTTCTAACCTAGCTATTGAAGGACCAGGCTGAGTTCAAATTGAACATCGAGATGAAGCATTGGAACAAGTTTTTGGTTTTGCACAAAATCCTAAATTTAAAGTCGGATTAGACTTTAACAAAATTCCTTTAAGACCAACAGGTATTATTTTTGATGTTAAAGAAACTACTGATCCAGATGATTTACGAGACTATTTAAGAGCAAAATATGGTGATTTAGGTGAATTTAGTTATTGATCAAAAGGTGAAGGTCTAACTCCTGTGTTTGATATTACAAACGTTTCTGTAAACAAAGGACGTGCAATTTCACTTTTAAGTAGATATTATGGTGTTGAATTGGAAAATATTGTTGCGTTTGGTGATGGACACAATGACGTTTCTATGTTTAAGGTTGCTAAAACAGCAGTTGCAATGAAAAATGCTAAAGAACCAATTAAAAAACATGCAACAGTGAGATTAGAATACTCAAATGTTGAGGGTGGTGTAGGATACTACATCAATCAGTTCTTAGATAATCCTGAAGCAGAAATAGCAAAAAGTCTTGAACTTCGTAAAAAAATGAAATATGATGAATACTCATCAGCAGATTTTGAATAAAATGAAATTTATTGAGTTTAATGAACAAATTGACTTAAAAAGCAATCTAATTATTGGAGTGGATGAAGTAGGTGCAGGTGAATATTTTGGTCCCTTAATTGGTGCTGCGGTTTTAATTCCTATTGAAAATAAGCAAAAACTTATTAATTTAGGTATTAAAGATTCTAAGGCATTGAGTGATAAAAAAATTATTGAACTGGCTCCAAAAATTCAAATGCTTTGTGAGTATGGTGTTTATACACTCACTCCAAAAGGGTATAACAATTTAATTGATTCCTATAATGCAAATGAACTTAAATGTTTAAGTCATCTCAAAAGTATTGAAAAAATTAATTCTCGCGCTGATTATATTTTTATTGACCAATATTCAACCTTAAGAAGCATTGAAAAGTATTTTGAAAGACTTTTAAACGTTGAATTTTTTGCTCTCAAAAGCGTTTCAACCGATGTTATTTTAGCAACAAAAGGTGAGCAAAAATGTCTTGAGGTTGCATGTGCTTCAATACTGGCCAGAGCAAGACTGCTTCAATATCAGCAACAAATGAGTATGGATTATGGTATAACCTTTGAAAAAGGGTCTTCGAACAAAACTAAAGAGTTTGCACAATGATTGTGAAAAAATAGACCCGACATTAATCCTTATTTAGTTTGTAAGAAGAATTTTAAGATGTAATTAAACCGTTAAATTAAGAACAAAAAAACACGTAATTTCAGTATTTACGTGTTTTTTTAAAGTTGTGCATTGATTATTTATTTGCTGAATTTCGTTTAGATTTAAATATTTTTCTCATTCAGTTTGGCATTGATTGTGCATCATCTGATGGTTCTTTAAGTAAAAGTGTTCCAATAATTGCAATTAGTGAAGCAACAATAATAATTACAAACTCAATAATTCTGTAAGTAAAATCGCTACCCGCACCAACTTCTTTTCCAATAAGCGAAACTAAACTTATAATGATTAGAACAATTGTAAATGCAATATATCCAAGACCTCAGATTAAACTAAACATTCAGCCAATTGTTTTAGGATTGTTATCTTTATACTCGTGTGGTAGATTTAATATAACACCTTGAATTCCTCATAGACACATTCCGCATAAGAAGCCAAAAATATAGAAGAATACAGTTGCGACTACATTATTTTTAGAAACACCATAAATGAATGTTATTAATGAAAGTATGTACATTATGATACCTATCATTATTACAGAAGCAACATAAGTTTTTCTTTTTAAATTGTATTTTGATCATAGACCTATTGAAATCGGTCCAACAAAAACAGCTGCAAGGAATGCTATATATCAATATCTAATTAGCTTTGTAAAATATGTAAATTCTGCACTATTTCTGTCTACACCACTTAATGAATTAAATATAAAGTGTGAAAGTGATGTTGGAAACACAACTGCACAAAGTCATCCACCATAAACCAATACTCATACTCATGTACTTTTTTGTTTGAGATAACCTTTTAAAATTGTTCAACTTCTAGTTTTTGGTTCATTAGTTTCAGCGTTTTTAGGCACTTTATCAAATTTAGAGCCAAAGAAGATAAAGATTAATAATGGAATAGCATTTAGTGCTGAAATAATAGTAAAAATAGTTTTTCAATGTTCTCTTATTGCTGCAGTGTTTCCAGCAACAACAAATGGAAGAACAGCAATAATTGTACCTAATGGATAAAATCAAATTCCAAATTGAGATACAATTGCTTTTTGTTTCTTTTGAAAGAAATTAGCGGCAATTGGTTGAGTTAAAATAATTAACATTGTTCCACCAATAGCCATAAAAGTTCTTAAAATTAAAAATAATGCATAACCTCATGGTTGACCTGGCAAGTATTGAGCAGGAATTCCAAGAAGAGTTAATACAAGCGCAATTGTGGTTGCATTTTTGTGTGCAAAACGTACTAAAAGTATTGCAACAATTACTGAACCAATACCCCTGCCGATTGTAATACCTCAGTTAGCTGCATTGCTAATAAGATCAAATGATGGTGTTTTTTCTATACCGAAGTATCCTAAAAAACCAGGATCTCCCTTACCACCACCCGCAAGACCAACTGCGAAACCTCAGTTAGCAACGAATAGTAGGTATGCAAAGGAAATAAAACCTCATAAGAAAAAGCCATACAAAATTTTCTTTTTAGGATCTAAAACACGATCAGAGTTTTGTGTGATTTTCATTTTGTCCTTTCTTTGTATATCTACAAAATTAAATTTTGCATTTTAATTATAATGGAAAACAAAAATGTTTCCACATTTTTGTTGCTCATAATACAAAAAAAATTACAATTTTTGACCAAAACACACATTTTTGAGTATAAAAAAAACAAGCGAAAGCTTGTTAAATTTGAATTGCAATAAATAAAATTGCAGATAAGACACATATACCAAGAAAACTTCAAAGTGCAATTTTGTAGAATCTTGTTTGTTTATATTTTCTTTTACTTGTTGAAATGTTATTGATTAAGTTATAGTTTTTATTGAGACTTTTTAAATAGTCAATACGTTTTTCACCAATGAACACAAGAGCAAGAATAATTCCTGAAAGTAGTGTTGGAATAATTACTTCTGAAATACCTTTGACTGCTGTAAGTATTGACGAACGTTGAGTTATACTGAAATTGTGTATCTCATCAGGTTTTATAATATATTCATAAATTGTTTTGGAAATAACATCGCCTGTACCTGTACCGCCCGGTGTAGGCGAAATTGAGTTGATGTTTCTGATGAGTACTGAAGCAACAATTAAATTAAAGTAATATCCACCTTTTATATTTGATTGAAGCATATCACCAGCAGAAGCAAATCAAGCTAAAGGCATAAATGCTATAGGCGAAATTTTCAACAAAATTAACTCAATTATTCTATATCATTTTCGCAACGTGATTTTAAGACCACGACGCAGTTTATAAAACTCATTATGATATTTAGATTTGAGTGCTTCAGGGTCATAAATATTGATAAAAGGTAGTCATTCTAGTAAATAAATAACATATTTGAGCACAAATTTCTGTATTTTTGAACTCAATGCGAATAGTAAAAACAATGTTGAAACAGTTGTGTCTATTGTAATTCCTAAAACAAGTGAAACAATCATTACAACAACGCGTGGATCTGATGTATTTGCAAAAAAGTTTCCATAGAATGCAATACCAATAGGAATAAAAATAATTATTGAAATAATGTTGGTTACTTGTCAAACAAAAGTGTTAATTACAATTGCTGAAAGAAGTTGAGAACGCGGCACTCCTTTTCTACGCAAATATCAAAATGTTGCAATATCCCCTCCAATTGATTTTGGAGTGACATTCTGAGATACAAGTGAGATCAATGAACCTATCAATAAGTCACGGAATTTAACATTGAGTCCTTGTCAGCTCAATAACCGCTTAAAAATCATCGCATTAATAAACGAATATACTGGAAATCCAAGGATTATTGAAATAAATGCCGTTCGTGTTCCATAACTTTGATTTATCTGCGACCAAATTGTTGAAAATACGGAAGCACTAGGTGAATCAACTGAATTTGAGTTTTTGAAGTTATACACTGAGTGGAATAAAAAGATAAAAATTCCAATAAAAATGAGTAAAAATGCAACATATTTAATGATTGATAGTGGTCTAAATTTAGGTATAAGATTGCTTTCCTTTAACTCTAAAATACCCTCAACAATTTCTTTTTCACGCACAATTACGTTTAGTCTGTTGTCTTTTTCGTTAGAACGCTGCAGTACATCAGTCATCACAGTTAGTTTTTCATTAGTAGGGTTGTATACTAAGATACATTCAGCACCATGAGTAAATGAAATTTTTAAATAGAGCATTGATTCGACTGAATTATTTTTGTATTCTCTAACGTTTGCAACAATATTGTCACCAATTTTTTTAGCATCCTTAACTCTATTTATAAATGTTGCAACACTGCTTTTATTAATTTCATATGTCCGCGAAACACAATGCGCAAAGCCATATTTATCATAAATTTTGTTCAAAACATCAAAAAGAGTTAAACCTTGTTTTTTATAAACATCAATCATTCGCATTATTTCAAGACTAAATGTGAATGCATCATAACAGAGTGTCTCTGGGTTGACGATAAATTCAAAATTATTGTTGAATGCAAATAATAAATTTTTATTCTCAAGCTGTTTTTTATATAAAAGAGACCTATTTGTGTACTTAAATACCTCAATATTGTGTTGATTAGCAATTGAGTCAACTAAACTTGATGTGTTGAGGCTTCGAGCAATATAGAACTTATTTAGTTTCTTTGCATCAGTATCTGGATCATCATGAATTAAGAAATAAAGATAGGTTGCAGCCAGTTGTGAGGGACTCAAAAATTTATATAAACTCTTGTGTTTTATTGAGATGCTTACTCCACTACCTGAGTTATTTATTGTAAAGTTTGCATCGTTCTTTTTGAATCAATGCGCAGTGTTTATCATTACTAAATTATCAAATTTGCTTACATATCTATTTTTGTCTGTTTTTGCCCTAAACACTGAAAAATGAATACTATATGGCTCAACCAACTTATTAAAAAAGCGTACATTATCACTTGTTGCGAAGTCAATACCGAACTTACAACTAGACAGTCTTTTTATTGAAGGTTTGTTAGCAAAAAAATCATCAGTTTTTGCTTTTATTGTTTCAGAACCATTTATCCTGTTTATATCAATCTTTTCAGCAGTAGCATCTAATTTTGAATAGTCTATTTTATTTAACTCATATCTAAGTGTTGCTATGACATCACCACTGAAATCAAGTCCATCACCTCAATAAAAACATATTTGATAACCATTTTTAATATTTTGGTAGCGACTTATAAACAATCTTACTGCAATGTCATTTTCGTGCGCGATAACCTTTTGAAAAGTACCAGGCAAATCTTTAATTGTTTCACAAATATAGATTTGATAACCTTTTGAACTTAAAACACTCGCTATAATTGATGAAAAAAGAAGGCTTTCTTCATTTAGATCAGAACCAATAAACACTTTTTTGTTTTTGGTTTCTTTATGTTCTAATGTGCTAGCCAATGAATAAGCAATAGCAATTACAGTATCCGGGTTTAATGCATTGCTTCCATCACCAAGTTTAGCAATTATTTTATTATCATTAAAAAACAAGTGCTGTGCAAAGTTGTATGAGATATTATTTCGTTCATAACCTAGACCAAAACTTCAAGAATTACTAATTCCTGAATTGTTTTTCGCTTCTTTTATTGAAAAACTATTGAATGATGAACTCATAATTCTCCTTTCTAAATTAATATTTATTATTAAAAATAAATATCCCTACTTAATTTTATGTGATTTATAATGTTTATATGATAAAAATTTTGCTAGCAGGCACACCTGAATTTGCTGTGCCTATTTTTGAAGAAGTAATTAAAAATTTTGAAGTTGTTGCTATTGTTTCTCAACCTGATCGTCCTTCTCTTCGTGGCAGGGTAAGTGTTCCAACTCCTACTAAACTTTTAGCGCAAAAGTACAATATTAAGTGTTTTCAACCCGAAAAAATATCGCAAATTTATGATGAATTAGCTCAATTAGATTATGACTATTTATTAACTGCAGCATTTGGTCAATACATTCCTACAAAGGTTCTTTCATTAGCTAAAAAATTAAATTTGAATGTTCATGGATCATTATTGCCAAAATATAGAGGAGCTGCTCCAATTCAACATGCGGTGTTAAACGGGGATTCAATTACAGGAATTTCTTTAATGGAAATGGTTAAAGAAATGGATGCAGGAGATGTGTTTGCTGTATCAACTGTAGAGATTAATGATGATGACACTAGCGGAAGTGTATTTGAAAAAATGCAAAATTCAGCTAAAGAAAATATCGTCAATTGAATTAATGAAATTGACCAAAACACACGTAAACGAGTAGTTCAGGACAAAAACTTAGTAAGCTTAAGTCCTAAATTGGAAAAAGCAGATGGCGAGATAAAAAACTCGTATACTACACAAAAGGCATTACGAATCATCAAGGCTTTCAACCCTAACCCTAGTGCTTATGCGTTTATAAATGGCAAGAGAGTTAAGATGAATTTTGCAACCACTACACCAATAAAAAATGCTCCGATATTAAATTTAAGTGATGGCGCAATTTATTTAACTGATTATAGTTTTGAAGGCAAAAAAAGAGTTATTTTAAAATAAAAACCGCTTTTGCGGTCGGTGTTAAAAACATATGGTGCCGACAACAGGACTTGAACCTGCGACCCCATCCTTACCATGGATGTGCTCTACCGACTGAGCTATGACGGCGCGAAGTAATTATAGCACTTTATGCTTGTTTTTTAACTATATTGTTGCACTAACTCAACAAAATTTACTTGTCAAATAGGCAAGTATTTTTTTCACAAATTTTGTGGAAACATATTCAAAAACGCTTCGTTTTTGCATTTTCCTTTCGTTTTTTTTTTTTTTTTTTTTATGATAGGTGAAACAAAACAATATGAAAGGTAATCATGAAATTAAAAAAACTAACATCATTACTCATACCTATGGTCGCTTCATTACCATTTGTTGCTGCTGCATGTGGTGGAGAAGGTAAAAAAGGAAA
>NZ_SMDN01000007.1 GCF_006546935.1 Mycoplasmopsis mucosicanis
CATTAGACTTAACAACTCTGCAATATCTTGCTTTCCCGTTTCCCATCATCATAACTATTAGATTTTTCATAGTTTAATTATATCACAAAAATAAAATTATGTTATGTAATGTTATGTAATTTTTTTGTTTAAAAATTCCCGTATGTACTACGTACATAAGGAATTAAAAATATTTTGATTTTGCTTGTAACTCCGAAACTCAGGAGAATAAATCTTTATTAGTTATAGATTTATTTCTGTTTCGTTTAGCAATTTTCTTGCCTTCTTTTGTTGTATATGGACTAGCAATTCCAAGTTGTTTAAAGCGTCTAACCAGAGTTGAATATGAAAAATCTTTAGTTTCTGAACATTCAAAGAGTTCAAAAAATTCATAAAAGGAAATCAAAGTTAAAAAAGAAGAACTGTCATTATTGTTCTCATTTCCGGTTAATCGATATCTTTTAAAATAAGTTTTGCTCAATGCTATAAATTTCTCATCCGAATGTTTAAGAGCGTGTTTGTTATTTAAGTTACCGTGAGAGATTTTGATTTTAGTCCCTGTTTTTTGAAACTCTCTCAACTGTTTTCGCTTTCTTTTTATAGTTGAAATTGAGATATCTAAAGCTATTGATAATTGTTTATTTGTTCAATCGCTGTGCATTGTAATTTGCCTGAAAATTAAATCGTTTTTTGCTGCATATTTTGATTTTCCATACCAAATTATATTCCTTAGTTAAATCCTAATTAAATGTTTCATTTTGTTTGGTATTTGAAAGGAATGTTTGATATTTAAAAATATATTCTTGGCTTTTATTTTTTTCTATATAATTTTTTTATGTTTAAAGATAAGAAAAATCCCTTAATGATTTTAAGAAAAAATTCAAGTTTTTATTGGTTAATGATTATTATCTGGTCTAGTTTAATAATAATGCTAACATATTTTTTTGTGACAAGAATTTCATATGTCAGTTTAGATATTGGCAAAAAAGACCCATTTGGAAACATTATAACAGCTACTAAAGCAAGAGTTGTTTCGGCCAAAATATTTTTAGTTTTAAACTTTATTTTTTTAAGTTATTTCTGACTAAATGGTGTTAAGGACACTCTATACGTATTTTTTTATTATATATTTAAAAGGAAAATATATAAGCAATATAAGTATGTTTTAAGAACTGATGTTTCAAATTCAACAGATAGAGTTTTATTGCTCTACCCGTGTTGTAATGATTTTGTTCCAAATGCACTTGAAAAAAGTATGCAGCAAAATTATAAATATTTTGATGTAGTTATATTAGATGATTCCAATGACGAGTCGGAAAAAAAAATAGTTGATGATTTTGCTTTAAAACACAATATTAAGGTTGTTCGGAGAAAAGATAGGGTAGGCTTTAAAGCAGGCAATCTAAATAATTACTTAAAATCTCAAGAATGTTTAAAAAAACAATATGACTATTATGTCATATTGGATTCCGATGAAATTATTCCCAACAATTTTATCGAATTAGCATTAAAATATTTTTATACTTTTTCTAATGTAGGAATAGTTCAAGCAAATCACATTTCAACAAATAATAGCAATTTTTTTATGGGGTTATTTCACGTTGGTGTCAATTCGCACTGACCAGTTTATCAATCTATGAAAAATTATTATGGTTTTTCGACTATGCTTGGCCATGGTGCTATGATTAAAGCTGAATGTTATAATATGTTGAATGAGGGTTTTCCTAATTTAGTGGCTGAAGATTTATGTATTTCGATTGAGTTGCGTAGTTTAGGTTATTATGTCGTCTTTGCTCCAAACATAATATGTCAAGAAGAATATCCAATTGATTACATTGCGTTTAAAAAAAGACACTCAAAATGAACACAAGGAAATTTAGAGTTTATTAAAAAATTTACAGGTAAAATAATTAAGTCAAAAATGAGCTGGTTTGAAAAATTAGATATTTTTTTGTTCACATATAATTTACCTCTTACGGCTATATTTGCTTTTAACATCTTCATAAACATAATGATTTTACCTATTATAGGTGTAAGTATAACTAAAATTTTTCCAATATGATTATTAATAATTTCAACTATATTTTTCTTTGCACCTATGCTGAATGACATAATATATTGATTATTCAGGATGAATATTTTTAGATTTGTTTTATATTTTTTTAGTGTTTTTATGCTATATGGATCAATGTTAACTATTTCGTTAATCTCGGCAATTTTAGGTGTTTTTGGAAAAAAAGCTAAGTTTGTTGTTACACCAAAAAAATCTTATAGATATCGCTTTTTAGATATTTTTAGATTTCATTGAAAGGAAATTTTGTTTTCATTGTTTCTGCTTGCTATTTCACTTGTTAACTTTAGAAATATATGACCAGTACTTCTTTTAGTTATACCTGGAATATGCTCAATAATTTTGATATTTTTTAGCAACAAACGTTATCCACATTCTAGAACTAAAACCATAGATGCAAAAACTGCTAGATTAAGTATAAATAAAATCCAAAAAGACTTTTTAAGATATTGTGACTATGACCTCAAATTACCAGAATCATTCAAGCAATTCTATATTCAAGAGAATTGCAAAACGGACAAGAGATCTAATAACCAAATAAATACAAATAAGAATTAATTTTTTCTAATTAAACCACGACATACACATCAATATAACAAATTATGCTTTGAATTTTTAAATAAACAGAAAAAAAATCACTGTCTGATTTGTGAGAGTATCCTGCATAATGTGTTGTTTTTTGTCTATACAACAATACAAATAAATATGTTGCATTTGCAAAATAGATATAATACTAGTGAATAATGTAAAATATCGATAAAATAATCATGATTTCGAATACAAGGAAATAAATAAAAAGACATTGTTGTAAATTATATCGATGAAGACCATGAAATTTTTAAAGGAAGGTAATTATTGCACCTATCAAAAAACAGTTATTGCTCGATATACTCAATAGTAAAAATGTAATTTAAAACTTTTAATGATTAAGAATGAAAATAAATATGAATTCTACTAAAATTTATTTTATAGATCTTGATGGTACGTTTGTTGATAAACCGTATGGTCCTGACACATATACACCACAAAATCTAAATGCATTAAAAAAAATATGCAAAAATAAGCATATTGTTTTTTCTACTGGCCGAATTAATTCAGATTTTGTTCTAGATTTAACTAACAAAGTTAATGCTCAGTATGCTATATGTCTTAATGGTGCACTAATTGTTGATAAAAATAATGAAATTGTGTTGCATCGACATCTTGATTTTGACTCAGCACAAGAGGTCTTAAAAATCTTTAAAAGCAAAAATATGTTCATCTATCCAAATGGAATAAAAGAGATGTATCAAAATGGAAACCTGGATTCAGTTTATATGAAAGAGTGAGCTAAAACTAATCCTAAACATCCTTATAGTAAACTTGATCAAATTAAAGAGTTTAGTAAACTTTTTGTTTTTGGTTTAAGTGCTGAAGAAACAAAAGAACTTTATGAATCTATAAAAGATAAGTTTCCGCTTCTTTCGTTTTATTTAGTTTCTAATGGAACCACAATCGAAGTAGGTCCTAAAGGTGTAAACAAAGGTTTTTCTGAAGCAAAAGTATGTAAATTGCTAGGTATTGATCCTAAAGATGCTTGTCATATAGGTGATTCAGGTAATGATGTATCTAGTGTTGATTTTTTAGGCAAATTTATTTGTATGGATAATTCTCTTGATTTTGTGAAACAAAAAGCACATCATATTGGACCAAATTTTGCAAATTCAGGCGTTGCAAAATTAATTTGCCACTTAGAAGACATAGATTTCGATGAGTTATAAAATTATTAAATGTCAAGCAAAAATATTTGACATTTTTTTTATCGTTTTTTGCATTTTATAATAAAATAATATAGCAAATGATAGTGTCAAGCAATTGTGCTTGACATATGTGTCGAAAAAAGGAGAATTTAATGGTAAAAATTAGACTAAAAAGACAAGGTTCTAAATTCAATGCTCACTACAAAATTGTGGCTGCCGATTCACGTGCTCCACGTGATGGTAGATTCATTGAAGCGTTAGGACACTACAACCCTCACTCAAAAGAATTTGTTATTAATGAAGTTTCTTTACAAAAATGAGTAGATAATGGTGCTCAACCAACACAAGTAGTTTTTGACCTACTTAAAAAACACGGTTTAAATGAAAAACTAGCTAAAAATTCAAAACATTCATCAAGCAGCAAATAATGAAAATTAATTTTCTAACCCTTTTTCCAAATTATTTCAAACCCCTTGCTAATGAGTCAATTGTTGCTAAAGCAATTGAAAAAGGTTTGATAGATATCAATGTAGTTGATTTCAGAGATTTTAGCAGAAATAAACACCACAATGTTGATGATGAAATATATGGTGGTGGCCATGGAATGTTATTACAAATCGAACCAATAGACTTAGCATTGGAATCGCTTGAAAATTATGGTGGATACAAGATTTTGGTTTCACCTCAAGGAAAAAAATTTGATCAACATTTGGCCAATAAATTAGCCAAATTTGATCAAATAACATTTATTTCAGGTCGCTATGAAGGTTTTGATGAACGAATTGTTCAAATTGTTGATGAAGAAATTTCAATTGGTGATTATGTATTAACTGGTGGCGAGTTACCATCTATGGTGATGGCTGATGCAATAATTCGTCTTGTGCCAGGTGTTATCAATGAACTTTCGCACCAAAATGATTCGTTTCAAAATGAAGGCTACCTAGATTATCCACAATATACTCGACCACGTGAATATAAAGGTATGAAAGTGCCTGAGGTATTATTTAGTGGTAATCATGCTGAAATAGAAAAATGGAAAAAGCAAGCTCAATATGAGAAAACATTAAAAAATCGTCCCGATATAATTGAAAGGATTAAAAATGAGAACTAGATTAATTGAATTAGTTGAACAAAGCCAACTTCGTAAAGACCATCCAGAATTTAGAGTTGGTGATAATGTTAAAGTATATGTTCGAATTCGTGAAGGTGAAAAAGAACGTATTCAAATTTTTGAAGGTTTAGTAATAGGTAAAAAAGAAACTGGAACAGCAGAAAACTTTACAGTTAGAAAAATTTCATTTGGTGTTGGTGTTGAAAGAACATTTCCACTCAACTCACCATTTATTGCTCAAATTGAGGTTGTTAGATCAAATAAAGTTCGTCGTGCAAAACTTAACTTCATTCGTCAAAGAAGCGGTAAGTCAGCAAGACTTAAAGAGATCAAACGTTAATTTATTTTCTTTTATTATTAATTTCGACACACAAAAACTCGTCATAATAGCGACGAGTTTTTTATTGTTTAAAGTTGCTCAAACAAGGAAATTTTTGTCCTTCATATTCTATATAATCTAAATTATTTCAATTAAGATTCTTATAAAACTTAAATTTCTCATAGACATTATTAATGACTAAAAACTGTGTTGGCTTAGGATCTAAAAAAGCCATAACTATTGAATTTACAGTAGGTTTGGGCAAACCTTTACCTTTAAAATATGTTCAAATACTTCTCTTTGAATTACTTCAAAACTTTAATGCATTTATCATTTTTTTATCAAGTTTTTTTATCATTGTCTCACTGGTTCCAACAATGAGTTGTATATAAAAAATCTGACCATCATAAAGATAAAAAGGCAATCAATTTCGCGAACTTGAAACAACATCATATTTAAAATACTCAGGAAATCTACTTTGTAATTTTATAAAATCTGCTCAATACAAACATATTCCAAAATACTGACCATTTAACTTCATATTAATCAATGCTTTTACAAAATCTGGGCTAAGTGATCAATGTATGCCGTTAGCTTTAGATAAGTGTTCAAAGTACTTTATTGCGTTAATTTGCACATTGTTCATATTGAAATTATAAATCAGTTAAATATATGATAGTATATAATATATTATTATTTTGTAATATAGAAAGGTTGAGAGACCATGGGAAAGAAAAAAGAAACATTTTTTGAGCGTTTGACTAGAAAAAATGCTCAACAAGAGGACAATACAAATCCAAAACCAAAGAAAGCAAAATCTTGAAAATTTTGATTCTTTAGTTCATTATTAGCAGGTAGCATTGTTGCAGGTATAACAATTCCACTTGTTGCCAATAGTTTAATTAGGATAAATGTTGATCCAATTAAAGATGACACCGTCCTTTTTGAATTTGACGTGCCTGGCAAAGATGGTAAAACAACTAAAATAAAATTTAGAACTAGAGACTTAAAATCATCACAAATAGCAGATGAAGCAAAAGACTCTAAAAAAGTACTTGACCAATTTTATAAACTTGGTATCTTTTACTTGTACGACCAAGAGGTTAATGCTTCTAAAGAATATCAACGTCTTTGAAATGCTTCAAGAACTGAAAACGAAAAAGAACGTGATGACATTGCACTCAAAACCGTTGCAGAACTAAAAGAAAAACACACCAACCTTTTACTTGATATTAAAGAACAAATGATTAAAACATTTGGCTTTTCAAAATGAGAACAACAATTTAACGATCTTTTACTTAAATCATTCAATGGAGCTAAAAATATTGAAGAAGCTGCTTCATTTAAAGTTTATGAAGATATTCAAAATGATGCACTTAGAAGATTCACATTAAATACCAAATTCAATGAAAAAGACATTGATCGAGTAGCATCGAGTGATATTTATAAATTAGATGATAAAGGTAATTTAACTCGTGAAATTCAATTTAAACAAGGCCAAAAAGTCTTTCCATTTTTCAAAAAAGGCTCAAATTACTTTGAACTCTCAAGCATAAAAGAAAAAATGACTTTTATGACTAATAGCTACATTCTAAATGACAAAACTAAAAATGCTGATGCATTTATTCAACACTATTTAAAAAATAATAATCCATACTTAATTAGTCAATTTACTCTTCCTGGTGTAGCACCAGCCAAAAAAGAAGAAGGTAAAGAAACTAAATGAGAAGTCAATAAAAAAGCTATCAAACAACTCTTATTCTACTGACCAATTCAAGACGAAGTCAAAGCAATTTCTTCATTTGATAAGGTTAAAGAAAGCTTCAGAAGCTATGAAGACATTGCAAAAGATGCAAAATCAACAGGAGAGACCTTAGACAAAAAAATTACTGAATATGGAACAATTCTTGCAACATTATCTCAAGATGATTCAGATATCAAAACAAACTGAGGTTCAACTGGTCTTACTTCAATAGGTCAATTACTTCAAGGTGGCGGAGACAATACTCTTAAAGCATTCCTAGACGATAAGTTAGTGAAAGCTGTATATGGTACTGAACAAATCAAAGAGATTGACTTATTTGGTGAATTACAGAAAATTAAGAAAAGTATTATTGATGATGCTGACTTTAAAAAAGACAATAAATTCAAAATCGATGATATAGAACAAAACAATTTCAATTCAAAATCAAAAGAAGACGCACAAAAAGAGATTGCTAAATTCAACAAATCACTCAAAAAACTTTTTGATGAAGCAAGTGATGTTAAAAAAGAAGGTCTATGAGCCGATAAGTTCAACCAATTAATTGTTGCTCCATTACAAAAACTTTTTGAAGATAATGAAGGTAAAATTCAAACCGTTTACAAACTCAAAAATGATAATGGTAACAATAAAGACACATTTATTCTTTTAACAACAAAAGGTATAACATTAATCAAATTGCAAAGTCTTGATAAACTTAAACAAAATAATGAAACACCTGAAGCAGCAATTAAACGAATGATTCAGAGTGATTTTGAATTAGAAAACAAATTCAAAAATACTGTAAAAGGTAAAAAATATGATGCATTAACATTGGTTAATCGATCAATAAGTTCTCAAGAGTTGGTTATTGATTCACTTTTAAAAGATGAAGAATTTAAAAACTATATCAAAGGTCAAGTTAATATTTTTGCTTTAGATCAAGATAAAAAAATAGTGCCTAATAAAAAATATGAGGATAAAGACCTAACTTCTATTAAGGAATTGAATGATAGTATTTTAAGTTCAAATGACATCAAAACTCAATTGAATTTAGTAAAAACAGTTGACCAATGAATGAAAGACCGAGCAAAAAATGATTACGATGCTAACTTTGAATTAAGAGAAGATAAAGTTTATTTTAAACACAATAATAAGGATGCTTCTAAAAAAGAAGCATATAAAAATGACGCTTCATCAATTATTTTTGAAACACTAAAAGATTTAAGAAAGGCAATAAAATAGGTAAAAAATATGAAAAAATTTAGATTTTTATACGCAACACCTGCATTATTGCTTCCTTTAGCATCTGTTGCATGTGGACAAAAAGTTGATACAACTGCAAAACTCAAGCAAGATGAAGAAATTAAAAAGACAGCAGTAAACACCCTAAAAAATCAATTTGCGCGTGTAACTCTTCTAAGTTTGAATGGAATTAATGTTGAAAATTCTGATAACTTAGATGAACAATACATTAAGACATTTCAAGACCAAAATAGCACGTTATTTGATCAATTTTATAAAGCATTCCAACTATATGCAGTTAATAAATTAAATAGCGACACCTATTATTTTGCTCAAAAAATCCTTGATTGGACTGGAGATAGAACCTTAAGTCTTGATGAAATCAATAAATTTAATGGTGCTAACAATCTAAAACCTGGTCAAGTGCCTTCAAAAGACCAATTTATTACTCTTTGGTTAAATGAGAAGACAAAAATTAGAGAAGAACTTGAAAAAATGCTTTTTGTATTTAAATATTTTGAAATTTCAAACCAAGATCAACTTAAAAAAGTTGATAAGAATTTCAAATATAATGCAGATTTAAGATACGCATTAAATCATTATTTACTAACAAAATATGCAGTTGAGAAAAAGTTTGCTCAAGTATGAACTAAAGATGCTGAACCTGACGATGATGATTCATTCTTTACTAAGTCAAACCCTGCACTATACAAAAATGCTGATGATTTTAATAAATATTGAAGCGAATCTAAACAAGCAAAACCAGTATTAAAAGATGAAATTGAATTCATTAGTGGCCATAATGATGATAAAAAATTGTTTGGCTACCGTGGTTTTAAAGGTTCATCAACATCTTACTCATTAAAATGAGACTACGATGACTTGAAAGATAAAGAAAATAAACATCTATATGGATTTTATGATGTTAATAACGAACGTTTAGTCAATGACGAAATTCAAAAAGACTTCACTATTAATCCAATTAAAATTGATAGTGGAGATACAAAAAATCCTACATTAGTTTATGTAAATCAAATTGCACCAATCGGCAATGCTGAAATTGATTTACCTAAAACTGAAGGCGACACTAAAAACACATCTAAAGTAAAACTTTTAAGTTTTGAAAACACAATTTACAAAGACAAATTAGATATTCTTTCATTTATTTTCTATTTAAATGATGCAAGTCTATACGAAACTGCAATCAAAGCCTTTGCTGAAATCGGATACAAAATTAAAGTTAATAAAGAAAGCACATCTTTACGTGAAGCTGTTAAAGATTTAGCTTTTGTGGAGTTGGTATAATGGATAATATATTTTTAGATATTATTGCTGGTAAAGCTGATGCTCAATTTATTTACAAAGATGATAAATGTGTAGCATTTTACGATAAGTTTCCTTATC
Source organism: Mycoplasmopsis mucosicanis (assembly GCF_006546935.1). GTDB lineage: Bacteria > Bacillota_I > Bacilli_A > Mycoplasmatales > Metamycoplasmataceae > Mycoplasmopsis > Mycoplasmopsis mucosicanis. Next base: position 9,610 of record NZ_SMDN01000007.1, read on the forward strand.
GTCCTGGACACTTTCTTGTAGTTCCACGTGTAAAAACTGCTAATATTACTGAAACTGATGATGACACTGCTGCTCACTTAATTAATGTAGCTCGTAAATTAGGTAAACAAGAAGTTTTAGACAAAGGTATTGCTGGATTTAAAATTGTAATTAACACAGGTAGAAGTGCGGATCAATCAATTTTTCACACACACGTTCATGTAATACCTTTTGAAGCAAAATAAAAACTCAGGAAACTGAGTTTTTTTACTAATATACACATTTTTGAGTACTTTTGGTAAATTTAATTATTAAATTTTGAATACTCTCCATTAACATGACATTGACGACAACGAGCTTCATACTCATTATCCCCTAAAAATCTCAAGTCTTGATTGAGCACTTTTCTGTATGAAAAACCTGCTGGAGACTTACACACAACACACACAGCCTTTAATTTGCTAACATCATCAGCTATCGCAATCATTCTAGGCACTACACCAAAAGGTTTTCTTAAAAAGTCCATATCTAAGCCAGATAGTATAACATCTACATTTTTAGTTAACAATTCTTCTACCACAGTCATTAATTCATCATCGAAAAAATTTATCTCATCGATGGCAACTGCTTGGTATTTTGGACTTCAAAGCGTTAAAATTTCACTAGATTTTCTTACGTTGATTGCAGGTAATTTTGCACCTGTACGACTTACTAGTTCGCTATTACTGAATCTTGAATCAAATGCAGGTTTAATAACCAATGTTTCTACACCAGCTCATTTCAATGTGTTAACTCTTTTTAGGAGCTCTTCAGTTTTACCCGAAAACATTGGTCCTGTGATAATTTCAAGTCATCCTTTTATATTTCCTCTGTTCATAAACTTTATTATATAAGCAAGCAGTAAAAAATTGAAATTATTTGATTAGACAAGTAAAAAAAAAATCGAGATAAACTCGATTTATATATTAATTAATCTTCTAAAAGAGCTAATTCTGTTAATGTTTTAACCATTGGTCCTTGTGGAACTTCATTTATATCTGCTGTTCCAGCAATATCGATGTGAATGTATTCAACATCTTCAGTAAATTCTTTAAGGAACATAGCAGCAGAACATGAACCAGCATTACCGCTTAAATCAGTGTTTTTTAAGTCAGCCACAACTGATTTTTTGATATTTTGTGCAAATGCTTCATCAAAAGGCATTCTTCAAATTAATTCATTTGCGTTTTTAGCGGCTTTAGAAATATCGCTTCATGCTTTCTCACTAGTTGCTCAAACACCTGAATATGTGTGTCCTAAAGCAACCACAATAGCACCTGTCAATGTTGCAACATCAATAATTCTTGTTGCTTTAAGATTTCTTACTGCATAGGTGATACCATCAGCCAATACCAATCTACCTTCAGCATCTGTGTTGTTGATTTCAACGCTTTTACCATTCATTGATTTTCAAACTGAATCTGGTAATGAAGCATCACCATTCACACGGTTATCAGTAATACACATTATTGCTGCAAAGTTTTTTGCTGGTTTTAATTGAGCAATCGCTTTAAGTGTTGAAGCAACAATTACTGATCCAGACATATCATATTTCATTCCTAGCATTGAGCGAGATGGTTTTAATGAGTAACCACCTGAATCAAATGTGATACCTTTACCAACTAAAACAGTTTTTTCTTCTGAACTTGGATTTCCATTGTATTCAATCACAACAACTCTTGCTTCGTACATTGAACCTCTATTTACAGAAAGTAATAATCCCATTCCAAGTTTTTCAATTTCTGCTTTATTAAGAACAGTTACTTTAAGATTTTTGTATTCTTTAAAATCTTCGGCTACTGTTTTTGCAAGCAATTCTGAGTTCAAAACGTTTGGTGGAGTAACTTGTAAGTTTCTTGCATAGTTAGTAGCTTCAGCCAAAATTAATGCTTTTTCAATAGTTTTTGTTAGTTGCTCACTTACTTCTTTTTTGTAAGGTTCCAAAACATATTCACATTCTTTTTGATCTGATTTTAGGTTGTATAGTTTTGCTTTTTCAAAGAAAAGTGCTTTAATGTAGGCTTTCATAACTCTACCTGCACACACATTTTCAGTCACAAAACTTTCAACATCAAATTGATAACTTCTAGGTAGTGATTTTATTGTTGTTTGGAAGAATTTAACCAATGATTCAAAAGTCAATTTGCTTTTTTCACCTAAATAAGCATATGCTTCATTTTTAGATAAATATTCAGTGATAACAGCGTTTTTTTCAATCAAGTATTCAGGTTTTGTATCTTCTTTGAATATTGCTTTAAGCAATACAAAGTCATTTCTTTGTTGACTAATTTTGTTAAATAACATTATTTAATCTCCTTTTCAATATAAAATAAATTTTAGCACTATAACAATATAATAATTAATATTTAAGTTTTTTATTAATAACTTTTATATTAACGATTTTTTTACTAATATACACATTTTTGAGTACTTTAGGTAAAAATATACTGGTTTATAAATAAATTATTTTTACTGCTATGATAGCAAAATAATTAATAACTATATTATTCTAAATTGTATAATACATATGTTATGAATACACCACAAAACGACAAGGATTTTAGTACTTTTTCTAAATGATCTATTAGAAAAATTTCTTTTGTTGGAATATTGATTGCAATTTCGGTTGCATTCTTTTTGGTTGTTGTTCAATTTGCACCTTTTGCTGCACTACCCTCACTCAAGATTTCAATAATAGGGCTTCCAATTAAAATAACTGGATTTATATTTGGTCCAGTTGTAGGTGGTTTTGTAGGTGCAATAGCTGAATTACTTTCTTTTATGTTTGTACCAACCTATTTTAACCCTTTGTTTTTAACTGCAGCAATACTAGATGGAGTCATTCCTGGTATTATTTCATGATTATTTTTACGTTTAATAAGTTTCTTTTTTGGTGGTGATTTTAAAGATAGCATCTTTGAAGAAACACTTGCAAAAATGTTTAAAAAATTAGACAAACTTAAAAAGGAACCGATTAAAAACGAGAACAAAATCATTGCTCTTGAAGACAAAATTATTAAAACTTACAGTAAAAAAGTAAAACATGAACAAAAAACAAAAGACAAATCAGGTCTTGCAACTATAAATATGTTTATTTGCATTGGAATACTTGTTTTGATTATGTTGCTTGTAGTCTATATCATTGGATTTAGAGTACCTGATTCTATTATTAAAGGTGGTGTTATTGCAAATCGATGAGCATTGCTTCTAGTTATGCTTTCTGGTTATTGTGCAATGCTTGGTTTTGTGGTTATTGCACGCTTTAAATTTAAACCAAAATTGTACTTAATTATTATGCCTATAATTATTTTTTCAGCAGTTATTGAGCTTTTTAACGTTCCAATTCTTTCATTGGCTGATAAATATAGTATTGAAAAAACAGGTACGCAAGGGTCAATTCTTGTTTATATGTTCCAACACATAATAATAAGCCCTGTAAAAATCTGAGGTAATATGTTTATTATCTATTTTACATACAAGATTGTGGCACCTTTAATATACAAAAACCATAGTATTACATATCAATAATATTTTTAATGTTTTCTATTCTTGTATTATCATTATAACGTGAGAAAAATTAGGAGATTTATTCGTAAATTATTTATTGCTTCTGTACCAGCAGCAGTAATTTTTGCGTCTGCTTCATGTGATTTTTTATCAGCTCCAATCAATAATGCTCTTGAAAATATCTTGCCACCTTCAACAAAAAAACCTAGTGAACCTGGCAAGAATGATGAAGACGATATACCAATTCCTCCAGTTGAAAATCCAGTTGAACCAGAACCCGGAAAAGATGACCTAGACACTGGTGGCAAAGAGACCAAAGAACCTCAACCTAGTTTACCTGACCAACACCAAAAAACTCCTGATCAAGTTCAACCTCCATCTAAAAAAGATGATAAAAAGAAATCACAAAATACTCAAAAACGTGTAAATCCGTCAAAAAATGATATAGATAAAGAACCTGATGTAGATGAAAAAATTGATAATTCATTAAAAGACATAGGTAGAAAAAACTTCAATATTGATGCTCGAGGTTTTTCAACATCATCTAGATCTATAACATTATATGAAAGTCGTAAAAACAATGATATTTATGTTGATTTTGAAGAAATTGTTTCAAGATTAGATAGGATTTATGGTTCTGGTAGGCTCGATTCTGCTCAACAATCATTTTGAAAAGTTTCATATGATCTAGGAAATAATACAAAACTTATCTTTGATGAATATAATGACAGAATTCAATTTAATTCTGATTCAGTATTCGCTTTAGCACCTGCAAATTATTTACCACCAAAAGAAAACTTTATTAAATTTCTTTTAAACAAAACACAAAGTTTTTCAGGTTATGAAGGTTTAAAATCATTTGATTTAAAGAAATATGATATGGACATTATTGTTGATAATGGAAAAGTTTATCTACCTTTAAGTATATTTAACCTAATTTTTGCGTCAAATAACTATTTCAATGTTGTCTACAACAATGATAAATTCAGCGCAATTGATTATGACAAGGTATCTGCATACAATAACTCACCACGTTATACAAGCGCATTTTATGACATTTTTGACAATAATACAAGTTCAATTAGTAAAGTACAAACACCTACAAAACAGCAACGAATAAATAATTTTCATTATTTAGCTTTCTTATTTGATAATTTTTATGGTTTATCACACAAACTATATAGCCAATTCAATGCAACAAATTTTTACGATTTTGCTTCAAAAACCGAACTGGAAGAAAAATTATTAAGCAGCAAACCAGAAGATTATCGTAGAGCATATGAACTATTAATTTATTTTTATTTAAACGATTTGCACTCATCAATTGTAACTAAATCATTTTATGGATATAAATCAGCTTTACTCAGAACAAGACCAAAAATAAGAAGAGGAGCAATTAAAGACCCTGGTGATGCATTACTTTCAACGGTTCATAAAGAACATGCAAGAGTTTATAAATTATTGAAAGAAAAAAGACAATATTCAGCGCATCCTTTGTATCGTGACTTGAATTTAAATAACAAAATTACACATATTTATAAAGATACTGCTCGTATTGTGTTTGATAGTTTTGAAGGGGATGGTTCAAGTAATATTGAAAATGGTCAATATGATTCATTTAACCTTATTCGTGCAGCACTAGAAAAAATAGCCACCGATGATAAAGAAAATAATGTAAAAAACATTGTTCTAGATATCTCACTCAATGGTGGTGGTTCAGTGCTTGCAATGCAACAAGTTTTAGGTTTTATTACTCAAAAACCAATTGAAATTGTTTCGCATAATATTGCATCTCATGAATTTACATTGAACAAATACTCAGTTGATACAAATAAAGATGGCTTATTCAATGAAAAAGATTACATTACAAAGTACAACTGATACGTATTAATTGGTCAAAACACCTTTAGTGCAGCCAACTTATTTGCGCACGTCGCTAAAAAACTGCCTAATGTAAAAGTAATTGGTCAAAAATCAGGTGGTGGTATGTTTGCAATATTGCCAACTGTACTACCGGATGGCACATTTATTTATCTATCAGGACCAAATGGTTTTAGTGCATACAATGGCAAAAATATTCATTCCATCAACGACATTGATTACACTGAAAATGGTGTTGAACCAGACTATAAATTGGCTTATGATCATTTCTATGAACACAATTTATTGGATTATTTGGACAAAAATGCAAAATAGAAGCATCTAATTATATAATTTACATAATGGCTAAGAAATATATCAGAAATTTAATATTACCATCAACTCTTATAGTTGGTGCTTTTAGTTTATCCTCTTGTTCACTTTTTGAACTTGAATTACCTTCATCAAATAGCACAAATGTACATCCAAACCTGTTTTTTGATGGTTGAAAACCATCTAAAAACATTTCAAATTCTTATGTAGTTAAGCCAAATAAAATTAGAGTTTTCAAACACACGCTCAATGGTGTAAATTATGTAAGTCTTAATGAGATGGTCAATAAATTTAAAGGTTTTTTTGACCTTCGTTCAGTTTATAGCAAAATTGATTCAAAAGACAATACCTTTGAGTTGCATACTAGAAATGGACTTATAATTTTTGATCCTATCGACGAAAAAGTCTATTTTAATAGTTCAGCTGCATTTAGTTTTCTTAAACCGCAATCAAATTTTAATTTTACTGATTATCTAAAATATACAGACAGCAATGCTCACTCATTGAAAAATAAAAATGAGAAAATTAGTACTTTTGACCTAAGCAAATATGATATGGAGCTGCTCTTAGTCGATAATGAATTATTTTTACCGCTTAGCTTGTTTAATTTGATGTTTGCTTCTACTAGTTATTACAATTTTTATTATGATGGCGAGCAAATTGTTGGTGCAGATTATGAACAAAGTGCAAGTAGAAAAAACCCAATTCTTTCTAGTTTTTATGGTAAAACAAAAAAAGTAGAAAAACAAAGTAGAATAAACAATTTTAATCATTTAGCATTCTTATTCGATCATTATTATGGACTTGCTCAACGTAAGTACCGTGAAAAAAATGCTGCAAATTTTGCTGAATATACTGAAAAAATAGGTGTTAAAGATAAACTTTTATCAACAAATCCAAATGAATACCTAGATGGTTATGACGAACTTGTTTATAAAAACCTTAACGAGTTGCACTCTCGTATAAATTTATATTCTTATGATGCACCGACCTCGCTTACTGAAAAACATAAAGGAGCAAGAGGACTTTCTCCAAAAGCTAGAGATTTTGCATCTGTTCACAAATTATTAGAAGAGCAACGTAGTAATATAAGTTTTGATGGTCGCAATTATAAAGATTATTTAACTCATATTGAAACACCTGATGGAAAGACAGCTCGCATAATTTTTGATGAATTTAAAAGTGGAACAATAGACGAAAATAATTCTAATGAGGCTTGAAGATATGACACATATTGACTGCTAGATAGAGCAATTAAATCACTTCAACAAAGAGACTCGGGCCATAAAATAAAAAACATAATTTTGGATATCTCGCTCAATGGTGGCGGTTCAACTATAGCATTGCAAAAAGCATTAGGTTTTTTATCAAACAATAAAATAAATCTTTGAACTCAAGATACTTTAGACAAAACTTATGACGAAGTCAAGTTTAAAGTTGATACAAATCAAGATAATAGATATAACGATGATGATGGATATGGTCAATACAACTGGTTTGTGTTGACTGGAATAAACACATTCAGTGCAGCCAACTTATTCGCTCATATTGCAAAACAAGACCGCCTTGCAACAATAATTGGTCAAAAATCGGGTGGTGGTATGTTTGCAGTTTTACCTACTGTTTTACCTGATGGCACCAATCTAGATATTTCTGGAATAACCGCATTTAGTGGAAAAGCTAATAAAATTGTAGAATCTCAAGAAGACTTACCAATCACTGAAGATGGCGTTGATGTTGATTATGAGTTAGACTATCAAGATTTTTATAACGATAATCTCTATGAATTAATTGACAAAATTAATAAAGAAAAAGCTAAAGACGAAGGTCCGAGCTTTAGTTATTAAATATTAATTTTTACAAACAAAAGGAGTAAAAAAAATGGAAAAAGATAAAATTATTTGCCCTAATTGCAAACAAAGTTTTGAGATAACTTCTCAAAACTATCAAACAATATTGAGTCAGATTTCTGAAAACGAGATAGAAAAAAGAGTTGCTGAAAAAGTTGAAGCGAACAAAACCATTGCTAAACTTGCAAAAGAAAATGAAATAGCTAAAATAGAATCAAAACTCAACGATGAAATTTCTAAATTGAAACATGAATTGGAAGCTTCTAAAAAAGAGAATTCTATTGAACTAAAAGACAAAATAGCTCTTGAACGTGAACAAAGTAGCAAACATATAGAAAAGTTAAATCGTGAGATTTTTGAGTTAGAAAATAAATTAAAACTCGAGGAAACTCAAAAGAAAACTGACTTAAAAAACAAAGAACTATCTTTAAAAAACGAATACGAGCAAAAAATTAAAGATCTTGAACTTAAAAACTCAGCTTTACTCAACGATATTAGTGAAGCAAAAAATTCTAAAGATAAAGAAATAACTGAAATCAAAAATAATAATGATTTCATTATTAAGCAAAAAGATGAGGAAATAAAACAACTTAAAGATTATCGCTTTCATATGAATTCAAAATTGCTAGGTGAGTCACTTGAGCAACATTGTCTCAAAATGTTCAATACAACTCTTAAAATGGCCTTGCCTAATGCAACATTTGAAAAAGATAATGATTCTTCAGAAGGCTCAAAAGGTGATTTTATCTACCGTGAAAGTGATGATCATGGAAACGAATTAATTTCGATTATGTTTGAAATGAAGAATCAATCTGATTCTAAGTATGCAAACACCAAAAATGAAAAGTACTATGAAAAAGCTCATAAAGATCGTATTAGTAAAAAATGTGAGTATGCTGTAATTGTTTCAACACTTGAACCTGAAAATGATATGTTTAACGGCATTTATGATGCTTCTGATAAAAATAGACCAAATCTTTATGTAATTCGACCTGATCAATTTATTAATTTCATTAATATTTTTAGAAAAAATGCGCTAAAAACAAAAGAAGAAAAATACCAGTTAGCAGTATTGAAAAACGAAAAAGAAAATAGTGCTTACCAATTTACAAAATTCGAAGAAAGATTGAATAAATATAAAGATTCAGTTGATAAAAAAGCACAAAAAGCATCTAAATTTTTTGAAGACGCAATTAATGATATTGATGCTGCAATTAAGAAAATGCAAAAAACAAGAGATGATTTAGTTAGTGTTCGCGATAATATCCAAAAAATTAATTCTGAAACAGATGATTTGAGTGTAAAAAAATTAACTCACGGGCTTCCTGAAGTAAGAGAAGAAATTGAAAAAAACGCATAATTTGTACAAATTTATGTACAAAAAAGCGTTTTTTTGTTTTTTAGCAAAAAAATAAAAAAATTGTGTATTTTGAAATTTGCCTATATAATAGTAGTGATGCATTCCCGATGTGAATGATTACGAATTCCACAGGATTCGTTGCTCAAGAGTATATTTGCTCCCTTCTTAAAAATAATTGAATAAGCCTTATGCGTGATGCTTATTTTCTTTACTTATCTTATATGTTAATCACTAAAGATGCTTATGCATCTTTTTTTATATAATTTAGTGCATGAATATTGATAAAAAAATATGTAAAAATGGACACAAACTAAATAATGTTAAAGCGACTGCATTCAGTTATGAGGGTTATGGAATTATTCAATATGACAATTACAAGATATTCGTAGAAAATTTACTTATTGATGAGGTTGCTGATATAGAGATTAAGAAGGCAAACAATAATTATGCCTTTGCTAAAGTGCTAAAATATCACAAATATTCACCAATGCGTATTGAAACCAAAAATAATGAATTACTTGCTTCAGGTGCAGCACCACTTTCAATGATTTCATATGATGACCAACTAAAACTCAAACAAGAAATAATTAACTATTACTTTAAACGCAATTTGAATTATGAAGAAATAAAGCCAATTTTATCTAGTCATGAAGCATGAAATTATCGTAATAAATTGACTGTATTCGTTAAGTTCAAAGAAAGAATTGTTATTGGATTATTTGAGAAAAACACTCATAATATTATTGAACAATCTTCATATGATCTTGCTTGCAAAGAAATAAATGACATTTTACAATGAATTAGTTCCAATATTAATAATTACAAATTAATGCTTAAATACGCCAAATTTATCAAAAGCATAACAATTCGTCATTCAAAAAGCAAAAATGAATCATTGATCATTTTTAATATTTCTCAAAAATTTACTTTTGATATGGAATTTGTACGCGACTTAACTCTTAAATTTAAAAATGTGGTTAATATAATACTGAATAATGAAAGCATAATATCTAAAGAACAACATTTTAGTAAGTTTTTAAACGCAAAAACAACTATTACTGAGAAAATAGACAACGATGAACTTGTGTTAAATTGAAACAGTTTTTTTCAAGTAAATTCTGCACAAACAAATAATTTATACAATTTGTTAATCGATAACTTAAATCTAACAGGCAATGAAACAATAGTCGATGCATATTGTGGTGTTGGTTCTATAAGTTTAAAATTAGCAAAAAAGGCTAAAAAAGTATATGGTCTTGAAATTATTCCTGAAGCAGTTGAAAATGCCGAAATTAATTGCTCAAATTATATAAATACAGTATTTTTTGCTGGTGATGTGTTAAAAACCATTGATAAGATAACTGACAAAATCGACATTATTGTAGTTGATCCACCTCGAAGCGGCAATGACAAAGAATTTTTGGAAAAAATTCTTAATATAGGAGCTAGAAAAATCGGCTATGTTTCATGTAATTTTCATACATTAATTAGAGATATTCATTTAATAATGACAAAAGGTTACAAGATTAAATTTGTTCAACCTTGTGACATGTTTCCACAAACTTACCACATTGAAACAGTTGTTGTACTCGAAAAAGAATAGCATTTTTCCCTAAGGTACTCAAAAACGTGTATAAAAATCAAAATGAGATATCAACTCACTTTGATTTTTTTATTCAAAAAAGTACTCAATTGTTTTGGCCAATCCGCCTTTTTTATACGAAAAAGGACTTATATAATTAGCTATTTTTTTGAAGTCATTAGTTGCATTATTGAGCGCTATAACATGACCAACCTTTCCAACAGTAGTTGAATCATTCATTGTGTCTCCAATATGAACACAGTTTTTAGCATCAACTCCACGATAAGTTGCATAAAGAATTTCTGCATCACCCTTTGATGAATTATAGTTTGTAACTTCTATAAACTGTTGTTTATGGTTTCTAGAAAATGCTATATTCAATTCATCACCAAACTCATTTAAAAGTTCATTGAAAAATCTGTGTGTTTTAGATCGCAATGGAGTTGTAAAAATAAATTTAAATACATCAAAATTAAGATTTATTTCATTGATTTTATTTATTTTTCCTTTACGTTTTCAGATTATCAATTTGAGCAAAGGATTATTGGTGTAAGTGTGATTATTGAAGTCAGAGTTTGCAATAGTTGTCATCTTGTACTTTTTGACCAATTCACTGATTTTTGAGTACTTTTGAGATGGAATTGGTGAAGATAATATCTCTTTATTATCAATAAAAACTTTTGCTCCATTTCAAGCAATTAGGTTGCCAACAGAATTTAGTTTTTCTAATATTGCCTTAGTTTTTTGACTATAAGCACGACCTGTTGATACAACAACTTCAATACCTTTTTGAGTAAGTCTGTTTATTGCTGCTATATTTTGCTGACTAATTAGATTTTTTTTGTCATCTAATGTAGTGCCATCAAGGTCGATAAAAACTATTTTTACATCTTTTATTTTCATTCTTTAATTATATAAAAGAATGATTATTTTGCTTCTAATGTATATTCGTGTGTGTATGTATTGTCTTGATTGTATGCAATGAATTTAATGACCAATTTGCTTTTTGTCTTGAATTCATAGTCAAAATCAATCTTTTCAACATTACTTTGTAAACTTGAAACAACATATTTATAGACTGCGGTAAATATATTTTTGTCAAACACTGGTTTACCATCTTCAATTTGTATATATTCATAGAATTGAGAACTAGATATTGAGGGGAAAATGTTTTCATTATTAATAGCATCGTGTGTTGCTTTTTTTTCAATATTTGAATTACTTTTTCGTGTTGCTGCAATGACTGCAATTGGTGCAACAACACTAGCAACAGCAGCTACACTAAATATTGGTATTAATATTTTTTTCTTCTTCATTTAACTTGAATTTCAAAAAGTAATCTAGGTCTACTTCTTTTTCCTTGAGAAGTGCTTCAATATCGTTTTGTTTCATACTATATTTTAGAGGTTGTTTCAGTATTCCCTTGCAGTGTATTGTCATTTTAATTTCACCATTAAGCGGATCTAATTTCTTTGATTTGATGTCTTCTACATTCTGTATATAAACCTTATAATAGTCTGCTAACTTACCAAAACCACCATTGTCGAATGCATATGTATAACTAGTTTTCAATTTTCCTTTAAAACCATACGGGATCATTAAACCTTTTTTGTTATAGTCATCACCTTCAACAATAGTTTTATGTTTATAGTCATATTTTGTTGGTTTTTCGTATAAAAATATTCTTTTTTCAGTACCTGAAGAATAAATATATTCAATATTTTTATTGTATATTGAACTGCGATCCTTGAGATTTTTTCATTGCTCACCTTTAAATTCCAAAATATTATAGTCAGACAAAGATTGATTCTTATTCATAACCGTTCTTGTTAAATCATCATTTAATTGAATATCATGATGATTATTTTTGTTTAAGCGATAAGGATTTTCACTGTCAATTTTTACTTCTGCAATTTTAGTTTTTGGTTCATAGGCTAATTTTTCAAACGAAATTTTATTTTTTAAATAAAATTTCTCTTTTTTTAAGACACTTCCATATCTTTCACCAAAACTAAATGAGTAAATTTCAGGAATGTCTATTTCCACACTTCCATCATTAACCTGAACATATTCTTCTTTCTTTTCATTTGGACGTATTTTTAATTCTCATACTGAACTGTCTTTATAGTCGTATGAACTTTGAAAAACAATGGATTGAATGTCCTTGAATTTAAGGCCTAATTGATCAGAAGACACATTTAAATGAACTAATTTATATACTGATGCTCTTGAAAATTCACTCATATTGAATGGTGGATATTTTGAAAAGTCAAAAATACTTTCACTCCTCAAAAGACTCCTTAAATCATATATTCTGGTTGAAGTATTTATCATTTTGCTATCTACAGGAAGATTATTTATTGATAAGAATGGCTTATCGTCCTTATGAAGTTTGTTATTTCTGTTATCATCTGGTGCTGCAAAAATTACTGTGATATAGAATCTATCTTTATTGAAAAATCTGCGGATTAATATTTTTCCTCTTATACCATAAAGCGGAAAGTCATAAAGTTTATCAGGGTTTGGTCCTGCGCCAAATAGCAGTGGATTGGTTATTGATACATCTTGAGATTTGTTATTTACTTCGAATTTATATGGGTCAACTACCACTTTGTTAACTACTTTTTGTTCAACCGGGGGTTGAGGCGGACTAGTTAAGATAAAAATACAAAAACTCCTCTATTGCTTTGCGTCGTTTTTTGTAATAAGTAGCTTTTGAAAAGTGGTTGTCATATCAATCTTTACTATTATGCTTGTTAATAAATTCATTTTCAATAATCATTGCACTTGGTTCGCTCAAAAATGAGATAGTATCCCTGAATTTTGAATGAATTTTTGTGTCTTGATTAAGTAAATTTTTAAATTTTAATATTTGTATATTTTTTATTTGTGCTTTTGTGTTTGCTTCATCAAGTAATGCAAGCGCTTTGACTGCATTATATCTTTGTTGTGCAGTCAATAATGAAGCAAAATGTTTGTCTTGAAAGTTTTGAATCATTTATTTCTCCTTCCGACTTCACTTTGTGTTTTATCTCAAGAAAAATGAAAAAAAGGAAAAAATTAGTATTTTTGCAACAAAAAAAGTAGCGTTGCTACTTTGTGGTGTTTATTGCTTTTCAACTTAAAGGTCAGTTTTTAGGAGTATTTGTCGTTTTCTGAATAGCGACTATAAATGAGGGTTCATTATTTGAATTTTGATATTGAGTTATTTTTATATTGCTTTTTTGTTCGGGAAATATATTTAAAAATTCGTCAATTTCTAAGTGATAATTTTTCCCTTTAGGGAGATATAATCATCCATTTGGTTTAAGCATATGGTGAGTAAGCATAAACATATTTTTGACGTTTGATACTGCTCTAGCAGTAATTACGTCAAATTTGCCTGCTAAATTTTTAGTGTTTTCTGCTCGTAAATTCAATATTTCAAAATCAACATTTAATTCATTTTTTAAGTTAGACAAAAAATCACATCTGCTCTTCATGCCTTCAATAATAGTCAATGAAAAATTATTATGCGTCAATAAATATGGAACAGATGGAAAACCAGAACCTGCCCCTATATCTGCAACATTTTTGTTTGCAATAGAAATATTAAGATTTTTTGCTGCTTCAAGAGCATTTATTGAATCTAAAATACCTTGCTTTTCTATTTCATCTATTGTTTTAAAACCAGTGATGTTTTTTGTTTGATTATATTGGTAAATAAAATTTGAATATTTTTGTAATTTTACATTCATTACTTTTTGAGTTGAGCAGTTAGCTCATCATATAAATCACTAACTGATTTTCCAGTAATTGAAGCTGCAATAACTCCGGCCAAGAATTTATCAAGACTGATAACTTGCAATTTTGAGTATTTTTCCACCAATTCTGAGTTGTCAATAGAGTCAGTTACGATTACTTTTGAAAGATTTGGATTGTTTTCAAAGATATCAAAACCTTTAGTAAAAATACCATGAGTTGCTACAACAACAATTTTTTTAGCACCGTGATTTTTAAGTGTATCTACAGCTTTTAAAATTGTTCCACCAGTATCAATAATGTCATCAATAATAACTGCATTTTCACCTTCAACACTACCAATAAGTCCCATAACTTCTGTTTGGTTTGTGCCTACTCTACGTTTATCGATTATGCTAATTTTAATTGTGTTAGCTATTAATTCAGCTAATTTTCTTGCTCTGATTGTACCACCATGGTCAGGTGAAACAACTGTAAAGCGTTCATTTAATCCTTTAACTGCTTCTGCAATCGGGAATGCACCACGCAAGTCATCAATTGGAATATTGAAAAAACCTTGAATTGCGGGGTTATGTAAATCAACTGCAATAATTTTAGTTACTCCAGCAGTTTGTAATAAGTCAGCAACTAATTTTGCTCCAATTGGTTGACGACCACTTGCTTTTCTATCTTGTCTTGCATAACCATAGTAACTTAATGCTACTGTAATTGATTTTGCACTTGCTCTTTTTAAAGAGTCAATAAATAACAATAGGTCCATTAGGTTGTCGTTTACTGGTCTTGATGTTGATGCAACAATATAAACATCTTTTGCTCTTACTGTTGTACCGCTAACTAACATTCTTTCACCATCTGCATAAACAGTTTTTTCTACTGGAGAAACCTGAATACCAAGAATCTTAGCTATTTTTTCAGTTAATGATGCACAGTTAGGCATACCAAAAAGTAATGTGTTTTCGAATTTCATTTCTTGCTCCTAAAAAATATAATTTAATTATATTATCAAATTAATTTTTCATATTAATATTAAGAAATATAACTTCAATTTTGAATTTTTTTTGTGAAATACTGTATCAAAATTTTACTAATACACACATTTTTGAGTAGTTTTAGTAAAAAAAACAAACATTCAATATACGAAAAAATATTTATTTGGTTTAATGACTGGAAGCTTATTGGTTTTGTTATGGCTTTAACTTGTTTTTAAGCGTTTTGCTGTATATAAATAAAAAAATAAATGCATTTGAATGCTTAATACAATAATTTTTTTTAGCTAGATAATTAATGCTTCAAAAAAATGAAAAAAATTATCAAAAATAAAAATTATTGTATAATACTTATGCATTTTTGCTAATGGAGAGGTAGCGAAGCGGCCAAACGCGGGTGGCTGTAACCCACTTCCTCACGGTTCGGGGGTTCGAATCCCTCCCTCTCCACCATTTTGCCCCTTCGCCAAGCGGTAAGGCATTGGTTTTTGGTACCAACACGCGTTAGTTCGAATCTAACAGGGGCAGCCATTTCGTCGAAAGACGATTTTTTTATTTTTATGGTATCATAAGGTCATGATTAGATCAGGAACTTTTAAGGAATCTATAAAAAATTCAAACAAAATTGTTGCAGGTTCAATAATTACTTTTGCAATCGGTATTGTGATTGCACTGGCAGGTGGAATTGTATTTGCAAGTTTTGCAAGTCTTTTTGAATCTTTTGCTCAGATTTCTATAATGTGATATGTTATAGCGAATGTGGTCGATTTCGCTTTAATATTGGTTATTCTATTGGCCGGTCCAAGAATGAAGTCATATATTTTGGCTCCGCTTGTTGCAATTTCATTATTTTTACTTGGATTTTTAGACCTTGGTTATGTGCTTGTGAGATTCGCATCCGAACCATTTAAAATTGCTGGAATATTCTTTATACCTGCTGTAGCCATGATTGTGATTGGAGCATTAGCAGCAGCAGACAAAATCAACATCACAAAAGTTAATATTTTGATAGCTATAATAATGCCAATATTCCTAATTTTTGTAGTAGTATCATTTTTTGTATCAAATAGAAATGTTATTTTTACAATAATTTCAGGTTTTGGATTTTTATTGGTTATTCTTTATATGTTTATTGATTGATGATTTATATTTTCATTCAATAAATATTATAAGTCTCTTGATGATGAAAATAGAACAACTGAATTAGCTGCAAGATATTCAATATATTTTGGTTTTAAATTAACATTTGATTTTGTTTATGCAATAACATATTTAGCAAGTTTTTTAAGAAAATAAGTTGGGTGTGCCAACTTTTTTTATACAAAAAAAGTATAAAAAAAATGGCGATCACGAGAGGATTCGAACCTCTGACAACAAGCTTAGAAGGCTTGTGCTCTATCCTGCTGAGCTACGCGACCATTGCTTAAATATTGTAATACTTTTTTACAAATAAAACAATATTTTTTAAAAATATATTTTATGGAGTTCTTATTTAATTTTACATTTTTTACTAATATACTCATTTTTGAGTACTTTTGGTTAAAATTATAAGTGATAAATTGTAAGTCAAATGAAGCATATTATTCATTGGTAAAATTTAGTAAAATAAAATATATTATATGTTAATTTTTATAAAGGATTAATAATGGAAAAATATAGTGAACAAGAGCAAGTGCGCAGAAACAAACTGGTTCAATATGCTCAAAATAATATTGTAGCATTTAAAAAGGCATACAACTTAGGTGAGTTAAGTTATAGTGATGTTCTTGCAAGCGATTTTGAAAAATACACAAAAGAAGAATTGCACGAACTGCACATAATAAGAAATATATCTGGGCGTCTTATTGGACGTCGTGGTCCTTTTTTAGTAATTAAAGATTTTCATGGAAGTATTCAAGCATATTTCAACAAAAAAGAACTACCTGAACAAAGTGAATTAGTTAGTTCTTTAGATATTGGTGATATTGTTTGAATTAGTGGTGAAATGATGAAAACAATGACTGATGCTGTTGTTGTTAAAGTTCAAAAAATTGAATTGTTATCAAAATCATTGAAACCTCTACCTGAAAAATATCATGGTCTTGTTGATGCTGAAGAAAGATATAGAAAGCGTTATGTTGATTTAATTGTTAATGAAGATTCAAAAGACAAGTTTATTAAAAGAATAAAAATTACTCAATGAATTAAAGAATATTTCAATTCATTGGGTTATCTTGACGTTGAGACACCATTCTTGCATGACTATATTTCAGGCGCTGCTGCTAAGCCGTTTTCAACTCATCACAATTCATTAAATCAGGACTTTGTTTTAAGAATTGCAACTGAAATACCACTCAAAAAATTAGTTGTTGGTGGATTTGATCGTGTTTATGAATTAGGCCGAATTTTTAGAAATGAAGGTTATGACACAACTCATAATCCGGAATTTACAACAATTGAGTTCTATGAGGCATACTCAAATGTTGAAGGTATGATGAATAGAACTGAAGCATTATTTAAATTACTTTGTGAAAAGTTAGGCAAATATAAATTTATGAATAATGGTGTTGAAATTGATTTGTCTAAGCCTTTCAAAAGATTGAATATGGTTGATGCTGTTATTGAAAAGACAGGTGTCGATTTTAGAAATATAACAATTGAGAAAGCAATTGAGGTAGCAAAAAAACATAGAGTGAAAATTGAAAAATTCTTTACGATTGGCCACATTATTAATGCACTTTATGAAGAATTGGTTGAACATGAGTTGATAGAGCCTACATTTGTTTATGGTCATCCTATTGAAGTTTCTCCGCTTTCGGCTAAGTCAGATGACCCAAGATTTACAGAACGTGCAGAATTATTTATTAATACAAAAGAATATGCAAATATGTACACAGAGCTCTCTGATCCAATTGACCAATTAGATCGCTTTAAAAAACAAATTGAAGAAAAAGCAAACGGAAATGATGAAGCAAGCGATATTGATTGAGATTTTATCGATGCTCTTGAATATGGTATGCCTCCAACCGGTGGATGTGGAATTGGAATTGATAGACTAGTTATGTTGCTTACTGAAACATCTTCGATAAGAGATGTGTTGTTGTTCCCTACATTGAGAAGCGTTAAAAAATAAACAAAAATTTCAGAATCATTTCTGAAATTTTTTTACCAATATACACGTATTTGAGTATTTTTAGGCAATTTAGAAATTGTATATAAAACTCGAAGTCTTGATGTTGTTGACTAAAATTGTTGCTTTATGAATGTCATCTTTTAGTGTCTTGTGAGAAGTATAATATTTCTGAAGAGCATCAATATCTAATGTGCTAAAAATAATGTTTAACTTATTATTTATTATTCGATTTGCAATTATGTTGCTTAAATAATCAAATAAAAACCATGAGTTAGCTGTTTCTGAACCAAGACCATCAATCACTAATACATCAACATTAGATAAAATTTGTGAGATATCTTTCGCATCATTATACTTTGAACTAAACGAAGACTTAAGATATGTAAAGAGCGATTGCGTTTTAAAATAAACTGTATTAATTTCACTTTCAGCGAATTCAAGAGATATAGCCTGAGCTAATTTAGAATTAGTTATAGAGTTGTTCGAGTATGCAAAAATACCTTTAGATAGCGCATACACGTCGTTAGTTTTAAATGCTTCCAAAAGACATTTCACTCTATTTTCCATCTGTGATTGTTCATTATTTTTGATTATTATTTTATTGAGTTTTGATTTTGAATCGAAAGGTGAAATGTCAGAAAGTCATAAATGTTTTTGTAGATTCAATATATCAGTAAGTTTGTTTTTTACTGGTTTTTTATCGAAACATAATTTGCCATTAACCCTAGATAATTCAATAGTATAGGGAAATTTATTAACATCATTAATACTGTTTTTTAAGTCAATAAAATCAGGCAAAAATTCATAAAGTTCATCTCATGTTACTGCAAATTTTTTGAGTAATGAAACAAACTTTTTAGGTGCAGTACTTATAATTTTTTTTATAGAGTTTTGGAATTGTTCATCGTTATTGAAGAGAACCTTTTCAATTCTGAAATCATCCTTTGAACTTTTATTAGTATGATCCATCATATTTGGAATCTCCTAATTTAAGTCCTGCAAGATATGTAGCTTTGTAGAGGTCTTTTCTATTAACTAGTCCGCCATTTTTGTGTTTGATTAACGAGTCAATGTATATTTCTAGCGGTTCAAATAAAAATATTTCTTTTTTAATTAAATCTTGAATTATTTTAGATACATATTGATAGTTTATTTTTCCATTAACTTCACTTGAATAAAAGAAAATAAGATTTATACATGGATCACTAAAACCTACCTCTCTTGAATCTTTGATTAAATTTATGATACTTTCAGTTGGTATTTGACCTTGTATTTGACCAAAAAACTCACGTGAATCAGTTTTTAAAATTGCTTCATAAATATTTCTATACTCAAATGTATTTAAGTCAATTTTTTCCTGTACAAAAGTGTTCATTTCTTGTGTATTTATGTTTTTGTTATTCATATGATTGTCATCTATATCAAGTAATGAGAAATCATCATCAGCATCAAAAACATCTTCGTAGCGAGCAGAACTATCATAAAGGTTAATTGTTTTAGTTAATGGAATATTTTTATCTTTACCAATTAAACGATCATAGTTTTGTTTACCAACTATTTTTAAAAGCTTGTTAGCTAAAATTAAGTTAGTTTTAAAGCCTTTTCGATCAAGAGGTTTTTCTATAATAAAAAATGTTTTACGGTTGAAATTATCAATATATGTTGATAAAAGAGACACAGCTTCTAACATTATTCTAGCTTCATTTAAGTCCTTTAAAGACATTTTTAACATATATGTGACACTATCATAATCATGGAAACCAGAATCGCTTCCTTCATGGATTGCAAGATCTCTAAGATATTCATATAAAAGGATCGCGTTAGCCCCTAAAATTGGTGCATAAAATTTACGAAGATTTTTGAGATCTTCTCCAGCAATGATAGACGAATTTTCGACTGTAAAATATGGATAAATAATGTTTTTTATCATATGCACCTCTCTGAAAAAAAGTATGCCATTTTCGGCATGCTTAAAATC
The DNA here is from genome assembly GCF_006546935.1 of Mycoplasmopsis mucosicanis. Lineage (GTDB taxonomy): Bacteria > Bacillota_I > Bacilli_A > Mycoplasmatales > Metamycoplasmataceae > Mycoplasmopsis > Mycoplasmopsis mucosicanis. The sequence continues at coordinate 29,937 of NZ_SMDN01000007.1, forward strand.
ATTTTAGAGCATAAGCAAAACTAATTTTAAAATTTTTTTATTTTGGTCAATGCTTTCAAAATTGTCCATATAGATATCCACAACAGGTATTTTGGAAAAAAGCGCTTTTATGGCCTTTTTTGTGTCGTTTTTCTTATCTAATGCTCTTAAAGTGGACTTATCCACATTTCGTTTTAACAAATTTTTTTGTCTTTTTTGCTCGCTTGTAGACAAGCATAAAACCATATTAAACAAAGGCAAAAAATCAAAATTTTCATTTACTAAAATAGGTAGTTCAACAAGCTCATAATTCCCTTTTTTTAGTGCTCTAAATATTTCAGGCATTACGACTTTTTCTAATATATTGATATTTGAGTATGTTTGGTTAATTCACTCACGAATTTTCGATTTAGATACGCCATTATCATCAATTAAAAAATCACCAATTTTTGACTTAATTGCGTTATATAAAACACCATTTTTTTGGTATTCTTTTTCCACAAATTTATCAGTAAAAAAGATTTTGTGTTCATCGACGCCACAATTATGCAAAAAAGTTGATTTACCAACCCCTATTTTTCCTATTACTGCAATCATTTTAATTATTTTATTTCCTTGTATGATTTGAGTGCGAGATTTGCACTAGTTTTATATGCTCTGGCTAATCCATTACCTAATTTTATTCCACCAAAATATCTGACCACAAAAATTACTGCATTATAAGTATTAGTTTTAATTAATAAATCTCTAATTGGTTTACCACCAGTTCCTTTTGGTTCACCATCATCATCAAAACCTGCATTAATTACATTTTCATTAAAAAATGAGTATCCATAACATATGTGATCTGGTTTTTTGTATTGTTTTTTAATTTCTTGAAGAATATTTTTAAGTTCTTCTTTTGAAAATACTGGAACACATATGCTATAAAACCGTGATTTCTTGATTTCATATTGGTGAAAATTCATAAATAAATTATAAATAAATAAAGATAAAAAAATGAGCAGTCCTAAAAAAAGTATAAAAAAAATGGGGCGACTGAAGGGATTCGAACCCTCGAATGACGGGACCACAACCCGCTGTGTTAGACCACTTCACCACAGTCGCCATAGGCTATTGAATTATATTACAAAATAATTTTTTGTCAAGTTTTTTATTTTTTTTGACTTTTTCAACTGAAAAAGACATAAATTCAATAAAATTTAATAATCTTATATATATTTTAATTTATTAATATAAATTTTATATATAATTGCATTAAAGTTATATGAAAGGATTGTAAAATGATCACAAAACACTCATCAAAATACATTATTTCAGCAGATAAAACTAAAGTAAAAAAATGTTTTACACTTGAAGATGCACTAACTGGTAAAAAATCAAAATATTGTTCATTATTTGACATTACACAGTTATTTTCAGAAAAAAAAGAAGATCCTGATACACGTATTTGATTCCAAGAAGACAATAAATTTATTGGTAGTTTAAGTTATGCTCAATTGAAATCTGATGTTAACGATTTAATTTCTATTGGTGTTCATGATAATCAAAGTGTTGAGTTTTTAATTAATAACAATATGTTGGACCAAGATCATAAACTAGCTTTTGTTGATACAAGAAGAACAAAAATTATTACTTTATTAACTATCGCTACTACATTATTGGTTGCTGTTATACTCATTTGTGTATTGATATTTGTAAAAGTTATTCCAACTAAATAATAATTATGTTACATATTATTAAATAAATTTTAAGGAGATATTATGCCTGTAAAAAAAGCAAAAAAAGAAAAATCAAACCAATCAACAACGACTTCAAAAGTAAAATTAAATAGATTTTATTTATCTGAAAAATATGATAATGATAGAAATATTTCTTTCAACTTAAAACGTGCTAATGTTAGCAAACTTCTTACTTTTAAAACATTTGTTGAGGGAGTTGAAGAGTTTAATAAGATTGCATCAACTCTTGAAGGTAATTCACGAGTTTGATTCCATCAAAAAGGTGCATTTAGAGGTTCAACAACACCAGAAAAAACAGGAACAATTATTGAGCGTGTTGAAGAAGCAAATGTTAAAGATGAAAATGCAATCGAATTTATTAATCAAGAAAAACTAGTTGATATTGCTGAACCAAAAACCAAAAAAGTTGAAGTTGAAGAAGTAGAAGAATTTGTTCTTGATGACACAAAAGAAGAAGAAGTTCAGGTTGCACAAGAAAATAACGAAGAAATCGTAGAAGAAGTTGTTGAAGAAGTTTCAAAAACTGATGAGATGCAAGAAAGTGAACATATATCAGAACAAAACGTTGAAGCAACTGTTGAACATGTTGTTGATGATTTTGAAAGAGTTGCACAAGACTTAATTATCTATGTGACTGATGCTAACTTAAAAAGACCACGTGAAACTGAACTTTCTGATATTCATGGTGAAACAGAATATGAGTTTATTCCAACTATGGTTAAGTGAAATGAAAATTCAGTTTTAGTTTACTATGTAATTCGTGATGGTGAAAGAGAATCAAAAGAATATTCAAAAGTTGTAGCCGGTTTTAAAGGTGAAGAATTAAAAAATAGAGAAATCACAAAACACTATGTTGATCGTTCTGAGTGATCAACCGTTGCATATTGATTAATAGGTACTGAAATTGTCCTAGCAGTTGCTTGCTTAGTTTTACTAGCACTATTTCTTCTAGGAATATTCCAAATTGTAATTTAAATAATCATAAAATTGCAGTTATCTGCAATTTTATTAAATGTTGATTTTATAACATAAAGGAGTTATTATGAAAACTATGTTAGATGTTGTATCAAAAGTAGCTTATGAGCATTGCAAAGACTATATTTTTGTTGACTTTAATTTCTTGTTCGACAAAGTCGAAAAAGAATTGATTGCAAAATGAACTAGTGAAGCTCAAGAAAAAGAAATCTCATATGATAAACTTAGAGTTAATAAACTAGGTGAGTTGTATAGATTATTAACAGTTGATTCTAACTTTGTAAGAAATTCTGAAGGTCAGTGATCAATTCGACCTGGATTTGATGCTTCAAGGACAAATCATGAAATTAATTAATGCAAAAGAAATGATTGCAAAAGCATACAAAAATAAGTATGCTATACCGCACATAAACATCAACAATTTAGAGTGAACTAAATCAATATTGATTGTTGCTCAAGAACTTAAATCTCCAATCATTTTAGGTGCTTCTGAAGGCGCAATTAAATACATGGGTGGTTATAATGTTGTTAGCAATATGGTTCAAGGGTTAATTAAAGACCTTGCAATAACTATTCCAGTTGTTTTGCATTTAGACCATGGAACTTATGAAGGCTGCTTGAAAGCAATTGATGCAGGTTTTAGTTCAATTATGTTCGATGGTTCTAAACTAAATTTTGACGAAAACTACTCAAAAACGAGTGAATTAGTCAAAATTGCTCACAGTAAAGGCGTAAGCATTGAGGCTGAAGTAGGCGAAATTGGCGGCGAAGAAGATGGTATTGTTGGCCAAGGAGAATTAGCAAGTCCTGAACATGCTAAAAAAATGAGCGATTTAGGAATTGATATGCTTGCTGCAGGAATAGGAAATATTCATGGTAAGTATCCTACTGAATGAAAATCATTAAATTTCACTCGTCTATGTGAACTTAAAGAAGCTTCAAGCGTTGGTCTTGTTTTGCATGGTGGTTCAGGTATTCCAAAAGATCAAATTCAAAAAGCAATTTCGCTAGGTATTGCTAAAATAAATGTTAATACTGAACTTCAATTATCATTCCACAATGCTTTGCGAGAATTTATTAAATCTGATAAAGATTTACAAGGTAAAAATTATGACCCTCGTAAATTGTTGGCCAACAGTATTGAAGCAATTAAACAAACTGTTCGTGAGAAAATTCTTGAATTTAATTCAAATAATAAAGCATAAAAATACAATGGTTTTAGTCCATTGTATTTTTTAATTTCGCATTACAATAAATCAATCAAGAACATCAAATACATTAAAACACTGATAAACGACACTGAGTCAAGACGGTCTAAAAGACCACCATGCCCTGAAAGCATTCTCGAGTAATCTTTTATTCCATTAATTCTTTTAATATATGAGAAATATAAATCACCAAGAACACTAATAAAAGGAGCAAACAATGAAAATAAAATCTTCACGCCAATATTATTAAATAAACCTAATGAGAATGTAAGAGTCAGCGAGGCAGCAGAACCTAACAGTATTGAAGCAATAAATCCTTCTCAACTTTTTTTAGGTGAAATAACTGGAGTAAAAGGTCTTTGAATGAATTTTCTACCTCATATACTGCCAAAAATATAACCAAATGTATCAACAAATGTAGCAACTAAAATAATCGTAACTCAATATTTTCATTGACCATTATATACAATTGCAGCATGGAACACTTTTAAAAATATTGCTAAAAATCAAGTTGTTATTAAACAAATTACAAATCTTATAAATCTATTAGATATTGAAATAAGTGTACGAGTAAATACCTCAATTAATAAGAAAACCAATGAGATTGCAAGTGAAAATATTATTACAAATGGGTCCTTGCTTAATGTTGAAAAGTAATTAAGAAAGTATTCATAACCGTTGAAGGTTTGGTTGTTTTCTGGTTTAATTTGCAATCAATCAATCGTAACTTCTTTGAGCGGTATGAATGTAGTAAGTGAAAAAAGCAATGTTAATGTTATAACTCAATACCACTTTATTTTTTGAGCATTAAAGAACTCTCATAAACAAATAAAAAATAAAGCATATACAAAAACAAATGAAAAAGATCTTGCTATCAATGATTTATGCGAAAAAATTGAAAGTGGTATTAAACTCGCTAGCATAATAAATGCGAATATTAGACCTGGAAGCACTCTTTTAATCAATGTTTTTTTCATTTTATTACCACTTTTAATTATACATTAATAATATTTATCAACAATTAAATAAGACTGCTGATAAATCAAAAATTTGACTAAAACTACTCTAAAACGTGTGTTAACGTAAAAATAAAATAAATGACACACAATATATTAAATTGAATTTTTACTTTATAATATAGATAAATAATGGAGTTATATAAGAATGAAATATAAGCGTATATTGGTAAAACTTTCTGGTGAAGGGTTAGCAAATAAATCAAAAAGCCTTGCTATTGATTATGACCATGTAGAAAATATTGCATTACAACTTAAAAAAATTGTTGATTCAGGTGTTCAAGTAAGTGTTGTGATTGGTGGTGGCAACTTTTGAAGAGGCGCAAGTGCTGAAAAAAATGGCATCCCTCGTAATGGAGCAGATTACATCGGTATGATCGCAACCATAATGAATGGTAAAGCATTGCAAAGCGGTTTTGAAAAAGTAGGTTTAAAAGCAAGAGTTCAGTCATCATTAAATATTGATGAAAGAGTTGCTGAATATTATATTAATGAAAAAACTATTAGATATTTAGAAAAAGGTGAAGTTGTAATTTTTGTTGGTGGTACTGGACGTCCATATTTTACAACTGATACTGCTGCTACACTTTATGCATCTGAAATTGGTGCTGAAGCAATATTTATGGGAAAAAATGGTGTTGAGGGTGTCTATGATTCAGATCCTAAGATAAATCCAAATGCTAAAAAATTTGACGTAATTACATATGATGAGATTCTTGAAAGAAAATTACAAGTTATGGATTTAACTGCAACATCAATGGCTCGTGATAATAATATTAGTTTAATTGTGTTTGACATTCAACAACCAAATGCAATTTTAAGAGCCCTTGAAGGTTCAATTGAGTACACGGAGGTAAAAAAATAATGGAACTTGATCTTTACTTATTAAAATTTGATGAAATAGCAACAAAAGCTATTCATCATTACAATTTTGAATTGTCAAAAATATCAACAGGTAGAGCAAATCCACAAATTGTTAAAGGTATTAGAGTTGATTATTATGGTACACCTACTCCACTTGAAGAAATTTCTTCAATTTCTGTACCTGAACCATCTCAACTTTTAATCAAGCCTTTTGATATGTCAAGTGTTAAGGACATTGCTAAAGCAATTTTAGCAGCTAACATTGGCGTAAACCCTGTGGATGAAGGCAATCAGATTAGACTAACATTTCCAACATTGACAACTGATAGACGTAAAGAATTAGTAAAAAGTCTTTCAAAATACACAGAACAGGCTAAAGTAGGTGTTAGAAATGCTCGCCAAGATGTTCTTAAATCTATAAAAGCAGACGAAGAATTATCAGAAGATGAACAAAAAAGATATCAAGATGCAATTCAAAAAGCAGTCGATGCAAAGATGGATGAGATATCAAAAATAACATCTTCAAAAGAAAAAGAATTAACAAGTTTATAGTGTGTAAAACACACTTTTTTTATGAAGAATAAACGAATTCCCTATCTTTCACAACTAATTATTTCAATTATTTGTTTTTGTTTATCATTTGTTTTAACACTTATTTTAATAATTTTGAGCAATGTTATCAATGAACCACGACCAAAGTTGGCTCATGGAATGATAATTTCAATTCTAGTCATGCTTTGCTTATCAATAATCATTCACATTATTAGTATTCCATATGCATTGGCCTATAACAAGTATTTATATCTTCATACAAATCAAAATAACTTCACCTTATTTAAGATTTTTTATGTTATTGTAGCATTTTTTGCAATGGCTCGCTGAGAAAAGGAACTTATCTCATTAAATAGTCAAAAAGTACTCAAAAATGAGTATATACGTAAAAATCAAATCTAAAAAAACCTGCTTTAATTAGCAGGTTTTTGTTATTTGCTTTTGATTGAAATATAATATGTAGTATTATCTTTATCCCTTATAACATTGAAGAAACTAGATAATTCTTTTTCGAAAAACGATAACAATTTTGAATTAGATGCACCATAATTTTTAGGGTTAAAATTACGTGAATCTTTTTTCAAAAACTCGCTAATTTGAGATAAATAGAGTTTGCTGTTTTGCTTATTTTGCTCAATAAAAAAGTTTTTTATTTTATCAACAAGCGCAATTATATCTTTGTTGACTAAATCAGACTTTTTATCTTTAGCTTCCTTGATCAAATTAACACTTATAAATTCATCACACAATGAAGTATAGGTGTCTCGCATATTTTTTGAACTCGCCCCTATGACAAATTTGTTTTCAGATTTTACTTTTTTAATGATTGAAGAAAAATCACTGTCATTTGTGGCGTAGCAGAAAGAGTTTATAAAATCTTTATTTAGTAATTCCATCGAGTCAATTGCTATCTCAATATCAGCTACGTTTTTGTTGTTTCCATAACCGACACATAGTTTTGGTGTTAGATTAAATTTTATTCATTTATCCTTGGTTTTTTTCCCTGTTGTCTCGGTGTTTGAAATATAAGCAATCGAAGTGACTACTAATTGATCTTCTTTATTTAGTTCCTTTAAAAGAATATCTAGATCCTCTTCATTGTTAAAATTATCATAATCAATCAAAAGTGCAATTCTTTTAATTGGTTCATTCATAGTTTATCCTTTGTTTTCTGTGTGAAAAACATTTTTTTAATTTTAAAGAATATTGAAGAGTGCGAATGATTAATAAATTTGTGTTGTCTCTTCTACAACACATATAAATTATATATTGTTATAACATTAATTGTTGTTAATCTTTATTAGACTAAGCGATTGTAACATTAATTGTGTAAAGTGACGAGGTCAAAATTTACCAATATACACGTTTTTGAGTACTTTTGGTAAAAAAAATACTTGCACAATGCAAGCATAGATTAATTTATAGTTTTAAATTTACGTACCTTAATAGAGTCAAATACAAACTCTTCAATTTTCTTTAAAAATTCAGTATATTCAGGTAATTTTGTAAATTTATTAAAACTATCTTCAGAACTTCAACGCTCAATAATTGTAAATTTATCACCTGCTCAATAACCATCTATTGATAAATTTAATTCCTGTTGTTTTGATATATAGATTCAGTTTTTTATATAAGTTGTAAATTGCTCTTTGAGTTCTTTTTTTATTTTTAACTCTTTGATAACTACACTAATCATTAGATCTCCTTATTATTTTAGACGATTGAATAAAATGAATTTATCTTCGCAAACATGATTGTCAAATTTTTTGAAATCAGTAATTTTATCATAATCAAATTGATTAATCTTCAATGCTTTAGCCACTTCACTTATTTTAGTAGGCAAGACAATTTGCAATGATCATGCAACAGCATATATCCCGTTTAGCAATCTGTTCAAGACTAAATTTAACTCGTCAGGATTTTCAGTAAGTTTTCATGGAGTAGTTTCATCAATATATTTATTGAGTTTTGAACATAACTCCATAGATTTTTTGAATGCTTTGTCAATTTTAAATGAGTCCATTAGTTCATTAAATTCGTTTGGAAAAGCACATATTTCTTCTTCAATTTTTGTATGGATTTTTTCGTTAGATACTGAAAAATGAGTACCTTGGTCAAATGAATTAGAAATCATTTTAAGTGTTCGTGAAACTAAATTACCAAAGTTGTTGACTAAATCTGCATTGATTGTTTCTTTTAGTTTTTCTTCACTAAAGTTTCCATCATCACCAAAAATTATTTGCGAAGCAAAGTAATATTTAATCATTTCAGGATGGTAATTTTTTAATAAGTATTCTGGTTCAATTGCATTTCCTAGAGATTTAGACATTTTGCGGCCATCTTTGTCTCTTAAAAGACCATGACTCAAGATATGAGTAGGTTGTTTTAAACCAAGCGCTTTTAAAAACATAGGTCAATAAATAAAGTGAAATCTTGTGATTTCTTTACCTAAAACATGAATAATTTCATCACCATTTTCTCAATATTTTAAATAATCTTGACCAGGACTATCTAAATCAAATTTCAATGCTGTTACATAGTTAAACAATGCATCCAATCATACATAAAGTGTGTGTTTAGGGTCTTGCTCGGTCGGAATTGCTCACTGAATATTTGTTCGTGTTACGCTTAAATCCTCAAGGCCTTGTGATACAAAATTAGTGTTAATTTCATTTAACGTCTTGTAAGGGAGCAAAAAATCAGTGTTTTCATTAACATATCCAATTCATCACTCTTGCATATCTGAAATTTTAAAGAAATAACTTGCTTCGCTCATTTGAACAAGTTCATGTTTTGAAGTAGGGTGATAAAATTTTGAATCTATTTCTAAAGCCTGAGCTTTTGTTAAAAACTCTTCATCTTCAACTGAATAAAGGCCCTCATATTTACCTTTATAAATGTAGCCATCATTAAGAAATTTTGTAAAAATTTTCTTAACTGCTTGTTCATGGTGTGGTGCAGTTGTTCGAGAAAAGTAGTCAATATTTACACCTCAATCTTTTCATGTTTGTTGATAAGTTTTGACTAGTTCATCAACGAATTCCTTTGGTTCTTTATTGAATTTTGCTGCTTTATTCTGTATTTTTTGACCATGTTCATCACTCCCGGTCAAAAATTTAACATCATAACCACGAGCAATTTTATAATTTGCAATAGTGCGAGCCATAATTGTTGAGTAAAGATGGCCAATGTGTAAAGGTCCTGAAACATAATAAATTGGTGTTGTGATATAACAGGTTTTTTTCATTTTTACTCCTTAATTTTGAGTGGCTGATATAACTTTTTGATTTCATCTAGGTAGTCATGATTATTTTTATCGTTTGCGTCATGAAGATACAAGTTAGGTAAAAAATGAACACTTCAACCCGCTTTATATCTGGACTCAATGAGTACAAGTTTTGGTTTATCATTGATGCGAGGCACAATAAATTGGATTCTTTTTGGTTCGAAATCATATTTTCTAAGTAGAGCGAAGCAATCAACTATACGCTCAACAGGCAAAACCATTGTAAGATAACCTTTTTGCTCAATAATTTTCGCACTTCCTTGAATAATTTGTTCAAGATTTAATTTTATTTCATGAGTAGCAATCAACATTTCTTCTGTTATTTGCTTACTTAATTTCATATTTTGAGGCGGATAAAAAGGTGGATTTACAACAATCGATTCATATTTTTCAATACCATTTTTTGTACAATGTTTGTAATAGTCATTGAAATCTGCTTCAATTACGTTTATTTGGTCTTGTTTGTTGTTTAATGCTATGTTTTTTTGTGCTAATTCAACAGCTTTAGATTGGATTTCAATAGCATCAATCTTTATTCTTTTGCTGCGTTCTGAAATAAAAATACTCAAGGCTCCATTATTAGTTCCAATTTCAAGCATTCTAGTTATTTTTTTGTTCAAAAATACAAAATTACCTAGCAAAATTGTATCAACAGAGTAATTGAACATTGTTTTATCCTGATAAATAAATAACTCTGAGTCAAAACCTAATGAATTTTTAACTAAATTATTTTTTGTCATAGTTTTTAAATGATTTCTTTACAGTTGATATATTTTTCTTTAAATCTTTGTAATATTGAGCATAATTTGAAACTAAACATGCATCAACTTTACCATTAATAGGATCTGTTTTAATAACAACTATTGCAACTTTATCGCCTAATTTATATCTATTTTTAGTAACTCTTCCAACTAATTCAGTCATTTCAGTATTAGGTGAATAATCATCATCACACATAGTGCTTACATGAATCAATGCATTTGTTTTGTTCTTAAATTCAACAAACATTCCAAATTTAACAATACTTACAATTTGGCAAGTAAATGTTTGACCAATTTTATCTCTAAAATATTCAGCATAAAGAAGATCATTTGTATCGCGTTCGACTTGTAAAGCATTTTGCTCAGCAACACTATTTGCATCAGCTATTGCAGGCAATATTTTATTCATATGTTCAATTTTTGTACGATCATTATTCAATAAAACATCACGAATTGCTCGGTGAACTATTAAATCAGGATATCGTCGAATAGGACTTGTGAAGTGACAATAGAATTTTGAAGCTAGTCCAAAGTGGCCAATATTTTGAGGACTGTATATAGCCTTAGACATTGTTCTTAAAAACATAACTTGAAGGAAGCTATCAAATCTCTGTTTTTTTATTTTTTCAATAGCTTCTTGGAATGATTTTGGAGTTATGTTTGTTGTGTCTAAATCAACTTTTATGTTTAAAGCACTCATGACTTGTTTAAAATTCTGGATTTTTTCATCACTTGGTACGTCATGAATTCGATAGAGTAGTGGAATCTTGTGTTCAGTTAATATTTTTGCAACTTCTTCATTAGCACGAACCATAAAGTCTTCAATCATAGCTTCACTTACACCATTTTTTTGTACAACAATATCAAGTACTTTTCCATTTTCATCAAGAATTACTTTAGGTTCTTCAATCTCTAGGTCAATATAACCTTCATCATTTTTAACTTTTCTTATTTTTTGAGTTAATTCGTATGCTAAACCTAGCATTTTGTTTAAATTATTATCATTAAAACGTTTTTTATTCTCAATAAAATCATTAACTCTTCCGTATGTTAGACGATATTTTGAATTAATAATTCCTTGAGTAAGTCTAGAATTAATTGTTTTACCATTGTTATCAATAGTAATTATTGCCGACATTGTGAATCTATCTTCGTTTGGATTTAGTGAGCAAATTCCATTTGATAATTTTTCAGGCAACATAGGTATAACTTGGTTTGCTAAATATGTTGATGTTCCACGTTTAAGTGCTTCTTTATCTATTGCACTATTTTCTTGAACATAGTAGCTAACATCTGCAATATGGACTGCTAATTCATAGTATTTATTGTCTATTTTTTTAACACTTATTGCGTCATCGTAGTCTTTTGTTGTGTCTCCATCAATAGTGACAACGAGTTCGTTTCTGAAATCTTCACGTTTTTTCATTCCTTTTTCATCAATTTTGTCAGGAATTTTATTAGCTTCATTTTCAACTTCTGTATTGAATGATTTTGGAAGATCTCGTTCAGAAAGCAATGATTTTACATAGCAAAGAGGGTCAGCAGTATTTGATACTTTTTCAATGATATTTATCTCAACCTTGTCGTCATGATATGAAACTACTTTAGCCATTACCAAATCATCAATTCTTGCATCAACTAAAAATTCTTTTATTGAAAATGAAAGGTTTTTGTGTTCTCTTTTCAATGGTTTAAAAACCATATTTCCATCAAATAGTTCAATAACTCCAGCAATTTTTTTGCTACTTCTTTCAATGATTTCACTTACAATACCAAATGTTTTTTGCTCATTATGATCTAAATTTTGGTAAATTTGCGCTCTTACTAAATCACCAGATAAGGCTTTATTAAAGTTTGAAGCTGCAACGAAGCAAGAGATTTTTTCTTCATTTTCAGTGTTTTCAATATCAATAAAACCAAATTTACCTTCCTGAGCATATTTTAAAACACCTTCAACGGTACCAATATGTTTGATAGCAAAATATGTTAGTTCACGCGTCATAACGATCATATTGTTATTGATCATTTTCTTTAAAACAAAGGTTAATTCTTTATTTTTGTTAAAAGGAACCATACAACCTTTAGCAATTGCTAAAAAATTACAGCCCGGTCGAGACTTAATAAAGTTATAAATCTTTTCAGTTTTAATCATAAATTATTTAACAAGAATTTTAATAAGAAGAGCTAGTACAATGGTTAATAAACCACAACCAAACATGCTTCATTTTAATAATTTCTTTACTCCTCTCTCTTTTGAAGTTTTAAAAAGTTCAAGATCTCCTGAACCAACAAGCGCTCCCGAAAAACCATTTGAATCAGGAGACATCATCAATGAAATAATAATAACAACTATTGCGACAATAATCATAATTATTGAAATAATTAAACCAGCCATGCACCCTCCTAAATATTTATTATTATATACTATCATTCAATATTAATAATTAATATACCTAATTAATTACAAAATGTACATTTTTGTCCAAAAGTACTCAAAAACGTGTATATTGGTAAAATTATGAATTAATTCTCTACTGCTTCATAATCTCAATAATTTTACTGAAATTACACTAAAATACACGTTTTTGAGTATTTTTAGTAAAAAACACAACTCATTTAAATTAAAAATTAAAAATTAATTTATAATTAAATAACTATGCTAAATAAAAGATCTAATATTAAAAAACCAATCATAATTTTCACAGGACCTAGCGGTGTTGGAAAAGGAACGATTGAGAAAATTTTATTTGAGAATAAGCAGCTAAGATTGAAGCTTTCAGTTTCAGCTACAACTCGAGCACCACGCGTTGGCGAGATAGATGGTGTTCATTATTTCTTTATTTCAAAAGAAGATTTTGAAAGCAAAATTAAAAATAATGAGCTTTTAGAATACAACCATCACTTTGATAATTATTATGGTACTTTATTTAGCGAAATTGATTCTATTCATACCAAAGGTTTGGTTCCATTTTTAGAGATTGAAACAAGGGGTGCTAAATTAGTCCTTCAAAACAAAGAAAATCAAAAGAAATATAACATAATTACTGTTTTTATTTTGCCTCCATCATTTGAAGAACTTAAACAAAGAATTATTGGAAGAAACACTGAAACACAAGAGTCGATTGATAAAAGACTTGAAAAAGCAAAACAAGAAATGGCTGAAAAAGACATTTTTAAATATCATGTAATTAATGATATTCCTGAACGTGCTGCAAGTGAAATTGAAGAGTTATTATTGAAAGAGTTGTATGAATAATTATGCTCAATTAAGTGTTACTGGTAATTATCGCACTGAAAATCAAGACAAAACTGGCGTCTTTTTAAGTGAAGATGTCGGTTTCTTTGTGCTCTGCGACGGGATGGGTGGCCATTATGGTGGCGCACTTGCTTCAAATATTACAGTCAATACATTCAATCAAAGATTTCATAATACCTTACCTTTAGCTGAAAATAATATCAATAGTTATGTTGCATGATTTAAAACAACTGTTGAAATTGCAAAGCAAGAAATGACCAAATTAGGCGAGAATGATGAAGCAAAACTAGATATGGGAACTACTGTAACTGCAGCAATTTTCAGTAATAAAGAGAAATTTTTATACATTTTTAACATCGGTGACTCTCGAACTTATGTCATAAAAAAAGAAGGTGATCTTGAACAAATTACAGTGGATCATAATTTGTTAAATAGACTTATTCGTGAAGAAGGTTTTAGTGAATTAAAAGCAAAAAAAGTGCATTATTTCACAGCTTTAACTTCAGCATTAGGACCACAGAAAAAAACAAAAATTGAGGTTTTTGATCTTAGTTATGAGTTTGATAATATCTCTGGACTGCTAGCAACTAGTGATGGTGTTCATGGTTTTATTGATAAACCTTCAATGGAAATGATACTCAAAAAAAATATTGAACCACAAGAAAAAGTTGAGTTATTAGTGAATAATGCATTGGAAAATAATTCAACGGATAATGCTTCAGCAATATTTATTGAACTTAACAAAAATTCAGAATGGAGTGAATAATAATGCCTTCTCAAGACAGTAGAATTTATAAAAAATACAGAATTATAAATAAAGTAGGTTCAGGTGGATTTAGTGATGTTTTTAAAGTTGAAACAATTAATGAACCCCATCAAGTTTATGCGCTAAAGTATCTTAAATTTAACGATAACACTGATAATACAGTAGTTATCAACCGTTTTAAGCAAGAGATTGCACTCTATAAATCAATAAATTCCATTCGTATTGCTAAGTATATTGAATCATATGTTGGTGATGATGAACAATATTTAGTAATGGAATTTGTAGAAGGCGAAAGCTTACATTCTCAAATTCGTAAAGGTGGCAAACTTATATCAAAAACTGCAGTAAATTATGCTATGCAGATTGCTGAAGCACTTGGTGAATTACACAGTATTGGAATAATTCATCGAGATATTAAGAGCAATAACATCATGATTACTAGAGATCGCAATGTTAAAGTTATTGATTTTGGTCTTGCGTTAGGCCAAAATAGTCAACGTTTTACACAAGATCTTAAAGTCATAGGTTCTGTTTATTATTTAGCTCCTGAATTATGCACTGCGAATAATAAACCATCTATTCAAACTGATATTTATGCATTAGGTATTCTACTTTATGAGATGCTTACAGGTACATATCCTCTTAAAGGTAGCGATGCTTTAGAAACAATGAAAAAACAAAAGTCGCTAAGCATCCCGGATATAACAAAAATCATTGAAATTCCACAGGCATTAGCCAATGTTATCTATAAGGCAACTAACAAAGATCCATCAAAAAGATACAAAACAATGTGAGAAATGCGTGAAGACTTAAGCACTTCTACAAAACCTGAACGCTACTATGAAAAACCATATAATGCGAAGCGTGATAGAGCGAAAAAATCATTGCAAGAGGTTATTAATTCAAAACAATTTATTTATTCTGCAATTGCAATAATTTTAGTAGTCCTTATTGTGGGTATAGTGCTTATAGTTGTATTTGTTTAGGAGTATTGTGCAAGGAAAAATTTATTCATTAACTGGTGGTCGCTACCATATCAAAGATGTCGATGGCAATATGCATTTTTTGCCTGCTGCAGGAGTATTTAGACACAAAAATATTGATCCAATTGTTGGCGATAATGTAGAGTTTGAGCCAAATAAGTGTATTAATAAAGTACTTGAGCGCAAAAACTCATTTATTAGGCCTAAAGTTGCTAATATTGACTCAATAATTGTTGTTATGAGTGTTGTTGAGCCAGATTTTCAACCTTATTTAGTAGATAAATATTTAGCTTTTATTGAAGCAAACAATATTGAGCCAATATTGTTTATAACAAAAGTGGACTTAGCACTTAGCGAGTGAAAAGACAAATATATCTCAATGGGTTATAAAGTATTCAATATTGATTATCAAAATGCAAATTTAAAGTCAATGCTTAGTCCAATTTTTAAAAATAAAGTTATTTCACTAATGGGTCAAAGCGGCGTTGGCAAAACAACTTTTATTAATGCAGTTGCTGGTACTCATTTTGAAACTCAAGCAATATCAAAATTTGCCAACCGAGGTCGTCACACTACACGTGTTGTGCAAATTATCCAAACACTAGGTGGTGAACTTATTGATACTCCAGGATTTAGTAGTTTTGATATAAAGTTATCAAAAATTAGACTTGCTCAATCTTTTAATCAGTTTAAAGAACTTTCTAAAATGTGTAAATTTAAATCGTGCTTGCACATTAATGAACCTGAAGAGTGATGCAATATTAAATTAAGTTTAAAAAGCGGTGTAATTCCTGAATTCAGATACAAAAATTATTTAAAAATGATGAAAGAGGCTAAGGATGAATAAAAAAAATGTAACACCCTCACTTTTGAACGTTGAAGAAGGAAAAAGATGAGAAATGGCGCAAAAATTACTCAATGAAGGTATTAAATGAATTCATTATGATGTGATGGATGCAAAATTTGTGCCAAATAAAGCAATAGAACTTGAAGAAATTCAACAGATTAAATTAAAAACATCAAAACACTTTATGGATGCTCATTTAATGGTCGAAAATCCTTTAGAATATCTTGATAAATTTAAAGATGTAGTTGATATAACCACTGTGCATTTTGAAGCTCTAAATTCAAAAGAATTCTATAATTTTTTAGTTAAAAAGCACCATGATTATCGAATTGGTTTAGCAATAAAACCTGATACACCTGTTGAAAAAATAACAAAATTTCTTCCTTATATTGCTCTTGTATTGGTCATGTCGGTTGAACCTGGTGCTGGAGGTCAAAAATTTATTGAGTCTTCTATAGATAAAATTAAGGAATTAAAAGATTTAAGAAATAAAAATCAATATCAGTACTTAATTCAAGTTGATGGTGGTATTAATTCGCAAACAGGTCCTAAATGCTTTAAAGCAGGCGCAGATGCTTGTGTTGCTGGAACATTTTTAGTTAATAATCCAACTAAAGAAACTATTCAGTCAATATTGAAGTAGAATTTTACCAATATACACGTTTTTGAGTAGTATACGTCAAAAAAAGAAAAAAAATGCAGATATTACTGCATTTTTTGAATTGCTTTTTCTGCCTCGATTTCTTTATCAGTAGGCATAGACAAGTTTGAACCTATATAAGAGAAAATTTCAGGGTTTTGGTTGATAAATTTACCTTCCAATATTCTAATAACACTCTCAACTGTGTCTTTTAGAGGTACATAAACACCTTTTGATTTTGTAAAGTGTTCAGTCATAAAGAAGTTTTGAGTGAAGAAGTTTTCAAGTTGCAATGCTTTTTTAACAATGATTTTGTTATCTTCATCAAGCTCATCAAAACCTAGAATTAGAATAATGTCCTCTAGATCTCTATATGCTTTTAGAATACGTTTTGTTTCAACGATTGCATCATAGTGTCTTTTGCCAATTATTTTTTCATTTACTGTGTTAGATGAAGAAGCCAATGGTTCAAATGCTGGATAAATACCTTTTGCTGTTTGCTCACGTGAAAGAACCATATTTCCATCAAGGTGGTTGAATACTGCAACTGCTGAAGGATCAGATAAGTCATCCATTGGTAAGAAGACAGTTTCGAATGCTGTAATTGAACCATTTTCATTTTTGAACAAACGTTCTTGAACGTTTGCAATATCACTTTCAAGTGTAGATTGGTAGCCACCAACTGATGGTTTTTTACCTAAAGAAGCACTAACTTCGTTTTCAGCTTGCACGTATCTATACATATTATCAACAAAAAGCAATACGTCTTGTTTATCAATGTCTCTTAAGTATTCAGCAGCTGTAACACCTAAAGGAACTATTGAACTTCTTGCGCCTGGAAACTCATTTATTTTTGAAACAAACATAATTGAATTGTCCATTAAGTTTGATTCTTTAAGTTCGTCATATAACTCAATTGCCTCACGACTACGTTCACCTGAACCAATAAAAATGTTTGAAGTTTTTGAATCTTTTTTGTTTACGTTGAAAATGATTTCTTTCATAACAACAGTTTTACCAACACCGGCACCACCAAAAATACCTAATTTGTGGCCTTTGAGAATAGGGATAAAGAAGTCAATTGCTTTAATTCCTGTTTCCATAATTTCAGGTTTAGAGTCATTAAAACGAGTTGATCTAGGAACTGAGTTCATTTCAATATATTGAAGTTCTTTATTATTTTCCAATAAAGGTTTTCCATATATGTTAAAAATGTTGTTTTTTGAACTTTGACCAACAGGAACTTTAAGAGAAATTTGACCTACATTTAACTCATCATCAAGTGAGATTGGCTTAAATGCATAAACAACAACGGCTAAAACGGTTTCTTCATCAATAATTCTTTTAACCATTAATGAACTTTTGCCTTCATGCAATGTGATGATTACATTTGGTTTAGGAAGTTTTTTGTCAGGAAACTTAATTTCAATAATATCATCAGTAATACTGCTAATTCGAGCCATTATTTAACCTCCATAATGTATTTAATTTTGTTTCAAAATGTTGCATCAATTGCTAAAAATGGGTGTTTATATTCAATTTCTCAACCTAAGCCAAATTTTTCTGAGAATTGAGCCAATGCATAAGCAAAATAATTTTTCATTACCTCATCATCATAAGGTTCATTATTTTGCATTGTTTTAAATGCGTTTTGAGCCTCAGGATACAGGTTGATAAAGTTATCAATAAATTTAAGTGCTAATGATTCGTCTTTAACTCCATTCATTATGTTTCATGAAGCCATTTTTGCCATTAAAATCATGAATCTTGATGAGTAAAGTGAAAAGCCTTTTTGAGTAAACATCTTTTCAATTGCCTTACCTTTATTAAGTAATGCTGATGTTTCTTTATTGAATTCATAGTCAATCATTGCAAGTTTAAGGTGTTTTTTGTATGAACGATAAATTTTACTAATTTCACCTGCAACTCTTGTTATTGAGTGATTTTGTACTGATGAACCAGTACGCGACACTGATAAATCAATGTTAATTGCTGGCAATTTACCTTGTGCAAATAAGTCAGAACTAGTTACAATTTGACCATCTGTAATTGAAATAACGTTTGAACTTATTAAGCTTGTGATATCGCCATCAACTGTTTGAATAATTGGTAAAGCAGTAATAGTTTTACGATCTTTGAAGCTTCCTGCACGCTCTAATAATGATGAGTGAGAGAAGAAAACGTTTGAAGGCATTGCTTCTTTACCTACTGGTTTATCAGTTAAAAGTGCAATTTCACGAATAATGTTTGCATGTTTTGTTAAATCATCAAAAACAATCAAAACATCAAAGAAGTGTGAAAGGTTTTCTGCATGAGCCATTGCAATGTAAGGTGCTAAATATTGTTCATAAACACTGTTTGCAGGAGCATCAACAATTATTGTGTTTTCAAGAGCATTATTTTCTTTAAGTTGGTTGTAAATGTGTGTAATTGTTTCTTTCTTTTGACCAATTGCAACATAAATACATTTAGTATCGCTTTGTTTACCTTGATTTATTATTGCGTTGAGTGCAATATGTGTTTTACCAGTTTGTCTATCACCAATAATTAATTCACGTTGACCTTTACCAATAGGGATCAAGAGGTCAACAGCACTAATTCCTGTGTAAAGTTGTTTGTTTAATCTTTCTACAGTCATTAGGTTGTGTGCAAGACCAAAAATTGGATATTTTTGAGGAAAAATCTTGTTTTTTCCATCAAATGCTTCAGGGTGAACTAAGTCACCATCAATATTAATAATGTGTCCAAAATATTTTGTGTAAGTTGAAACGCTTTCGTCTTTGTCATCAAGAACAATTTCATCATTAATTTTTACTAAATTAGGATGGTTTGCAAGTAGATATGCACTATTTTCATTTGCAGAAATTAAGAATAATTCAACTTCATGCTCACTTAATATTTTGAAGTGCTGTCTTTGTTTGTAGTTGAATTGACCTTCAACCTTAATGATATAGTCAAATATAGCACATACTTTTGGATTTGAGTTTTTCATATTTTCCTTTCTAAATTAATGAAAGCAATATCAGTGTTGCACCTATTGCTATAACAAGTACTGAAAGAGTTATTGTTGTTGCATATAGAGCGATTGCTTTTGCGTTTTTGTTTTTTGATACATAAATTCCACCAATAATTGTAATTAATAATAATAGAACTGCACCAATTGCAATTAGTGAGTATGCTGGAGTTGAAAGTGTATCGAAAGATCTTTTTTCATATTCTGCAATTCGTTCCAATGCTTCATCATAAGCTTTAAGAAAATCTGGACGGTATATATAACGAATTGGTTGTTGTTTGTTTGTGTCTGGTTTATTTGTTTGTGGAGTTGTGTCTTTGTCTTTTTGGCCTGGTTCTTGCAATAAAAGATTAAATCTTGAAAGACCTAGTGCTGATTTTTGCACTGCATTTTGTTGAGTAACTTTTGTGTAATTTGGATCAAGTTTTTTATCATCGTTTGTGAGTCTATTTGTTGCTAGAACTGCAAGAATTTTGGTGTTTAAATTGATTGATTTCAAATATTTAAGCATATTTTTATATCATTTTGTTAGGTTTGCTGGCGAACTGGTTGCGATTGCTTTATAGTTTTGAACATCTCTGTTGGTGTAACGAATTAATTTATCAATTACATCAATATCGAGATCATTATCCTCAAAATTTTTGATGATAAATTGTTCTCTATTAACTTTTGCAGCCGTTGCAATAAAACTTACAATTCCATCATTTGCATTAATAATATGCGCTAAATAATTGAAATATGAATAATTATTAATGATTGATGATTTAAGAGCGTTTAAAAATGTGTATATGATATCAGATTTAACATCTTGGATAAGTTGCTCATTATTTTCCACGTCTTCAGTATCGAAATAATCTACAAATTTATCTACTGCTTCTTTTTGAATTACTTTAAATTGGTTATTAGCTACATTTGATGTGGTCTTATCATCACCATTTATACCTGAAGGGAATTTAATTTCAGTACCTTCAAAAATTTTGATTGCTAAATCGACCATTGAAGATACAGCTAAACTAAGTTCATTATTTCTAAATTTATTGTAATCAATAGTGTCATCAAGCAATAAAGCATCATAGAATTTAGCAAATGTTTCTTTAATTGCTTCAATTTGCGCTTTATAAATTGTTGCCTGAGCAACTTTATCTTTTAAAGGATTGAAGTAGTCACTGATAACAGTTTCTGAGTATGATCTGCTTGAAAAAGTTTGGTCACTATTTGGAACTCTATCTTTAAGTTTCACATAGGCTCGTAAAATTCGTTTATTGTTATTGTCTTTGTCTGTGCTTAATTCTACCTTTTCAACTCAATAACTAATACGAGTATTGATTGGATTATTGAAAAAGAATACAGAATCACTTGCTTTTTGTTTAGAAGCATCATCTTTTGCATTGTTTATCAATGAATCAAAAGTAGATTTTATTGTACTTAAATCCTTATCAGCATACTCTGGATTAACGAATGGTTTAAGAGTTGGTAATGATTCAACAACCGTGTTAATTACTGGAGGTTCAACAGGAGCATTTGTTCCTTCGCCGGGTACTAAAGTAGGTGGTGTAGGAAGTTTATCAAGCGTAGGCGGAGTAGGTTGTTTTTGTTGATCTTTTTTCTTTTGTTTTTCTTCTTGCTCGATTTTTAGGTTTTGGTTTTGCTCGAGGTCAAAATGAATTGATCTTTTTGTAAAGTTGTTTTTGAAGTAAGTTTCAAAGTCTTTATTTTTCTTTTTTCAATCATCAAGATTAACTTCAACACCTTTTTCAGTTTGCGAGAACTTAATATCTTTTGCTTTAAGTTCGTCTTTTTCTTGTGAGATTATTTCAATAATTTTTGCATTCAATTTATCATAGTAACTATTGATAAATTGAGTAAATTCTTTATATTCTAAAGTATTATCAATTTGGTTAGGTTTTTCTAGTTTTGAATCTTGCAGTTGTTTTTTATAAAGTTCAACGAGCTTATTATAGTTAGGGTCATTGACTTCACCATCCGAACCAAATTTAATATTATTATAGAGTTTTGAGTCGTATTTAATGTCACCTTGATCAAGTTTTTTGTTTCTTGAAATTGTGAAAGGTGTTAGGAAAAAAAGATTGTAATCAAAAGGATTTTCAATGATTTTGTCTTTATTTTTGGTCAAAAAATTAACAAGTTCTTTATAGTAGATTGCTTTTGCAACAATTTCTTTATTAAAGTCTTTTTTAGAGTAGTCAGAAATTGCTTTGTATTTATTGTTAAATACTTCAATTGCACGATTAATTACTTTTGTAAGAGCTTCTTTTCTGATTCTATCTGCCTCGCCTGCAAATCGAGAGAAGATTGGCGAGACATGTTTTTTTAATGGTTTAGAAGGATCTTGAGTTCCAGGTGTGCTAGGTGTAGCAGGTGTAGCAGGTGTAGTAGTTTCTTGTAATTTTTTGTTTGATGCACTAAGTACAAAAGGTGTAAGCAATGATGTTGAAAAAGATGTTGCAACTAGAGATAATTTAACAAATTTTCTATGCATTTGAACTCCTTTGTACTAGTTTGTGTGTATAAATTTTTTCTTTTATATAAAGTTCTCTTTTTCGCATTTCGTATTCAGTAGCTTGTAGAGAAGAAATTGAGATGAATTCTGAAGATTGAATTGCACGAAGTTCTGAATAAATTTCTTTTAATTCGTCTTTTTCTTTATCACGTTGCACATTTTTGTCAACTTTATACAAGGTAGGTTTTTCATTAATAATAATTTTTGCTTGCTCATTTAAAAAGTAGATTTGTGCATTTGATAAAAATAGATAGGTAGGCTCAACATCATTATCAAATTCGAGTTTAGCAAAACGAAGTTTGAATGCAGAAATTAGATCTGGTTTTAGTTCGCTAAATGTCTCTTCTTCGTCAATATAAACAAATATTTTGGCTGCATTATAGTGTATAAATTTTGTTGGACTATATTCGATTGTTAATTCATGGTATTTAGCCATTATCTCTCCTTAAATCCAATATAGATTCTTTTTTTCGTGTAATAATGTTGATTTCTTCAATCTCTTTTTCACGTTTTGCAGTAATAATTTTTTTGTTTAGTTTAAGAAGACTTTCTTCTAATTCTGAGTTAATTTTGTTTGATGTGATAAGACCAATTTTTGCCTGATAGAAACTAGATTCAACAAATAATGCTTGTAAAGAGAAGAGAATAAATTGTTCAACAATATTGTTGTAAAAATCTTTAATGTTAGGGAAGATTTTTACTTTTGATATTGATTTTGTGTCAAATTCAATATTGTTTCCAACTAATTTTTGCAAATTGAATAATTTAAGCGGCAATATTGTAAAGTAATGATTATGCATTTTGTTTGAGTTAATCACAAAGTTTACTTTATTGTATTGGTCAATAATGTATGCTTGTTTAATTAATTCGGCAAAGTTAAGAATAAATTGGTAATCAATGCTTCATGATTGGAAGTGTTTAATGATTTTGAAGTTATTTTTCTTGCAAAAATCATAGGCACGCGAACCAATTGTTATGAAATGCATTGATTTATTTTGCGCTTCTTCAAGAAGCGTTCTTTCATAACGGCTATATGAGTCAGTACCATATTTTTGCTCATCAGTTAGATAAACAAACAATTCGAATGATTTCTTTGTGTTTGATTTTTTATTAA
This sequence comes from Mycoplasmopsis mucosicanis, assembly GCF_006546935.1. GTDB lineage: Bacteria > Bacillota_I > Bacilli_A > Mycoplasmatales > Metamycoplasmataceae > Mycoplasmopsis > Mycoplasmopsis mucosicanis. Next base: position 53,460 of record NZ_SMDN01000007.1, read on the forward strand.
ATATTTTTTTGAGCAAAGATGTTTGCTGAGAGTCGATAATTCAGTTAGAAACCTTGTAATATTTATTTACTTCAGTAATTAAATTACGTGTTTCGAGTGCTTTTTTAGAAAAGTATTTTAGGTTTTGAGTAAGCTTAATTATATTGATTAATAAGATATTTTTGTTGTTTAATACACGCTTATGAATAAAGTCTAATTTTTTACGTTTTTCAAGAAGTTTAACTAAATGCATTAATTTTCCTTATTGATTAGTGAAACATAATCAGAACTAAATGCAACTTTTGGTAATCTGCTTTGAGGTACTAAGTAAAGAATTAAACCTTTATAGATTTCTACACAATGATTTGATTTAAGAAGATCTCAAAGTATTTTGTTTAGATTTGTCAAAAATCTATTTTCATCTTTGAATAAAGAGATAGTCATTTTTATTGAATTGACTTGAGATTGTTCTTTTGATATAACGCAAGGCACAATTTTATCAAGGTCATAAAGAGGGCAAATTTCGTATGCTAAAACAAAGTCGTCAAAAATTATGTTGAATTTATGGTCTATATATGACTTAAAATTACGTGTGAAGTTATTGTATGCTTGTGATTCATAACCTAGTTGTGAGTGAAAAAGGACACTTGAAATAAGTTTTTCATAAGCGATAAAATTTGATTGTTCACTAAGACTTTTATAGTATTCGAATTGATTGAAAAGTGAAAATAAAGCAGCTTTTTTTTGTGATTTATTCATGTTTTACTCCTTTGCCTTTAATTTTGTGTAGATTACAAGTTTTGAAAATGATACTGTAATAGCGATTGTGATGTAGATTGCGTTTAATAGAACAAATGTTATATAAGCGAGTGAAACCATTTGCATTAAGCTAAATGGTGGAAAAATTGTATAGAAAAGTCAGTTTGATATTTCTTGAGTTAAGAAAAGTTGATTAATACCATTGATTGCTAAATTAAGACCTAAAATGATTGCATTACCAATAATAAATATTGCTGCATTGACGCTTAAACGTTTTACACGTTGTCAGAAAATGATGTTGCTTATAAAGATAAATAGTGTTGTGAAACCAAAAATTATGATATTTGTAAGAGTGTCTGAATTTAATAGCGAAACAAAAATATATGTAGCCATTAAAAGTGAATTAGCAATAACAAGACCTAAAAGTTGTAGGTTATTTTTTCTTCCATCTGATTTGAATAAAAATGCAAATGCACAATAAAGACCTAATATTATTGCTAAAAATAGAATTGAAACTAAATAAAGTAATGAATTTTGCGAAGGACCTTCAAGCAAGTTGTCTGCATAAAGTTTATAGAAAAGTGAACGAACAAATCAAATTGAAATACCTGCAAAAATAACTAAACTTAATTCAATGTAATATTGGAAAGTATTGATTTTTATACGTTTATTGATTGCTAATACAATTAAATTAATGTTATTTGCAAAGAGTAATAAACCAAAAAGAATAAAGAATGCAGATACAATTATTAAATTAGTTGCTGTTTTGTCAACGAATCAACCTCTAATTAAATTATAAAAACTGTTTGGTTCAATTTCACTAAACAACGAGCCATCTTTTGATTGAGTTGGTCAGTAAAGAAATACAAAAAGTAATAATGAATAAGTAACAAGACGTGAAAGGATTGAAATTATTAATATAGTAGGTCTTCTGTTTAAAAGTGGATCTGTTTTTTTGCCTAAGAAATATCTAAAGATAAAGTCTCAAACACGAGTAAGGAACATAGGTATAAGTATGTATGCTAATATTAAAATTTTTGCAGGATTAGGATCAAAATAAGTGAATAAAAGGATTACTGAAACAAGAGACAATAAAGCATAAGTAACAAATAATGGTAAATATAAAATTAGATTATGTTGATACCGCTTTAAGTTTGCATAGTTAATGTAAAGAGTATAAATAAATGTAATAAAGAGCAATAAGAAACGGAACACTATCAAAAATGATGAAGTAAGTTCCGTTGGATTTTCAATTTGAAATAATTTCCTTAAAGGAAGCATTTTTTGAGCAAGAATAGCATTATTGAGATCGAAAAGCAATCCCATAATTGCAACAAATGCAAATACTAATAAAATACTTCTTAAAACTAATAAAGTAATATTCTTATTACTTTTTAGTTCTACGTCTTCAAAGAAATTCTGATTCTCAATTTGTTGAGATTGATTCATAAATTATTATTTACTTTGCTCTGTTTTGTTGTCAAATTTATACTCTTGAGGGACGTTGTCTAATCCATTTTGGAATAATCAGGTTTTGAAGTTGCCATCTTTTTCATAAATTTTTTTAAGAGCTTCACGGTATGAAGCACCTGCTTTTTGATCTTTTCCACCACCATAAATAAGGTCATATTGAGGTAATTCATAAGTTTTTTGGTCACTATTGAATACACCGTTGTAATCATAACCTTGTGATCTGAATGCAACTGCAAGACCTGCACCTGCATTTTGGTTTGCTGAGTGGAATACAGCAACTAATTGATTATTTTGATTTCTAATACTTGTTCCAGAAGAACCACCGAATGGTGCATAGTGTTTTGGACTGTAGTTTAGACCTACTGAAACTCATTGTTTTCCGTTGTATTCGTGGAATTTAGCACCGTTCTTAGGCGCTGAAATGAATGCATCTACGATACCAGGTTTATCATTAATTGTTCTATAACCTAAAACATATGATAATCAGTTTCCATCTTTAGTGTTTTCAATAGATCTTCTACCATCTTTATTAATTCAAAGTTCATAATTGAATTTTTTGTTTTTGATTTCTTTTTCATCAGCATACTGATCTCATTTGTAATCAAGGTCAGCACGTGGTCAACCTACTGCATACAATGAGTCACCATTGAACTCTGCTTTAGAGTCAAGAGGTCTATCAATTTGAGAATAGTTGTGTAAATAATCTTGAGCGATGAATTTTACTTTGTCGTTTTCACCTTTTAGATTTGCATAGTCATTAGTGATAAATTTAGCAATATTTGATTGAGCAGTTTTTAATGCTGTCTGATCAATGTTTGGTTTTCTTAAATCATCTTCAAGTTTTCTTAAATTTGCTGCAAATTGTTCTGGAATACCTTGATTTCAGTAAGTACTAAAGAAGTAGTTTCCACCTGTATCATTACCTTTTTTTACTTTAGAAAAGTCAATTTCTAGAACAGCAAAGTCTGCAAATTCTTGTTTATCTTTTAAGAAATCTTGATGAGTATCATCCAAATAGTCTTTAGGATCTTTATTCAAGTAATCGGTTCCGGTATAAACTATTCTAATTGGTCAATCCTTTTTATCAGTTCCATTTAATAAAAAGTTGAATTTTTCAATTCGAAAATCATAACCAGTTGAAGCTAATTGATGAGGGTCAGTTACTCTTGTTGTGTCTTTTTGCAATCTAGCAATTGAGAAACTATTAGTTTCATCTGTTAATGCTTGAGCAACGTGAAGGTTGGTTCCAATATATCATTTAGTTGGATAAGAGTTTGTTGGATCTAAAGCATAGTCCATAATTCACGCAGTACCTGCTGTAGGTGTGAATGTATTTGGAATAATTTCTCTTCTCTTAGTTTTTTCATCAATATATTCTTTTCGTGCAGGATTAGCAAATTCAATGTGTCATGTTTGCAATGCTTGACGTAAATATTGTTCGTTAAGGATTGTACGTGGATAACCATTAATTTGGTATTTGTTTCGTTGTGCACTATCTACTCATGAAGGTCCTATACCAAATTGTGAACCTTGATTAATACTAAATCCTTGGAATTTTCCATCTTTATCATATATAGGAGCAGAAAAAGTTTTAAGAAGTCAGTTGTCAAATGTATCTAGATTTGCATGTTTTTGTTTAACAATTTTGTCAAAGTTTTCTTTTGAATTTTTATATTGCTCATCAGTAACATCTTTACGAAGTTTTGCTTCACCCTCTCTTTTTCTTAATGCTTCTACTGAAACATCATCATCAGGTTTAGTAGCTAATTGTCTTGATAAAGCTTTGATGTAGTCTGCATTATCACTTTCAAATCTTTTTGCTTGATCTTTAGCTATATATGCATTAATTACACTTGTATCGCTAACTGATTTATTAATTCCTTGGTCAAAAATTCTTTGTGGATCATCACCAGTTTTAAAACCTTTAATTGTGTGATCTATTGAAATCTTAACTGATTCATGACCTCGGGCAACCACATCAAATTTAATTTCGACTTCACCTTTAATCTTGTCAGGTGTAACCTTTTGAATAATTGTGAGATATTTGTTTTCTTTTTTAGTTTCGTCAGCGACTTTTTGTTTAATTTCAACATAAACATCGTTAGGATTATCAATACCATCAGCATAAGTATTAGCTAAGCTTCCATCTCTAACTTCATTTCCTTTTACGCTGTATAGAAACTCTAAACTATTAATTTCTTGGTTTAAACTAAGTTGCAGATTGATGTTTGATAAGACTTTGTTAAGTTTAGTAACATCATCACCTGAGTCTTGAACTTGCTTTTGAATTTCTTTTTTTTGTTCGTTACTTAATTGTTGAAGTTTTTCATTAATTAATTCTTTAGCTTGTTCAGGTGTTTTAGGTTGAGTTTTTGAATTACCTGGTTTAGTGCCACCTTCATTGGTTTTGTCTTCTTTTTTCGGACTACATTGAGCAGCTGCTAAGCTTAATATACTTAATGAACTGCTAGCAAGTATTAAATTAAATAATCTTTTCCTCATAAAGACCTCCTTTTAAATGATATTTATATCATCTGATGCAAGTTCAGCGATAAATCCTGAATCTTTTAGGTATTGTTTTGTTTCTTGTCTATCAACATACACTTTGTATCCATCTTTATCTAATTGATCAGCTCAACGGAATAGTGCTTGTAGGTTTGCTTTTCCTGAAGCAGCAAGAGCAATTCCTTTTCTAGATGTGATTTTAACTTTTTTAGTAGTTTTATCCGAGAATCATATTTTGGTTTTTGGCATTTGTGGCATTTGACTAATCATAATTGTGTCAAATTGACCATCGTTTAAATCATCAACATCAATGTTGAAGTATTCGCCTTGTGAATAAAGTTTAAGACGTTTAAGTTTTCTTGTTCCGGCGTTTTTACCTTCAATATCATTAAACTGTAGACCTTTTAGCGATCTTATGTGCTTTGTTCTTGATAAATCAAGTCCAAGTGGTCAACTGTTTCCGGCTTCATTATGATCAGGTTTAAGTCCTGGTCCAAAACCACCTTGGAAGAATGGTTCATTATTTCTTGTTCAGTAAGCTAATCTTAAACCATCATTAATTCTTTGAAGGCTAGCTGGATTTGTATAGTCAATAGCTCCAGTGTTTGCATCGTATTTATAATCACCTTCATCAAAACTTAGTCCATCAAATTTAATAACCGATGGTGGTATGTATCCACCAATATATCCACCAGGAGCATTAAAGTCATTTGTGTTTACTCAAGCAACTTTTCTTAATGAAAGAGGGTTAATTGTTCAAATATCATCATAAATATTGTTTGAAGTTGTGTAGATACCTAATTCGTCAATTTCTTTATTTTCAAGTTCGATAAGATCAGATGTATCAAAGCCTTCATAGAACAATTTAAGAAGTTTAATTTTTTCAGGTAATGCTTGAAGAATCTCTTTAAAGTTTTGACGACCAAGTTTACCCATATTCACAATTTTGTAACCTGTAATTTCAATACCTTGTTGTTTAACTTTCTCAATAATGTCTTTTGCTTTTTTGTATGCTTCATCGTATGAAGCATCAATTTCTAGAATAATACCTGATTTTGTACCGTCATCTTTTCTAAGTGATTTTAGTTTAACTCCAGCATCTGGAAGACCTAATTTATCTTTATAGTCATTTGTAACATCAGTATTAGTTCATCCAGGATATTTATCATTTAAGATATCAGGTCCATTTAGAGGATATCATGAATCAAAGTTAAATATACGTCTTTCTTTATTGTCTCTTGAAAGTCTATCAGTTACACTATTGAAACCAGGTGCAGGTGAGAATGCATATGAGTCAAGCTCCCCGTTTTCATTGATATAAGCATTATTAGGATCTATTGAATAACCTTTTTTAAGGTCTTGATCAACACGTGGTGCTAATTTAGAGAATTTATTAGGGTCTAAATTAGAAATAAGTCAAACATTTTTACGTTCTTTATATCCTTCTAATTCATGTTTTTTCTCTTCAAGTTCTCTGAATTTTTTCTTAATTGGTTCTCAAGCTTGATCAGTTTTTTGATCTTCGGGAAGTTTGTGGTATTTAGCTGCATCAGCATACGCTTCTTCTTCAAATCTTTTAACTTCGGCTTGGAAATTTTCTAAGTCTCTTTGGAACTCAGCAATTTTTGATTCATATTGATCTTGAGCTTCCTTAAGAAGAAATTCTTTAATTTTTGGAGAATTAAGAAGTCTTAAATATCTGTGAATAAGGTTTTGATAGTTATATCTATCATTTTCGGTTAAAAATAGAACTTTTGTTAATTTTTTCAAACCTTCTGGTGTGTTAGGGTTGAGTTCAGGTTCTCTAGTTCATGATTTTAATCTAAAGTCATCAAAAAGACCTGTTCCATTACCTACCTTTTTAACTTTATCAACTTGTGCTTTTCTGAGTTCTTCAGTTACTTCAACTGAAATTACTTCACCAACAGCATTATTTTGATAAGGTTTTCTATTCGTGATACCTTTTTTAACATCGTTTGGACTGTCGTGTCTTTCGCGTGGAGGTTCAACTATTGCATCAACTAAAACACCATCAATTTCGATTTGTCTACGAACTTGACCTAAAGTTTCACGTTTTTGTGGTGGTTGAGGTTGTGGTTTAGAAGGAGTTTGATTTTGTTTTTTCTTGTCTTGCTCTTTCTTTTTAGTTTCCTCTTTTTTCTTAGGTGGAACTTTTGGAGATTTAATTGGTGGAGTTGGAGCAGGTTTTGGCTCTGAAGGTTTTTTATGAATTATCGGTGGTTTCGGTTTATCAAGTGCTTCTTTTTCTTGTTTTGCCAATTTTAAAGCTTTAGATAATTTGTCTTCAGCCTCAGTAACTTTTTCTTTTGTAGCATTAGGGTCATTAAAAACTTTATTTGCTTCTTCAAGTTCCTTCATCAATTTATCTTTAATGGTTTGATATTTAGCATTTGTAATTTCACTGATAAATTGTTGAGAATCAGCAATTGTTTTTTGAAGTTTAGATTTATCGACCAAAGGTTTGTTTTGATTTTTTTCTTCTTTTATATCTAGTTGGTCAGATTTATTTACTTCAAGATCTTCTTTTTCTTTGTTTGGTTTATTTGGATCTTCTTTTGGTGTCTCAGGTGTCTTTTTAGGTTTTAAGTCACTTGAGTCGTTATTACCAGAAATCGAGTTACTTATGTCAAACTCGTCTCCGTTCTTAAGAATAGGTATGCTAGTATTTCCGCCGTTATATCTAATTTTAGAGCTAGAATCAGTTAGTGAAAAATAACTAGCAGCACCAACAGCTCCTGATATTGTTAAACTCGACGCAGTGGCGAGTGAAAATAATATAAGTTTTCTATTCTTTTTCATAATTGATTAAAACTCCTTTTATATATAGTTATATATATACATTATTTTAATAAAATAATCTGAACCATTATAATCAATCTATCTCTAAACAAAAAAAAAAAAAAAAAAAAAA
>NZ_SMDN01000008.1 GCF_006546935.1 Mycoplasmopsis mucosicanis
ATTTGAAACTCTTCATTGTCTTGAAACCAATTCTTTTTTAACTTTCATATATTAATTATACCACATTTAAGTATATAAGTATAAAAAATATATATTTTTATATTTTTATAAATAAAAATATAGAGCCGTAGAGGGCTCTAGTTTTATACTTAAAGTGGGAAACGCAGGTATTATTATTAATATTTGTTAAATTTTGTATTTCTACATTGATTATTAAGAATGGTTATATGTTAATCAATAAAATTTTAATACTTTTTTTAGTCTTTAGGATAAAAAAAACGGCACAAGGCCGTTAAATTATTTACCTGCATTTTGCATTGAACGCATTACGTTTTTAATTTGTTGTTCAGAAGCCTTTCGTCCCATTTGAAGAAACATTGCTCTGATCATTTTTTCATTGATAGGAGGATTTTCTTTAAGTTGTTTTTGGATTTTTGATCTTGCGATAAAAAAACCAATCAAACCACCAATAAATCCTATAGCAATTGATACAAATACAAGAGTTACTATTCAACCAGTTGTTCCCATTTTATCTCCTAATAGTTTTAAATTTTATCATAATTATTTAGTTTCCACAGGTTGATAACCTTTTATCATATCCTCTAGTAGAACTTGTTTTTTTGTTTTTGTTTTATTATATTTCGTGTCTTTAGTATCACCATAATAAATGTAAACGAGTGTGTGATCACGACCGTAGAAGCTATCGCTTAAACTACTTGAACGAGATCTGTATGTTGATGTACTAAAAAAACCACTGTAAGTGAGTACCTGATAACCTGCTATGAAGTCGTCTAGCGCTTCACTATTTTTATTAAATCCGATAATGTCTTTTTTATCTGAATATTTATTTAAAACTCCTGAATAATTTTTTATATTGTCTTCAAATGCATTTTTATATGCATTGGCCACTACTTTTTCAGCAGATATAGCAGTTCTGTTTCAAAATACAATTTTTGGTGTCACATTATTGTACATAATTTGTGAAAAGAATGCATAAAATCTTCATAAGGCTTTATAGCCATCACTATTTTTCTTGAGATCGTTGATATCTTTATATTTATCTTTTGTGTTTAATTCTTCAAAAAATGCTTTAACTAGAGGTGATACGAATATTCTAACAAACGCAGTTCCATCACCGTTTAAAATGCCACCAATTCCGCTAAATGCATCAAATGATACAGAACTTTTATCTCCAAACATTGTTGCATAAATTCCTTTATTAGTAGATTGAGGCGAGTATTGGAAAATTAGGTTAATAAAATCTGAGTATGCCTTAGCATCTATTTTTTCAAAAATCTGTTTGAATACATCAGAATTTTGGAATATTTTACCTAATAATATAACTCCTTTATCATTTGAGATAAATTTAGTAGCACCTTTAATTAATGCATTTTGCATCAGTGTTGGTAATTCTTCAATTTTGTGATTTTCTAGTTTTTGCAATGTTGTGAAAATCTCATCAATAACATCGTTAACAATTCTTGTGTTGACTGCTTGTTTAAGTAGTGATTTTACAAATTTTTGTACAACATTGACTTTATCTTCAGGGAATTTAATTTCAGAATCTTGCATAAGTTTGGCTAAAATTTTGCCAACTGCTTCAGAAATTGAATCGTTATTAGTGATTGTATTTTTTATTCAAGTTTTTAGATGTTCTTTAATTGTTTGAGCATTGTTTGATTTAAAGAATTTAGACAATGCGACAGGTCAAGAATCTAATTCTGCATATTCAGTAGAATTGTTAATTATTTCATTGATAAAAGTATTGAGAATTTGCTTCAATTCATTTGATTTGAATGTGTCTTGCAATGTTTTAGTTGCATCATGCTGACTAATTCCGAAATTTTGTAGATTTTCGCTTAATCCAAAATCGTTTATAAATTTATTGATTTGTTGGTCATTTGAAGTGATAGACATGATAACTTTTGATATATCATCAATCAAAATTTGTTTATTATCTTTCAATGTTTTTGATTCTAAAAGAGTTTTTACCAAATTATAGTTTCCTAAATCAAGTTCAGTCAATAATTGTTTAGCAAATTTACTTCCAAAATCACTAAGTTTATCTTTTCCGCTCGAAGCTTTAAACAATGCTTCAACAAGATGAGGTACAATTTTGAGTTTTTTAATTAATTCAGGTAGTTCGTTAAACAAACTCTTGCTAAATTCAACATTTTTTGGATCATTAACATCTACACCATAAGGTTCAATGTTTTCTTTTCATAAACTGTGCAATAAATTATAAAGATTTTTGTGTCCAAATATTTTAGAGACAATATTTTCTAAAGCACTTGCAACATGATCTCTGTTTTCTTTGTTTTCAAAAACAATATTAACAAGCTCACTAATTGAATTGATACTTGCAGTTTTTGTATCACTTAAGCCTTTTAAAGCTATTTCAAAAATTTTGATAACGTCATCTTTCGAGCTAACAAATGAATCTCTAAATATTGTTTTAAATTCTTCTTCGCTAAGATGTTTAGAAATTCTTTTACCTGTTGGTTCATCTAGTTGCTGATAAATTTGTGTAAATAATGTCCTTTGGTTTGGTAAGAATGCAACAATATTGTATGCAAGTTGTTTTAATACCTCGATGTTGTTTTTAATAATATCGCTATTCACATATCTTTTGAGTAAATTAAGCAAACTAATTTCAGGTTGAGCGAAGTCAAACACTGATTTTACAGTATTTTTGGTCAAAGCGGCTGTATCAATATGAGTTCCGTTTTTGCTCAATTCATCAACTAAACTTTCAACTAAATTGTGTGTAAGACTGCTAGATTGATTGTATTGAGAAAACTGATTAAGGATGTCAGAAACTAGTTTTTTAATTTGTTCTTCAGTAATATCTTTACCTAAAAGTTCATCAGATTTTAAGAATTTGACAATAACTTTAGTCAATGGTTCAGTAAATCCATTGTTTTTGATTGCATTGTCAAAGAATTTATTTAAGTTATCTTTAACTAGTTTTTTCTGATCTTCGCTCTTTAATCAATTTTTTATTATGAAATCAAAATCACCAATTTTTTCTTGAGTTACTTCATCAGCAAAAATTCCTTTTTCAATGAAATTTGCAAGTAGTACTTCGAGTTCGTTTTGATCTAAAAAGTACTCAATTAATGCTTTTGCATTATCGAATTCAAGAATTGAACCACCATATTTTATTTTGCTAACAAGATTGTTAAACAATGGTTTTACTTCTTCTAAGGTTAAAGATTTTTTAATAAATTTTATGAATTTAGAAAGTGGTACTGATTGAGTTGAACCCTTAATTCCTAGTTTTATTAAGTCAAAGTAGTTTTGAACTTTTTCAACTTCACTAGAATCAATTTTGGCTAAATGATCAATAAAACTATCTACAAAATCAGTAGCTTCAGTAGTTGAAAAGACTTTTTGAACAAGTTTTACAAAGTCTGCTTGTGAAATGAATTCACTTGCTTTTGCACCAAAACTTTGATAAATTTTGAGTAAAAATGCTTCATTTTTAGGTAGTTTAACAAGTAATTTTTTGACTAAAAACTTCAATATTTCACTGTGTTTATGAACTAAATTGTGTTTTGCGAGTGATTTAACAATATTTATGATACTTTTTTCAAGACTATCACCTTCATAAACAATTTTAAGAATTGACTCTATGAGTTTTTTTGCATCAATTTGAGTACCTTTTTGTGCTACTTGTTCAATTATTTCAGTAACAATTTTGTCAATTATTTTGCTATCTTTATTGATTGACTCAATGTTTGTGAATATATCTTTTATTAAATCTTTTATTTTATTTGTTGTGTCTTGATTATTTTGTTCATTCAATTGTGAATTTAATAGATGAACCAAAAGATTTTGAACCTTATCTTGCTTCAATAAATCAGTGATTAAGGTTGTTAAAGTTTGCTCAACACGTTTTTTATTTCCATTGCTTAATCAATGTTTAAGAATTACATCAATACTAATTATTTGACTTAATTTGGTGTTTGGTGCAAGTAAACCATCTTTTATGAAGCTATCAATAAGTGATTTTGATGAGTCGTGTGAAACGATATATTTAACAATTTCTTTGAGATCATTTGTTATTTGTTCATCATTTTTGCCTAACAATTTTGTGTTTAATTTTGTAAATATTGGTTTGAGTTCATCATAGTCAAAAACTTTATTTACCAATGCTACAAAACATTTGTATAGAGTGTCTGATTTTGATTCAGAATAAATAGTTCTAATTAAGTCAACAATGTCTTTAGATTTGTTTATTTTTGCTTCATCAATGTTTATTAGTTCATGAATAAGTTTTTCTATTAATGAATTGAATTCTGGTTCATTTGCTAAACGTGTTAAAACAGTTTTTATTGACTCTTTATTTTCAAGACTAAATCCAAGATTTAAAGTAATAAACTCAACAAATTTATCATCATTAGGTAAATATTTAAGAGTGTTTATGAAGACATTTTTGATTAGGTCTTTGTGATTATTAAATAATTTGTTAGCAACTAATTCTTTAAGAATATTATTCAATAGTTCTTCAACAGAATTTGCCTTAAATACTGATTTTCCAATGGAATTGGTCAAATCAATGAGACTGAATGAACTATTGTTTTGATTAAAGTAATTTTGAATTACAACAACAATGTTGTTAAATAGTTGATCTTTATCGTCTTTGGTCTTAATTGTATTAAAGATGTCAGAAACAAAAGATTTAATATTATCACGTGTAATATTGTCTGAAAGATGAGTTCTTGTGCTTAATTGTGATCAAATTAAGTCAGTAATAATTTCAACAAAATCATCACTGTTTACAAGGTCTTTGAGTAATTCAATAGTTTTTTGGCTAATTTCTTTATTGTGTTCAGCATCACTAAATCATTGCTTAAATAAGAAGTTTATATCTGTTATTTTATCTAATTTACTATGCTCATTTAATAAAGCATTTTGCACAAAATCCTTGACTAAAAAGCGTAATGATTGACTTTGTAAAAGATGTTTAGCAAAATTAAGAACATTTTCTCTATTAACATTTTTAAAGTTTTTAGCTCAATTTTTATGCTCGAAATCTAATGCTTCCTTAACCTCATCAAAATCTGCTATTTTCAATAATAATTCAAAGAAATTATTGAATATATCAGTATTTTTGTCGCTAACTAAAACGTGTTTCAATAGTTCTAAAACACTATGTGAATTTTGAATTGTTGAGTTATCAATATTGAGAAGCGAGTTAGTAATCGAGTTAAACGATGATTTAAACTCATCTAGTTCAAATATTTTGTTAACTAGTGAATTAAATTTTTCAGCTGTGAAAGCATCTGAATTTTGAAGTCCAAGAAGACCAAATAAATAGTTGTTTTGAATTAATGCTTGCTTCAATGAAGGTAAAGATATTTCAAGTAAATTACGCAATATTTCACTGTGTTTTTGTAATATGTTTTGACTTGCTAAAATCTTAATTATTTGCAATACTGACTGGTCAATACTATTTCCCTTAAACACTGAATTTACAATAGTTTTAGTAAAATTCGATACATCAATATTTGTACCATTTTTTGCTAATTGCTCAACCAATTCCGCAGACACATTATCAATTAAATGTGTTTGTGAATTTATCTCAGTAATACTCTTAAATAAATCACTTATGAGACTGTCTAACTGATTTTTATTGATTTTATTTGCAATATTAAAGCTTTGTAATTTTGCATAAATAATGTCTGATGTTAATGAAGAAAGTTCACCTGAATTTGTTCCACTTAAGATCAATTCAGCGATGTTTTGTTTAAGTTCATCCCTTACTTTTGCATCAGAAAGTGCATTTTTCAATATAGTATTGAAATCTTTTATGTTTTGCTCATTTGTTTTTTCACCAAATATTGCACTACTTAAAAATTGTGTGAGTATTTTTTGAGCAGCTTTTGTCTTAACAAGACTAACCACAAACAATTTGATTTTTTGTTTATCAAGACCTTTGAAACCACCAGGAATGAGATCAAAAAGTTTAGCAAAAACTGGATTTAACTCTTCATAATTGACAAGTTTTCCAACTAAAAGCAATATTTTTTCACTTAAGAGTTCTTTATTTGTATTGTTGTATATTGCTTTTGTGAGATCAAAAAGTGAAGCAATCTTTGAATCTTTATTGAATTTTAGTGAAGACAATGAGTCAATTAGTGAATTTAGTAATTCTATTGCTTCATTTTCATTTAGTAGTTTTTGTAGCAGTGCAGTAATTTCTTGTTGAGTAATTAAATCTTTTGTATAGGTTTTTAATGCAGAAGATATTGAAGCAGAAATTTGTTCTAGATTTTTAGGTTCTTTTATTGAATTAATCAATAATTTTGCTAGAGTTTCTTTGTTTGAACCTATTGCATCATTTTTGTTTAATGCTTCAATAATTTTGACAAAATTATTGTCAATATTTTTTCCATTAAATACTGAATTTTGTATCTTTTGGGCAAATAATGCTCAATTTACTTTAGTACCGTTTTGACTTAATTCAAAAGTTAATTGACTAACAATGTTTTGAATAATTGAAGAATTATGAGTTAAAAAGCTTAGACTCGATATACCATCTGAAAGTAATTTAATTAGTTTTTCTTTTTCAATATTTTGAGCAATAGGTGTATTTGCTAAAAGGTTTTGGTATATGACTTCTGCTAAGTGATCAATAAAGTCTTGATTTGCAAAGAGATTACTCAAATAAGTATTTATTTTTTGATTTGCTTGATCACGCTTAAGGTTGGTTGAAAGTCAAGTATGTAAAATTCCATCAAAACTTATGTCTGCAATATGTTGCTCATCACCAAAAATACCATTGAAGACAAAATCAAAAAGAAGTTCTTTAAAACCATCGGTTTCTAAGGCTTCTGAAATTAAATCACGAAGCAAAATTAAATTGAGTTTTTGTTTTTCACGAGGTAATTTTGACTGAATATTTTTGAGCAATGTTTCAAGTTCATCTGAATCTAAAACATTGCGAACAAGTTGGATAAGTGGTTCAAAAATGTGTGAATCTTTGCTATTTTTTAATAATTTTCTTATCAAATCCTTAAGCGATGTTGCTTGTTGAATTTCCTCGTATTTAATGTTATTTAAATCGCTTACAAAACCTTGTAATACTTGCTCAAAGTTATCATCAGTAAAAATGTTAGATACAAGATTGTAGAATGTTTTTTGATCAACATAGGCACCAATTTTGTTTTGCAATAATTTATACAAATAATTACTGATATTTTCAATATTTTTTGGTCTTTTAATGAAGTACCGTATTGTGTTTGAAACAAGTTTTTGCAGTGTTTCTGAATGATTATTTAGATCAATGTTGCTAAAGTTTTTGATAATTTTGAGAATTGTTTGATCTATGTTTTCTTTATTGAATTTTAGGTCAAAAGCGCCAAGCAAATTACCTATAAATTCTTTAGTGTTGAAATTTGTTGGTACTTGTTTGCGTAATTGTTCAAGAAATTTGTCTGTGAGAATGTTTGTTATAGAAAATTCAGTGTTTATTTTGTCTCAACCACTTATAAGTTTTTGAGCAATTACATTGATTTCACTTGTGTTAATTCCTTCAAAAATTTCAGGGAATGATTTAAATAAATTGGTTATGACTCTTGAAGCAATTGCTTTAAATTCAGGATTTTTTACTAAGTCGTTTAGACCAAATTTAATGATATTTCTTAATGATTGTTCAGTTTTTTTGTTGTTAATAAATGTGAATCATAGTTCTTCAAAACTTTTGCTTTGACCATATTTTTGACTATCTTCAATAATATTTCCAATGATATCCACAATGTTTTGTTTAAATGTGTCAGATTCTAAAACCAATGAAATTAACCTACTGATATCATTTTTTGATATATATTTTTCGATTTCTTCATTGTAAAAAGCTCCAACAAAGGAAGTGATTTTCGATTTTGTTCATTTGTGTGAAATTAAGTTGGTGAGTAAGGTTTTACTTACAGATTTGAATTCTTGTAAGTCTTCTTTAAATACTGATGTTTGTGAAAGTGAAAAAATTCACTTGATTATTTTTTGTTCATTTCCAAACTCTGATTTTAGAGCAGCAAAAAGATATTCAAGTTTATTAACTTTTGCTCCTTTTTTACCGTCGTTATCTCAGTCTTTCTCTCTAAATGTTTTTTCAACACTGAAAAGTAAATCTGCAATAATTTTGTTCTCTTTAAATCAGTTTCGTAAGCTGTTGTAATTTTTGGCATTGTTTTTAAATAAAAAGTTTTTAAAAACACCTTTCTCATCAATTTCTTTATAGAAATCTGATTCAAAAAAACCTGGTAGAACTTGATCGAAAAGAATTGAACCTAAGTCAATTAATTCTAAAACTCTATGTTTATAATTTTCATCATTGAATTTATTGTCTGATTGAGCTATGGTTCTAAGTTCATCGTTTTGTAGGATGAAATTATCTAAATCTTTGCTAAATAATTTTTCATAAACACTGAATTCTGAGTTGTTTAGGGAAATTTGAGTAAGGAATGAATCTTGGTCAGAAGTCAAATATTTTTTTGATCAATTTATGTTGTTTTTTCTAAATTCTGCTTGATTTCTGTTTGTTGTGGTGAGTTTAATAAACAAGTCAAGAGCAATTTTTTTATAACCTCTTATTCCAGGGTGTATATCAAAAAGTGTGTCAGTTAAAACTAAATTATTTTTTGTTCAGTACTCATAATCAAATGGATTTAGGTAATATACACCATGATTATTGGCTGTAAATTTAATTTTTTTGTTGATTAAGTCAATTAAAATTGAACTAATGCTAATTGAATTTTTAGGGTCTTTGCTGATATAACGATCAACCATATCAAAAATAGTTGTCATTGGAGTAGGAAAACCGATGAAATTTATGTTGACATCTTTGTTTAATTCACGTATTTGTTGAATTAATGAGCTTTGTGATTTTTCAATTGAGTCAAAAAATTCTTTAAATAAACCATTAACAAGTTTAACTACTGTAGGATAATCAACTCTTTTGTTGTTAATGATTTCAATAATTTGGCTAAAAGGAAAATTAGCTATATTTTTTCTTAATGTGTGTAAAAAATCATTTGCTCCTAATGAAATTGTGAGCAAGTTCGCGCTTTTTGTTTTTTCAATAACATCAGCGGCTTTTTGTTTTCAATTTTCGCCAAAACGTGCTTTTAAAATTGCTTCTTGAGCAACGGTAGGAGTAAATTTAGGATTTTTAAACTTCAAAAGCGTGTCTCATTCAACAAATGTTGAACCAGACACAGCATGGTTTTTAAAACTACCTAAACGATCAATTTGATTGAAAAAATATGCTAAATATGCAGGATATGAAAGACCACTTACTTTTCCGTTATCAAATGAGCCGGGGTAATCATTGTCTAACTTTGCAACAAAACCAGCCGTTATTGAGTCACCAAATGCCAAATAATTAATTTTTTTATCTTGCGCAATTAAATTTGGTGATTGCAAACGTGGTGAAAGTGTTAAAAAAGATCCTTGATTTTGTTCATTATTTATTGATTTTGATTCATCTTGATCCTTTTTTGGTAGTTCAGGAATTGACGATGATTGATCATCGTTATTGTTTTGAACAACTTGACTCGATTCTTTTAGTTTTTTCTCTTGAGTAGGTATTAAACTTAGTGTAGTTGCAAGCGTTACACTAAGACCTAAAGCAGCTAAAGAAATAAGCACATTTTTTACACGATTTTTTCTCATTAGTTCTCCGTTGCCCTTATTATATATTAGATATTAATATAAGAATAAGTAAAAGTTTGAAGTATTATACATATAAATTAAGTTACAAAATAAAAAAAGCAGAGTCATAACTCTGCATTATCATTAATTTAAAACTAAAATATTAATTTGTCATAATCTTAATTATGACTTGTCGGATGAAAAAAATGAATATAAAAAACAAATAATTCTAGTTTTAATTTTGTACTATTACCAATATTTTTATTGATAATGGTGCTAACTTATTATAGAACTTTAATTTAAAAAAGTTAATTATTTTTAAGTGATTTTCATAGTTAAAAATTTTAAAATTTTGCAGTTTTACACACTTAAAACATAAATAAATATCGAGCATTTTGTGCTCGATATTTTCTCTTTTTTTATTCAAAAATAAGTTTTTTTATTGAATTTTTGATTTTTTTTAGGCCTTGAACATTTTTTCACCAACTTGCACATTAACATTTGTGTCAATTTCTAGTTGAACACAATTAATATTGCAACTTTGCAAAATTTTACGAGCTATTTCACCATCTTCAGTATCATGATATTTATCAGACTCATAGATTACTGTGTCTATACCTGCTTGCACAATTGTTTTTGCACAATTTGAACAAGGATAAAGTGATGTATAGAGTGTTGCTCCTTTTGTTTTGCCAAATGCATTGATGATTGCGTTAACTTCAGCATGAATAACATAAGGGTATTTTGTGTCTTTAGGTTTTGATGCTTCACGGTCTCAAGGAAATGTGTCATCATCAATGCCTTTAGGCATCCCGTTGTAACCTAAACCAACAACTTTTTTATCTTTATCTACTATACATGCTCCAACTTGTGTGCTAGGATCTTTAGATCTTAATGCTGAAACTTTGGACAATGCCATAAAATAACCATCTCAATATAATGAATCTTTTTTCATAAATAAAATTATAACACTTTTAATACTCTGTAATTTTAGTGTTAAATTTCTCTAAATACTCAAAAATGAGTAGTTTTGGTCAAAAAAATAAAATCAAAACGCAGTCTATAAAATATATGATTTAAGATATAATAAAAATTATTATTTATTAAGGAGAAATATGGCTAAATTTGAAAAAGATCCACTAGTGTGTCAAGAAAGAATCCAAAAAAGAAGAGAACTTTTAATTGAACTTTATGAAGAAAATAAACAAGAATTAGCAAACCCTACACTTGTTAAAGAAGATACAATGAGCGAAAAAGAGTGCCAATATGCTGATTGTTTGTTAAGTAAATCTCTTATTGATGATAGACAATATAGATTAAGCAAAAAAATAAGTTTATTATCGGTTATAGCTTCAGTATTATTGATTGTTATTTTCACCTTAATGGCTCTAATGATTGGTTCTTTAGGAAAATAGAATGCAACATAATTTAGTTTTACACAAAGCAGCATCATATCAATTTTCAAATAATGCAGTGCATAAAGAAAATATTTTACCTACATCTTTGGCTCAAGTAAAGGCCGAAGATTGATTATTGCTTTCAATTCTTTTGCTTTTGGTTGCAATTTTATTGATTTTGATTGTTCCATCATTGACTCGTTATATTAAAGCAAAACTTGTTAAAAAACGATTTGACAAACTTGGAAGCAGTACTCAAATTCGATTGATAAATCAACTTCGTGAAGCTGTTGAATATTTTTCACACAATAAAATTGGTGCCCTGATTACTATTGAAAATAGTGATAAATTAGACGGCTTGCGAACTGATGGTATTATATTGAATGCAGACATAAGTTCATCGCTTTTGATTTCAATTTTCAATAAAGAATCGCCTTTACATGATGGTGCTGTAATTATTCGAGATAATAAAATTTATTATGCTGCAACTTTCTACAAAATTAGCAAAAAATCTATTGATAATCACTATGGGGCAAGACATCGAGCCGCAATGGGGATTAGTGAAGTTTGTGATGCATTAACTATTATCGTTTCTGAAGAAACAGGTGAATTGAAATTTGTGAAAAATGGTACATTTTTCAAAATTAGAGTTGAACAATTCCAAGAACAACTAATCAAATACTTAAAGGACTAAAATGAGTGAAATTCCACAAAACCCGCTACTGGAAAAAATTAAAAATATTGCTCTTGAAAAAGATGCTGATCAAGCAAGAGAATTAATTAATCAAAGTCAAAAAACAGATGTTATAGTTGCACTAAAAGAACTTGAAAAAGATGTGCAACTTGATTTCCTTACATTGTTAAAAACCTCTGATATTGTTGATGTTTTTTCATATTTAGATAGCGAAATTACTGATATTTTATTGCAAGAATGAATAAAAATGATTGCTCTTGAAAAAAACTTTCGAGCAGCAAGAGAGCTAGTTGATGAAATTCCTAATGCAGATATTGCTTCTGCACTAGGCGAACTTACTAAAGATGATCAACTTAAATTTTTAAGAATGTTAAAAACACCTGATGCAGCAGAAGTGTTTTCATATTTGGAAACAGAAATGCAAACAAATTTAGCTTTAAGTTTTACTGAAGAATGAGGCATGAAACTTCTTCAAGAACTTCAAAGTGATGAATTGGCCGACGTTTTAGAGGAATTACCAGCAAATGTAACAAGTAAAATTATTGCTTATACTCCTCAAGAAAAAAGAAATGAGATCAATAAAATTCTTTCATATGCAGAAGATGAAGTCGGCAGCATTATGAGTGTTGATATTTCTTCAATTCAAAGCACATACACCTGTGAACAAGCACTTGCAAAGATTAAACGTGATTACAATAAAAAGAATGCTGAACTTGTGCACTACTACTATGTTGTTAGTCCTACACAAAAACTTTTAGGAGCTTTAACACTTGAAGAAATTGTGTTTGCTGATGCAAACAAAAAAATAGAAGACATTTATTCACCAGTTACTTCAATAAAAGCAAATGAAAAAAGTGAAAACGCTGCCAAAATTTTTTCAGAGCACGATATGTCTGTTCTTCCTGTTACCAATCAAGACAATCGTCTTATAGGAATGATTACTAGTGATGATGTGATTGATGTTATTCATGATGAAGCGACCGAAGACATTTATAAAATGGCAGGTATTAATACCAAAATTGCTGATGCTGAAGACTACTTAAAAACTCCTTGATATTCACTTTTGAGACAAAGGATCTTATGAGGAATTATGATCCTTCTATTCTCAACAATACTCGAAGTTTGTTCATACTTTTTATTTAAATCTTCATTTCAAAAAATAGAACCAAATCTAAATATAATTTCACTTTTTGTTGCTTTTGTTGTATTTATTCCTACAATAAATACCGCCGTTAAAAATGGTGGTATTCAGTCAAATACCACTGTAAAACGTGTATTAACGTTAGATTTGATTGATTCCAAAGACTATGGAAAAGTTCTTTTGAAAGAAACATTAGTCGGTTTTACACTTGGTGTTTGTTTAGCCTTGATCAATGTTGGACGGCTTGCAATATTTTTAGGTTCAACAAGAGACTTAATTCAGTATGCTGCTCAATCATGATCAATAATTATTGGCTCATCAATTGCTTTAATTCTCTCATTAACATTAATAAAATTTGTATCAGCATTAATTCCAATTTTGTATGCTAAACACAAAAAAGATCCAGCAAACTTCTCATCTGTTTTACTACAATCTTGTGCGGAATTGATGTCATCACTGTTAATTTTTGGAATTGTATTCATGTGTCTACAATTGTTTAAATAATCACTACATTTTGTGCTTGCACAAAATGTTTTATTTTACTTATATACACATTTTTGAGTACTTTTGGTAAATTTTTGAACTCACAAAACAGCGCTAAATTATATTCAAATAACTTATAATACAATATTTGATATAATTATAATATTATGATTAAATGATTAGAGGTTTACTATGAATAATATATCTATCAAAAAACTTTTAGAAAACTCTCAAGAATACTCGGATTCATTCTACTCTACTTCTGCATGAGTGGTTGCTAATAGAGGAAATAAAAAAATTCGTTTTATTGAGATAAATGATGGTTCAACTGTTGAAAATTTGCAATTAACATTTAAAGGCGAAAAATTTGACTTTGATATTCTTGATCAAATTCATCTAGGTGCTGCAATTAAAGTTCAAGGAATTATTAAACTTACTCCACAAGCCAAACAGCCTCTAGAACTTATTGCTCAGGAATTTGAACTCTTACAAGACACCGATTTAGATTATCCAATTCAAAAACAAGCAATAAATGTTGAAACACTGCGTGAAATACCACATTTAAGACACCGAACAAGTCTAATAAAAACTGTAATGCTCATTCGTTCAACTCTTGCTCTAGAAGTTCATAAATACTTTTCGGATAATGGATTTTTATATTTTAACGCACCAATTATCACTTCAAATGATGGAGAAGGTGCTGGTGAAACATTTGAAATCAGCGATTCAAACTCAAAAAATCCTTTTTTTGGACCAAACAAAAAAGTTACATTAGGAGTTACTGGTCAATTACACGCTGAAAGTTATGCAGTAGGCTTTAAAAAAGTTTATACTTTTGCACCAACTTTTAGAGCTGAACACTCAAACACAAAAAAACACGCTGCAGAATTTTGAATGATTGAACCAGAGGTTGCATTTTACGAATTGAAAGATGTTATCAATTTAGCTGATGACTTTTTAAAAACGATTATTCGCAACACAATAAAAAAACATCCTGCTGAATTTAAATTTTTAACTGAAAATGTTGATCAAAATTTACTCAATAACCTAAATCATTTTATTAACACAAAATTGACAATTATTGACTATGCTGACGCACTTAAGGAACTTGAAAAAGTTAAAGATAGATTTGAAGATCAAAATATTCACTTTGGTCTAGATTTTGGTACAGAACATGAAAAATATCTGGCTGCTGAAGTAGCAAAAGGTCCTATTGCTGTTATTAACTTTCCTAAAGAATTTAAAGCGTTCTACATGCACCAAAACCAAGATAACAGAACAGTGGCCGCTTTTGACTTATTAGTTCCTGGAATTGGAGAATTAATAGGCGGAAGTCAACGTGAAGTTATCTTTGATAAATTGCTTAATAGAGCTAAAGAAGTTGGTATTAGTCAAGAAGAAT
The DNA here is from genome assembly GCF_006546935.1 of Mycoplasmopsis mucosicanis. Taxonomy (GTDB): domain Bacteria; phylum Bacillota_I; class Bacilli_A; order Mycoplasmatales; family Metamycoplasmataceae; genus Mycoplasmopsis; species Mycoplasmopsis mucosicanis. Next base: position 14,772 of record NZ_SMDN01000008.1, read on the forward strand.
TGCAATGATATTTGGATTTAAGACGTTTTGGAGATAGTGGTTCTAGTGGTTTTGGTGTTGGCTTTGAACGTTTGGTAATGTATGTTACTGGAGTTGACAACATTAGAGACGTTATTCCATATCCAAGAACTAGCGGAAATATCAAAATGTAAGGAGAATGTATGAAATTATCGATAATTGTACCTAATGTGTATTCAAAATCTGAAATTGACTACGTAAGCGACATTCTAAAAGAACAGAATAACCAGGACTTTGAGTTAATTTTAGTAGTTACAAAACCAAATGAAAAAATGTATTCATCATTGCAAAAAGCTCTAGATTTTTTTGGTTCTCGTTTCAAATTTATTGTTAACACAAAACGAAAAAATATTCAAAGTGATATTATTGCTGCATTACATTTAGTTAAAAACCAATACATTTACGTGTTGAACGCTGATGCAGAAATAAAAAAATCTTTTGTGCGAAACATCACAAACAAACTTGAAGAAACACAAGTTGACATCCTTGAATTTAAGCCAAGACTAACTGGTTCAATAAAATGAGAACCTTATGCAAGAATTCAAGCAGATAAAATATTCTCAAGTCCAAAAGAAAAAGAATTTATTGCTTATTCATTCCCTTTTTTATTTAATAAAGTGTTCAAAAAATCATTTATGGAGCAATTTGAAAAATACAGAGTTAAAGAGCTTAACGACACAAAATTTGCAACAGAATTGTTGTATATGTTATTAGTCAGCGCTAACTCATATTGCTACTGAGACAGCTCATTAGTTAAAGAAAATATATCATCAGCAACTTGATTTAATCCAACAAACTTTATTACGCAGTTTAAAATTGTTTTTAATTACATTGAAATAAATAATCTTGATTTATTTCATGAACTTTCATATGCGCAATTATATTTTTTACAAATTGTGCTAGCAGGTTTTTTAAACTCATGAGAATTTAGTGTATTTCGAGTACTTAACTATATTTTTGAAGCTCGCTCTGAGTTCAATGAGAAGAGAGCTAAGAAATATCTTGATGATCTATACACATTTATACACAATTATCACAATAACAACACACACATTTTTATGACAAATCCTTACATAAATAGAAACACAGATGAAGCTCAATATCTTCGTGATTTGAGTTTATTAGACAAAAAAAACGCAGTTTACAAACAACTTTAATGCATGAAATCACTACATAAAAACGCTACTTTTTGATTGAGATTTTTGACGCATTTAATTGATTTTTGTGTGTTTTCATCAATTATAATTCTGTTTTGAAAGATGCTCAACATTCAATCAAATCAAATCAATCAAACAAAATGATATACATTCTTATCACTTAATTGATTTAGTTCATTTATACTCTTTTATCTTATTCCTTATTTCAATAATTATCGAACGATCGGGTTGATTATTACACGTTTGCAAGTCATAAATATGAAACAAAAAAGACCGCAATGACTAGCCACATTGTGTCTAAGTTCAATGTCGTTTGGCTTTTATTCAATTCTTAGTGTTATTTTTTTAGCAGGAATTTGACCTTATCAAATTGCCATACTTAATGATGTGAATATCAATGCAAACCTATCAAAATTACCACTTAATTTGCAAATTGTTGCAAGAATCATAGGAACATTGGTATCAATTTGAACTTTATTAAATTTATTTAACCACGGCTTGATTATTGGAACAAAAAAACGTTATGGAATTTATGAACGAGCATGAAGTTTTAGAATTTGTTATATTAAGCACTACACAAAATCTCAACAACTTAAAAAGGTCAAATTACTCCCTTACCGCACAGAAAAAATCGAAGTAATTTTTATTTAGGAGAACAATGTCAAATCGAACTAATTTAATACTTTCCGAATTAAACCAAGAGCAACGTGAAGCATTGCTATATTTTGATAGTCCTCTTCGTATAATTGCTGGTGCTGGTTCGGGAAAAACACGTGTTTTAACACGTAAAATTGCATACTTAATCAATGAGTTTGGTATAGCTCCAAGCAAAATCTTGGCACTGACTTTTACTAATAAAGCAGCCAATGAAATGACACAACGTATCAAACAATACACACCAAATGGAGTTGAAGTTCACGTTTCCACTTTTCACTCTCTTTGTGCAAAAATTTTACGTAAAGAAGCAATACACCTTAATTTAGACAGCAATTTTCAAATCATTGATTCACTAGATCAAAAGACGATAGTCAAAAGAATATTTCCTGAGTTCGAAATTGACGATGAAGAAGAAACTCAACTCAGCACCAATGAAATTTTAAAAATGATCTCTTTGGCCAAAAATAAAAATTACACTCCTGATGAACTAGTTAATGCCTTAAATTTTGACTCACCAAATGACGTAGATTACAATAAAAAAATAGGTCTAATTTTCAAACGATATAATGAATACCTAAAAGAACAAAAAAGCTTAGACTTTGATGATTTAATCATTAAAGTCTATGAATTGTTTAAAAATGTTCCTCAAATTGCTAGTTTATGATCCAATATGTATTCATTTATTATGGTTGATGAATTTCAAGATACATCAAGAATTCAATATGAAATTGTTAAACAATTAGTTGGCAAAAACACACAGATTTCAATAGTTGGCGACCCTGATCAAACAATTTATTCATGAAGAGGCGCTGATGTAAACTTAATTTTAGATTTTGACAAAGACTTTCCAAACACTAAAACGATAATTTTGAGTGAAAATTATCGTTCAACACAAAAAATTCTTGATGCAGCCAACAATCTAATAAACTACAATAAAAAACGTTTCCACAAAGACTTAATTACCAACAATGAAATAGGCGAAGACATTCACTACAACCATGCTTTCAGTAATGAAGCTGAAGCACGTTGAGTTGTACAAACAATTAATAAACTAAAAAAACAAAAAATTCAACTTAAAAACATTGCGATTTTCTACCGTTCAAACTACTATTCACGCCCTTTTGAAGAAGAATTAATTAAAGAAAACATTAATCACAAAATTTTTAATGGTCAAAAATTCTACCACCGTAAAGAAATAAAAGATGTTTTATCTTACTTAAGACTTATCTATGATGGTCTTGATTTACCGCTTTTAAGAGTAATTAATACACCTGCGCGTAAAATAGGTAAACAAACCTTAGCAAACTTACAAAAATTTGCTGAGTCCAAACAGATGACTCTTTGAAAAACACTGAGAGTTCATCTTCAAGACTTACCTGTCGCACGTGAAGTCAAAAAAAACATTGTTGACTTAATCAACAATGTTAATTACTTTCGAAAAGCTCTACAAAACAACAAAATATACGTAGTTTTAGAGAAATTTTTAACTAAAATTGGCTATTATGACTATCTTGCAAATGATGTTGCTTTGAAAGGAACCGGCAAAGACAACGTTAATGAATTGATCAGATCAATAAAAGTTTGAGAAGAAAACAACAAAGATAAATCGGTTAAGGACTATTTGGAATTTGTTTCTTTAGCTTCTGCTGGCGATGAATATGACAATTCAACAAATTATGTTACTTTAATGACGGTTCACTCAGCAAAAGGTTTGGAATTTGAAAATATATTTTTAGTCGGTATGTCTGAACAAATATTTCCTACATTTCATGCAATAAACAGCAATAATATTGAACAACTCGAAGAAGAAAGACGTCTTGCATATGTAGGTATCACTCGTGCAAAACAAAGACTTTTTATTTCGGATTCGCGAGGCTCAATTATAGGTACAAATATTGATAAAAAACCTTCTAGATTCATTAAAGAAATCGGAATTGATACAAATAAATATATTTTGCAAAAAGAAGTTATTTCAACAAATTTTGATGATTTAACTGATCAAAAACAAATTAAAGAAATTAACCGCAATATGATTGCAGGCGATATTATTTCTCACACTCATTTTGGTGAAGGACTTGTTTTAGAAGTTCGTGGTGACACTATTGTTGTTCGTTTTGCAGGTTCGCAAAGTGAAAAAACACTTTCAAAAAATCACCCATCAATAAGACTATTGAAAACTGATGTAGGAAACAGTTAAAATGAATAATTTTAGTTCTTTATCTACTACAAAAATTCTTGATTCAGGAATTTCAAAGTCAGATTATTTTGGTAATTTCAATAGTAAAATTCATGATCCCTATGTTTTTGTGCCTTCGGTGATAGCAATCATAATTTTGTTAGTACTCTTCTTTGTTTTTATTGCTCTTGTTTTAATTAAAATTAAACGTATTAATTATGAGGGTTTTTGTATTTTTAGAATTCATCCAGACAAAAAATGAGTTATGCGGCTTACTGATATAAATTTAAGCACAATTTTATCTTTCGATTTAGGTGCAAAAACACTGGCTAAAAACAAGTTCTATAGCATTGATAAATTTTTAGATTATTTTAGCAACGAGTCTAAAATAAAAATAAGTGATATTTTGGAAAACGGCGATCATAAACGCAAGTACAAATTAACTGCACATCTAAATGTTGCAACTCCAAATAAGATATTTTGAAATCATTTTTTTAAAAATTCAGGAATTAAATATCAAAATGTACCACTTAGAATTCGTATTAGCAATAGACTTAAAGACGACACACATATTCTACAAATTTATTCAAGATTACCAATCAGTCGTGAGTTTACAAACATTAAACAATTACAACAGTTAAAATTTCAAGATATAGTTAAAAAGTTTAGTGACCAAAAATTTATATCGATAATAATTTCTCCTCATTTTAATTACATTAAGCAAGGATTAGACAATATAAAATTGTCTTATTTATTGAATTTGCTGCGTTTAAATCCGAAAAATTGAACAATAAGCATTCATGAAGATCTAATTTATATTTTCTGCACAAAAAAACTTTCAAATTTCAAATTTAAAATGTTAGAAAACAAATTAGCTCGTAGAATTTTAAGAAATAGAAAAAATTACATCTTTAACCCTTTAATTAAGGATGCTGCATTAATTTCTTCACAACCATTAAACAGTCCAAGTGAATGAGAAAACTACACAAATATGTGTGTTTATTCAGTGAGCGGTTTAGCAAAACATGTTGTAATTAAGTCATTATTTTATAGATCACATTACCAAATAAATAAAGCCGATTTTGATAACTTTAAGGTTAAATTTATAGATTTTAAAAACAAGATACAAACAAGTAGTTTTATAAAAGAAACAGCACCAATTAAAGATATTAAAATTGACCAAAATACTGAAAATTCAGTACTTTTGAGCAAATTACTTGGTTTTACAAACAGTGATATTGAGCAATTCAAGAAGATTGAAAATTACAATTTGATTTATACACAAGCAATAAATAAATTTGAAATAGATACAATCCAGGACAAAAATCATTATCTAATTCACACTACAGAAAATGCACTTCTTAAGAGTTATGATACGTTTTTGCGTCCTAACACTACATATATTATTCATGCCAATAATAGTGAATTTGATTTAAATTCATTATCACTTATTGATGATCGTTTTAAACAAATTAAAAACTCATATTTAGGTCTCTATATTGAAAAAATTTCTGATGACTTAACATTATTTGTTCAATCAAATCAGATCAAGACTTTTATTATAAGTGGAAAATTGAGTGAAAAATTATCGACCAATTCACAAGAATATGTTAAGTTTGTAAATCTTATTGATATCATCAACAGAATTCCAAAAAGCACTGTAATTTGAGAAAATCTGCCCGACAATCTTGATAGTGATGTTATCGAGTCACTTAATATTAATTTTTCATATAAAAATAAGTATATTTAATTCAACATAGTATAAAATATATCAGTTAAGAAAGCGAGATAATTTATGAAAAAATTAGGAATTATTGTAGATTCATTTGCATGCATGTCTAAACAAGAAGCTAATGAACAAGGTTTTTATTATGTTCCATTAGTTACTGAAATTGATGGAAAAGAATATCAAGATGGTCTTGATATTAATAGAGAAGATGTTTTGAATATGATGGCGAAAACTGAAAATATTAAGACATCTTTACCTTTTATGTCCTCTTTTGAGGAAGTATTTTCATTAGCATGTTCTGAAAATGATTTTGTTCTCTACATACCTATTTCTTCAAAATTATCTTCAACATTCAGTGCAGCGAACAACTTTGTTCATGATTTTAAAAACCTTTATATTTATGATAATGGTTTAGTTGGTGACCAAATTATTGAATTAGCCAAATACGCTAAAAAACACTTTGAAAAATATCAAAACATTGATAGATTGCTTGAAGATATTCATCAAATCGACAAGCAGTGTCTAACATTTATTCTTCCACAAAATATCAAATATTTGGTTAAAGGCGGGCGAGTAAGTTCACTTAAAAAACTGCTTTTAGGAGTTTTATCAAAAGTAAAATTAATGCCTTACATTAAGTATGATTTGAATGGTACATCAAATGGTGGACTTGGACGAGGACCTAAAGGTGTTGCTAAGCAAGTTATTTCTAAATTTATTCATTTTACCGGAGTAAAAGATACAAAAGAACTTCAACAAAAGTACAAGATTTTTACAATTTATGGAATAGATGATGAATTTAACAAAACAGCAATTGAAACGTTCAAACAACAAGGAATAACATTTGTTAATGCTCGCTTAAATTCTTCTGTAATTGGTATTCATACTGGTCCAGAAGCTCATGCATATTACATAATCCCGAATTTGGATATTAAAGAAATTTAACTGAATAAGTAGTAAAATGACACAATTTCTTGTGTCATTTTTCATTGTCTATGTTGTGCAACTATTCACTTTTGTTTCTTGATTATTTAAGGACTTTTTTATCAAGACTAGACGAGGCATATTTGTAGCCGATTTTAATTTTGTACTCAATTTATTAACAACACTTATTTGGTCCTCAATGCCTAAATAAGGGTAGTTAGGCAATTCCTTTTCAGATATCGAGACCTTTTTGCGTAAATCAAAGTAGTTGATTTTGTAAATGGTTGATAAATCTATTGAGTCAGCTAGCGTAATTTTAGCATCTTGACCATTATCAAGAATACCCTTTTGTGTATTGAGTTTTATGATATCTTCTGGGTCGATGTTGCTTGTTTCATTTTCATTACAACAAGCTAAGAAGAACACATAATCACTTTCTTCAGCAATAAGCATAATAATGTTAGATTTTAGACTATCTCCTTTTATTTTGTCTAAAAATTCCTTTTCAATAGTAATAGGTTTTAGCACCGGTAATGTTAGTGCTTGGTTTGTTTGTTGATTTGTTTCCATGCTTAAATGATATGTTTTCTTTATTGCCTATTTCGCTAATTTTTTCCTTTATTAAATGGATGTGTATTAACTTATATACACGTTTTTGAGTACTTTGGGTAAATTTATGTATGTGGATAAATAAATCTCAGATAAACATCTGAGATTTACTTAATTATTATTTATTTTTTTCGATTTGTGCAGCTACTTCAGCAGCAAAGTCATCTTGACGTTTTTCAATACCTTCACCAACACCATAGCGAACTGCTTCAATTAATTGAAGATTGTGATTTGCTAGGTATTTTTCAATTGAAACGCTTTCTTCCATCATGAAACCTTGTTTAACTAAAACAATTTCGGCAAGTTTTTTATTTAATGAACCTTCACGAATCATGTTTTGGATTTTTTCTGGTTTTTTATCAAAACCAGCAGGTTCAGAGAATTCAGCTTTAAATGTTTCAATTTTTTCTGCTGGAACTTCTTCAACAAATACATACTCAGGTTTCATTGCAGCCATGTGCATTGCAACATTTCTTGAAACTTCTTCGTTTGTACCTTTAATTTTTACAAGAGCAGCAATTTGGCCATTTACGTGAGCAAATGCACCAATTGTTTCGCCTTGTTGAGCAGCGTATCTAGTGAATCGACGAATTGATAATTTTTCACCGATTGTTGCAGTAGCGTCTTCAAGAATGCTTTCAACAGTTTCTGAACCATCTTTAACTTGCATAAATTCTTCAACTGTTTTTGCGCTTGACTTGATTAAAATTGAGCAAAATCTTTGAACAAGTTTTTTGAAATCATCATTTTTAGCAACAAAATCTGTTTCTGAGTTTACTTCAATCATTATTGCTTGATTGCCTTCTTTTGATACAGCAACAAGACCTTCAGCTGAAACACGACCAGCTTTTTTAGCAGCTTTGATTTTTCCATTACTTTTTAGTCATACAATTGCTTTTTCAACATCTCAATCAGATGCTTCAAGAGCTTTTTTAACATCAATCATACCGCCACCGGTACGTTCACGAACTTCTTTAATTAAAGCTAATTGATTTGCCATAATTATTCTCCTTTAACTTCTTTTGGTGCTGCAGTTGTGCTTTCTTCAGATTTTACAAATGTTCTACGTTCGAATTGTCTTGCAACAGTTGGTTTATCTGTTTCAAATTTAGGTAGTTCGATTTCTGAATCTGGTCTGTATGCATATTTAGCTTTACCACCACGAGCAGTAGCTATTGCGTCAGCCAAAATTGTAATGATTAAGTTAATGCTTTTTGCTGAATCATCATTTGCTGGAATACCAAAGTCAACTGAATCAGGATTTGAGTTAGAGTCTAAAATACCAATAACTTTAACTCCTTTTTTACGTGCTTCCTTAACAGCAATTTCATCTTCGATAGGGTCTGCTACAATCATAAATGTTGGTAAACCACGCATTTTTCTAATACCATCAAGGTTTTTGTGAAGTTTATCCAATTGTTTTTGGAAGTTCAATTTTTCTTTTTTAGTGTAGCCTTCAAAGTTATTTTCAGCTTTTGCTTCTAAGTCTTCCATAGTTTTTACACGACTAAAAATTGTTGATGAGTTTGTTAATGTACCACCTAATCAACGGTCTGTAACATAGAAACTATTTGTTCTTAATGCATTTTCTTTGATTGTGTCTTTTGCTTGTTTTTTTGTACCAACAAAAATGAATTGAGCACGTGGATTTTTAGCAACAAATTTGTTGATTAAGTTATATGCAAATTCAAGTCTTTGTACTGTAAATTGAGTATTAATGATGTGAATACCTTTTTTCAATTGTGGATAAAGGTAGTCTTTCATTTTAGGGTTTCATAGGTTTTTTTTGTGACCAAAGTAAGTACCTGCTTCTAAAAGTTTATCTTTAGAAATAATAGGTGCTTTAACTTCTTTGTCTTTTGCAACTTGTGTAGTTGTGTCTTCAACTTTAGTAGTTGAAACTTCAATTTTATCTGTCATTTTAAATGTATTTCCTTTAGTTTGTTAGTTCTTCCCATCACTTCGAACGCCTAGCACCTTTTCTCAAGGCACACCCAAGCGAATTCATGACAGTGTATTTATTTGATATCAAATTTGAATTAATAAAATTCTTTTATATTATAATATAGAAAGCAAATTTTAAGATAGCAAAAAAGTGAATTATTTGAGTTTGGAGAGGTTTAAAATGAATGATTTTTTTGAGTATAAAGATGCGAAAATAGAGTACTTAACAATGGACAATAACTGCGAAAAAACTTTATTATTTTTGCATGGTTTTAGTGGTGAATTTATGTTTTATGAGGACATCTACAAATCTTATGAAGGCATGTACAACATTTATGCGCTTAATATGCCTACTCATGGACAAAGTGATATCAGACCAGATTTAATGAATATGGAAGATTTTGGCGAAATTGTAATTAAGTTTGTAAAAGAAAAAAATCTCAATCACATTAGATTAATAGGACACTCAATGGGTGGTGGTGTTGCAATGTCTATTGCATGAAAATTAGGTGAATTAGTAGACAAAGTTATTTTGTTAGGACCTATGAATAGAACAATGTTGATGTACAATCATTTATGACCATTATTTTTCCCTCGTAATTGAGAAGATTATGTTAAATTGGCACCTATTCTTTATTTTAATCACAAAGCGTTGCTGGCAAATGATGAAGTTATACAACGTGTTGAAGAAAAATTTTCTAATGAAGAAGTTCACAAAAGACTTGATGTTATTTATGAATGAGGTTATAGAATGCCTCAAGAAAAAAATCAAGAAATTGTTGATCAAGGTATTGCAAAATGCAAATCACCAATTTATCTAATTAACGGAGACCATGATGGAATTGTAAATGTTGCTAACTGTGAACGACACTACAAAAACCTAAATAACAATGTTAAATCTTATGTAATTAAGAATTCAGGTCACTGCATGTGAGTAGATAATTTTGATGAATTTATGTCAGTATTTACTGAAGCAATTGCATAATAAAATTTCCCTAAAGTACTCATAAATGAGTATATATGTAAAAAAAAGTCGCTTGAGAAGCGACTTTTAATTATCAAATTTTAACACGTTTAGAAGGCTCAATAAACATCTTGTCAGATGACTGAACATTAAATGCCTCATAGAAATCTTCTTGGTTTGCTGCTTGAATGTTTGCACGCAATTCAGTAGGTGCATGAGGATCATTTTCGAGTAGTCTTTTTGCATACTCAGCTCTGAATTTACTTTTTCATGCACGTGCTCAACTACTATAAAACTGTTTTGCATCGAAATCTTTTTCTAATTTAGCAGCCGCTAAAGCAGTACTTAAACCACCTGCATCAGCAATATTTTCACTTACAGTTAATGTTCCGTTGCATTTTCCAAAATCAGTTTCAACACCATTGAATAATTCAATCATTTGTTTGGTTTTTTGAGCAAATTTCTCAAAGTCTTCTGCAGTTCATCACATTTTTAAATTACCTTTTTCATCAAAATTAGCACCATTATTATCAAATGCGTGAGAAATTTCATGAGCAATAACTGCACCAATTGCACCATAATTTTCTGATGTAGTATGTTTTAATGAATAAAATGCACCATTAAGAATACCAGCTGGAAAAACTATGTGATTATACATTGGATGGTAGTATGCATTAACTTCATAAGGAGCCATTCCTCAGTAATTTTTGTTGATTGGTTCTTTGTATTCACTGAAATTATATTGGCTTACAATATCGTTGAATTTTAGAACTGTACCAATAATCGAAGTGCTTTCAACGCTTAAATCCTCATAATAAGGTTTTAGTTCGTTTGGATAACCAATATGAACGCCTAATGTTGAGAGTTTTAGTATAGCTTTTTCAATTGTTTCTTTTGAAAGTCAATCATTATTAGTTAATTTTTCTTTATAAATATCTATCATATGTTGAACCATTGTTTCAACATCTTTTTTGGCTCTTGCACCGAAGTACTTTTTACCAAAATATAGACCAATTGGCATTTTAAAATAAGATAGAGAGCTTTGCAATGCATGTTTTTTCTTGTTAGCAACTTTTTGCTGACCTGAAATAAATAGTGAGTATTTAGCGGCCAAATTACGAGTTTTTTCATCAAGTAAATGTGAGTATTTTACAATGAATTTAACACTCATTCAGGCTATAATTTTATCAAAATGCTTAGGATTGAAGATTTTATCAATATTAAATGCAAATTCCTCATTTGAGAAAACAACCTGATCAACTGGTTTTGTGATAAGTTTATTCACAACATAATTGAAATCAAAATATTTAGTTTTCTTTGCAATTTTTTCTAATTTTTGTGGCTTATACAACTCGTTGTATCTAACTTTTTGCTCACTTGATAAAGAATATTTAGCAATGATTTCGTCAAATTGCAATGTTAATTTAACTAATTTATTAATTTCTTTTGCATCATCGATGTATGGTTTAAGTAGTTTTTTAACCATATCTTTATATACTTTGAGAAATTTTGACTTAATTTCAGCATTATCATAGTGTGCTTTATTTGGTAATATGTGTGGTGCTATATCTGCATATAGAGTCATAATCGTTGAATCAAGAAAATCATTAGAAACACCAAAATCAATAGGCACAGGGTATTGTTTTTTGATATATGAAGGGTATTTATTTTTTAGTTCTTCAATATCTTTAGTTTGTAATATTTCTTGAACAAAAGGTTTTAATGGAGCAGTTTTTTGAGTTTTTCTTGTTTCGAAATCACTCATTAATGAGTAGAATTTAGCAAAATTAACTAATGATTTATCTTGTAATTTATCTTCATGTAATTTTTTGACTAGATTTTGAGCTAATAATGATAAGGTTTTTTCATTTGCACGGTAAAGTTCTTCGAATTCACCAGTAGCACTCTTATCTTCTGGAATTTTTGCTTCTTCAAGTCATTGTTCATTTACTGCTCTAAATAAGTTATCTTGTATTTTGTATTTATTCATTTCTTCTCCTTTTAGAAAATGTGTGGATTTTACCAATTCACACATTTTTCAATATATTTAGTCAAAATTACTTGAATAATTTTTCATAAACTTGTTCATATTTATCCACTGGAATAAATGTAATAGCATCCTTAACTTCGCTTGGAATATCTTTAAGGTTTTTCTCATTGCTTTTTGGTATGAATACTGTTTTGATACCTTTTTTGAATGCAGCAAAAGATTTTTCTTTAAGTCCACCAATTTCTAACACACGACCACGTAAAGTAATTTCACCAGTCATTGCAACATCTTGAGGAATTGCACGTGAAGAAAGAGCTGAAATGAGTGCTGTTGTAAATGTAATTCCAGCGCTAGGGCCATCTTTAGGCACTGCACCTTCAGGAACGTGAATATGTACTTCGTTGTTTTCAAAGTCAAAGTCAATATTGAATTTTTTAGCATTTGAACGCACATATGAATAAGCAATAGAAGCCGATTCTTTCATTACATCTTTAAGAGAACCGGTTAATTTAAATCCGCCTTTTTGTGAAGGATAATGACTTACCTCAATTTGAAGTGTGCTACCACCAATTGATGTATATGCAAGTCCATTGATTACACCAATTTGAGGTTCAGCAACCTTATCAACATCGCTAAATCTTGGTGTTCCTAGAAGTTTGATAACAGTTTCTTTGTCTAGTTTAACATTTTTAATTTTTTCACCAGCTACAATTTTAGTAACTATTTTACGTGCGATTTTATCAAATTGACGTTTAAGACCACGAACACCTGCTTCAGCAGTGTAATTTTTAACTATCATCTCAATTACATCATCATCAATATCAAAGAATTTTTTATCAAGTCCCGATTGGCGAGTTGTGATATCAATTAAGTGTTCACGCGCAATTTTTACTTTTTCATTTGTAGTGTATGAACTTAATTCAATGATTTCAACTCTATCAAGTAGTGGTGCTGGAATGTTTTCGTAGTAGTTTGCAGTTGCAATGAACAACACTTTTGAAAGGTCATATTCATGTTCAATGTAGTTATCTTGGAATTTTGTGTTTTGTTCTGGATCAAGAACTTCTAACATTGCTGATGAAGGATCACCTTTAAAGTCTTTTGACATTTTGTCAATTTCATCAAGTAAAATTAAAGGGTTAGAAACTCCAGATTTTTGTATTGCTTTAATAATTTTTCCAGGCATTGCACCTACATAAGTACGTCTATGTCCTCTAATTTCACTTTCATCATGCACACCACCAAGTGAAATTTTTATATAACTTTTGTTGAGCGCTTCAGCAATTGCGCGTGCAAGTGATGTTTTACCAGTTCCTGGAGGACCTACAAGAGTTAGAATAGGCACATTATTAAAGTTTTTTTGAATTTTTGCACTATTATTTTCTTCTTTAAATAATTCTAGATCTATCTCATGGTTATCATCAAATTTAAGCAGAACATCAGCATTTTTTTTGCGTGCTTGATTTTTGTGATTAATAATTAATGATAAATATTCAATAATTCTTTCTTTAACTTCACCTAAACCATAGTGATTTTTATCTAAAATTTCACGCGCTTTATTGATATCAAGTGATTCAATTTCAGTTTTACGTCATGGAAGAGATTTTAGAGTACTGATAAATGTGTTTGTGATATTTGCATCAGGAGTACCTGACATCATAGATTTGAGTTTATTAGATTCACTTTTAATTAATTTAATTACTGAATCAGGATACATTTTAGATTTTGTTTCATCTTTTAAGATTTTACTGTATTCAGATTCATCTTCACTATCATCAGAATCATTATCTTGTAAGCTTTCTTTGATTGCTTTTAGTTTTTCTTTAAGAAGGTATTCACGTTGTTGTTTTTCAAGGTTATCTTTAACACGTTTATTAATTTCTTTTTCAATTAATGCTTCAGAAACTGGTTCGTTGCTATCTTTTTCATTAGATTTTCTGCGTTGTGAACGAGGTTTTTTAGGTTGTGCTTCAATTTCATCTTGTGCAAAAATTTCTAGCTCGCTAAACACTTTTTGCTCAACTGGTGATCATTCAATTGATGTTGCAAAATGTTTAAGGTTTCAAATAACAAGATTAATTTGTGTTAAAACATCTTCAGATTCAATAACTTCTAATTTAATGCGATTATCGACGAATGAAAATACCATTAAGGTTGAAATCAACTTAATTGTGTCTATTTCAGTGTCTTTTGTTTCCATTATGTCTTGATCTACAATAATTTGTCCATGATATGAGTATAGGTTGTTTTTTGTTTCGTGTTCTTTGATTTTTCTTCATATGTTTTGTGAAGATGTTAGATTTGTGATTGTGTTTTCAATAACCGCAATACCATTCATCACATCTGGATAATTTTCTGTTGGTAATTTGTAGCCAAATTTATTAGTTTTCACAAGAGTTGCTAAAGCAATATCATCAACAACATTATTAATGTCATCATAAGCATCAACTAATTTATGTCGACTAATACCTTTAAGATTTAATCTGTATGTCCCTTTGCTTTTAACCTGTCTAATGTCTTGCACACTAACATAAGTAAGAACCGGCGAAATTTGAGATACTTTTATATCCTCAAATGAAGTTATTGCATCGTTTAAAATTTCTTCTTCAGATAATAAATAGTAGCCAAGCATTAATTTTTCAGTTTCAAAAGGTTCAGAATCTTCCTTATCTTTTGGTTTTGCACTCATATTTTTTTCATATTTTGTACACAATTCTTCAAGATATTCTTTAGTTCATAATTTACCATAAGGCTTAATTTCGATTTCTCGTTCCTCGAATCCATAAATTATAGTTGAAAGTAAATCTTGATCTCCGATTCGTGTTATCAATAATTTTTCTATCATGTTACCTCTTTCTTAATTCTAATATATTTTAGCACAATAACATTTTGAGTGCTAAAAATAAACAAAATTATCATTTTGACTATAAAAAGTGAAAAAAGGCTTTTTAAGCCTTAATTACGATGTTAACTATTTTGTTCGGCACAAAAATTTCTTTAACTATCTCATGATCATTAATTCATTTTGCGACTTCAATTTTTGCAAGATTTAATACATTTTCTTTGTTATTTGCACTAACTGGAACTAAAATTTGTCCTCTTAATTTACCATTCACACTGATTGCATAAGTGATTTCATCAAGTTCAAGAGCGCTTTGATCTACACTAAAATCATAAAGGTTTTCAAGATTGAAAAATCTTTGTGAAAGTTCTCAAGCAAGGTGAGGGATGTAAGGTTCTAAAACATTTAAAATTACATAGAAAAATTCAGTGTTCAATTGGTGAGAATCAATTTTTTCATAAGCATTTAATGTTTCCATGCATCATGCAATTATTGTGTTAAATGCGTATTCATTACGACGGTCTGCGAATAAATCATTTTGTTTTTTAAGTGCTTGATAAAGTTTGCGACGTGCTTGTTTTTGCTCGCTTGTTAGATTGCTAAAGTCTTGGTTTTTAATGTTGTTTACTACTTTAAGTTTAGATGCTTTGTCTAATAAACGTTGAATAAATTTGAATGAACCCTCAATACCAGAAGTGCTTCATTCAAGTTCTTTTTCAGGTGGTGCTGCAAAGAGAATAAATAGTCGTAATGTGTCTGCGTTGTACTGAACAACTGCATCGTTTGGACTGACTGTATTTCCTTTTGATTTAGACATTTTTGCACCATCTTTAAGCACCATTCCTTGTGTTAAAAGATTGCTAAATGGCTCTCTAAATTCAACATAACCTAAGTCAGCTAATACTTTTGTGAAAAATCTTGCATACAAAAGGTGTAAGATTGCATGCTCAACTCCACCAATGTATTCATCAACTTTATTTCAGTATTTCACTGAATTTGGCTCAATTGCGTATGAAGTGCGCAATTTTGGCGGAACAGTGTAGCGTAAGAAATATCAACTTGATTCAAAAAAGGTGTCGAAGGTATCTGTTTCACGTGTTGCTTTTTGACCGCATTGAGGACAAGTTGTACTTAATCACTCTGCATTAGTTTTTAAAGGGTTTCCTGAAGCACTAAAATCTACTTTATCAGGCAATTTGACAGGCAGATTTTTTTCATTTTCAGGAACAATTCCACATCCTTGACAGTGAATCATTGGAATAGGAGCACCTCAATATCTTTGACGTGAAATACCTCAGTCTCTTAGATTTGTTTGAGTTTGCTCAATAAGTTTTTTATGATCTACTGCTTGATTATTTGTGTTGCTTTCTATGTTGTTTTTAAGTGCAAAATCTTTGTGTGATTTTGACTTTGTGGTATCAACTAGAACAACTTTATTTTCGCCAATGGTTGCAAAATCACTAAAAATTAACTTGAATACTTGATCGTTGAATGTTGAATGAGCTTCTAGATTGATATCAACACAAAGCTGCTGTGAAAAATCTTTGTTGACTGCTTTTGAAGAAAGTTCATTCAATTTTGTTTGAGTTTGCTGTGTGATTATATTGAGTGCAATGAGTTTTTTGACTAATTGATGATTTGCTCCGATTGCTAAAAAATTGAATGTTTGTAGATCGTTAGGGTTAGTGATAAAAACTTCAAGTTGATCAATAAATTTATTGTTAATTTTAACATCAAATATTGCTTTGAAACCTTTTTCAAATCCAATTCAACGTTTTTGCATACTGAGAACTTTTTCTGGTCAATGTCCTTTAAGTGTCTCGAGGTCTTGTTGAAGTTCTTGTGCATAGTCTTTAATTTTAAGGTAGTATTGGTCCATTTCTTTTTGAACAACAACTTCATCGCAACGTCAACATAATCCATTAACAACTTGTTCGTTTGCTAGAACGGTTTGGTCTTTTTCGCATCAATTAAGTGGACTTTTTTTACGATATACAAGTCCTTTTTGTCACATTTTTATGAATAATAATTGCTCTCATTTAGTGTATTCAGGATCGCAAGTGATAACTTCATAATCACCTCACGCAAAAGATATACCTAGTCTTTTGAGTTGAGGGTTCATTTTTTCAATGTTTTGATATGTTCATTCGCGCGGATGAACATTATTCTTTATTGCAGCATTTTCAGCGGGTAAACCAAATGCATCTCAGCCAAAAGGGTGTAAGACATTAAAACCTTGGCGTCGATAAAATCGAGCCAAGACATCACTTATTGAATAATTTCTCACATGACCCATATGAATATTGCCTGATGGATACGGAAACATACTCAAAATGTATTTTTTAGGTTTTAATGAATTTTCTAAAGGTGTTGAATATTGAGTGTTATCTCAATATTTTTGTCATTTTAATTCAACATCATTTTGATTGTATTTAAATTCAGACATCTAAATACCTCCACTATTTGTTTTATTATTTTGATTAATTTTGCTTTTTGTTGATAAAAATTTATTTTTGTATATTTTGCTCACTTTGTAATTTTATATTTTTTTGGTTATTGTGTAAAAAACCACCAACAAATGCAAAACCTAATATTGTGAATAAAAGTACTGAATTTATTGTGTAATTTGCTATATTAAATGTACCAAAAACAACAAATGTGCCTACATAGTAATTTGGAATACCAAAGAATAATGCTTTAAATTTTTCGTTATATTGACTTGATAATTCTAAAAAGTTTGGACTACTTATTGCTTTAAATAGATAGAAATAAAGTGGTGTTGAAATAAAAATATTAACAGCAACCATAACTAATGTTGCACAAATTGAGGCAAATATAAATGCAGTAATGTTTGCTAAATTTTCCCTAAGTTTAGGAGAATAACTTTTCTTTATAATGAAGTTCAATGAACATCAATGAAAAAGTAAATAGAAAGCAATAAAAGTTGCTTGTGCAACAACCAATAAACCATGACCAAGTACGCCTATTGCTGAATAACCAAGTTCAGAATAAGATGGTCCAATAACAAAAATTAAAACAAGTACTAAAATGCCTCAAAGTTTACCGACAATTCTGAATGTTGCTAGTACAAAGATCAAGGAAAAATTAAATTTTAAAAATGAATTAAAAGGCATAAATTTGCCTGTAAAATCAATAATAATAGCTAACGCAAGAAAAAGGCTAGTTAAAACTATTTTATAAACAACATTATTTGTTCATCGCATTATTTTGTTCCAAAAATTCTATCACCTGCATCACCTAATCCAGGAACTATGTATTTGTGACTATTTAAAATTGGATCAAGGGCTGCTAAATAAATTTTAAAATCATTGCCAAAATGTTTTACAACATTTTCAACACCTTCTTTAACACCAACTAGACAAATTAATTGAATATTGCTAAAACCATCATCACTTAGTTTTTTAATTGCATCAACAGCAGAACCACCAGAAGCTAACATTGGATCAACAACTAATATGTAGCTATCTTTTGGAACGTCAGGCATTTTATAAAAATAAGTTTTTGGTTCATGAGTAATTTCATCACGATAGAGTCCAATATGACCTACTCTTGCTTTAGGCATTAATTGCAATAAACCATCAGTCATTCCAAGTCCTGCACGTAAAATCGGTACAATAACTATTTCTTTATCATATGTAGCACCAAAATGTTCATCTCCAAGTGGAGTAACAACAGTTTTTGGTTTTGTTTGATAATCTCTCATTACTTCATAAACCATCAGTGAAGCAATTTCACTTAAATTTTGACGAAATACTGAGTGATCAGCTCTTCTATCTCGCATATTTGTTAATTTAATCGAAATTAACGGATGTTCAATAACTTTCAACATAAAACCCCTTATCACACAACAAAAATTTCTAATTTTTGTAAGTATAGCAAATAAAGTGATTTTTGTGCAAAAATATTGAAATTAATTCCTTGTATAAAGCAATCTTTGATATATCTAGGAATAAAGTATCAAATATGAAAGAAATTAGTTTTATAAATATTTTTAGTTTTTTGTAAAAAAAACGCGTTTTTCAATATAATACGCACATAAAAACGCGCTTTTTACTTAAAGGAGGCTTAATTTTATGAAGAAAAAATTAGTACTTATCTCAACATCATTGTTGAGTTCAATTCCGCTTACAGTAGCAGTATCATGCTCAAACGACAATAATAAAAAACCAGGCGATAAAACCGAAGATACTATGAAACCTGGTGATAAAAAAGAAGATACAATGAAGCCTGGTGATAAAAATGAAGATAGCAAAAAACCAAAAATATCTCCTGAACAGCAAAAACTACTTAATAAAATAGGTGAACTAGAAAAAAATTTAGTTTATGCTAAAGAAGAGTTATCAAAAGAAAAAGCTTTATTTTATTACAAATTTTTAAGTTCACAAAGTAAAACAGATGAACAAGAAAGCGAATCTATTGAAGATCTAAAAAACGAAATTGAATCATTATATGATGTTATTGATGATTTTAATAAGCACGAAGATCTTAAAAATTGAGTCGATTTAGTGTATAACGCATATTTAATATTGTTCGAAAAACAAGAACTTCTTGACGATTTATAAAATAGTATTGATATCGAAAAAGAATATAATGAATATTTATCTTCACATATGTTATTGAGAAATGAGTTGAAAGAGTATCAAGATCAAATCAATGTATTAAATATGAAAGATAAAAAAACTGAAGATGAAGTTCAAGAGTTAGAAAACATTATCAAAATTAAAGAAGACTTGCAGGACTATTTAAATATTTTAGAAATATATTCAGAATTTAAACCAGTACAAACTCAAGATGCATTAGATTGAGACAAGGAACTTAAAGAATTTGAAAACAATCCTAACGCTCTCCATCAATTAAATGACGAAGTTAAGTCATTTCAAGATGAAATTGATGCATTAAACCAAAAAACCGATAAGTCAGATGAAGACAATGAACAATTAAAAACAATTCAAGAGGCAAAATCTAATTTAGAAGAATTTATTATTGCACTTGAAGTTTATAAAGATTATAAAAATTCACTAGAAACTGATAGTGATCGTGATTGACAATCTCTTTTAGATAGCATCAAAGCATCTCAACAAGCAATTGAAGAATTAACACAAGATATTGCTAAATTAAAACAACAACTACAACAATAACAATACAAAAAAAACACACTAAATACTCATTTTTGTGTGTTTTTTGTTTAAAAATCGTAATAGATATACACGCAATATTCAACTCGATACAATCAGAATATAGACAACACTAAAGCTAATTATCATTATTCAAGGGAATGAAATTTTATTGTTTACTAGAGAACTAACCCCGCTATATTCGCCTATACCAATTCAATCATATTCTCTTACACCGCTAATAAAATAGGTTACATTGAATTGATAAGTCATTAAATTAACATATGAGTAGAATAAAAATGCTACAAGATGCAGTCAAATAAGTTCCTTAAGCTGAGGAGTTTTATTTCGACGAAGCACTAATATGCCAAAAACAGTTAAATATCAGTGCATAAAGAAATAAAGTGGATTTAGTTGCGAACCTACAAAAAAGTAGTGAGCATTTATCACCTGATCAGGTTCGCTAAAAGGGATAAAATTAATACTAATTGCACCACCAAATATACAAAAAGGAGCAATGTATGAACTCAATTTTCCTTTAGTATCAAATATTGAAAACAATGATAATAAAAGCGACATAAAGGGGCACATATCAAGTAATAATGCTCTTGATATTTTTAATGAATGCTCGTATTGGTCATTAATGTTGTTTGTTAAATTGGTATTCTTGATATAGTCAAAAAATATTCTTCAATCATTTCAAAAACGAAAATAAATTAAATAAACAAAAAAGAAAATTCCACTTAGTTGTCAAAGCAAAAACTTTAAGTGTGTTTTGTGTTTGCTTAGTTTCAAAAGTACTGAATTTTGAGTATTTTTAACTCATATTGTTGTTATTTTAGGTATATAAGTGTACAAAATATTACTAATCACAATGCTTAAAATTGTGATTAGTAATATTAAAAAATAAGATTGATTAAATTGAAATAATTCGTTTGACATGTTATTTAGTTGATTGGTGGATAAAATATATTATTTTCGTAATCGAATAAGAATTCATCCATTTCTTGAGATAATAAAATTATTTTTTTTCATAGACTGCTATCTTGCATTAATTTTAGATTGATTTCTTTAGGTTGACTATCATCATTATTATTGAGATCCTTGTTTATATTATTAATAACTTCATGAGCATCCTTAATAATTCCAGAAGCAAGGAACTTTTTAGGGTGATAAAGTTTAAATTCTGCAACACGTTCTTTTGCTTCCTTAATCTTTTCTAATTTAGTCATAAAATTGTTAAGTAGCGAAATATGTTTGAGTGCAAATTTTACCAATTTATCTTTTTGTTTATATATATCAATTAAATAATTAAAATCTGATACATTATTTATTTTTAATGGTGCTTCTAAATATTTTTTGAATGTGTTGTTTTGATCATTGCTAAGTTTGTAAAATCGTTCATCGAGTTTTCTTCTTATGTTTTGATAATCAGAACCTAATTTTTTGACATATTTGTCAAGTAAACTATTCAATGTATTTTTTAGTTTGTTTATCTGAATTTCATAATTTTTTGAGGCGAATACAAATAAATTATCAAGTTCGAATGTAGGACTTTTTCATGTAAGTAGTTTTCTTGCATCATTAATAATTTTATTTATATTGAGAAATGTTTCTTTATCTTGTGTGCTTTGATAAAAATCTAAATTACTTATGCTTTTAGCATTAGCATTATATTGTTCAATAATTTTGTCTATTGAGTGTAGAAGATTTCAACGCTGTAAATATTCGTTTGATATTTGAGTCAATTCTTGCTTTTTTAAGTTAATTTTGCTTATAAGAGTGTTTATCTTGCTTTTTTGTGATAAATGTGAGATAGTTGAGACATCATTGTTTATTTTTGAGACTTCTTCATCAACAAATGTTCTGATATTTGAGTCTTGGTGGTAATTATTGATTCTTGCACGTTCTAATTGTAAATTAGTGAAAACATAGTGTAATTGTTCAATGTTTTTTTGTTTGTCATTGTATTCTTGCAATTTAGAATTGATTTTAATAGTTTCGTTGACTATGTCGTTTTTAGTAGCATTTAATTCAGATAGTGGCTTGTTTGCGTCTAATTTGTCTTTTAAATCATTTATTTTTTGCTCATATGATTCAATTAAGTTTTTAAATTCTGTATTAATGTTCTTGCTGTTTGCAAAAAGGTTTTGATAAATACTAATAAATTTTTTTATTTCTTTATGTTCTTGGTTGTCTTTATTGGTGTGTTCGATTTTTTGATTTTGGTTTTTATCTACTTTAGAAGTTTGGGAATCTTGCTTAGGTTGTTTTTGGACGTTGCATGAAACTGCACTAAAAGGTATTAGCAAACCTGTCAATGGTGCTGTTAATATCTTCTTTATATTTTTCATAGGCATATTGTATATGTATTATTTTATTTTTTTTGAAAAAAAGTAAAAAAAATGGCTTTTAGAAGGCCATTTAATTGATTTTTGATAATAAGTCCTGAGCTATCTGATCTGCATTTCCATTCGCATCAACAGGAATTATTCTTCCATTAGATTCGTAGAAATCTAGTAGTGGTTGAGTAGACTCATTATAAATTGCTTGACGAACTTTAATAGATTCAATAGAGTCATCAACACGTGTAAATAAGGTTGCTCCGTCTTTTTCGCATTTGTCACCTAATTTTGAAGGCATATATTCAATGTGGTAACCTGTGTTGCATTTAGGACAAAATCTTCGTCCTGAAAGACGTTTGAGAATTAAGCCTTCATCAGCATATAGTGAAACTACAACATAATTAAAACCTTCAATTGAATCAAGGAATTGAGCTTGATTTATTGTGCGAGGATAACCATCAAGAATAACTTTTTGATTTTGCGCCATTAATTCTATTAATTTGTTTTTTACTATTTCATTTGTTATTTCATCAGGCACATATTGACCAGATTTAACGATTTGACTTACTTTAAGACCTAATGGACTTTGTTTTGCAATCTCTTCTCTAAAGATTGAACCGGTTGAAAGGTGAATGTAGTCATTATTTTTAGCAATAACTGAAGCAACGGTTCCTTTTCCTACGCCTGGAGGACCCATAAAAACTAAGTTTAATTTAGAATTTTTTAAATCTATCATAATAATCCATCTCCAATGTTTGTGTTTTTTCTTTGTTTTTTGTTTTCAGGACCTTGTTCTGAGTAGTTTTTATCAAATGATATTTGGTCACTAACCTGACGTGATAATTGTTTTTGTTTAGCAAAATGAGTAGTTTTTAGTCTTGCTTTAAATTGATCAATAGTTTCTAGCGCTACTGAAACCAAAATCATTACACTTGTACCACCAAATGAAATTACAGCCGGTCAGCTCAATATAATAATTTGAAGATATTGGAATGAGGCGAGCAAAATTAAGTAAAATGCACTGAATGTTGAAAGTCTTAAAACAGTTGCGAATAAATAGTCTTCTGTTTGTTCTCCTGGACGAATTCCGGGGATAAATGTTGAATTTTTAGCAAAATCTTCACTAATTTTATCTATTTTTGATTGTTGAATACCCATTAAATAACTAAAGAAGAATGTGATTACAACTAGCAATGAAAGACCAAGAGGCGATGTGAATTGTAAATTTTCATTAATTCATGCTTTTGCAGTATTTGAAGAAGGCAAAATTCGAGCAATCATAATCGGGAATGAAATAACCATTGTTGAGAAAATGATAGGCATTATTCCACCAGGATTTGCTTTAATTGGTAATTTACCCATTTCTTTAGCATTTCTTGAACGTCCTGCACCAGTTTGTTGTATTGGTATATGTCTTTCTGAATTATAAACAAGGCCAACAACAAACAATGTTAAACAAAACACAAAGAGATAAACTACAAATTTAAGCGTTCCAATGAATAATGTAGCATTTGTTGAACCAATAAAGAATGTAATTGCTTGTCTAAATTGGTTTGGTAATGAGAAAGTCATACCAATAAAGATAATTAATGAAGTACCATTACCAATTCCTTTATCTGTAACTTGTTCAGCTATAAATAAAGAGAATAATGAACCAGCCACTAAAATCATAGGGACAATTAAAAATGTTGTTATTTCAAGAGCTTTAGGCCCTGCATATGCAGGTAAAATTTCAATAAATGGATTTTCGCCTGAACCTAATGATTGAGATAGCAGTATTGCTTGTGGAAATGCAATGATTAGGGTTAAAATTCTTGTCATTACATTGAGTTTTCTTCTTCCTTGCGGACCTGATTGTGTTAGTTTGTGGATTGCTGGAAAAAGTCTTGTTTGTAGTAATGACATAATCAAGGAAGCATTAATAAAAGGACTAATTCCTAGTGAGGCTAGCGAGAAGTTTCTAAGACCCCCTCCACCTAAAAGATTGAGCGTATTAAAAAATGTGTCTTGTTGTATTAAATCTTGTTGCTTAATTTGTACAAATGGTGCACCAATTGTAGTCATCACAACATAGATTGCTAAAAAACTTAGTGTAAACAATAATTTTTTAGTAATGTTTTTGTTTTCTCAAAAACTTCTTCACCGATGAGACAACGCATACCAAAACTTTGATATACCATATCCAATATTGCTAAAAAATCGCTTCATGGTTTCCTTTCATAAAATAATATTTTTATTATACTATTTATTTATATTTAAATAGAAATTAGACAAAAAAATACACTTCATTTCACAGTATGTATTATTCAGTAAAATAATTTGTTTAAATAAATAATTTTGATTTTGTCAAAATATACTCAAAAACGTGTATTTTGGTAAAAAATACAGCAAAATAGAAGCACTCAAATTGATTGAACAGTGTTTCAGATTATATGTGAATTAGTTTTATACGGTTTTTTTTACCTTTATACACATTTTTGAGTACTTTACGTAAAAAAATATACTCAATAAACTCAAAAAAATATAAGTATATCTATAATATTCAAATATTATAATATAATAAAAAGCATTATGATAAAAGTAAATGACTTAGTTTTCAAATATCCAGGTGCTGACAAGAATGCAATTGATGGAATTTCTTTCGAGATTCCTGCAGGAAAATATGTAGCAATTTTAGGACATAATGGTTCTGGTAAATCTACATTATCTAAATTGCTTGTTGCATTGTACAAACCATTATCAGGAACTATTGAGATAAATGGCACAGAAATTTCTGCCAAAACAATTCGTCAAATTCGCTCAAAAATAGGAATTATTTTTCAAAATCCTGACAACCAATTTGTTGGTGCGTCTGTTGAAGATGATATTGCATTTGGTCTTGAAAATAAACAAGTACCACAACCTCAAATGCGACCAATCATTGAAGATATGGCCAAAAAAGTTGGTATGGAAGAATTTCTAACTAAAGAACCTCATTTACTTTCTGGAGGTCAAAAACAACGAGTTGCAATTGCTTCAGTATTGGCCTTAGATTTAGACGTAATAATATTTGATGAAGTTACATCTATGCTTGATCCTTTAGGAAAATCACAAGTTTTGCAATTAATTAGAGACATTCAAGCAAAAAAAGAAAAAACTCTAATTTCAATAACTCACGATATGGATGAGGCCATATTAGCTGATTATTGTATTGTTTTTTCACAAGGTAAAATAATTGCTCAAGGTGAACCAAGTGAAATTTTAAGTAACAAAGAAATTGTTGATATTGCAAAAATCGATTCGCCATTTATATACAAGTTGAGTCAAAAAATCAAAGGTGTCAAACCTACATATAGCGAGCAAGAACTAATGGAGCAAATATGCAAATAAAAATTAATAATTTAACTCACACATATGCACCAAAAACACGAACCGAGTTCACCGCAATTAAAGACATAAATTTAACGATTTCTGAAGGCGAATTTATTGCAGTTATTGGTCAAACAGGTTGTGGAAAATCAACATTAATTGAACATTTAAATGCTCTTTTATTACCTTCGAGAGGTTCAATTGAGTGAAAATGAATTAATTCAAAGTATGATAAAAAAACAAAAAAATATATTTCATACGATGACTATCTTGAACTAAAAGCTAGTTGATTTATTGAAAAAAGATTGAAAAATGGCTCAACAACACAAGTTTTAAAAATTAAAAAACTGCGAAGAGTTAAAAGAGCCAAACAATTAAGAAAACACGTAGCAATAGCCTTCCAATTTGCTGAATATCAACTTTTTGAAGAAACTATTGAAAAAGACATTATGTTTGGTCCACTTTCTTTTGGTGTTGATAAAGAAGAAGCAAAATTACGTGCCAAAAAATATTTAAATTTGTGTGGTTTAGATGATTCGTATTTGAAAAAATCTCCTTTCGGTCTTTCAGGTGGTCAAAAACGTCGTGTAGCATTAGCAGGAATTCTAGCAATTGAACCTGACATTATTGTTGCTGATGAACCAACAGCTGGCCTTGATCCTGTTGGCGTGCAAGAAATTTTATCTATTTTTAAAACTCTTCACGAATTAGGAAAAACTGTTGTGATAGTTACTCATGATCTTGATAATGTTTTGCAAATTGCTCAACGTGTGATTGTTATGAATGCTGGTCAAATTGTTAAAGACGATAGCACATACAAAGCTTTAAAGGATGCAAAATTTTTACAAGACAATAAGCTTCAAGCACCAAAATTATTGGATTTTGTGGCTAAACTTGAACAAAAAGGTTGAAAAGTTCCACAAGTTCAAACAATTGATGAACTAGCAGATTATATTTCAAGTAGAATTAATCAACAAGGAGGTGAGTAATGAATTCAATTATTGGTACTTATATTAATGATGATACATTCGTTCACCGTCTTGATCCGCGTATTAAATTAGTTGCTAACATTGGTTATATTGTTGCAACATTTGTTGCAATTCACTTTACAACACTATTTTATTTATTTGTTCCATTGGTTATTCTATATATCATTGGGACAAAAAATGTTGTTGGTGTTTTTAAATTGTTGAAAATGCCTTTAATTATTGGCTGCATAATATTTTTCATTAATCTTTACACAATGAAAATTACTGATGAAACTCGCGATATTTACCGAGTTTGATGATACATATTTGGTTCGCAAACGTATGCATTAAGTTGAGGTGTTGTTGCTCGAACACTTTCACTCATTATACGTATTTATATTATGATAATGGCCACCACATTATTTGTTAGCACAACTAAACCAATTTTATTAACAAAAGCATTAGAAGATTTAATGCTACCACTCAAAATACTGTTTATACCAACACACATTATTGCAATGGTTATATCAGTTGCTTTGCGTTTTATTCCAACATTGCTTATTGAAACAAAAAGAATAATGAAAGCTCAAGCCTCTAGAGGTGTTGATTTCAAAAATGGACGTATAAAAGATAAAGTAAAAGCATTCACAACGCTTATAATTCCACTTTTTTCAACGTCATTTGCTAAAGCCGAAGATCTTTCAAACGCAATGGAAACCAGAGGTTATGATCCTTATGCAAAACGAACAAGATATAGAAAACTTGTTCCAACTTGAAGAGATGCAATTGTTTCAATTGTTTTAGTCGGATTGCTTGTTGTTACATATTTATTTAAATATGACGTATTTAAAATAGCAAACTCAGCAAATTGGATTGAACTAACAAGCTTTAAAAATTTTTAAGGTTTGTTTTTTATTTCAATAAAACTACACAGAAATACTGAAAAAAGGGGTGTTATGAAAAAAAGAATTTATGAGCTTACTGAACTTATTAACAAGTGAAATTATGAGTATTTTATTGAGAATAATCCAAGCGTATCAGACCTTGAGTATGACAAAGCACTTAAAGAATTAGAAGAACTTGAAGCTAAATTTCCACAATTTAAACATCCAAATTCGCCAACAAATCAAGTTGGTGCTGGTCGTTCAATATTTAGCAGTAAGTTTAGTAAAGTTGTACACAAAATACCTATGCTTTCTCTTGCAAAAGCCTACAATTTTGATGAGATAACTAAATTTATAGAAAATATTAATAAAATTGTGCCTGCTGAACAAATTGATTTTTGTTTGGAACCTAAAATTGATGGTTTAAGTATTGCTTTGCATTATAAAAACGGATATTTAATTCAAGCTTTGACACGTGGTGATGGAGTTGAAGGTGAGGATGTTACTGAGAATATTTTACAGATATCTTCTATACCAAAAATCATTGATTATTTAGCAGATCTTGAAGTTCGTGGTGAAGTGTTTATGCCTAAGGCAAATTTTTACGAATTAAATAGAAAAATGAGTGTTTTGGGCGAAAAAGTTTTTTCAAATCCGCGTAATGCAGCCAGTGGAACATTGCGTCAATTAGATGCAAATATTGTTGCACAAAGAGGCTTAAAATCATATCTTTATGAATTAGTAGAACCACAAAAACACAATATCACGAGCCAAAAACAAGCATTACAATTCATCTCTTCGCTCAATATTCCAACTAATCCTAATTGAAAAATTGTAGAAGTTGAAGAACTCGAAGATGAAATCGAAAACTTTGCTGAAATAAAACAAAATTTAGACTATGATGCAGATGGACTAGTCATAAAATTGAATAATTTATCATACTGAGATAAATTAGGTAAAACTGCAAAATTTCCTAAACACTCAATTGCATTTAAATACGATGTAGAATCGGCAATATCAAAAATTCTTAAAATTACTTCAACAGTAGGTCGAACAGGGAAAATTACCTATGTTGCTCAAGTTGAACCAGTAGAACTAAACCAAACAATTGTAAAATTCGCAACATTGCATAATTACAATTTTATTGAGCAAATGAAAATTAATATTGGTGACGATGTAAAAATGATAAAAGCTGGTGAAATTATTCCAATAGTTATTGAATTAGCACTCAAAAACAGTGAATTTGTGTTTCCTAAAGTTATAAATTGTCCTAGTTGCAATTGTAAATTAGTTGAATTAGAGGGCTTTATTGATCAATGATGTATAAATGAAAATTGTCCAGAAATGAAGATAAATAAAATTTTTCATTTTGCTTCACGCAAATCACTCAATATTGTAGGACTAGGTTTAAGCACTGTTAAAGACTTATTCCGTGAAGGTTTATTGTGTGATATTCAAGATATTTTTACACTTAAGCAACACAAAGACAAGATTATGCAACTCAGTCGTTATGGAGAAACAAAAACAACGAAATTATTAAAAAATATTGAAAATTCAATCAATAGTGAACTATCTAAAGTTTTATTTGCGCTAGGAATTAAACATATTGGTGCTCGTGCATCTAAATTAATAAGTAAAAACTATAATAATTTTACCGATTTGATTGCAGATAACAACTTATCTAAATTACAAAATATTGATAATATAGGTCCTAAAATACTAGATTCATTGAACAATTGACTAAGTGAAACAAAAAATCGCGAACTTATTCTTTATTTTGATGCAATTTTTAAATACAAAAATGTTAATTTGCACAAAAGTAATGTATTAGAAGGCTTAACTTTTGTTATTAGCGGAAAATTGAACAATTCCAGAGATTATTATGTAAAATTAATTGAGCAAAATGGTGGAAATGTTTCTAGTTCTGTATCATCAAAAACTTCATATTTATTATGCGGCGAAGATGCAGGAAGCAAGAAACAAAAAGCAAGCGAATTAAACATAAAAATTATTGATGAAGAAGAATTTACAAAATTGTTAAGCTAGGAGTAAAAATGAACAAAATTATTATTGCTAACTGAAAAATGAATAAAACATTTGGTGAAAGTGCAAAATGATTTGAAAAATTTAATGTTGAATACAAAAAAAGAATAAAATCAAGCCTTTTATATCGTCAAGCAGTCGAAGCAAACGAAATAGGAATTGCTTTACCACCAATTAATTTAGCAGCTCACGTAGCATTTAATAAGATTGACAATTTGCTTTTAGTTGCACAAGATGTTTCACAATTTCATGCAGGGGCCTATACAGGCGATATTTCTGCTGAAATGTTGAGTGAATTTGATATTAAATATGTAATTGTCGGCCACTCTGAACGCAGAAAATATCATTATGAGACATCACAAGATGTAAACGAAAAAGCAAAAGCTGCACTCGAATATGGTATTACTCCTTTAATTTGTTTTGGCGAAACTCTTGAAGAATATCAACAAGGACGCTCAAAAGAAGTTGTTCGAGATAAAATATTAGCCTCTTCAAAAGACTTAGATTTAAGTAAAGTCGTAATTTCATATGAACCAATTTGAGCCATGGGTACAGGTCATTCTGCATCTCGTGAGTTTTTAAATGAAATGGCCAACTACATTCGCTCAATTACTTCTCCTGATACTCGAATCATCTATGGTGGTTCAGTAAATGCAAGCAACATCAAAGAATTAGCAAAGATCAAAGAAATAGATGGTTTTTTAATTGGTAAGGCAACTTTAGAGCTTGAAACATTTTTGGATGTTATAGCAGTTGAATAATTTTGTTTTTACCTAAAAGTACTCAAAAACGTGTAAATAAGGAAAAAAATATATGCAATTTTCTATGGTAATAATTGCATATATTTTTTTATATCTCAATAACAACTTCTACCAATTTTATATAATAAAGACACTAAGGAGATGTTATGAAAAAAACAATAAGAGACATAGATCTAAACAATAAAAAAGTAATAATTCGTGTGGACTTTAATGTACCAATCAAAAACGGAATTATTCAATCAAATGAACGAATTGTTGCAGCATTAGACACAATTAAATATGCAATTGATAATAACGCAAAAGTTATACTTCTTTCTCACTTAAGCAGAATCAAAACTGAAGAAGATAAGGCATCAAAATCACTTAAACCTGTAGCATTAGAATTAGAAAAACTATTGAATCATAAAGTTATTTTTGTTCCTTTTACAAGTGGTGAAGGACTAAAAAAAGCAGTTGATGCAATGCAAAATAAAGATGTAGTTTTAGTCGAAAATACACGTTTTGAAGACTTAAACGAAAAAGCTGAAAGCAAAAATGCTTCATGATTAGCAGATCAATGAGCTGCTCTTGGTGATGTATTTATTAATGATGCATTTGCTACAGCACACCGTTCTCATGCATCAAATGTTGGTATCAGTTCAAGAATTGCTGAAACTGGTGTAGGTTTTCTTGTTGAAAAAGAACTTAAAGCATTCGATGATGCATTTAGCAAAGACACAAAACCATTTTTAGCAATCGTTGGTGGTGCTAAAGTTAAAGATAAAATCTCATATTTAACAAAATTAAGTACAAAAGCCGATGAAATCCTTATCGGTGGTGCTATGGCTTATACATTCTTGAAAGCTAAAGGAATTGAAATTGGTAAATCACTTGTTGAAGACGAGTACATTGAATTTGCTAAAGAATTAATGGAAAAATCTACTGCTCAATTTATAATTCCACAAGATCACGCAATGGTAAATAACTTCGAAGACACAACTTGAACATACTCAAATTCATTCGATATTGATAAAGATAAAATGGGTATTGATGTTGGTCCTAAAACTATTAAACTTTATGAAAAACACATTGCAAATGCTAAATTAATTTACTGAAATGGTCCTTTAGGAGTGTTTGAAAAAGAATTTGGTGAAGCAGGAACTAAAGCAATAGGTCTTGCATTAGCGTCTTCTCAAGCATACACAATTATTGGTGGCGGAGACACAATTTCAGCTAGTGAAAAATTCAATTTTAAAGATAAAATTAATCACGTTTCTACAGGTGGAGGAGCTAGTCAAGAATACTTACTTGAACATCATCTTCCAGCAATCGATGCAATACAAGATAAATAATCAAAAATAAGCAAAAATCAGTATTTTGCTTATTTTTGTTATTCATTTTTGTAATTTTTGTCAATTTTACTTATTAAATTTATCAACATAAGCTTGTGAATATACACCACAAATTAAACTAACTTTTTCACTAGAAATTAATGCACCAGAAGCTATTTTTGAATCTAGAATTGCTTGTTGATTTACTAATTTTGCATTATTGATTTTAACATTTAATTTAGAACCACTAGCTTGCATTGAAACAACATTTTCAATACCGCCTAAAAGTTCAATCAACTCATTAAATTTACCTTCAGAAACGCTTGTTGATTTAGTTCCCTGAACCAATGCTTGTTGATGTTTATTCACTCTTCATCAATGCAATCAACAGAATCCTAGAGTAAATATTGTCAATAAAAAAACTTTGATTTTGTCTTTAGTAGTCATAAAATAATTATACATTTAAATAACTAATATATAATTTTAATAATTTTTGATTAGAGGAATATATGAAACAAAGATTAATAAGCGGAATAAAACCAACTGGCGATTTAACGTTAGGAAATTACATTGGAGCATTGAAAAATTTTGTCAAAATGCAAGATGATTATGATGCATATTATTTTGTTGCGGACTTACATGGACTAACTACTGGTAGCGTAAATCCAATTGAAAACAAGAAGGCACGTGAAGAAATAGTTGCAATGTACATTGCATGTGGACTTGATCCAAACAAAGCAAACATTTTTTATCAATCACAAATTTTTGAACACGCCTATGCACAATGACTGATGACAAGCGAAGTTTCTTTAGGTGAGTTAAACAGAATGACTCAATTTAAAGACAAAAGTATAAAAATGATGCGTCAAGACAACGGTACTGAAAAAATCCCTGTTGGTTTATTGATGTATCCTGTCTTGATGGCTGCTGATATTTTGATTTATAACGCGGATGTTGTACCTATTGGAGAAGATCAAAGTCAACATATGGAACTTACACGTACAATTGCATCAAGACTCAACAAAAATTACAAAACAAATTTCAAATTACCTAAAGGCATAATTCCACCAGTAGGCGCTCGAGTAAAATCATTGAGTGATCCAAGCGTAAAAATGTCAAAAAGCGACAAAAGTTCAAAGGGAACAATTTACTTACACGATGATCCAGATGTTGCATACAAAAAAATAATGAAATCAGTTACCGATTCAGAGAATAAGGTTTATATTGCAGAGCATAAATTAGGAGTTGTTAATTTACTCAATATTTATGCAGCTTTGTGTGACATTTCTCTTGAACAAGCTGAACAAAAATTCAAGGAAGCTAACTATGTTGAGTTTAAAACAGCAGTTGCACAAGTAGTCAAAGATGAGTTGATAAAAATTCAAGCAAACTATCAAAATGCTAAACAAAATATTGAACAAATCACTGCAAAAGGTGCAGAAAATGCAAAAATGATTTGTGGTCCAATAGTTGCGGATTTAGCTAAAAAAATGGGTTTTTAGGAGTTAAAAATGAAAATTAACGCAGACAAATTATTAAATCATACATGCTCACATCTTTTAGGAGCAGCAGTAGAACAATTATATAAAAACGTGAAATTAGGTTTTGGACCCGCTACTGATGAAGGTTTTTATTATGATTTTGAATTTGAGCAACCTTTAAGCGACCAAGAGTTAAACAAAATTGAACGATTGATGAAAAAGCTAGCTTCACGTAATTTAGTTACTGTTCAAATTGATGAAAGTGAATACGATTTTAGCAATAAACCATACAAAAAAGAACTTTATGATGAACTTAAAGCGCGTGGTGAAAAAATAACTTTTTATGCATTGCAAGATCCTCTAAACAAGGAATATGTTTTTAAAGATCTTTGTGCAGGTGGACACATTGAAAATACAAAGAAACTAAAACATTTCAAACTTTTATCATTGGCCGGTGCATATTGAAGAGGTAATTCGGATAATATTCAACTAACTCGAATTTATGGAACAGCATGAGAAAGTGCAAGTGAATTAGAAGCTTATTTAGCAATATTAAAAGATAGAAAAGAAAGAGATCATCGTAAAATAGGTAAAGACCTCAAAATTTTTGCAATGCATCCTTTAACTGGTCAAGGTTTTCCTATTTGACTTGAAGATGGAATGTATATCCATAATGAAATTAAAAATTTAGTACTCAAAATGGACCGTAAATACGGTTTTACAGAAGTCCTTACTCCACATTTTGGAAATGAAGAACTTTATCGAATTTCAGGTCACCTAGCTCACTATAAAGATGATATGTTCGCACCTTTAATTGTTGAAAAAGAACGTTTAATACCTCGTCCAATGACTTGTCCTCACCACAATATTTGCTATGGTCTTGAAAAACGTTCATATAGAGACTTACCAATTCGTTACTCAGAACAGTCGCAATTATATAGATATGAAAAATCTGGAGCACTAACTGGTCTAGAACGTGTACGTGGAATGCTTTTAACCGAAGGACACTTGTATGTTCGTGAAGATCAAATTTTCGAAGAAATTGTACATATGTACAAACAAATTAAAGAAACTCTCAATATCTTCAAAATAGAAATAAGCTACATTTCCCTTTCATTAAGAGATCCAGAAGACAAAGAAAAATATTTTGACGATGAGCAAATGTGAAATAAAAGTGAAAAAATGCTTAAAGATGCTCTTGATTCACTTGGTGTTGAGTATAAAGTTATGCAAGGTGAAGCTGCATTCTATGGTCCAAAAATTGACATTCAAATACACACTGCCTTAGGTCATGAAATTACAGTAGCAACAATTCAACTCGACTTCTTGCAACCTTCAAAATTCAATCTAACATACACTGATGCAAGCGGTGCTGATGCTCGTCCAGTTATGATTCACAGAGGATTGATTGGTACTTATGAACGTTTTGTTGCAATTTTACTTGAACAATCAAAAGGTGTTCTTCCTTTCTGAATTGCACCTAAACAACTTACAATTATTCCAGTCAACTTAGACAAAAATATTGAATATGCACAAGAAATAAAAAATGTTTTGCACGAGTTAAATTTCAGAGTAAAAATCGATGATCGTGATGAAAGACTCAACAAAAAAATTCGTGATGCACAAACTTCAAAATCTAAAATTCAGTTAATTTTAGGTGATAATGAGCAAAATGACAAAACCATTTCATTTAGAGAATATGGACAAGATAAAACCTCAACTCTTCCTTTATCTGAATTTATTCTCTTAATTACAACCAAACGTCAAAAATATGAATAAAACTAGCAAATATTCACCTTTATGAGCAGTTTTTTACATTTCAATAACACAAGTTCTTCCTTTTGTATTATTTTGAAGCCGTTCAACAAATGACTTTTTAAATCAAACCATTACCAATGTAAGTATAATAATTAGTGTTCCAATTTGTATTGGTTTAGCAACAATTTTGTGCTGTATTTTATTAATTTGATTAAAACTTTTACCTTTCAAAAGCATTAATTTTGTTGTTCCTTTCGCGCTACTTTTTAACATAATAATACTCACTTCCTTATCATCTTTACACTTAACATGAAGGCTTTTAATTGCTTTTGCAACCACAGTAATTATGAGTATTTCAATGAATTTATTGACTGCTCGTATTGATTTTGGACTTTATATTTCTCAAAAAAATAAATTAAAAAAAGTCAAAGAAAATAAGTAATTTATTGAAATATCATATGTTGGTTAACGAAAATAATGTCGTTTATCTTGCTGAAGCATATGAAACACAAGATACTGATGAAATAATCACAAAAATGTTCAATTTACCACTTAATTCTGCTTCAAGCAATGAACAAAAAAACAACTTATAAATAAGATAAGTTGTTTTTTTATTGCTTTTTATCAATCTTTTTGAAATAATCCTGTCAAAATGAAGTACCTAGACCAAATGTGTAAATATCTAGCGCTTCAGTCTCATTATTCTTTTTAGCACCTATATAAATCTTATCTTTTGCTGCATTAAAGTCTACTTTATAACGTTTTATAGCAAGTCTTTTCTCTATACCATTTTCTTTAAATTTTGCAAACGGGTCATCAGAATCTGTTACATAGATAGCCTTCAAAATACCATCTTTATCAAAATCAGCACCTCAAATATTGATGATGTGATTTACAACTACTGAACCATAAGTATGTGAAATTCCTAACGGTGTGTTAGATAAAATTTCTTTTTTTAGTTTATCACTCAAATATTTTGCATCTGAACCGTTTCTAAAAGAATATTTATTTGAAAGAATATTGCTTCCAAAAACATCTTTAAAGAAGCCTTTTCAATTAGCATCTTCTCTTCAATCTCTTGGATTGTTTTGTATTTGTGACTTACCACCTTTACGAAAATATCGATATCCATTAATTAATTCATCAAATAATTTAAAGGGAGTAACAAAACCTTTTCCAGTTCTTTTATCTGCTTCACCACCATAATCACTTTTAATTCATTCGAATAATTTACTATCATCTCTGTATGTTTTTATGCCATCGCCGCCTTGACGCTCTATAAATATATTTAAGTTTCTAAAATCAATTGTTATATCACTAGTTGAATTTTTAAATGAAATTACACCTTTTTTGTCATCTATGCTTAAATACTTATCTAAATATTCTTTATTTTGAATACTTCAATAATGCAAAGCATTTACAACAACAATAGCACCACAAAGAAAATTATCTCCACGTCCAAATTCTTTATTTATATCAAATCAGCCTTCATCACGATTGTTGTGTCCATATACTCATGTATCAATTTCGTCATTTTCATCAATAAAGTGTGTAAATTCACTGAAATTTGGCTTTACATCTTTTAAAAATAATGTCTTAACTACACCTTCTTTTTCAAGAAATTTACCTAAATTTGTATTTTTTATTTCCTTAGTTCTATTATTTAAACGATCATTCTGTGGTTCTAATTTTCTGTCTTCAGTTAAAGGCGGTTTTGTATTGTCTTTATTGTTATTTTTTATACCTGGAGTCAGTTTTAATGCATCAATAATCTCTTTTTGTTGCTCACTATTACCTTGTTTTATACCTGGAGTTAGTTTCAATGCATCGATAATCTCTTTTTGTTGCTCACTATTACCTTGTTTTATACCCGGAGTTAGTTTTAATGCATCAATAATATCTTTTTGATTTGAATTAGTTTCTTTATCAACACAAGACACAGCAGTCGATGTCGTTGACAACGAAATGATTGGAACTGCTATATTTAATATTAATTTACATTTTTTGTTCACTACATTCACCTCAATAAATCTTTAACTAAATATACATTAAAATTTCAAAACTTATGATTGCAACATAAAAATTTACTTAGAAATTTGCAAAAAATTAGTTTTTATTGATAAAAAATGTGGAAAAAATCACTTTTTGCTTTTTTTAACTTGATAAATTAATTCATAATATGCTTCTTCATGAATATTTAATTCTGAAGCTTTATCAGCAATTTTAATATCAAAAATCAATCACAAAATTGTAATTATTTTGTTTTTATTTGTTTATGAATTATTAATAAAGACAAAATATTATTATTTAAAATAATACAAAATTATACTTTTTTTTGTTGGCTTCTAAAAAATGTTTTATGTGCAGAATTTTACCAATATACACATTTTTGAGTACTTTAAGACTTTTATAACAATAAAAAAATACAAATTTTGATTTTTCCCAAGAATGAACATATTAAAAATGAAAAAAACACATTACAAAATAATTTTTTATGTTAAAATTTAAATGTTATTTTTATAACATATTAAGGAAGGCAAGATGATTCACATTAAAAATGAATTAGAGATTACTAATATCACAAAATCTTGCCAAATCCTGGCAGAAGTTAAACAAGTAATTTATGACTCTATAAGACCAGGTGTTTCATTAAAAGAACTGGATTCAATAGCTTTTAATGAAATAAAAAAAAGAGGTGCTAAACCCGCATTTTTAGGTTTATATGGCTTTCCGGCCACAATGTGCATCTCTGTGAATGAAGAATTGATCCATGGTATTCCAAGTGAGTACAAATTAAAAGAAGGCGATATTGTCTCTTGTGATTTAGGTTGTATTTACAAAGGAATGAATAGCGATAGCGCTTTCACTAAAGGCGTAGGAAAAATATCGCACAGTGACCAAAAATTAATTGATGTTGCTAAAGAAGCTTTTGAAGCTGGTGTAAAAGCAATTAAACCAGGTGCGAGAGTTAGCGACATTTCATATGCAGTTGGTCAAGTAATTAAAAAAAATAAACTTTATACCCCGTCGGAATATTGCGGACATGGTATTGGTTATAATCTGCATGAAGATCCAAATGTTTTTAATGATGGAGTTCCTGGAAAAGGACCTTTATTAAAAGACGGTATGGTTTTATGCATTGAACCAATGGTTATGCAAAAAAACGCTCGAATCAAAGTGCTTAGTGATGGTTGAACTGTTGTTAGCGCTAGCGGTTTGAACAATTCACATTATGAGCACACAGTTTTGATTCGTAATGGCAAGGGTGTTATATTGACGAAAGGAATTTAAATGGCAAAAGATGCTATTAAATTTAAAGCAATAGTTAAACAAGCCTTTTCAACCGACGAGTATGAAGTCGAACTAGAAAATGGTGTAGTAATTAAAGCTCATATTTCAGGCAAAATGCGTGTTAATCACATAAGAATATTGCCTGGTGATTCAGTGGATGTAGAAATTAGTCCATATAACTTACAACTAGGAAGAATTATTTACAGACACAAGTAAGGAGAAAACATGAAAGTAAGAGCTAGTGTAAAAAGAATGTGCAAAGATTGTCGTGTTATCAAACGTAGAGGAATTATCAGAATCATCTGTGTCCAACCAAAACACAAACAAAGACAAGGATAGGAATATAAATGGCTAGAATTTTAAACATTGAAATACCAAACAATAAACGTGTAGTTGTTTCATTAACCTACATTTACGGAATTGGTCCAAGCATTGCAAAAGAAATACTTGCAAAAGCAAAAATCGACGAAAACATTAGAGTAAAAGACTTAACTGAAGAACAATTATCAGCTATCCGTGAAGCTGCTAGAGACTATCAAACTGAAGGTGATTTACACCGTGAAGTATCATTAAACATTAAACGTTTAATGGAAATCAAATGCTACCGTGGTATGAGACACCGTAAAGGTCTACCTGTAAGAGGTCAATCAACAAAATCAAATGCTCGTACACGTAAAGGTCCTAGAAAAACAGTCGCAGGTAAGAAAAAATAATTAGAAGGAGTAAATAATGGCTACAAATACAAAAGTTAAAAAAACTAAAAAAAGATTAGTAGTTAATGGTATCGCACACATTCACTCAACTAACCAAAACACAATTGTTACCTTCACTGACGAACAAGGAAACGTAGTTGCATGATCTTCATCAGGGGCTATTGGTTATAAAGGTTCTAAGAAAAAAACACCTTATGCTGCAGGTTTAGCCGCTCAAGCTGCTACCGAATCAGCTAAAGAACGTGGAATGAAATCAGTTAGAGTTGAACTTAAAGGTTTAGGTGCTGGTAAAGATGCTGCACGTAAACAAATTGAAGTTTCAGGTATCACAGTTACTGAAATTAAGGATGTTACACCTGTACCACATAACGGTACAAGACCTCCAAAACGTGTTCTTAAACGCGAAAAAATGAGATAGTTAAACCTAAGGAGATAAATTAATATGGAAAAAATGGCCAAATTAAGCTACACACAAGTTGAAACTATTAATTCAAGTGCTAAAGATATTAATACAACAACTTTTGCAATTAAACCTCTTGAAAGAGGTTTTGGTCAAACAATTGCAGTACCTCTAAGAAGAGTTTTATTATCAAATATCACATCATTAGCGATGTTTGCTATAAAAGTTGAGGGTGTAGAACATGAATTTGAAAACATTAATGGTGTAGTTGAAGATGTTACATCATTAATTATGAATTTACGTAAAGTTAGATTCCAATACAAACCTGAATTAGTTGGTGATGATGAAATAATTAAAGTTGTCTTGAAAGCTGATCAACCTGGAAGCGTGACTTCAAGAAACTTAGAAATCGTTAACTCAAACATTGAAATTACATCTAAATCAGTTCATATCGCTACTATAAGTGCAAAAGGTTCATTACATTTAGAAATGTTCCTAAAAGCTGGTAGAGGATATGTTTCAAGTGACAAAAACAAAAAATTTGTAAGTTCTACAAACTTTTTAAGTCGTATTCAATCAAGCATCAAAAAAGGTGCAATTATAGCTACAGATTCAAATTTTAGTCCAATTGAAAATGTAAGTTATAGTGTTTCAGAACTAAACTCTGCATCACACGACATTGAAGAAAAATTAGAATTCAACATAACAACAGATGGAACTGTAGGAGCAAAACAAGTTATTCAACAAGCATGTGAAATCCTAGTAGCTCACTTTAAAGTTATTGGAAATGTTGATGAAATGGCACTTGAAAATGTTTTCAAAAACGATGTAAAAGAAAAAGAAATTGAAAAAGAAGAAAACGATTTAGATATCAACCAACTAAACTTATCAGTTCGTTCATTGAACGCTCTAAGAAGAATTGGAAAAGTAACTTTATCTCAAGTTGCTGAAATGACATATGAACAACTTGAAAATACAAAAAACTTAGGTAAAAAATCTCTAGATGAAATTGTCGCAAAACTAAAAGAATATGATTACGAATTAAGCAAAGGAGATGAATAAAATGGCAAATCCAACACAAATTTACAGTCGTGATACAAAATGAAGAAAAGGTGTGATGCGTACATTGGTTAGCGAATTATTCGCACATGGTCGTATCACTACAACTTTAACTCGTGCTAAAGAACTACGTCGTCATGCTGAAAAATTAATAACAAAAGCAAAAAAACCAACACTTGCAAATCGTCGTGCAGTTGCTGCTGTTCTTCGTCCAACTCTTGTTAATAAAGAACAAAACGTTTTAAAATACTTATTCGACACAATTGCGCCTAAATATGCTACAAGAAACGGTGGATACACACGTATTTATAAACTTGTTGCTCGTCAAGGTGACTCTGCACAAATGGCTATTATTGAACTAGTTTAATTCCTTTATTCTTTAATTACTATACTCAAAAATGACCTTATAGGTCATTTTTTTTAACTCAAAACTAAATGAATATAACATTTACACTATTAATGTATACTTATAATAATATGTCAAAAAATAATAAGTTATTTTCACTTGAACACTTTTTCAAATACAATCTCGCAAGTCAAAAAACTATTCAAATTCCTTCATTGCATTTAAACAAAAAGAGTTTAACCTGCGTTTCCCACTTTAAGTATAAAAGTAGAGCCCTCTGTGGCTCTATAT
Source organism: Mycoplasmopsis mucosicanis (assembly GCF_006546935.1). Lineage (GTDB taxonomy): Bacteria > Bacillota_I > Bacilli_A > Mycoplasmatales > Metamycoplasmataceae > Mycoplasmopsis > Mycoplasmopsis mucosicanis. The sequence continues at coordinate 55,915 of NZ_SMDN01000008.1, forward strand.
TTTTATTTATAAAAATATAAAAATATATATTTTTTATACTTATATACTTAAATGTGGTATAATTAATATATGAAAGTTAAAAAAGAATTGGTTTCAAGACAATGAAGAGTTTCAAAT
>NZ_SMDN01000009.1 GCF_006546935.1 Mycoplasmopsis mucosicanis
AAAAAAACTATCAAATAACGGTATTAAAATCAAAATCTTGTTAGTTATTTTTAACAAACATGATATAACATTTACAATTAAACTAACCTATCTCAAGCGGTTCATTATGTTTTAGATTTCACAAATTTTATGAGAGTTTCGAAGCACTCCATCAGTTATTTCATTATTTTTCATCAAAAGAAATTCTTTTTGAACTGCTAGATTTGTATTTAAAATAACAAGTTCTTGACGCAAGAATTGAATTTGTTGTTCTTTTTGTTGGATAAATGATTTATTGTGTATGCTTGAATCAAATAATTCATTTTTTATAAGGTTTTGTAGTTTTTCAATTTCGCCTGATATTTCAGTATTTCGTTTCGAAACATTATTGATTTCAGTTTCAAATTTTGTTTTGTTTTCTGGTGTGAAAGATAATTTTGCTGTGTTGCCTGAACCATTTAGTTGATCACGGAAGTTTGAAACTGATTTGATTGAGTCGTTGTGTTCTTTAATAAGTTCTTCAAGACTGATTTCAAATTTGGTTGCAGCAGGAACTGCATCACGAACAATATTCATTTTGTTTTGAATGCGTTGTGATTCTTGAGATTTTTCGGTTGAAGACTTAATTGAACGAGTGTTTTTATCAAGTTCGCCTTTGTATTTGTCAATTGCTTTAAGTAGTTTATCTTCAACATCGGTTGGTCTTGAAGGGTCTTTACGACGGTTGGCAAAGTTGTTATTGATATATGATTTAATAAGAGCAACAATGCTTTCACCATCTTTGTTGTCTAATTTTTCTCTAAAGTCATCAAGAGCATTTTTAAGTTCATCACGAATTGCGCGAAGATTAAAATTGCCATTAATTGGATCACTTAAAGCAGCGCGAGCTTCCTCACGTAAACGATTAATGTTTCTGATTTCCTTGTTAAAGTAAATTTTGGCCACATCATTGTCGTTGTAGCCGTTGAAAACATAATCAGCATCAACACGTTGAAGGTCTAATTCTTTAATTTGGTTTAGTTTATCTTCGTATTCTCTTTGTAATCTGCTTAGTTCTTTTAGTTTTTCAAGTTTTTCGCTAAATTCTAGATTATCGGCGTTAGAAATCAACGCACCTTTTGTTCTGATTTCTTCAATTTGTTTTTTAAGGAGTTGGATTGATGAAATGTTGTCGTTGTTATTTTCTTGATCTTTGAATTTGTCATCATCAAAAGTTGTATCAAACAAAGCTTGAAGGTGAAGTGTTTTTTCATTGATATCTGTGTAGTTATTTGCTAGTTGAGCTTGATATCAAAGATTAAGTGATTGAGCTACTGCACCACCTATAAATTGTTCGTTTAAGTTATTGTTTAGTTTGTCTGTTGCACTTAATTCAGAACGTGTTGCAGTACTAAATGATGAGTAATATTGTTTAAATTTATTGTTAAATGTGTCAAATTTATTTTTGAGTTTAAGGATTTCGTTGGCTGATTTGTCTTTAAATTCTATTTCGACTTTTTCTCAAACATTTTTGAGTTCTTTTTTGTTGATATTTCTAACAGTTGAAATTGAGCTGTGGAATAGAGTTGCAAGGTCACTACGTTTTATTTCTTCAATATTTAGGGCTTCAATTCTTTTTTGAAGTTCGCGAAGACTTTCGATGTCTTGAGAACTAGTTCCTAGAAGATTAGCATATTTAATTGAAAAATTAATTTGAGAATTCAATTCATCAAATTTGTTTTTAAAGAATTCTTTAATAGCACTTTGAGCATTTATTTGTGCTTCAATTGAATTTATTTGCGCAACATAATCAAAGAAATTTGTGTATTTAATTTGGTTTAATTGTTGGCTAAATTGTTTTTTAGAATCTGCATGAAGATTAGATTTTGCAATTTTGTTTAACACGCTAGTAAGTACGTTATTAGCAATTTTTATTGAGTTGAACTCTTTAGTAAAGTCTGAAACTTTTGTAAATATGTTTTTTTGTTCTTTTGAATCGATGAATTTTTGTGCTTGTTCAATTTGACTTTGTAATTGTGCTTTAAGACTTTGTGGTAATGTTTCGATGAGTGCTTGTGCTTGAGCAATTAATGATTTTAAGTATTCAATACGTTTTTGGTCATCTTGAAAATATTGAGCTGTTTTATCTCAAAATGAGTTAATAAATTCTTCAATGATTTTAAAACCACTAACTTCTTTGTTATTTTGATCAATAACTTTGAAGTCTAGTGAACCTTTTGACTTACGAACAAATGCTTCAAGAGAATCAAGTTCATTAATTAATTTGGCTTTTTCTACACCTTCAATGCTTAAAGAAGAAACTTGTTGTTTAGCATCTTGAATTTGTGAATAGATTTTCTCAACATTTATTGTGTTGTTTTTTGATTCATCGTTATAAAGGTCAGCAGATTTAAGTTCAAAAAGTTCCTCATAAACTTCAACTGCATCACGTGAAATACCTTGTGATTTAATTTGATCATTGATAAATTCAACAATTTGATGCATTGATGCTGCTTTTGAATCGATGTGTAAAAAGTCTTTTGTAACAATTTTGTTATAGATAAACATATCTGTATTTAATTCAAGATTAAATAAGATTTTGTTTTGTTTTTCGAATAGATCACTAACGCTTTTTATGAATTGAGATTTATCAATTTTTTTAGCACCATTACCTGTATGTGAATCAATGTATTTATTGAGCAAGTCTTTGTATTCATTTTTCACATCTTCAAGCACAAAATCTTTATCATGTTGATTTGCAACATTAATAAATTCATCGTCACTTTGCGCATTTATCAATTCAAATTGCGCTATTTGTAAATAAAGTTTATTTTTAAGTTCAATAGCTGTACTTACTTTAGAACGTGAATCATAGTTGTGAGCATCGATTATTTCATCATAAATTTGTCTAGCATGTTTGATTGTTGATTCTAATTCTGCACGTTGCTCAGGAGTTAATCTTTTATTGTTTTTCAATTCATTTTCAGAGATCAATAAAGCTTCATAAAGTTTATTTGTTGAAATTGAATCTTGTCTGTTTTGTTTGATATCTGCTTTAGAATGCAATAAAGGAACTACAATAGCTAGTGCTGCTGCTGGTAGTCCTGTTAAATACAACAAAGCTTTCAATGATTTATTTTTTTTCTGATTGTCTTTCATTTTTTACTCCTTAGTTATTGACGGTTAAAGATACCAAATATCCCTTGAGCCCTTTGTTGAGCTGTTCAAAGCAACCCGTTTTTGTTTGTTCCATAAAACCTTGCAAAGTCTGCAATATAAGCAATAGAAACAGAAATTACTACTAGAAAAATCACAATAAAGATAATTCCAAATGTGAGTTTTAAAGTCTTAGAAGTTTTTTCTTTTTTTGCTTCACTTGACTTTAAAGTTTCTTGTTTTTGCAACATAATATTCCTTTCTCAAATCAATTTATTAGATATTTAAATTGATATTTAAATTTTAGTATAAAATAAATTTTATATACCTATAAATATTAATTTCTTTATTAAATGTACTAATTTGTGGTTTAATTCCACACTATATACAATTTTGGCCACATAAAATCGTTATTTTTATGATAGGAATGTACAATTATTTCTAGTTAAATAATTTTGAGAAATATAGACCAAAAATGATAATTTTTTACTTTTTTTGCTAGTTTTGCCAATTTTTCATAATTTATTTTGAAAGGAAAAATAAACATGGAAGAAAAAAACAAATCTAATGATGCAATACAAAAAGCAATCAGTGAAATAACCAAAAAATTTGGTGCTGAAGCAATCACATTTTTTGATCAAGATAAACTAGCAGAAGCAATAAAAGTCATACCAACTGGCTCATACTTACTCAATGATGCATTAGGCATTGGTGGATATCCGGAGGGAAGAATTATTGAAATTTTTGGACCTGAAAGTGGTGGTAAAACCACACTTTGTTTGCATGCAATTGCAGAAGTTCAAAAACAAGGCGGTGTTGCTGCATTTATAGACGCTGAGCATTCAATTGACCCTTCATATGCTTCAAATCTAGGAATAGATTTGGATAAAGTAATTATTTCGCAGCCAGATAGCGGTGAGCAAGCAATGGATATTGTTGATTATTTGACAAAAAGTGGTGCAATAGATCTTATTGTTGTTGACTCAGTTGCTGCTTTAGTTCCAGAAGCTGAACTAAATGGAGAAATGAGTGATAATCAAATTGGTTTACAAGCTCGACTAATGTCAAAATCACTAAGAAAAATAACTGCTTCACTAAACAAAACCAATACAACAATCATTTTTGTTAATCAAATCAGAGAAAAAATTGGTGTAATGTTTGGAAACCCTGAAACTACAACAGGTGGAAGAGCTCTGAAATTTTATTCATCAGTGCGTTTAGAAGTAAGAAGAGTTTCTTCAATAGTTGATGGTAAAGAAATTATTGGAAATGACATCAAAATAAAAGTAGTGAAAAACAAATTGGCTCCGCCATTTAAATCAATACAAACTGAAATAATTTTTGGTCAAGGTATTGATGCAGTCGGTGAATTAATTGAGTTATCAGTACAAAAAGGAATACTTGAGAAAAAAGGTTCATGATATGCTTACCAAGGTGAAAATATTTGTCAAGGTAAAAAAGCACTCAAAGAAATGCTCAAGGAAAATGATGAGTTAAAAAAAGAACTCGAAAGCAAAGTTTTATAATCCAGGAAACTGGATTATTTTTTACCAAAATACACATTTTTGAGTAGTTTTTGACAAATTAAACATCTGAAGTTCGCTTACAAAAATGTTTAGCAACATAAAAAATTTGTATAAAATTAGTAATGTTGTAGTAGAACTACAAAAGATTGAGGCATTTATGGAACAAAATAAAATGATTAAAATTCTCTTTATTGGCGATATTTTTGGTCAACCTGGCATCGATAATGTAAAACAAAATTTACCAATTTTACTCAAAGAGCACAATATTGATTTAGTAATAGCTCAAGCCGAAAACGTATCAAATCGTAAAGGCTTTATTGCTAAAGATTATTATGCTTTAAAAGAGTGTGGTGTTGACGTTTTTACTCTCGGTAATCACGTTTGAGCACAAAATGGTATTTTCGAAATCATAAACAATAATGACATTGTTAGACCGCTTAATATTCCAAATTCTTATGCAGGTCAAGGCAGTGTTGTAATCAATATTCCAAACAAAAATGCAACCATAAGAGTAACTTCATTGATGGGTATTATGTTTAATAAATTGCTTGCTCCATGATATCATGAATATGCTGAAAATTTCTTTGATGCAATAGATAATGTGATTGAAAATCAACAAAAAACTGACTTTCATTTTGTTGATTTTCATGCAGAAACAACAAGTGAAAAGGCAGTTTTATCGCTTTATTTAGATGGTAAAGTAGATGCAGTATGTGGTACTCATACTCATGTGCAGACCAATGATGCAAGAGTATTGCCTAATGGAACATGTTTTATTAGTGATGCAGGTATGACTGGTCCTTCTAATGCAGCAATAGGTGCAAATTTTGAAGAGGTTTATAAACATATGCGTTATAACTCAATGGTTAGATTCGTTGTTTCTCCTAACAAAACACAGTTTAATGGAGTTGTACTTAAACTCAATACAATCAATAAGCATGAAAACGAAATTATTAAAATTTGTATTGAGCCAAAAAGCGAGTAAATTTTACCAAATGTACTCAAAAATGAGTATATTGGTAAAATGAACAAAAAAAATTTGCTACTAAGCAAATTTTTAATAATGATTTTTTATGCGCTCAAAATTCTTAGCGTTTTTGTACTCGTATCATTTCAAAATGTCTTCATCTTTATAGCCTAACATTTTTGCAGTACCAAGAGAAAGTGATAAAAGTTCGCTAAGAACTTCTTTGGTTATGTTAGTGTTTGCCTGGCTAGCGACTTTATAGATTTCTAAAATTTGATCTGTAGGAAACTTAGAAACAATTTTTGCTTCGATAACTGGATCAACATTTAGTTTGTAGGCATATGAGCCAAGGAAATGCAAAACATCAGCAAATTCTTCAAGAACAGCATCATGATTAATAGTTTTGTGTTTTTTTCAGTACTTAAAACATTGAACTTCGTTAGCAAATTCACCAAATTCAACTAACAATGCTAATAATCATTTAGCCTTCCATTCATCAGGAACAACATGATGAAGGTCTTCACGTGAATTAATTGCGTTGTCTAATTGCTTTTGTTTTTCAAAAATGTGGCTCAAGTCCATATTTGCTCCTAAATATTTTTGTATGGTTCTTCTAATTTGAATGTTTTGATGTTTAAATCGGAAAAATTGTCTTTTAGTGTTGCATAAATATCATCAACAAAGACTTGTTCATCAAGGTGTGATACTTCAAGAACGTCCATATCGAGTTCTTTATAGGTTAATCATTCGCTTCATTTGATGTCGCTTGTGATAATTAATTCAACGCCGGCAAATTTAAGATCACTAGCAAGTGAAGCGGGACCTGAACCAGAGAGAATTGCAATTTTGTTATATTTTCGCATAGGGTCATGTGAATTTGTTCTAAAATTGCGTAATCTCAAACAATATTCTAATTTTAATTTTAGTTCATTAAGTCCAATTAATGTGCTAATAACACATGGATATTTAGTTGTGAATGGTTCAAATTCCTTAAATCCTAATGCCTTAGCAATTTTATGAGATGTTCCATTTAGATTATTATCATAATTTGTGTGCAATGCTAAAACATTGATACCATGACTTTTAAGAATTTTTACAAGTCGTTTTTTATAAGGGGCTTGTAAATATTCATCAGTTCATTTTTCAGTAAATTTAAAAGGGTGATGAACAACAATTAGGTTTGCTTGTTGTTTAATTGCATAGTCAATAATTTTAGAAGTAACATCAAGTGCAACTACCACACCTGTTAGTTCTTCAGAAAGATTGTATTTTAAACTAAAACCGGCTCAATCTCACTCGTCTGCATCCTCGAGGGGATATTGCTCTAGTAAAAAATTAGTTACAGTTCTTAATTTCATTATTTAAAAAAGTCCTTTAAATGTTTCCCTTTACGGGTGCTATTTTTTAATTTTCTTAAAATTTTGTTTTCAATTTGACGAATACGCTCTTTAGAAACGTTTCTTTCATGAGCAAGCACCTCAAGAGGAGTAACTCTATATTTTTTTCCTTCGTCATCAAAACCTACACCAAAACGCTTACAGATAAGTTCATATTCTTCCTTGTCTAGTGTGTCTAGAAGAATATCGTTTAGCATTTCAACTAGTTCTTCTTGTGAGGCAAAATCAATTGGATTAACTACGCTTTCATCCTTAACAAAATCAGAGAATGCTGAATCGTTTTCTTTTCCAATTTGCTTATCTAAAGAGATAGGGTCAATATTAATTTTACGTATATATCGCACTTTGTCAGCTGTAAAACCATCGCCATATCTTTGTGCAATTTCTTCATCAGTTGGTTCTGTACCATTTTGTTGGTGTAATTCTCGCTCAATTTTAGTGATTTTATTGATAGTTTCAACCATATGCACTGGAACTCTAATAGTACGTGCTTGGTCAGCAACTGCACGTGTAATTGCTTGACGAATTCATCAGGTTGCATAAGTAGAAAATTTAAAACCTTTCGAAACGTTATATTTTTGAACAGCTTTAACAATACCAGAGTTACCTTCTGAAATTAAATCAATAAAACTTAGGCCTCTGTTTTTGTATTTTTTAGCATTATTAATAACTAAACGTAAATTACGCTTGATTAATTTGTCACGCGCGCGCTTGCCTCTAAAGCCACCTTTTTCCATTTCGAGAGCTAATTTCTCTTCTTCTTCTTTAGTGAGTAATTTTCCATATTTACCTATCCAACGCATGTATCATTTAACAATGTCATTGGTTTCGGTAAGTTTGTTTCGAAGTTCGTGAATTAATACTGAACCATCATCCTTGCTAAGGTCAATTTCCTCGTCTTCGTAGTTTTCAATCATTAAATCAGAATCGCTAATGTCTTTAGATTTTTTCTTGCTTTCTTTTTTTGTAGGTTTAAGTTCTTTTTTGCTATTTGCTACTTCATCTTCATCTTCATCTGCATATGAAGAGTAATCTGAATATTCATAATCATCATAATTGTATTCGTTAGTAAACTCATCGTCATCGTCGTAGTCAACTATATCAATAGCACCATTAAAATCAGTATCTATTTCATACTCTTCAACTTCTTCATGCAATTGTGGTTTTTTAAATTTATCCTCTTCGTCTGATGAATCCTCTTTGTCTTCTGTGTCTTCATCGTCTAATTCATCCATGATATCATCAACACCAACATCAATGTCATCGCCATCATCAACATCATCACCAACTAGGCCAATCTCGTGAAGTTCAAGAAGCATCTCGTCCATCATTTCATCAGGAATTTCAACTTTTATGTCATCAAGATACTCATAAACTTGTGATTGTGAAAGCTTTTTGTTTTGAGTTTTTTTAGCGTGTGCTTTAACCATATCGATTACTGTTTTAATGTTGTTATTTTTTGACATTTTTATCTTTCCTTCCTTGGATTATTATTATATTTTTTGATCGTTCATTGAATAAATTGTCATTTTGCGCGATCATTTCTTTATTAAATGGTTGCTTTGTGTCGTTGATATATTCTTCGTCTGCTTCGATGCGCGCTTTGTTATAAACAAATTCAAAATCCTCGTAAATTGAGTTGGAATCATTGCTGCCGCGGCCAAAATTTTGACGATAATTCTCATATATTTTTGTAAGCTGCTCGTCATTATGAGTTAATGTTTGTCTAATGTCTTGTTTTTGATTATTATTTAAATTACCTTGCATCATTTGATTCATTATCGAATGCTTATAATCATTAAAAACGTTTAAGGACATTTTTTCATTGACTTTTTGTTGTCTTTGAATAAATAAATCATATAAATCCGGATGATCGAGTATCAAATAAAAAAGAAGATCGATTCAGCTTAATTTATTTTTATTTTGTGAATGTTGAGCAATTTTGTATGGTTTCTCACTAAAGTTTGGTGCATTGATATCAAGAGGTTCAGGGGGAATATAATCAGGGACAAAGTCGTGAGCCAAAAATGTATTAGTGTCTTCAAAACCAAAATATTCATCATTAACTGATAAGTCGAATTCACTCGTTTTTGAGTGGTTTTGGTCAAAATCTGGAGTATATTTGAAATCAGAATTAACTTTAGATTTGTAATAACTTTGCACTGTTGGTGATGAGTATTGAATGTATTCATTGATACAGGCAACAAAGTGTTGAATACTATTAAGATCATTGTTGCTACCTGAAATAAGACTGTATTGAGTTTTGAAATAATCATATACAAAATCAAGTGCTGCTGGTGCATTTGCAAGCATATTTTGTAAGTATTCAATACCGAGTTCTTTTATTATTTCATCGGGGTCGAGGCGTGTTTTGTTAGCAACAATTCGCACATCAATGCCTTTAGAAAGCAAGAATTTAGCACTTGCTAAAGAAGCTTTTTGACCTGCATTATCACCATCAAGAAAGAGAATAATATTTTTATTTTTAAGTAGTTTAAGATGTTTGAGTGTTAGAGCGGTCCCCATTAGAGCAACAGCATTTAAACGCTTAATTTTTGCAAGAGCAATAACATCAAAAAAGCCTTCTACTATTATTAATTCATGGTCAACAATATTTTGATTTGCTTGTTGAAAGTTATATAAAATTTCTGATTTTTGGAAAATTGTTGACTCAGCGCTATTGATATATTTTGGTTTTTCGTCTTTGTTGAGAGTTCTAGCCGAAAAACCAACAACTTTGCCTTCAGAATTACGAATTGCAAAAGTGATTCGGTTTGCAAAAATTGGTTGTTTTGAATCGGCATGAATTAAACCTGCTTTTGCAAAAATTAAGGCATTTTGTTTAATTTCATCACCAAAAAACTCAAGAAATGAGTCTTTTGAAGCATAACCAATATCAAAAAGAGACAACAATTCATTATTTAATTGGCGCGAAGTAAAAAAATCATATAAGAGTGAATTTTTTAGTTTAATGAATTCAAGTTTATAGAAAGAATTAACTCGTTCAAGTAAGTCAATAACTTGTAAATCTAATTCACTATAGTTTGATTTAGGTTCATAAAATGTATTGGATGAATAGGCTATACCACTTTGATCAGCCAACATTTTAAGCGCTTGAGGATAAGAAATTTTTTGAAACTTAGAAACGAATCTGACTACATCACCGCCTTCACCGCACACAAAACACTTAAAGATTCGTTTTGAAGGACTAACATTCATCGAAGGATTGGAGTCATCATGAAAGGGACATAAACAAACGTAACTTTGACCTTTTTTGGTTAAAGTTACGTACTTATTAATTTGCTCCACTATGTCAAGTTTTGCAATTAATTCATCATGAATGTTTCTTAAATTTGTGCTCATACTATATGTATTCTAAAATTTCATCGATTTTGATACGTTTTTGTTGCATTGTATCTCTATCACGAATTGTTATGGTGTTATCTTCAAGAGTATCAAAATCAACAGTGATGCAGCAAGGTGTTCCTATTGCATCTTGTCGACGATATCTTTTACCTATTGAAGCAGTTTCATCATAAGTTACTGAAATACCTTTGTCGAGTAGCATTTGAAAAATCTCACTCGCTTTTTCATTTAACTTTTTAACAAGAGGCAAAATTGCAACTTTGTATGGTGCTAATTCTTTTGAAAATCTTAAAACAAGACGAGTATCATCATCGATTTTTTCCTCATCATAAGCTTCAATTAAAATAGCAAACATAAGTCTATCTAGTCCCATTGAAGGTTCAATAACATATGGAATAAATTTTTCATTTGTTATTGGATCAAGATATTCTAAATTTTCACCTGTTGCTTTTTGGTGCGCAGACAAGTCATAATTTGTACGGTTTGCAATACCAAATAATTCACCTCAACCAAAAGGGAATAAATACTCAACATCGCTGGTAGCTGATGAGTAATGACTAAGTTCTTTTGGATCGTGTTTTCTTAGACGTGTATTTTGTTCGCTAAGACCTAATTTTTTAGTGAAAAGTATTGCTTTTTCAATGTAATAGTCAAAAATTTGATCTGCTTGTTGAGGATGACAAAATACCTCAAGTTCCATTTGTTCAAATTCACGAGTTCTAAAAATAAAGTTTCCAGGAGTTACTTCATTTCTAAAACTTTTACCAACTTGACCTATACCTAATGGTAATTTTGCTCGCATTGACCTTTGAACATTTTTAAAGTTGACCATGATTCCTTGAGTGGTTTCTGGTCTTAAATAAATCTTACTTTTGCTTTCTTCAGTAACTCCTTGCTTGGTTTCAAACATAAGATTGAATTTTCTAACTTCACTTCAACGAGTTTTAGAACCCTCATATTCATGCAAGTTTTTGTCTAAAAATTCCTTCATTTCAGCAAAAGTTAATGTTTCAGCCACAATCGATGAGTCAATTTGCTCAATCAATTTGTCTGCACGATATCTTTTACCATTTTCTAAATTTTCAATAAGAGGATCATTAAAATTCACAACATGACCTGATGTTACTCAAACCTGAGGGTTCATCAGAATTTTAGAATCAAGTAAAAAATTGTTTTTTTCCTGTTGTATGAAATATTTTTTTCAAATTGCTTCAATATTATCTTTTAAAAGAGCACCGAGTGGACCATAATCTCATGTATTAGCAAGACCACCATAGATCTCGCTTCCTCGAAAAACAAACCCTGATGCTTTTAAATGATTTACTAAAGTTACAATATTTTTATCTTTATTTAACAATGTATGCTCCTTTCTAATAATGCAAAAAAGCTACATTATTTTTTGAAAAGATCTTTGAAAGGTTTAAAGATTTCAACGTCTGCATAAATTTCAACTACTCTTAAAATAACAATTAATAAAACTAATATTGCTACGATTAAAAGTACAACAATACCAATATGTCATCATAAAGTTAAAGAAGGTCTTGAGAAGTATTTACCTGGTTTAACTTTTTCATTTTGACTTACTGTTTCAAGTTGAGTTTCATAATATGCAACACCATCAATAATAATTTTTGGAGTTTTGTGTTTTTTAACTTTTTCAGGTTTTTGTTTTTTAACCTTTTTAGGTTTTTTAACAACTTCTTTTTGTTGTACAATCTCAACTTCATCAACTGAATTTGCTTCTTCAACAGGCACTTCAATTGTTTGCGAACTAGTTACTTGTTGAGTTGAATCATGAGATTCCATAGTGTCTTGAACCTCATGAGATTCTTCTTGCATACTTTCGTGTTGTTGAGATTGAGCTATTACATCCTCGTGTGTGAATACTGCAACTTCTTGGTTTTCTTCTGATGATTGTTCTTCAATTTGTTCGTTGTTAATTGACATATCATCAACTTGAGTTGTTTGAGGCTCAAGGTTTTCTTCATTTTGCACAACATCTTCAATTATTTCTTCAACTTCAGGTGATACAGTTGTGTAAATTGAGTTTGCACTTTGAATATCAATTACATAGTCAGAAAATAGACTTTTAAGAGCATTTTCGCTAATTAACACATTTTGAGGTAAAGTGAAATTAAATTCATTTTCATCTGCAAAAACAACAAATTTGTTGCCTATAACAACATATGATGTTTCATAAGATAATGAATATTTATTTTGCTCAACTTGATATACAGATCAATTTTCTTCTGTATCTTGTAATTCGTAATGAGGACATAAATTTGTAATTAATCTATTAAATTCATTTTTTAGGTTAGCAAATAGTGCTCTTGTTTGATCTTTGTAATCATAAACATCTATGCTCAATAAATTAGTAACTAAATTTTCAATATCATGATAATTTTGTCTTACTCTATTGTAGTCTCTTGCTGATATATGAGAATTGAATTTGTCTTTAAAAGATGCAAATTTTTCAATGTATTTGCTCAATGCAATATTCAATTCTTCTTCTTCAAGCTCAAAAAAGTATGTAAAGAATAACTCGTTTTGTTTTTCTTCTGTAGACATTTCTAATTGTTCAACATTTTCATCAACAACTACATCATCTTCACCTTTTGACATTGATTCAGTTTCAACTTCAATAGTTTCATCAATATTTTTAGGTTCATGATCGAAAATATCGACTTCTTCAGCCAATTTAACCACTACTTTTTCACTATCATTTTCAACTAACTCAACGTTATTAGATTGAATTTCTTCTTCTTGTGGTTCAGTATATTCGGATTGTTGAGGTATCACAACAACGAATTCTGAATAAAGTTTTTTAACATCTTTTGAAGAAATTTTTACCCCTTCAGGAAGCAAGAAATTGTATTCATATTTTGGAGCAAAAACAATGTATTTATTACCAAATACAAATTGTGAAGTCTCTCAAGCTATAAATAAATCAACTTGATCACTATTTGTATAAATTGCACAGTTTTCCTGTGTATCAACCAACTCATAATGAGGACAAAGTTGAGTAATCAAAATTTTAAAAACTGAATTAATTTCGTTCAATGTTGTTGCAGTTTCTCTTTTGAATTTAAATTTGTCTTTAGCAATAACACTCATAATAAATGTATTTAAATCGTGAAAATTTTGTCTAATACGATTAAAATCTGCTGCAGAAATATGTTGCGGTTGAACATTTTTAAATTCGCTAATTTTCATTAAAAATGTTTGGAGTGCGTTATTAAGGTCTTTTGACTTAATTTTGTTGATATGACAAAATTTTAATTCTGTTCTATTTTGATGCTGATTTTTGATTATGTTTTTCATTCTGACCCCTTAAATAATTAGAATATTAATAGATATTGAAATTATATTAAAATATTAAATAATTGAAAGAGAATTTCAATTTTACCAAAAGTACTCAAAAATGAGTATTTTCGTAAAAAAATACATATGTAGAAATTAATATTTTTTTCAAAATCAACTGAAACTGCCTTAGTTTATAAATTAAATTCTGCAAAAATTGTTTATAATTTTAGATATGAATAAAAGAGGTGATATTCTATTTGGAAAAATAATACATATATGTCGTGAAGGCATAACTGTTTTAACTAACAAAAAATACGTTTTTAACATACCTAAAAAAAATATCACTGACTGAAGTTCAAAAAATTTGTATGCAGAATTTTCTATCAAGGATAAAATTAATTTTTATGTTGAACAAATAGACAATGCAAATAGTACAGGTATTGGAAATTTCAAATACAATCACTCTTATTTTGCGCGTACACCTTTCACTGATGAATTAAAAGAAACAAAACATGGTTTTCGAACATTGAAAAGTGAAATTGAAAAAGATATAAACATTTGAAAAAATAGAGGCCAAAATGTCTAAAATTGAGTTGAAGGCTTATAACTATTATCCTGATTTTTCAAATGAAAATTTAATCAAATTAGCTAATGACATCATTCAAGGTATCAATTACAAAACTATTAATAGTTTTGAAAATTTTGGTTTTCATGAACTAACATTGAATTTTGGAAAATACAACTTCGAAGAGATTAAAGAAATATCTCAAGCAATAATAAAAGACAATATTAGGGACATAGTTATCTTTTGTGATGAATTAACAATTCAAAATGCATTGAGTGGTATTGAATTTGTTTTTAAGTATGACATTCTAGCTCAAAACAAAATCAAATATCATTTCATAAACAGTAATGATCCTTTTGAAAAATGATTCAGTGATTTTCAGTGTTTAAAAAGTTCACTAAATTTTGAAACTTGTGCATTTATATACTCAAAAATGAGTAGTTTCGATACAAAATTCATCGAGTTCATTAAAGTTTTTGTTAATTATGTCCAACAAAATTATGGTTATTGAAGAGTACTAAGACGAAGTTTTTTAATAGCCAAAACAGATGTTGAAGAGCAGTTAAGTTTTTTAGAAATAGATGAGGATAATAAACTTATAATTCCAAACATTCTTGATCGTAGATATGCTTTTTTTAGCGAAATAAACATAATTTTGCTCTATTTAAAAGGTTTAAATATTAATAACTTAATTGAGGGTTATCGTTCTGCGAGCATTGAATTTACGTCCGCAAATTTACAATTTAATTATGCTTTTCAATACGGATACATACGACACAAGTTAAAGCAAGAAAAAAATAAGTGTCTCAATATTGTTTCCAATAGCGCAATAAAAAAAAGTCTAGATATATTTGCTCATTTAGTCAATTCAAAAGACATAAAAAATGGATTTTGAACTCAAAATTTAGTTTTTCCACAGGATATTTACTCATTTGCACCATACACGCTCAATATGAATCATAGTTATTTTGCTACATTTTTTAGACTAAAAGAACAAAGGTATGACTTCAGAATTTATCCCGAGCTCAGTGACAAAGATGGTGTTCCAAAGTACAAGCAGAATAGACTTAATGAATTTAATAAGCTAAACAATGATGGAATTAGCACAACACTTTCAAACATTGCAAACGTTTCAATGATTGAAATTGTTTTGCAAAGCAACACTGAGGCTGTATTAGGGGCTTTAATATGTTTTTTTTATTGAGCACAAATTTTTGAAGGATATATAAACAATACTAACCCATTTTAGTTAAGGAGAATAATGAATAAAGTAATATTAAATTTTGCAAAAGCAATGAATCAAGCAACTGTATTGAAATATCAAGACAAAGTAAGCAAAATTCATAATGCAATTTATCGTAAAGAGGTTGCTGAAAAAGATTGATTAGGTTGAATTAATTTACCAAATAAATTGGATAATGATGAGTATAAAAAAATGCAAATGCTCGCAAAAAAATGAATGAATATGAACATTGAAGTTGTAGTTGTTATTGGTATTGGAGGTTCATATTTAGGTGCAGCAGCAGGTTATGAATTTATCTTTGATCAGTACAAAATAAATAAACCAAAAATTGAACTCTTGTTTGCAGGTAATGATGTCAGTGCTCAAAGTCTTGTTACGCAGCTAAAATATGTTGAAAATAAACGTTTTGCTATCAATGTGATTTCAAAAAGTGGAAAAACTCTTGAAACAGCAATCGCATTTCGTGAGTTTAGAAAACTTCTTGAAGCAAAAGTTGGAGTTTTGCGTGCAAAAGAATTAATTGTTGCAACAACTGATGCACAAAATGGTGTGCTTTATGACTTAGCAACACAAAAAGGTTATGAAAAATTAATTGTGCCTGACGATGTTGGTGGTCGTTTTAGTGTTTTTAGCCCTGTTGGTCTATTCCCTTTTATGTGTGCAGGTCTTGACACAAAAGCGCTACTTGAAGGTGCTCAAAAATGTAATGAAGATAACAAAAATCCTGATTTGAACACAAATCAAGCTTATCAGTATGCAGTTATTCGACACATTTTGTCAAATAAACAGTACTCAATCGAACTTCTAGTTTCATATGAACCAAGATTAAGACTTTTCCAAGAGTGATGAAAACAACTTTTTGCAGAGAGCGAAGGTAAAAATGGTTTAGGTCTTTTTCCAGCTTCTTCTCAATTTTCATCTGATTTGCACTCACTTGGTCAATTTATTCAAGAAGGAAGCAGAATCTTGTTTGAGACTTCTTTGGTTTTAACTAATGCATTAGAAGATTTTAAACTAACAGTTGATCAAGAAAATATTGATCGTATTAATTATTTGGATGGTAAATCATTACACAAAGTAAATTGAGCCGTTTTTGATGCTACACTTAAAGCTCATGCAGTTGATGCAAAAATACCTAATATGTTTATCGAATTTAGCGATCTTAATGAGTGAAATTTAGGGTACCTATTTCAATTCTTTATGTTAGCTGTTACAATGTCTGCATATCTAAATGGAGTAAATCCATTTAATCAACCAGGTGTTGGTGTGTATAAAAATAACATGGCCAAAACATTAAGCGAACTTTAATTTTTACGAAAATACTCATTTTTGAGTACTTTTAGTAAATTTCAACAATAAATATATGTATTAAGACTACTAAAAAATTAATATCTTATATGACAAAAAAAATAGACCTTAAGCGGGTCTATTTTTCTTTATACTCGTCTGCTTTATCATAGAAAACAGCATTCATCGCATCAACTTCAGCAGTTAAATTTCCATTTACTTCTTGTGTATCTTCAAGGCTGTCATGATGCTCAAATTTAGGTTCAGGCGTTGGTTTTTTGATTGAATTAGTATTGCTTTTTTCAATCTCTTCAATATTAATTTCAGGAACAACAATGCTGTCTAAATCAATATTTAATTCCTCTTTAAGTCAATCATTGCTTTCATAAATTGAGTTGTAAGGTGAGACTTTTGAGTCATTTGTCTCATTGCTCATATTTTGACTTTCAGTGCTATTTTCTTGTTTTGATTCTTCAATAGGCTTATCATTATCAACTTCTATTTCTTGCGTGTCTTCATCAACATCATTATTTGAATTCAATAAATCTTGGCTTTGCTCAATACTTTCTTCAGAACTTTCTGAATGTAATTGAGTATGTGAAGATGTGTCGTGATCGTCTGAATCCTGCTCAATATTTACATCTGTATTTTCGCTAGTTTGTTCATTTGTAACACTAATTTCATCATTTTGAGGGTCATTATTATCTTCAAAGTCAGCAGGGGTGTTAAATTCATCTGTATCAACATCCATTTCTTTAACAACTTCTTCAATAACAGCATCTTCAACATCATTCTTTTTGGCTAATATATTTTCAAAAACATTTGGCTCTGGGCTAAGATCTTGAGCAACTTTTTCATCTGCTTCTAACTCATTAAATTCTTCTTCTAATTTTTCATTAATTTGTACATCAATGTTTTTGTTATCATTTGCTTCATCAACAGCATCAGATTGATTAATTTCACTAACATTTTTGTCCAAAATACTCATTTTTGAGTATTTATCGTCAAAAGTTTCAAGTGCCATTTCAAATGTTTTTTGTTGAATCTGTTCTTCAGTTATATCTTCATTTTTATCAATTACTTCAAGACTATTAATAAATTGTGCAAAGTCTTCACGTGATTTTTCTCAATTCAATCTATCAAAAACTGATAATGTATAGCCTTTAGCACGAATAAATTTTGCTATGTCATTAAACTCAAGATATTTATTAGGGTCATTTGCATATTGATAATCATCTACTAAAATTGCATAAACATTTTGATCATAATATTGCAGCATAATGTCAACTTTAAGAGTTCCGAGAGCATAATTTTTGAATAATTTAATGTATGGTTTATCTTTTATCAATTCTTGAGCTGCGTCAAATATTTCTTCAAAAAGTTCACTTTGTACATCTAAATTATCATTTTCGCTTTGTTGTTTATGAGTTATAAATTCTTTTCTTTGATCATCACTAAGTTCTAAAAATTCTAACCATTTTTTGAATGCATACATATCTTCATTGGCTGTAGTGGTTTTCACATCATTTGCTTTTAGTGACTTAATAACAATCATTTTATCTTTTGCCCGCGAAATAGCAACGTTTAGTGCATTTTTACCACCTGGTCGTCCTACATAAGTTGCATGAATTGTTGCATTTGCATCATAACCAAGTGTTGCAATAACTAAATCCGCTTCATCACCTTGGATATTTTCAATATTTCTGAGTAAAAGTGCATCATTTTTCAATGCATTTTCCAATTCTGGTTCACTTTCAAAAATATGTCTCATTATTGTGTCTTGTTGTTTAGAGTTAAAACAAAGTAAAATAATTTTTTCATATTTTTCTAAATTTTGCTTTACAAGATCTAGTGCTAGATCAAGTTCAACTTGATTAGAGTTATCTTCTCAAATGCCATTAACCTCATAAACTTCAATAGGTTTAGCATCCAAACTAAGACCAGCAGAATCAATAACATCCAAACTTGAATTATAAAAATGTTTAGAACTAAATGTCATTAATGCAGCATGATTAGAACGGTAGTTTTTGTTTAGCAAAATACTGTGCACGCTTAAAGCCATACCAAAATCAAGCAATGATTCAGTCATTCCATAAACAGTTTCATCATCACTGACTCTTACACCAAACCAATTTGAAGGCTTCATTTGCTCTTTATCACCTGCTAATACCTTAATTTTTGCTAGATAAACAACCGGAAGTCCTTTTTCAACAAAAATTTGACTTGACTCATCTAGAACTGCGTAGTCAAATTCTTCTCTTTGTCACTCACTCATTTCAGTTTCAGGAGTAATTAATATAATTGGAAATAATTTTTTAATTAGTGAAGCAAAATTATTAATAAATTTATATGGTTGAACTTTTGCAGTTCTAATTACTGAACTAAATTCAAGATATTGAGCTTTTTCTTCATCGCTAAAATTGTCCATTTTAGCCAAAATATAACTTGCAATGTATTTTTTTAGTTCTTTAACATCACTTATTTGTTCTCTTGCTGGTGGAGTAATATTTACTAATTTATTTATATAATCTAGGTCTTGAATGTCAAAATTGCTTGTTAGCAATTTTAATTCATTGATATTTAGATCGCTATTATTGAAATTTTCATATATTTTTACTGCTAATTCTTTTACTCTGCGTCTTTTTTTACTGAATATATTTCAGTAAAGGCCATTAACTTTTAATATGTTTTTTTGTGCTTGTTTAATGTTTTCGAACTTAATTTCATTTGGATAAATAAGAAAATCAGGTAAATTCAATAGAATTTCTCAGTGTTTTTGATCAAGTTTGTCTACAAAATTACTCAATTTTGGTATCACTTTTGAAGCATTTAAAAATTGTGGATTTTCACTGAGCTCTTGAATATTGTTGATATAGTCAAACTCTTTTTGACTGATGATAGGAAGACCTTTAACTCTAGAGTCGTTATCTAAATACTCCAAATAATTAATGTATTTTTGCAAAGGTTCATAGAATTTTTTCTTAGAAATTGTGCTAGAAGTATTGGACATATAAAGACAAAACATTCTTAATTCGCCCATACGTTTAATAATCACATCAAGTGCAGCACGTTTTTGTGAACACACCAACGCAGTTTTTTTGTACATTAAAATGTTGGTCAATAAGTTAACAATTGTTTGTGATTTACCAGTTCCGGGAGGACCTCAAATCAATGTATTTTGCAATAGTGATGAAGCAACTGCTTGATCTTGAGAATAGTTTGAAGGAGTAATTTTAAATAAGCTTTTACGTGGATGGAATAAGTAATTTTGAATACGTTTAGTATTGTTAGCTTTATGAAAATCAACTTTAAAAATGCTGTTTATTTCATCTTTTTTAATGATATCCATCATTCTATTTCTGATGTAGCCACCTGAAGGTTGGAATAAACCTAACACAATACCAGGACAAAATTCTAGCGACTCATTTTGCACTTTATCCGTCTCAATATTAATAAAAGGAGCATTGATTTCAGGTATATTTTGATAGATTTTTGTGTAATTTTCTTTAATTATATTAATTAATTCAGCAATACTTAATCGTGAGATATCAATGTTAGTATTAAGGTCAAAATTAGCATTTGTGAGTAAAAAAAGCAATTTTTCATTGACTTTTATGTCGCCTGTTGAGTGTAATTTTGGTCGAGCATTTTCAATAGTTAGATACGCTTCTTTAACAAACAAAGGACCATAAACTACCTTATCGTCAATCTTTACTTTCACAAATAAAAAGCCTAAATGAATAGGTCAAATATTGCTTTGTTCATTGATTTCTTTAGCTTTTTCCAAAAACAAT
Source organism: Mycoplasmopsis mucosicanis (assembly GCF_006546935.1). GTDB lineage: Bacteria > Bacillota_I > Bacilli_A > Mycoplasmatales > Metamycoplasmataceae > Mycoplasmopsis > Mycoplasmopsis mucosicanis. Next base: position 20,563 of record NZ_SMDN01000009.1, read on the forward strand.
TTTCACTTAATAGACTGTTTTTGATATTGTTTTGTAAGTTCTTCAATAAGTCTTTGTAAACCTTGTTCAAAGTTCTTATTAACCAATCTAATTGTGTATTCTGATACTTCTAAATCATACTCATTAATTATTAATTGAACTTGTTCAGCATAACTACATTGCAATAATTGTTCAGTAGCACGCAATAATTTTTGCTCAATGATATCAACGCTAAATGAGTGATGTTTATAAATTTTATCGTATGTTTCTTCGCCAAAAAGCTTATAAAAATCAAAGTAGTACTTATTATCAGTACGACAAAAAATTGCCTTATCATTAGGACTTACATCTAAAAGATTATTTAATATTGATTTATATTTTTTTTCATTTTCACTAAACATATGACCTCTTCAAATCTGTTATTTTTAAATTATATATTAAATATATATATTAAAAAACAAGCAAGCAAAAATCAGTTATTAATACAATTGTTGCTTACTTGATTTTTTTTACCAAAAGTACTCATTTATGTGTATTTTCGTAAAATTATTTATTGCTAGTTATAGAAATTAATTCATTTGCATACTGCTCAATTCGTTGTTGATATTTATGTGTATCAAAAGGAGGTTGAGTTTGAGTGTGAACTCAAAGTACAACCAAATAGTTGACCAACATCTTGTGTCTTAGCAGATGTACTGGATTGTAATTACCATATGCTTGCAAAAATTTTGATTCAATTTGAGCATTCATATCGCTAGCCTCAATTACGTATGCAAGTTCAAAATGCTTATCACCCATTGTTGCATATTCTCAATCAACAAAGTAAATTTTGTCTTTTGTTTCAATCATATTAAAAGGTCATAAATCATTGTGCAATGGAGTGTCTTTAGCCATTTTTGCAAGAGTTAAATTGATTGAACGATAATATTTATCAAGTACTTCTACACGGCGGTTAAATTGCTTCATTAGCATACGATAATGTTTTACGCGTCGAGCATGATTTGAAGGTGCAAAAACAAGTTTTGAATTATGAATTGCTTTAATTTGTTGAGCAATTTGCTCAACATTATCTAAACTTATTGTAGGTTCAACACCATCAATAAATTCTCACTCACTAAATTGTGTGTTATCACTGAGCAATTTAGGAACAAAATCAAAGACGTTAAGTACTGAATAATCAATGTTATGGTTAAATCCATTATGTTTTTTTTCTTGAATAAATTTGTTACCGTCGCGATATGAAACATTAGTATGACCTTTATTAATTTGTACTCTCATTTTGACCTTTCATTAAATTTGTGATATTATAATTAAATATAAATTGTTTTGAAATTATATACATTTTGGAGACTAATACATGGATAAAAGTAAAATTAGGAACTTTGCAATCATTGCGCATATTGATCATGGTAAAAGCACACTGGCTGATAGAATTTTAGAATTAACTAATACAGTGGCCAAACGTGATTTAGAAGAACAAATTCTCGACACAATGGATCTTGAAAAAGAACGTGGAATCACAATTAAATTAAATGCAGTCCAAATTAAATACAAAGACTACATTTTTCACTTAATTGATACACCTGGCCACGTTGATTTTACTTATGAAGTTTCACGTTCACTTGCCGCTACTGAAGGTGCATTATTGATTGTTGATGCAACTCAAGGTATTGAAGCACAAACTTTAGCCAATGTTTATTTAGCTCTCGAAAATAATTTAACTATTATTCCAATAATAAACAAAATTGATTTGCCTTCTGCTGATATTGAAAGAACAAAGGCCGAAATTGAACGAGTTATTGGTTTGCCTTGCGATAATGCTGTTGCAATTTCAGCAAAAACAGGGATAAATATTGATCAAGTCCTTGAAGCAATTGAAAAATATATTCCTGCGCCTCAAAATGCAATAGATGATGCACCATTAAAAGCATTAATTTTTGACTCTTATTTCGATGAATATCGTGGTGTTGTGATGCTTGTGAGAATTATGCAAGGAAAACTTTCACGCAACGACAAAATCCAATTTATGTCTAATGGAAAAATTAATCAAGTTGCTGAATTAGGGGTTAAAAGTCCTTGAGAAGTTAAAAAAGAATATTTAGAGGCCGGTGAAGTTGGTTGAGTTGCCGCAACAATTCGTGATGCAAAAGAAGTCAGTGTTGGTGACACAATTACTCTTGTTGAAAATCCTGCTGAAAAACCTTTACCAGGTTACAAGAAAAAACAACCTGTTGTTTTTACTGGTTTTTATCCAATTGATACACGTGATTATATGGAGCTTAAAGAGAGTTTAGAAAAAATCTCACTTTCAGATAGTTCAATTTCTTGAGAACAAGAAACATCTAAAGCATTAGGATTTGGTTTTCGTGTTGGTTTTTTAGGTATGCTACATATGGAAATATTGCAAGAAAGACTGAATCGTGAGTATAAAATCAGTGTTATTGCTACTTCACCATCTGTTGAATACAAAGTTTATCGTACTGATGGTACTTTAGAAATGATTTCTAATCCTGCACTTTTACCTGATAAAACATACATTGACCGCATTGAAGAACCTTATATTTTTGCAACAATAATTGTGCCAGATCAGTACATCGGAAATGTTATGGAGCTTTGTCAGGCCAAAAGAGGCATTTATCGCGATATGGAAACACTTGATGGAAATAGAAGCAAAATAACATATGAAATGCCTCTTGCTGAAATTGTTGTAGACTTCTTTGACCGCTTAAAATCTTCAACAAAAGGCTATGCTTCTTTTGAATATGATTTGTTTGGTTATAAAGAAACTGAACTTGTAAAAGTAGATATTCTACTCAATGGCGATAAAATTGATGCTTTCACAATAATCACTCACCGAGATAACGCATATCCGCGTGCTCGTGAATTGACTCAAAAACTTAAAGAAGCAATACCGCGACAAAACTTTGAAGTTCCTGTTCAAGCAGCAATAGGTGGAAAAATCATTGCTCGTGAAACAATTAAAGCATATCGTAAAGACGTTACTGCAAAACTTTATGGAGGTGATGTAACTAGACGTCAAAAACTCCTAAAAAAACAAAAAGAAGGTAAAAAACGAATGAAAATGCTTGGTTCTGTAGAAGTACCTCAAGAAGCTTTCCTAAAAATACTGAAAACAAATATTGATAATTAATCTCACAATTGTGAGATTTTTTATTTAAATATCTTAATTTATTATTTATATTAATATTAATATGTAAAATTAGTTTGCATTAATTTATTTAAGAGTTAATGAGGAGGTAAAATGGCTGAAAACGATATTAAATATGTTGATGAACCATTGAGTGAATATGAGCAATATAAAAATCAACATATTCAAAATGTTGATAATTGTTTCGATGAATACACACAAAGATCAGGTATAAATATTGAAGAGAATAGACTTCAATCTCAAAAAGTTTATCAACTACAAAGACAAGTAGACGATATTGAAAAACGTATCAGAAATCTAAAAAACTGAAAAATATTTACCATTGTAATGTTGTGTACTAGTATTAGTGTGCTGATTCTTTGTTCATTAATAATTGGTCTTTCAAAAACATCAGAAGTGAATGGAGGCTTAATTGCTGGTATTGTTCTTTCTATAGTAGGGATAATAACTACGATTGGTGTTCTTGCAGGGGTTATTAGTCCTCGAAGAAAACAAGTAGATTCACTATATGCTCAAAAACGTAAAGAATATGAGCATGAAAAAGCAATAGCATTCCAACAAGTCTTGCCACTTGTTTCACTATTTAAACGGGGCGTATTGCAAAAAATGTTTATGCAAACAATGCCTTTTATTAAGCTATATCCAAATTTGACTAACCAGCAAATAGCATTAATGAATAAACAATTTAACATCAGTTTTGATAAAGTTAAAACTGAAGAAAACTGTGTTATTAGTTTACAATCGGGTTCAATTTATGGAAATCCATTCGTTTTTTCAAGAATGCTTGAACACGAAATGCGAACCAAAACATATACAGGTACATTAACAATTTCTTGAGTATCTACGAGCAACAACCGTTCAATAACACATACTCAAACACTACACGCTTCTGTCACAAAACCTTGTCCTTACTATGACGAACCAACAACATTGCTATTTGGTACTCAAGCAGCTCCAGAACTTAAGTTTGAACGAGCATGTCAGCAAATAAACATGTTGAGTGAAGGACAAAAGAAAAAATTAATTAAACAAACAACAAAAGAATATAAAAAAGATACCGGAATAACTCCACTTACAAATATGGAGTTTGAAAGCTTTTGAAAAGTTCCTGTTAGAAATAACGAGGCTCAATATAGATTGCTATTCACACCATTGGCTCAAAAAAATATTTTATCTTTATTACAAGACAAAACTATTGGTTATGGAGATGAATATGATTTTGTTAAAGACGGTACATTAGCTATGATCATTGCTGAACATATGCAAAAAATGAAATTTGAAGAAAACATGGATATCTATTGAACAATGTTTAGCTATGATAATATATTAAACGAATTTAAATCACAAGCTTTTAACTACTTTAAAGATCTTTACTTTAGTTTTGCTCTTTACTTCTCAATTCCAATTTTCCAACAAACCAAAACAAGTGATTTTATCTACGAAGAATGAACAAACAATAAATCTAATTGACTTGAATACGAAAATAACCTTACAAAAGTTTCGAATTTATTCAAGCATCCTGATGTTAAAACACCAGTAATTCTAAACGTAAAACCAATATCTACTGATGCAAGCGGAGATGTTGTTGAAGTAAATTCTTTTGGTTACGATATGATCGAACGAGTTTCATACATATCAGTTCTCGGTGGTGATGGTAGATATCATGATGTTCCAGTTCATTGAACTGAATATATCTTGCAAAAAAATCAATCAGCAGCCAGAGTACAAACATTAAACTCATTCCCTATTGAGCAATCTTATGAACAAGAAGTTGAACAGTTTTGACAATCATACAAAACTTTACCATTATATTCAAGATCAGGTGCAGATTTAGACATAGATGTTGATTTAGGCACCAGAACAAATTTAGATACAAAAGTCAAATTAGATAATGAAGTTATGCTAAATACTGATGCAAACATAGACAATGTATCAAGTGCAGACAAAAAAAGAACATATTTTGTAAAAAATGCTATTATTACAATAATTTAGGAGGAAAAAAATGGCAAACCAATTAGATGAAATGAATGGACCAATTTTAGAACAAGGTCACGACGTTAATGTTATTAACAAAAGAATTGAAATTAAAACAGGATGAGGATCAATATTATTTGAATTTTTCTTATGATTCCCATTAATTATTCCTGGTCTAGTATTTCTTTTCAAAAAAATAGCTGCTAAAAACTATTTTGCTCAACTTGAACAAAAAATCCAAGCAAACGCTTCACAAATCGATAACTACATTGAACAAAGAGTTCAAGTATTGAGCAACGTTGCTAGTTTAGTGGAAAAATCTATTGAATTAGACCAAAAAACAATGACTCAAATTGCTGCTCTTCGTTCAGGAAACAGTGTTTCTGAAGCTACAAGAGGTGAAATCGATGCTCAAGCAAGTTTATTATCACGTGCAATTAATGTTCAAATTGAAAACTACCCTGACTTAAAAGCTCATGGAGAAATTAGAGAAGCAATGCAACAAAATGCATATCTTCAAAAAGAAATTACTGCATGTAGAGATCTATACAACGATTCAGTATTTGTTTGAAATCGTTCAGTTAATGAATGACCTACAAAAATGATTGTTGCTTCAAGAATGAAATATACAACATGAATTCCTTTCGCTGCTTCACAAGAAACAAAACAAGAAGCAAGAAAAAACTTCTTTGCTTAATTTCAATAAATCAAAAAATAACCTTAATAGGTTATTTTTGTTTTTATTTTACTTTTTTGCAACATATGATAAAATAATAACGCACGCTCGAGTGGTGAAATTGGCAGACACGCTAGACTAAGGATCTAGTGCCGCGAGGCATGCAGGTTCAAATCCTGTCTCGAGCACCATATAATTTACAATTACCAAACTTGCTTACGCAAGTTTTTTTTATTTAATAATTTCCCTAACATACTCAAAAATGTGTGTATAAGTAAATTCCAAATCACAAATAAGCAAATATTTACACAAATTAATACATTTATTTAGCCACTTTTTATTATATAATTAAAAATATAATAACACAAGGGGGTATAATGAACAAATATCATAAATATATTTCTTCATACTTTCACAAAACAGAAAAAATTATTGAAAAAATGAATCCAAACAACGTAATTAAGCTTCAATTTTTCCAAAGAACTGATAATTGCTTGCTTGCTGGAATGGATGAAGCATTGATGCTTCTTGAGCAAAATACAGATACATCAAAATACACAATTAGATATATCCCTGAGGGTACAATTGTAAATAACCGTGAAATTGTACTAGAATTAGAAGGCCAATATCAACACTTTGGTATTTGAGAAGGTATGATTGATGGAATATTAACTCGCTCTTCAAACATAGCAACCAATGCACGTAATTGTGTAAATGCTGCAAATGGTAAAGACATAATTTATATGGGTGATAGAGCCGACCACTGAATGATGCAAGAAGTTGATGGTCGTGCTGCTCAACTTGCAGGTTGTGCTTCTATGTCTACTGATGCACAAAACGTTATGCACACTGAATCAACATTTGGTTCAATGCCTCACTGTTTAATTCAAAACTTTAATGGAGACACAGCAGCTGCAGTTAAAGCGTATCATCAAATTTTCCCTGAAGATTTATTAATTTCATTAGTTGACTATCACAACGACGTGATCAAAGACTCGCTTGCTTCATATGAAGCTGTAGGTGACAAACTTTGAGGTGTGAGAATCGACACTGCAAAAAATATGAAAGACCATATGTTTGATAATGAACCTGATAATGAAGAATTTTATGGTGTTAACCCTGAACAAATTAAACGCCTACGTAAAGAACTTGACAAAGCTGGTGCAAATCATGTAAAAATTGTTGTTTCAAGTGGATTTAATGCAGACAAAATTGAAAAATTCGAAAAAGCTAAAGCTCCCGTTGATGCTTATGGAGTAGGTCAAGCAATTTTTAAACCTGTTGTTTCTTTCTCTGCTGATGCAGTTATATTAAATGGCAAACCACAAGCAAAAGAAGGTCGTGGTTATAGAAGCAATCCAAAATTAATGCTTTACCAAAGTTCAAAATAATGTATATTAATTATCCAACTACAAGCAATCAAATTTGAGCCATCATTGGTCTCAATTTTGTATTATTAATATTTGGCTACATCATTGGTTCGTTTAACACTTCAATAATTCTTTCACACAGATTTAAAAAAGATGATGTTCGAAATCATTATAGTCAAAATGCTGGTGCAACTAATTCTTTACGCACCTATGGAAAAAAATTTGCTTTAGCCGTTTATTTCATTGATTTTAGCAAAGTAGTTATACCAACACTCCTTTTTGCAATTCTAGAAAATCACGCATTCCCTTCTTTTGCTTCACTTTACTGAATGAGTCCTCAAATAATAGGCTTTGGAGTAATAATTGGACACTGCTGACCTGTATTTTTTAAGTTCAAAGGCGGAAAAGGTGTAGCTTGTACATCTGCATTCATTCTTGTTGTTAACCCTATTCTTTGAATTATTGCATTTATTACATTTTTCTCAGTAGCACTCAATACAAGAAAAGTTTCACTCGCATCATTGAGTACTGTAATAGTAATCACTCCTTTAGCTCTTGTTCCTTGATTTACACAAGGTGTTGTTGGACACTGATTAAACTTTATAAATCATAGCGACAATATTGCATACGCAAATCTGCAACCCTATTGATTTATAAGCGGTGTATTATTCTTAATTAGTGCAATAATTATTGTTGCATTGCATCATACAAACATTAAAAGACTCATTCAAGGTACTGAATCTAAAATAAGTCTCAAAAACTAAGCTTGCTTAGTTTTTTCTTTTTGCCTAATATACTCAAAAATGAGTATATTAGGAAAATTTTGTGTATGATCTAAACTTTCGGTAAAAAATTATACTAACAGCAATTATCATTATTTTTTTAATCTTAAATTTAGTGAATTTACATATTGCAAAAGTTGATTCGTATCTAATTCAAGATCGTTTAAAATCTCTTTTTGTTTTGCTGTAAATGCGTTTCTACGAAGATATGTATCTGATATTTTTGTCACTTCAATTTTGGTCAATTCATTAATTATTGTGTTGTATGTTTCATTTCTCTTTCTTGCTATTAAATCTTTGCAATAATACATTATGTAGGCTCTTACAATACCACTTATAAAGGTTAGAAATGTTTTAGATTCTAAAACTCCATCAGTGTATGAATAGTTTTTATTTAAGTTGGTTTGAGTTTTGAGTCATCTAAACATTTTTTCAATACTGTCTCTATTGTGATATGCATTTTG